>NZ_JBVIKO010000025.1:0-66499 GCF_055580905.1 Streptomyces sp. NPDC031497
CGTGGAGGCCTTGGGGTACACCAAGTAGGGGGAAGGTGCCAAGGAAACCCGTAACGGGGACAAAAAAGAGGACGGTCCCAAAAAAAAGAAAAAACGAAAAGCGGGGGGGGGCGAAGGAACCCCCCCACCGCACTCAAGTCCCACGTCAAGGGCGGACTTTACTAACCCTTGGCCTGCTTCGCCAGCTGGTCGTCCAGCTGCTCGTACGCTTCCTTGGCCTTCTTCAGGAAGTCCGAGAGCCCGTGCAGGCCCTGGATCGTCTTCGTCGCACCCTTCGTGAAGTCCTTCATGGAGTCGTCGTACGCTCCCGAGGCCTTCTGGGTGGTGAAGCCCTCCTCCACCAGTGCCGAGACACGCTTCTCGATGTTCTTGATCTTGTCTTCGAGCTCGTGCATGTCCTTGATCAGGTCGCCGGCGACCTTCTCCATCTCGGCATAAGTAAGGTCCGTGTCTTTGCCCTTGCCCATGTCGGCATCCCTCCCGTTGTGTTGTGGCCGCCCCAGGGCTCGCCCCCGTGGCTTGCTCCGATGGATCGGCCGGTCCTGACCCGGCCGTCCCATGCGCAAAGATCCTACGGGTGGGAGGCACGTGGCCGCAGGGGCCTCGTGCGAGGGAATCGTGAACCGGCGCAATCCCGTTGCGCCCGGGAAAGCCCGTCCGGCTAAGGTCACACCGAATGTGCCGGGCCTGCGAGGAGGACGAACGTGCGCCTGAGTCTGACGGTCGTCGACCCGGTCGGCGGTGCCACCGCCGACGTCGTGCTCGACGCCGATCCCGAGTCGACGGTCGGTGACGTGGCCCGGGAGCTGGCCCGGCAGGTCGGTCTGGGCTACCCGGACGTCGGCGAGGTCGCCCAGGTCATACCCATCGGGGCGCCGAGGGGGACCTCGGTCGTCCAGGCGGCCGGTCCGCTCGCCTACGTCGACGGCTACGCCCTCGACCCCGCCGCCACCGTCGTCGGCTCGCCGCTGCGCGACGGTGTCGTCGTCAGTCTGCACGACCCGGCCGGGTGTGTGCTCGGCGAGCCCACCGGGATCGTGGAGTTCCGGGTGGCGGGCGGTCCCGCGGCCGGTGCCGTGCACCGCCTCGGTGTCGGGCGGTACGACATCGGTACCGGCCCCGCCTGCCACATCCGCGTCGAGGACCCGGAGCTGCCCGCCCGCGCGGCCACCCTCACCATCGCCATCGACGGCACCTGCAAAGTACGGACACACGGCGACGGCGCCCGGCTCGACGGGGAGGAGTTCGAGGGCGAGGGCGACTGGCCGCTCGGTGCCCAGCTCGCCCTCGGCAACTCCCTGCTGGAGATCACCGGTTACGCGCCGCCCAACGCCGCCCTCAAGTGGTCCGACGACGGTGCCGGGCTCGACTACAACCGGCCCCCTCGGCTGCGCCCCGCCGAGCACCAGACGCACTTCTCGCTCCCGAACCCGCCCGGCGACTACGAGGCCCGGCCGCTGCCCTGGCTGATGGCGCTGCTGCCGCTCGTCGGTGCCGTGGTCTCGGTGTTCATGTTCCACCGCTGGTACTACCTGATCATGGCCGTGATGAGCCCGGTCATGCTCTTCGGCAACTACTTCATGGACAAGAAGCACGGGCGCAAGTCCCATGCCAAGCAGCTGAAGGAGTACAAGGAGCACAAGGGCCGGATCGAGGAGGACGCACAGGACGCCCTGAAGACCGAACGCAGCGACCGGCGGGCCGCCGTGCCCGACCCCGCCGCGGTGCTGACGTACGGCACCGGGCCGCGCACCCGGCTCTGGGAGCGGCGCCGCACCGACGCCGACCATCTGCTGATCCGCTTCGGCACCGGGCGCGTCCCCTCCGAGGTCGAGCTCGACGACCCCGAGCAGGACGAGCACAAGCGCAAGGTCCGCTGGTACATCGAGGACGCCCCGGTCGCCCTGTCGCTGCGCGACCTCGGGGTGATCGGCGTGGCCGGGCCCGGTGACGCGGCGCACGCGCTGGGGCGTTGGGCGGTCGCCCAGACCGCGGTCCTGCACAGCCCGATGGACGTGCAGTTCTACGTCCTCACCGACAACGACGCCGGCACCCGCTGGGACTGGGTGCGCTGGCTGCCGCACTCCCGTCCGGGCGGCGGCCAGGACGTGAACGTCCTGATCGGCACCGACTCCGAGACCGTCGCCGCCCGCGTCGGCGAGCTCACCCAGCTCCTCGACGGCCGGCAGAAGGCCCTCCAGCAGGGCGGGCGCAGCAAGATCGAGGGGCCCGCCTTCTCCGATCCGGACATCGTGATCGTGTGGGACGGGTCGCGGCGGCTGCGGTCCATGCCGGGTGTGGTGCGGCTGCTGAAGGAAGGGCCGGGAGTGGCCCTGCGCTCCATCTGTCTGGACGAGGAGGAGCGGTTCCTGCCGGGCGAGTGCCAGGGCGTCGTCGTCGCCGAGCCGGTGGCGGCCAAGGACGCGCCCGCGGCGGCCGTGGCGCAGCAGGCCGTCGGCGGCTTCCCCTCCTTCCGTGCCTGGCACCCGCAGGCCCAGGCCCAGCAGGGTGCGGAACAGGCCCCGCAGGACCTGGAGTTGCGGCTGCGGGTCGAGCAGAGCGGGGCGCTGCGCAAGCGCGACGTACGGCCCGACTTCGTCTCTCCCGCCTGGTGCGCCCGGCTCGCCCGCTCCCTGTCGCCGCTGCGTGACATCAGCGGGGAGTCCGAGGACTCGGCGCTGCCCGCCGCCAGCCGGCTGCTCGACGTGCTCCAGCTGGAGCCGCCCACCCGGGACGCGATCGCCGCGCGGTGGCGGATGGGCGGGCAGTCGACGATGGCGGTCATCGGGGAGTCGTACGACGGCCCGTTCGGCATCGATCTGCGGCGCGACGGGCCGCACGGGCTCATCGCCGGTACGACCGGTTCCGGCAAGTCCGAGCTGCTGCAGACCATCGTGGCCGCGCTGGCGGTGGCGAACACGCCGGAGAACATGACCTTCGTGCTCGTCGACTACAAGGGCGGCTCGGCGTTCAAGGACTGCGTCAAACTCCCGCACACCGTCGGCATGGTGACCGACCTCGACGCCCACCTCGTGGAGCGCGCGCTGGAGTCGCTGGGTGCCGAGCTGAAGCGCCGCGAGCACATCCTCGCCGCCGCCGACGCCAAGGACATCGAGGACTACCAGGACCTGGTGAGAAGGGATCCGTCCCGGCCGCCGGTCCCCCGGCTCCTCATCGTCATCGACGAGTTCGCGTCCATGGTGCGGGACCTGCCCGACTTCGTCGCGGGGCTGGTGAACATCGCCCAGCGTGGCCGGTCCCTCGGGATCCATCTGCTGCTGGCCACCCAGCGGCCGTCCGGTGTGGTGTCCCCCGAGATCCGCGCCAACACCAACCTGCGGATCGCGCTGCGCGTGACCGACGCCGGTGAGTCGACGGACGTCATCGACGCGCCCGATGCCGGGCACATCGCGAAGAGCACGCCGGGACGGGCGTACGTCCGGCTCGGGCACGCCTCGCTGATCCCCTTCCAGTCGGGCCGGGTCGGCGGCCGGCGCCCCGGGGCGGCCGACCCCGCGACCCTCGCGCCCTGGGCCGGGGCGCTGTCCTGGCAGGACCTCGGGCGGGCCGCGCTGCGCAAGCCCAAGTCCGAGGCCAAGGAGGACGACGAGATCACCGACCTGAAGGTGCTGGTCGACGCCGTGCGCGAGGCCAACACCGCGCTCGCGATCCCGGCCCAGCACTCGCCGTGGCTGCCCGCCCTGGACGACATGCTGCTGCTGGACGACGTGCCGGCCGTGCAGGCACAGGGTGCGCTGCCCGCCGCCCCCTACGGTGTCGAGGACCTGCCCGCCGACCAGGCCCGCCGTGCGGTCGCCGTCGACTTCGCGAGCTTCGGGCACCTCATCGTCGCCGGTGCCCCGCGCACCGGACGCTCGCAGGTGCTGCGCACCATCGCGGGGTCACTGGCCCGCACCAACTCCTGCGCGGACGTGCACCTGTACGGCATCGACTGCGGCAACGGCGCGCTCAACGCGCTGACCCGGCTGCCGCACTGCGGTGCGGTCGTCGGCCGTAACCAGACCGAGCGCGTGGAGCGGCTCATGGCCCGCCTCTCCGGCGAGCTGACCCGACGTCAGGAGCTGCTGGCCGACAAGGGGTTCGCGGACATCGGCGAGCAGCGGGCCGCCGTACCGGAGGCGGAGCGGCTGCCGCACATCGTGCTGCTCCTGGACCGCTGGGAGGGCTGGCTGCCGACCCTCGGCGAGCTGAACCACGGTGATCTCACCGACCAGGTCATGGTGATGATGCGGGAGGGTGCGAGCGTCGGCATCCATCTCGTGCTCACCGGTGACCGGCAGATCCTGGCCGGGCGGATCTCGTCCCTCACCGAGGACAAGTACGGTCTGCGGCTCGCCGACCGCGCCGACTTCTCGATGCTGGACATCAACTCGCGCAAGGTGCCCGAGGAGATCCCGCCCGGCCGCGCCTTCCGCAGCGAGACGGCCGCCGAGACGCAGTTCGCGCTGCTGTCCGCGGACACCACCGGTCAGGGGCAGGCCACCGCGATCGCCGCGATCGGCGAGGCGGCGGCGGCCCGGGACGCCCAGGTGCCGCGCTCCCGGCGTCCGTTCCGGGTGGACGTGCTGCCCAGCCGGATCTCCTTCGAGGACGCCTGGGCGATGCGGGATCCGGCGGTGGCGGCTTCACCACTGTGGGCCCTGGTGGGCGTCGGCGGCGACGAACTCACGGCCTTCGGGCCCGACCTGGCGCAGGGCGTGCCCGCGTTCGTGATCGGCGGTCCCGCCAAGTCCGGGCGTTCCACGACCCTGTTGGGCTTCGCCCGCTCCTACCTGGCCAACGGCGTACGGATCGTCGTCGCCGCGCCCCGGACGTCCCCGTTGCGCGAACTAGAGGGCCAGGAAGGCGTGTTGAAGGTCTTCACCGGGCGGGACATCGACGAGGACGAGCTGACCGAGGTCATCGCGTCGGCGTCGCCGGCCGAGCCGATCGTGGTCCTGGTCGACGACGCCGAGGTGCTGGACGACTGCGACGCGGAGGACGCCTTCAAGCGGATCGTGGAGAGCGGCGCCGAGGAGGGGCTCGCCGTGGTCATCGCCGGTGACGAGGACGAGATCTGCGACGGCTTCTCCGGCTGGCAGGTCGACGCCAAGAAGGCCCGCCGGGGCATCCTGCTCTCCCCGCAGGAGTCCGGCTCCGGCGAGCTGATCGGCATCCGGACGACCCGCGCGATGGTCGGCGGCCCGATCCAGCCCGGCCGGGGCATGCTGCACCTGGGCAGCGGGGAGCACGTCACGGTGACCACCCCGCAGTAGTCGTGGCCGTGAGGCGGGGGCTCAGTCCCCCGTCTTCGACATCACCGCCACCGGGTTCCCCTCCGCCGAGCTGTCGGACGTGTAGATCAGCTCGCCGTGGCTGGGGGTCAGGTACACGGTGGCCGGGTCGGGGTCGCAGCCGTCGTGGTTGCCCTCGACGCCCTCCGAGGACGCGACGAGCTTCTCGGCGGTCACCGACTTCAGGGTGAGTACGTCCGTGCAGACCCCGCCCAGCTGGTCGGTCTGGCGCACTCGGCCCAGCTCCCGGCCGACCGTCGTCTGTTCGACGCTGACCCGGAAGGTGCCGATGGGCAGGTTGCCGTCCAGGGCGGTGGCCGAGCCCTCCCAGGTGCCGAGGTAGGCGGCCGGGACCGAGCCGCCGCCCGACGAGGACGACGAGGACGACGAGGGTGATGTGGCGGCGGCGCCGCTGTCGTTGTTCGGTCCGCCGTCGCCGCCGAGGTACGGCTTCAACAGGAACCCCGCGCCGACGGTCACCACCGCCAGCGCCCCGGCCACCGCGAGCGCGACCGTGCAGCTCACCCGGCGCCCGCGCCCGCCCTCCCCCGCCGGTACGGCGGTCGCGGCGACGCTCACCGAGACCTTCCCCGGGGGTACGCCCGGGGGCACGGCGTCACGCGGCTCGGGTACGACCGCGGGCGGCACCGTCGGCGGCGGCCCGAACGCCCCCACCGCGGGAACGCCCCCTGGAACGCCCCCTGGAACGCCCGGGGCAGCACCCGTGGCAGCCTCCGGGGGCGCACCCGTGGGAACGCCTCCGGACGCGTCCACCGAAGGCGTGCTGAAGTCCACCGGCCCGGACGCCGGTACCGCCGCGCCCGGCCCCGTCACCTCCAGGTTCAGCACCTCCACCGCGCTCCGGCTGACCCGCTCCACCAGCGCCCCCGGCAGCCACCCGCCCGTCACCAGCCGCGCGGCACCCTCCGGGGCCAGCCGCCTGGCCACCTCGCCGGGGCCGGGCCGCGCCCCCGCCTCCTTCACCAGGCAGGCCTCGGTGACCTCCCGCAGGTCGCCGCTCAGCGCGCCGAGTTCGGGCTCCTCGTGGACGACCTTGTAGAGCAGGGCGGCGGAGGAGTCGCCGGGGAAGGGCGGTGCGCCGTTCGCCGCGTAGGCCAGCACCGCGCCGAGCGAGAAGACGTCCGCGGCGCCGGTGACGCCCTTGCCGAGGATCTGCTCGGGGGACATGTATCCCGGCGAGCCGATCGAGACGCCCGACGACGTCAGCGAGGCCGTGCCGTCCGTGGCCCGCGCGATGCCGAAGTCGATGAGCAGCGGGCCGTCGAGGGTCAGCAGCACGTTGGAGGGCTTCACGTCCCGGTGCACCAGGCCCAGTTCGTGCACGGCCGCCAGCGCCTCCGCGAGGCCGGCGCCCAGCGCCCGTACCGTATGCGCGGGCAGCGGGCCGCCGTCCACGACGGCGGCCGCCAGGGACGGGCCCGCCGCGTAGGCCGTGGCGACCCAGGGCACCGGCGCGTCCGGGTCGGCGTCCAGGACGGTTGCCGTCCAGGCGCCGCCGACCCGCCGGGCGGCCGCCACCTCACGGCGGAAGCGGGCCCGGAACTCCTCGTCCAGGGCGAAGTGCGGGTGCACGATCTTCACGGCGACGGTCCGGCCACCGGCCGAACGGCCCAGATAGACGCGGCCCATGCCACCGGAGCCGAGCCGGCCGAGCAGCCGGTACGGCCCGACGGTCGTAGGTTCGTCACCCGCCAGCGGCTGCATGCCCCACCCCCCAGTAAGTCCGGGCAGCAGCCTATTGCCTGTCAGGCCTCCAGAAGATCGACCTTCACATCCGCCGCGAAACCGGTCGTCGGCCCCACCCGGCGGGCGAACTCCGCCACCGCCGCCAGCTGCGGTGCGCCGAAGCTGAAATCGAGGGTGGTGAAGTACTGGGCCAGGGTCGCCTCGTCGAAGGCCTCCCAGCGGGCGGCCTGTTCGGCGACCTTGGCGACCTCCTCCAGGGAGAGGTTGCGGGAGTCGAGGAAGGCGCCGTGCACCTCGCGGGTGAGGTGCGGCTCGCGCTCCAGGTAGTCCCGGCGCGCCGCCCACACCGCGAAGACGAACGGCAGGCCCGTCCACTCCTTCCACAGCGTGCCGAGGTCGTGGACCTGGAGGCCGAAGCGCGGGGCGTCCAGCAGGTTGGCGCGCAGGGCGGCGTCGCCGATGAGCACCGCCGCCTCCGACTCCTGCATCATCAGGCTGAGATCGGGCGGGCAGGTGTAGTAGTCGGGCTGGACGCCGTAGCGGTCGGCGAGCAGCAGCTGGGCCAGGCGGACCGAGGTGCGCGAGGTCGAGCCGAGGGCGACCCGGCGGCCGTCCAGCTGGTCCAGCGGGACCTGCGAGACGATCACGCAGGACATCACCGGACCGTCGCAGCCGACGGCGATGTCCGGGAAGGCGACCAGGTCGCCGGCGTTGCGCAGGAACTCGACGAGGGTGATGGGCCCGATGTCGAGGTCGCCGCGCACCAACTGCTCGCTGAGCTTCTCAGGGGTGTCCTTGGTCAGCTCGAAGTCGAGAAGGGTGCCGGTTCTCGCGAGCCCCCAGTAGAGGGGCAGGCAGTTCAGGAACTGGATGTGGCCGACGCGCGGCCGGGTGCGAGAATTGTCCACATCGCGAGACTAGACCCCATGAGGTACGGTGCTGAGACCGCCCCCGCCGTCGGCACCGAAGCCACCCCGGGCGTCAACCCACTTGCGAGGCCGTTCAAACGTCCGGGTGACGTGATCTTGGCCTCTGTTGCTTTCGGCTGCCCACATGCTAGGCTCGCCGCAAGTTGCAGTTTGGTTTCCCTTGCAGTACAGAGCCTGCGGAGCATGTAACCGCAGGCTCTCGTCGTTTTCAGACGTATGCAGTTGTGCGGCACTTAGTTTGTTTTCACACTTGCAGGTTCTGGAGCAGGGCGACCCTTTTGAGCCCAAGGAGGGCTTATGGCTACCGGAACCGTAAAGTGGTTCAACGCCGAAAAGGGCTTTGGCTTCATTGCCCAGGAGGGCGGCGGCCCGGACGTCTTCGTTCACTACTCCGCGATCAACGCGAGCGGCTTCCGCTCGCTCGAGGAGAACCAGCAGGTGAGCTTCGACGTCACGCAGGGTCCGAAGGGCCCGCAGGCGGAGAACGTCACCCCCGTCTGATCTCACTGATCCA
This sequence comes from Streptomyces sp. NPDC031497, assembly GCF_055580905.1. NCBI lineage: Bacteria > Bacillati > Actinomycetota > Actinomycetes > Kitasatosporales > Streptomycetaceae > Streptomyces > Streptomyces sp. NPDC031497. The sequence continues at coordinate 8,445 of NZ_JBVIKO010000025.1, forward strand.
GACACCCCAGAGTCTGATTCCAGACTGAGTGCAGTACCCAAGGAGCCCCGCGCCTTCCGGCGACGGGGCTCCTGCCTTTTCCCGCCGCCCCCCGAATGCGTCGCATCACGCGTACGAATGCGGGGCCGGGCGCCGCCACCTCGCAGGAATGCGGAACATCCCCGCAGGACGTCGGAAATCCCCCGGGGTTCAATGACGGCTCCGCCGGGCCGAAGCGGTGGACTCGCGCCGCGGGTGAGTCGGGTCGTTGTCAGTGGTGGCCGTTAGTGTCCGCGGGCATGACCTCCGACTTCCTCGCCGCCACCCGTACCTTCTACGACACGGTCGCCGAGGACTACGCCGACCACTTCCGCGCGGACCTCGCCGACCGGCCGCTGGAGCGGGCCCTGTTGGCCGCGTTCGCCGAGCTGGTCGGCGAGGGCGGGGAGGTGGCCGACCTGGGCTGTGGGCCGGGCCGGGTCACCGCCCGGCTGGCCGGCCTCGGGCTGTCGGTCTTCGGGCTCGACCTGTCGGAGTCGATGCTGGCCATCGCCCGCCGGGAGAACCCCGGCCTCCGCTTCGTACCGGGGTCGATGCTGGAGTTGGCGGTGGCGGACGGGGCGCTGGACGGGGTGTTGTGCTGGTACTCGTCCATCCACACGCCCGCCGACCGGCTGCCGGCGCTGTTCGGGGAGTTCCGGCGGGTGCTGCGGCCGGGGGGCCGGCTGCTGCTCGCCTTCCAGGCGGGGGACGTGGCACGGCGGCATGAGGATCCGTGGGGGCATCCGGTGGCGCTGGACTTCGAGCGGCGACGGCCGGAGGAGATGGCACGCCTGCTGACGGAGGCGGGCTTCACGCTCCACTCCAGCACGGTACGGGAGGCCGACACCGCCCTCGGCGAAACGACCCCGCAGGCCTTCCTGTTCGCGCAGACCGGTGAAAAATGAGAAGACTTCCCATTCTGTTACGGTTGCCGCGTGGGTCTGAGGGAGAAGAAGGCGCAGCGGGTCCGGGCGGCGATCTACGACGCCATGATCGCGCTCGCCGAGCGGGACGGGTACGAGGCGGCCACTCTGGAGCAGGTCGCCGAGCGGGCCGAGGTGGCGGTCTCCACGGTCTACCGGTACTTCGCCAACAAGGACGCGATCCTGCTCGACCCGGTCGAACGCACCGTCGGCGTGCTCGCCGGGCTCCTCCGGGCCCGGCCGGAGGGCGAGGCCGTCGCCGTCTCGCTGGGACGGGTCGTGCGCGCCGCCCTCGACCTGGATCCTGACGAACAGGCCCGGATCCGCCGGCTGCGGGCGCAGCTCGACCGCGCGCCCGGGCCGCGGGCGCGGCTGTGGGACCTGGTGTACCGGGAGCGGCTGCTGCTGGAGGAAGCGATCGCCGAGCGCAGCGGCCGGGACCCACTGTGGAACGCGGCCGCCGCCCATCTCACGCTCACGATCGTCGGCATGGCGCACGACCACGCGCGCGACACCCTCGACGGGACGGCGCCCGCCGACTACGCGGACCGGATCATCACGATGCTGCACGAGGGCACCGCGGCACCGATCCCGGTGCTTGCGGGGCGGGCGGGGTAGGACCGCGCATGGCCGACGAACCGATCGACGTGGTGATCGCCGACGACCAGGAGCTGGTGCGGGCCGGTTTCGAGATGATCCTCGACGCCCAGCCGGGCATCCGGGTCGTGGGCGTGGCCCGCGACGGCGCCGAGTGCGTGGAGCTGGCCCGGCGGCTGAAGCCCGACGTCGTCCTGGTCGACGTGCGGATGCCCCGGCTGGACGGTCTGGAGGTCACCCGGACGCTGACCGCCGAACGGAACGGCGGTCACGGTCCGAACGTCGTCGTCATCACCACCTTCGACCAGGACGACTACGTACGGGACGCGCTGCGGTTCGGCGCCTGCGGGTTCCTGCTGAAGGACGCCTCGCCCGCGCTGCTGGTGGAGGCGGTGCGGGCGGCGGCGCGCGGGGACGCCCTGGTCGCGCCGGCCGTCACCGTCCGGCTGCTGCGGGAGCTGCGCGCGGGTCCCGGCCAGGACCCCGGCCCGGACACGGCCGGGCTGAGTACCCGGGAGACGGAGATCATGCGGCTGGTGGCGGTGGGCCGTACCAACCAGGAGATCGGCGACGCGCTGTTCCTGTCGCTGTCGTCGGTGAAGACCTATCTGGCCCGGATCCAGTCCAAGACCGGCGCCCGTAACCGGGTGGAGGTCGCTGCCTGGGCCTGGGAGCACGGCGTGGTCACCTCGCGGCACCACTGAGCGGGCTCATCCCGGCAGGCCGAGCTGCGGGTCCGCCGGGGAGCGGGGCACGCTGGCGCGGACCTCCCACTGGGCGGGGTCGACGGCCCCGGCCCAGAACTCCCCGTCGAGCGCCTCGATGCGCTCCCGCAGCCCGATCAGCCCGAGCCCGCTCTGCCCGCCCGCCGGACTGCCGGTACGGCGGTGGGCCAGGCTGTTGGTGACCGTGACATGGAGCCAGTCCGGGTCGGCGTCCAGCCGTACGACGACCCGCTCGCCCGGGGCGTGTCGGTGCACGTTGGTGAGGGCCTCCTGGACCACCCGGTACACAGAGGTCTCGACCTCGGGGCTGAACCTGCTGGTCCGGGCCGCCGCGCCGGCTTCGAACCGGGCGGCGGGGGCGTCGGAGCGGCGCCCGGAGAAGTCGGTGACGAGGTCCCCGAGGCCGGAGAGCAGGTCGGCGGGGCGCAGGGCCTGGTGGTTGTCCTCGCGCAGGACGCGGACCAGGCGCCGCATCGACTCCAGGGTCTCCGTACCGGACCGGGCGATCGCCTCCAGGGCCGGATCGACCTTCTCGGGCGACGTCGCGTGCACGGTGCGGGCCGCGTTGGCCTGCACGATGATCCCCGTCATGTGATGGGCGATGAGGTCGTGCAGGTCACGGGCGAGGGCGAGCCGCTCGGCGTACCGCACGTCCTGGACGGCACGCTGTCTGCGGGCCTCCATGGCACGCAGGAAGCAGCCGATGAGGACCGCCAGGGAGAGCGCGACCGTCAGCACGTACTGCCCGGCCACCAAAGTGGCCACCGTACGGCCGCGCAGCGGCAGCATCAGCACGGCGGCGACCAGGGCGGCGACGGTCCAGGCCGTGGTGCGGTCGGACTCCGTCTCGGCGAGCACCCGGACGATCAGGAACAGCAGCGCGAGGGTCTCCAGGAGACCCCAGTTCGCCACTCTCCCCGACACGGACAGGCAGACGCAGGTCAGCACGGCGGACATGGCGGCGACGCCCACCGCGCGGAACGTGAGCGAGGGCGACCGGCGGGTGTCGGGCAGCGCCAGCACGGCCAGCGGGCCGGTGACGAACACTGGCAGCCAGCGGACGGGCGCGCTCGCCCCGGCCGGCTGGAACAGCGCGACGAGGTCGACCACCCAGGTCAGGGCGAGGGCCAGCAGGGCGGCACCGGTGAGGAGCCGTCGTACCAGCGGCGAGAACGGAAGCTTCCAGTCCACGCTTCCAGCGTAGGAAACGGGCCGGATCAAGTGGTGTCGGCCGGATGACCGACACGGCGGGACACACCCCGGACGAACGGCCGACACGGCGGCGGGGCGGGGCCGCGCAGCATGGAGACCAGGCACAGGCGGTCCCCGGCACCGGTGTCCTCCCCACCCCTTCATGCCCCTCCCTTTCACGTCCTGACATTCGGAGTCTGTCTTCCTCATGGCTACATTCCTGCACCGGATAGGCCGGGGTGCCTTCACCCGCCGCTGGCTGGTTCTGCTGCTCTGGGCGGTCGTGCTGGGCGTCGCGGGTGCCGCGGCGGCCAACAGCACCGGCAGCGGCAACTCGAACATCACCCTGCCCGGCATCGAGGCACAGAAGGCGTACGACCTGCTCGGCAAGAAGTTCCCCGCCGCCAACGCCTCGGGCGCGAGCGCCCGGGTCGTGCTGCGGGCGCCCGGCGGGGAGAAGCTGACCGGCAGCGGTCCCAAGGCCGAGGTCCGCGCGCTGCTGAAGGACCTGCGGGACTCCTCCCCGCGCGTCGCCTCGGTCACCGACCCCTTCACCGCCAAGACCGTCAGCGCCGACCGCACCACCGGCTACGCCCAGGTCACCTACAAGGCCAAGTCCACCGCCCTCACCGACGCGGACCACCGGCACCTCGACGACGCCCTCGACGCGGCCCGTGCCAAGGGGCTGACCGTCGAGGCGTCCGGCGACGCGCTGGCGGCCGCCGAGTCCGGCAGTTCCTCCGAGGCGATCGGCTTCGTGCTGGCCGCGGTGATCCTGGTCATGACCTTCGGCTCACTGGCCGCGGCCGGCATGCCGCTGCTGACGGCCCTGATCGGCGTCGGTATCACGATGAGCGCCCTGACCGCGCTGACCAGCGCCCTCGACCTCAACAGCAGCACCTCGGCGCTGGCGACCATGCTCGGCATCGCGGTGGGCATCGACTACGCGCTGTTCATCGTCTCCCGCTACCGCTCCGAACGGGCCGCCGGACACGACGCCCGGGAGGCGGCCGCCCGTGCGAACGGCACGGCCGGCTCCGCCGTGGTCTTCGCCGGGCTGACCGTCGTCATCGCCCTGGTCGGGCTGGCCGTGGTGAATCTCCCGGTCCTCACGGCCATGGGCCTGGCCGCCGCCGGTGCGGTCGTCATCGCCGTCCTGGTCGCCGTCACCCTGGTGCCGGCGCTGCTCGCGCTCGCCCCCGAACGCGTCCTCGGCCGTGCCGCCCGCAAGCCGCGGACGGTCACCAAGACGCCCCTCGGCGAACGCTGGGCGGTCTTCGTCCTGCGTCGCCCCTGGAAGGTGCTGCTCGTCGCGGTCGCCGGCCTGATCCTGATCGCCCTGCCCGCCACCAAGCTCCAGCTGGGGCTGCCCGACGACGGTTCCAAGCCCCCCGCCACCACCGAGCGCAAGGCCTACGACATGCTCGCCGAGTCGTTCGGCCCCGGCTTCAACGGCCCGCTCACGGTCGTCGTCAGCGACTCCGACCCGGCGACGGCGAAGAAGGCCGTCGGTGAACTCACCGGCACCATGGGCGGGGCGAAGGACGTGATCTCGGTCGCCCCGGCCGTCTACAACCCGGCCGGCGACACGGCGATCATCACCGTGGTCCCGAAGAGCTCCCCCTCCAGCGAGGCGACCAAGGACCTCGTCCACGCCCTCCGCGACCAGGCCGCGGACACCCGTGCCGCCACCGGTGCCGAAGCCCTGGTGACCGGCACGACCGCGCTGAACATCGACATCGCCGCGAAGTTCGCCAACGCGATCGTCCCCTACATGCTGCTCGTCGTCGGCCTGGCCTTCCTGGTCCTCATCCTCGTCTTCCGCTCCCTCCTGGTACCGCTCAAGGCGGCCCTCGGCTTCCTGCTGTCCGTCCTCGCCGCCTTCGGCGCGATGGTCGCGGTCTTCCAGTGGGGCTGGTTCAAGGACCTGTTCGGGCTGCAGACCACCGGCCCGATCATGAGCCTCGTCCCCATCCTCACGGTCGGCATCGTCTTCGGTCTCGCCATGGACTACCAGGTCTTCCTGGTCACCCGGATCCGCGAGGCCCACGTCCACGGGGCCGGTCCGCGTGAGGCGATCGTCGAGGGCTTCCGGCACAGCGCCAAGGTCGTCACCGCGGCCGCGCTGATCATGACGTTCGTCTTCGGCGGCTTCATCGGCGGCGACGAGGCACTGATCAAGTCGCTGGGCCTGGGCCTGGCCGCGGCGGTCGTCTTCGACGCGTTCGTGGTCCGCATGACGATCGTCCCGGCGGTCCTCGCCCTCCTCGGCGACCGCGCCTGGTCCCTGCCGGGCTGGATCGACCGCCGCCTGCCGCACGTCGACATCGAGGGCGAGCGCCTGACCGGCGCCGCCCCCGCGAACCGTGAACCGGCAGCGAGGGAAGCCGGGTTCACCAGCGTCAACTGAGACCGGCCGAGGCGCCCGCACCCCGGGTGCGGGCGCCTCGCCGCACCACGGTCACGAACACCCGAATCATTTCCGTCCCGGGAGAGCCGTCCATGCGCAAAGGTCCCGCCCTGCTGGCCCTTGCGGCCGTCCTCGCTCTGCTGGCCCTCTCCCAGCACGCGCGGCAGCAGACGGCCGAGCTTCCGGACCTACGTGGCCTGACCCTGCGCCAGGCCCAACTGGCCGCCCGGGGAGCGGGGTTCCGCCAGCTCGCCGGTACGGATGCCCTCGACCGGCACCGCATCCCCATGCTGGGCTCGAACTGGCGGGTCTGTTCACAGCAGCCCCCGCCGGCCCGCCACAGCCTCACCACACCGGTCACCGTGCGCGTCGTGAAGACGGGCGAGGCGTGCCCGAGGAGACCCTGAGCGCGCCGCCGGCTACCTCTCCTTCGTGTCCTTCGTGTAGAGGCTCTCGATCTCCGTCGCGAAGTCCTTCATGACCGCCTCGCGGCGGAGCTTCATCGAGGGGGTCAGATGCCCGGCCTCCTCGGTGAAGTCGACGGGGAGCATCGTGAAGCGGCGGATGGACTCGGGGCGGGAGACCAGCTTGTTGGCCTCGTCGACGGCCCGTTGCAGGATCGCCTGCAACTCCAGGTCGTCCAGGAGGAGTTCCGGCGGCACCGGGTGTTTGCCGTTCATCTGGCGCCAGTGGGTGAGGCCGTCCCGGTCGAGGGTGATCAGCGCGCTGACGTACGGCAGTCCGTCGCCGACCAGCATCACCTGGGAGATCAGGGGGTGGGAGCGGAGCCAGTTCTCCAGCGGGGCGGGGGCCACCGACTTGCCGCCGGCCGTGATCAGCATCTCCTTCTTGCGGCCGGTGATGGTGAGGTAGCCCTCGTCGTCGAGTTCGCCGATGTCGCCGGTGGCCAGCCAGCCGTCCCGGGCCGCCGGGACGACCCCGCCGGCCTGCGGGTCCCAGTAGCCGCGCAGGACGTGGTCGCCGGCGACCAGGATCTCGCCGTCGGAGGCGATCCGGACCTTGGTGCCGGGCATCGGCCAGCCGACCGTGCCCAGCCGGGGCTTGAGCGGCGGGGTGCAGGTGGTGGCGGCGGTGGTCTCGGTCAGGCCGTAGCCCTCGTAGATCTCGATGCCGGCGCCGGCGTAGAACGCGGCGAGCCGGCGGCCCAGCGGGGAGCCGCCGCAGATGATGTGGCGGACCCGGCCGCCCATGGCGGTGCGGATACGGCGGTAGACCAGCGGGTCGTAGAAGGCGCGGGCGGTCTTCAGGGCGCGGCCGGGGCCGCTGCCGGTGCCGGTCTGGCTGGCCTCCAGGGCTTCGCCGTACCGCTGGGCGACCCCGGTGGCCCGGTCGAAGACCGCGACCCGGCCGCCCGCCTCGGCCTTCGCCCGGGCGGTGTTGAAGACCTTCTCCAGCATGTACGGGATGGTGAGCAGGCAGGTCGGTCTGAAGGCGGCCAGGTCCGGGAGCAGGTCCTCGGCCTTGAGGCTGGGGGCGTGGCCGAGGCGGACCCCGGCGCGTATGCAGGCGATCGCCACCATGCGCCCGAACACATGGGACATGGGCAGGAAGAGGAGGATGGAGACCTCGTCGTCGTTGCGGGCCTTGAAGATCGGGTAGAGGAGTTCGATCGCGTTGTCGACCTCGGCGAAGAAGTTGCCGTGCGAGAGGGCGCAGCCCTTGGGGCGGCCCGTGGTGCCCGAGGTGTAGATGAGGGTGGCGATCGTGTCGGGGCCCAGCATGCCCCGCCGTACGGCCACTTCGGCGTCCTGGATGTGGCCGCCCGCCTCCGCGAGCCGGTCCACGTGCCCCTTCTCCATCACCCACAGGTGGCGCAGGTCGGGCAGCCGGTCCAGTTCGGGGCCGAGCGCGGCGGCCTGTGCGGAGGTCTCGGTGACCAGGGCGACGGCGCCGGAGTCGTGCAGGATCCAGCGGGTCTGGAAGACCGAGGAGGTCGGGTAGACCGGGACGGTCACCAGGCCGGCCGCCCAGGCGCCGAAGTCGAGGAGCGTCCACTCGTACGTGGTCCGGGCCATGACGGCGATCCGGTCGCCCGGCATCAGCCCTTCCGCGATCAGCCCTTGGGCCACCGCCATCACCTGCGCGGCGAACTGGGCGGCCGTCACCTGTTCCCACCGGCCCTCGCCCGTCGCCGGCTTGCGGCTGAGCACGATCGCGCCGGGCTCGGCCTCCGCGTTCTCGAACGGCAGGTCGGCGAGCGAGCCGTGCCGCACCGGCGGCGCGAACGGCGGTACGGAGGCCTCCCGCACCACCCCGTCCAGCCGCTGGACGAGGGGTTCGATCAGGATCGGCTTCCCGTCGTAGTCCGTGGCCTGGATCGCGGTACCCGGGGAGACGGGGACGGCGTTCTGGAAAGAGGAAGTGGACACGGGGCGGCTCCTCGGGCGTGCAGCGGGTGAACTGCTTGCTGCATGTCGTACGCGCCTCGCGCACCGAGGCGTTCACCGGGGCCGGGCCTCAGAAAGGGGTTACCGGCAGTTAGGTCTGGAGATCGTACGGGGCCGCTGTGGCGGGGTTGTGGGGTTTCGGGGATGGTACGGGGCCGGGCCTGTGCAATCCCGGAGGTTACGTGAGGACCTCTCACATTAGGCCCCACTTCCGGAGCTTGACAGCTGTGACATAGACTTACCTTGGGTAACCTTACTTCAGAGTCAGCAGTTGGGCGATCCGGGGGGACGGACATGACGGACCGCTGTCGTTGTCCGCGCCGACGGCCACGGGAAGGACGGGCGCGGTGATCGTCCTCGGCGGCCCGCCCGCCCTCGGTCCCCTGCTCGCGCGTGGCGCGCTGCGGTCGCCCTTCAAGAGGCCGGCCGCCGACGCCCCCTTCCCCCGCACCCGCCTCGTGCTCCCCGCCGTCCGCGCCGACGTCGGCAGACTCGCCGCCTACGAACGTGTCTGCGGTTTCGCCACCGGCGACGACGGGCTGCCCGTCACCTACCCGCATGTCCTCGGGTTCCCGCTGGCCATGCGGCTCATGAGCGCGCGGGACTTTCCGCTGCCGCTGCTGGGCCTGGTGCACACCTCGGTCGAGATCGAGCGGTATACCGAGCTGCCCGGTGCGGGGACGTACGAACTCTCGGTCCACATCGAGAAGCTGAGCCCCCATCGGCGCGGCACCGAGGCCACCGTCGTCACCGAGGCGCGCGCAGGCGAGGACGTCGTATGGGCGTCGCGGAGCAGGTACCTGGCGCGCCACCGGACCCCGACGGTCCACGGCGGCACACCCCGGGAGGGCCAGGACCGCCCGGAGCGCCCGGAGCCGTTGCCGGTGGTCGAGGAGTGGCGGATCGCCGGGGATGTCGGCCGGCGGTACGGCGCCGCTTCCGGGGATCGCAACCCCATCCACCTCCACCCGCTCACCGCGAGGCTCTTCGGCTTCCCCCGGGCCGTCGCGCACGGCATGTGGACCGTGGCCCGCTGTCTCGCCGCCCACGGGGTGCCCGAACGCGTCCGGGTGGAGGCGGAGTTCCGGGCGCCGGTGCTGCTGCCGGGGACGGTCGCCTACGCGGCGGAGGGGGGACGGTTCGAGTTGCGCGGCGCGGCGGGACGGGTGCACGTGGTGGGCGGTGTCCGGCCGTGCGCCGGCTGACCACTCCCCCGGGCTGTGCGAAGAATGTGTTTCGCCTTTCTGTGGGACGGCTGTAGGCGGGTCGCAAACCCGCAGCTGGAAGGGGCGGGCACCACCTTTCCCACAGGAGATCCTCACCCTGCCCAAGGCTTCTGGAAGGCTTTCCTCATATTTCACAAAGGGAGCATTCCTAGCCTCTGCTCACTTCCCTGATCCCTTGCACGAAGGGCACTGAGCATGCCTTCCAGACGCGTCGCCGTACTCGCGGACTCGGACACCCGTTGGAAATGGGGTGCGTCGGTGGCCCGTCAGATCGCCCCCGGCCACGAGCTCGACGCGTACTTCCTGCGGAGCCGGTCCACCCCGACCGAACGGCAGCTCGCCGAGATCGGCATCGTGCCCGACACCCGGCGCGAGGTGCCCGCGGCCCGACTGGTCGACGACGAGGAGCTGGCGAACGCCGACATCGTCGTGCTGGCGGTCGCCGGCGGCACCGTCCTGGCGCTCGCCCACAGCCTGGGGCTCGCCTGGGCGGGCCGGGAACACCGGCCGGTCACGGTCAGCGGGTACGTCGGCGTGGTCTACGAGAAGATGGTCGACGGCCTCATGACCCGCGCCGGCACGGACATCGTGCTCGCCAACTCCGGCCATGACGCCCGGCACTTCCGGTCCGTCTTCGAGAGCGTCGGCGTCGACCCGGACTCGGTGGTCGAGTGCGCGCTGCCCTTCCTCGGCGGGGATCCCTACCGGCCGTCCCCCGACCGGCCGTTCACCGTCACCTTCGCGGTCCAGCCCTCCGTGCCCAAGGACCGCGACGCACGGCTCACGCTCCTCGAACGCGCCGCCGCGCACGCGCGGCGGTATCCCGAGCGGCTGGTGCTGATCAAGCTGCGCAGTCTGCCCGGCGAGCAGACCACCCATGTCGAGTCCGCCCCGTACCAGTTGCTCGTGGACTCCCTCGCCGAACCCGCCCCCGAGAACCTCCAGCTGGTCTACGGCAACATGGGCGAGGTGCTGGACCGCACCGACCTGCTGGTGACGGTGAGTTCGACGGCCGCCATGGAGTCGATGCACCGGCGGATCCCCACCGTGATCCTCACCGACTTCGGCGTCCGCGAGGCCCACGGCAACCACTACTTCGTGCACTCCGGCTGCCTGGCCTCCTGGGACGACATCGACGCGGGGGCGCTTCCGCAGCCCGCCCCGGAGTGGGCGGCGGCACACGGCATCGGCAAGAGCGACCCGTACGCGGCGGCCCGTGCCCGCGTCGCCGCGCTCCGGGCCGCCGGTCCGCTGAGGCCGCTGCGCCCGTACTACACCCCGGGGACCGCCGGCATCTACCTCGGCTCGATCCTCCGGCACAACGGGTTCGACGAGCAGGGGCGCCCGCTGCCCGTGCCGCTGGGCGCCGGCGGCCGGGGACGCGTGCGGCGGATGGTGCGGAAGGTGGCCCGGCGGGGCGCCAAGCGGCTGTACCGCGTGGGCTATCAGCGGCTGGCGCCCGCCCTGCGCCGCTGGGGCGCCGTGTGAGTACCGGCGTCCGCCGGCCCGGCCGGGTCCGGTGGCGTCGGCGTCGGCGTCGGCGGCGCCCAGGGGTGCCCGTCCATCAGGTTGCCCAGGCCCGCCCACGCGAAGTTCATCAGGGTCGTCGCCGCCTCTCGCGCGGTGACACCCGGAGTGACGTTCGCCCAGGCCGCGAGGGACTCGGCGGCGCCGACCAGGGCCTCGGCGAGCCCCGCCACCTCACGCTCGGGCAGGTCGGGATCGCGGCGCGCCTCGCGGGCGGCGACCACGATGAGCTGGGTCACGAACTCCACGATCTCCGTGCGCATCGCGGCGACCTCGGAGGCGAACCGCTCACCGTGTGTTCGCGCCTGCAGATGCAACACCGACCAGGCGTCGGGGTGTTCGGCGGTGTGCGCGAAGAACGCCTGTAGTCCGTCCCAGAGTTGGCGGTCGGCGGGCAGGTCCCGGCGTACGCCGGTCCGGATCGCCTCGGTCAGCGCCGTCGCCTCACGGCGGATGCACGCCGTGAACAGGTCGTCCTTGGAGTTGAGGTACAGATACACCAACGGCTTGGAGACACCGGCGAGTTCGGCGATCTCGTCCATCGACGCGGCCATGTAGCCGCGCTGCCCGAAGGTCCGCACGGCGGCGTCCAGCATCTGCTGCTCCCGGACCGCCCGCGGCATGCGCTTGGTCTTCACGGCACCCATGGGGCAAAGCCTAAGGGGGGCCGGCGGTGAGGGCGTCGTCCGGGAAGCCCGGGAAGCTCAGGAAGAGGTCTGGGCCTGCCCCTGGGCCGACGCCTGCGGCTGGGCGGCCTGCGCCTGCGCCGCCTCGTCGACGGCGTCGTCCTCCTGGCTGCGGTTGGCCTCGATGTTGGCCTTCATCCGGTCGACCCGCTGCGCGACCTGGACCGAGGCGCGGTCCCGCTCCTTGCGCAGCACGATGAAGCTGATCGGTGCCGACAGGACGAGGGAGAGCAGCAGGACCCACAGGAGGTTGGAGTCGCCGAAGCCGCGCGGGAACGCGCCGGCGTAGACCAGGCCCCAGACGACGAGGAGGCAGCCCGCGAAGATACCGAGGCGCATCAGCGTGTAGCGGAGCATCTCAATCCAGTCTTCCGATGACGAAAAGGGGCACCGTCCAGTGAAGCACGGCGTGAGACCGATCTTGCGGCGGGGTCAGACGAGCGGCAGCAGCATGGTGATGTCGTCGCGGTCGTCGCCGGGTGCGACGCGGATCGCGGCGGGGACGCGGCCGACCTCCTGGTAGCCGCAGGAGCCGTAGAACTTCTCCAGGCCGTGGCCGCCGCGGCAGCCGAGGCGTATCGCGGCTATGCCGTCGAAGCCGCGGGCCGCGTCGGCGGCGGCCGCGAGCAGGTCGCGGCCGTAGCCCTGCCCCTGGTGCTTGGGATGCACCATCACCGTGTACAGCCACACCCAGTGCTTCATGAGCCGGTGCGTGTTGAAGGAGAAGAAGGCGGTGGCGGCGACGGTACCGGTGTCGTCGTGGCCGACGAGGAGCCGGTGGCGGCCCTCGGCCATGGCGACGAAGTGCTTGACCAGCTCCGGGCGGATGTCGTCCGGGGTGACCGGCGCGACGAAGCCGACGGCTCCACCGGCGTTGGACACCTCGGTCCAGAGGTCGAGGATGCCGTCGCGGAGGGCGGGGGTGACAGCCGGGTCCAGGGTAAAGGTAAGGGACACGTCTGGATGCTATCCATTACATGGAGGCGGGTGCGACGACTATTCACCATGCGGACCGGGGCGCGTTGTCGACTGCGGGTGCGTGGGGGCTGATCGCGCAGTTCCCCGCGCCCCTGAAAGAAGGCCGGCTGCAGTGCGCCCCTTCAGGGGCGCGGGGAACTGCGCGACAAGCCACGACGCACCCGCACCCGAGAACGCACCCCGCGGCTCCCTCAGACCCGCATCGGCTGGGGGGACTCCCGGCGCGCCGGGTCCGGGCCGTCGTACTCGCGGATGATCTCGTATCGCGTGTTCCGCTCCACCGGCCGGAAACCGGCGTCGCGGATCAGGTCCAGCAGGTCCTCGCGGGTCAGCTTGTTCGGCGTGCCGTAGTTGTCCGCGTCGTGGGTGATCTTGTACTCGACGACCGACCCGTCCATGTCGTCGGCGCCGTGCTGGAGCGCCAGCTGCGCCGTCTGGACGCCGTGCATGACCCAGAAGACCTTGACGTGCGGCACGTTGTCGAAGAGGAGACGCGAGACCGCGAAGGTCTTGAGGGCCTCCGCGCCGGTCGCCATCTGGGTGCGCGCCTGGAGCCGGTTGCGGACCTTGCCGTCCTTCATGTCCACGAAGTCGTGCTGGTAGCGGAGCGGGATGAAGACCTGGAAGCCGTTCGTCTCGTCCTGGAGTTCGCGGAGGCGGAGCACGTGGTCGACGCGGTGGCGGGGCTCCTCGATGTGGCCGTAGAGCATCGTGCAGGGCGTCTTGAGCCCCTTCTCGTGCGCCAGCCGGTGGATCCGGGACCAGTCCTCCCAGTGGGTGCGGTGGTCCACGATGTGCTGCCGGACCTCCCAGTCGAAGATCTCCGCGCCGCCGCCGGTGAGGGACTCCAGGCCCGCGTCGATCAGCTCGTCGAGGATTTCGGAGGCGGACAGACCGGAGATCGTCTCGAAGTGGTGGATCTCCGTCGCCGTGAAGGCCTTGAGGGAGACGTCCGGGAGGGCCGCCTTCAGTTCGCGCAGCGACCGCGGGTAGTAGCGCCACGGCAGGTTCGGGTGCAGGCCGTTGACGATGTGCAGCTCGGTGAGGTTCTCGCCCTCCATCGCCTTGGCGAGCTTCACCGCCTCCTCGATGCGCATCGTGTACGCGTCCTTCTCGCCCGGCTTGCGCTGGAACGAGCAGTACGCGCAGGACGCGGTGCACACGTTGGTCATGTTGAGGTGGCGGTTGACGTTGAAGTGGACGACGTCACCGTTCTTCCGCGTCCGCACCTCGTGGGCGAGGCCGCCCAGCCAGGCCAGGTCGTCCGACTCGTACAGCGCGATGCCGTCCTCGCGGGTCAGCCGCTCACCGGCCCTGACCTTCTCCTCCAGCTCACGCTTGAGCCCGACATCCATGCCCACACCTTTCGTCACGACCACGACCACACCACCGTACGGCTAGACCTCTTCGGGCAGTTCCCCGACCCGGTTCTCCCACTTCGTGGACAACACGATGGTGGTACGGGTCCGGGAGACGCCCTTGGTCCCGGACAGCCGCCGGATGGTCTTCTCCAGCCCGTCCACGTTCGTCGACCGCACCTTGAGCATGAAGGAGTCGTCGCCGGCGATGAACCAGCAGTCCTCGATCTCCGGCAGGTCCCGCAGCCGCTGCGCCACGTCCTCGTGGTCGGCCGCGTCGGAGAGGGAGATGCCGATCAGGGCGATGACGCCGAGGCCGAGCGAGGCCGCGTTGACGGTGGCGCGGTAGCCGGTGATGACACCGGCCGCCTCCAGCCGGTTGATGCGGTCGGTGACGCTGGGTCCCGACAGTCCGACGAGGCGCCCCAGCTCCGCGTACGAGGCCCGGCCGTTCTCCCTCAGGGCCTGGATGAGCTGCCTGTCCACGGCGTCCATGCGATCGAAGCCTTCCGCTGAAAGTGCCCGAAGTAGATGAGAGGTACTGCAGAGGTGGTGCCAGGTGGTGCCAGGTGGTGCGTGGTGGTGCCGGGTTCTGCTACTTGCCGCCGCCCCCGAGGTCGCCCTCCCAGCGGCGGTACAGCCGGTGCCCCACACCGGCCGCGTCCAGCACCCGCCCGGCGACGAAGTCCACCAGGTCCTGGATGTGCGTAGCGCCCGCGTAGAACGCCGGGGAGGTGGGGACGACGACCGCCCCGAGATCGTCGAGGGTGACGAGGTGCCGCAGGGTCTGGCCGTTCAGCGGGGTCTCGCGGACGGCGACGACGAGCGGCCGACGCTCCTTCAGGTTGACACTGGCCGCCCGCTGGAGCAGGTCCTTGGAGAGCCCGAGCGCGACCCCGGCGACGGCGGCGGTGGACGCCGGCACGATCAGCATGCCCTTGGTCCGGTACGACCCCGAGGACGGCCCGGCGGCCAGGTCCCCGGCGTTCCAGTACCGCACCCGCGCCAGGTCCGTCTGGAAGGTCCCCGGCTTGCCGTCGGCCCCCCGGGCCAGCCACTCCCCCAGGTCGTCCTGCCAGTGCGCGTCCCGGAAGGAGATCCCCGTCTCGTCCAGCAGGGTGAGCCGCGAGGCCCGGCTGACCACCAGGTCGACGCTCTCGCCCGCGTCCAGCAGCGCACGCAGCACAGCGGCCGCGTACGGCGTACCGGACGCCCCGGACACCCCCACGATCCAAGGCACCCGCTGTGTTTCTCCTGCGTTCACACCTTGAGCGTACCGGCGCGCCCGGCCGAGTTCAGGACGGGGCCGCGGTGGTCGACGGTACTCAGACCGTCAGGCCCCGGACCAGCAGGTCCAGCAGGGCGCACAGGAAGAGGGCGATGCCGATGAAGCCGTTGACGCTGAAGAAGGCGCGGTTGAGGCGGGAGAGGTCGTGGGGGCGGACGATGGAGTGTTCGTAGGCGAAGGCGGCGGCGACGATCACCAGGCCCAGCCAGAAGAACCCGCCCGCGTGGGTCGCCACGGCGTACCAGACGAACAGTGCCGTGGTGATCAGGTGACAGGCGCGGGCGCCCCAGATCGCGGCCGGGATGCCGAAGCGGGCCGGGACCGACCGGACGCCGATCTCGCGGTCGGTCGTGACGTCCTGGCAGGCGTAGATCAGGTCGAAGCCGCCGATCCAGATGCCGACCGCGAGGCCGAGGATCACCGCGTCCCAGGACCACTCGCCGGTGATCGCCAGCCAGCCGCCGATCGGGCCCATGGCCTGGGCGACGCCCAGGATGGCCTGCGGGAAGTTCGTGAACCGCTTGCCGTAGGGGTAGACCACCATCGGGATCACCGCGACGGGCGCGAGGGCCAGGCAGAGCGGGTTGAGCAGGGCCGCCGAGCCGAGGAAGACCGCCACCGCGATCAGCGCGCCGGTCCAGGCGTGCTTCACGCTCATCGCGCCGGTGACCAGCTCACGGTGGGCCGTACGCGGGTTCCGGGCGTCGATCTCGCGGTCGATGATCCGGTTCACGGCCATCGCGAAGGTCCGCAGTCCGACCATGCAGATCGTGACCAGGAGCAGCCGCCCCCAGTGGATGTTCTTGTCCCACTCGAACATCGCGGTCAGCGCGGCGATGTACGCGAAGGGCAGGGCGAAGACCGAGTGCTCGATCATCACCAGACGGAGGAAGGCTTTCGTGCGTCCCGGCTGCGGGAGCGCTGCGGAAGCGGAGCTCACAGTCCGTACTCCTTCCAGCGGCGGTCGACCGTCGCCGCCGTATCCGGGTCCGACAGGACCATGTCCGGCCAGCCCCCGTCCCTGGTGTAGCCCTCCTCGGGCCACTTCCTGGTCGCGTCGATACCCGCCTTGCCGCCCCAGAACTGCTGGTAGGAGGCGTGGTCGAGATGGTCGACGGGGCCTTCCACGACCGTGAGGTCACGGGCGTAGTCGGTGTTGCCGAGGGCCCGCCAGGCGACCTCGTGCAGGTCGTGGACGTCGCAGTCGGAGTCGACGACCACGATGAGCTTGGTGAGGGACATCATGTGCGCCCCCCAGACCGCGTGCATGACCTTCTGCGCGTGCTTCGGGTACTTCTTGTCGATCGAGACGATCGCACAGTTGTGGAAACCGCCGGCCTCGGGAAGGTGGTAGTCCACGATGTCCGGGACGATGATCTTCAGGAGGGGCAGGAAGAAGCGCTCGGTGGCGCGGCCGAGGGGGCCGTCCTCCGTCGGGGGGCGGCCGACCACGATCGACTGCAGGAGCGGCCGCTTGCGCATCGTCACGCAGTCGATGGTCAGCGCCGGGAACGGCTCCTGCGGAGTGTAGAAGCCGGTGTGGTCGCCGAACGGGCCCTCGGGGAGCATCTCGCCGGGCTCCAGCCAGCCCTCCAGGACGACCTCGGCGTTGGCCGGGACCTGGAGCGGGACCGTCTTGCAGTCGACCATCTCGATCCGCCGGCCCGCGATGAACCCGGCGAACAGGTACTCGTCGATGTCGCCGGGGAGCGGGGCGGTGGAGGCGTAGGTGACGGCGGGCGGGCAGCCGAAGGCGATCGCGACGGGCAGCCGCTCGCCCCTGCGCGCCGCCACCTGGTAGTGGTTGCGGCTGTCCTTGTGGATCTGCCAGTGCATGCCGATGGTGTTCCGGTCGTGCCGCTGGAGCCGGTACAGGCCCAGGTTGCGGATGCCGGACTCGGGGTCCCTGGTGTGGGTCAGGCCCAGGTTGAAGAAGGAGCCGCCGTCCTGCGGCCAGGTGAACAGGGCCGGCAGCTGGTTCAGGTCGACGTCGTCGCCGTGCAGGACGACCTCCTGGACCGGGGCGTTGTCGGACTTCACCTTCTTCGGCGGGACGTGGGCCATCGCGCCGAGCTTCCCGAAGGCCTCCCGCACACCGACGAAGCCGTGCGGGAGCTCGGGGCGCAGCAGGCCGCCGATCTTCTCGGAGATCTCGCCGTACGACTTCAGGCCGAGGGCCTTGAGCAGGCGCCGGTCGGTGCCGAAGACGTTCATGGCCAGCGGCATGCTGGAGCCGCGCACGTTCTCGAAGAGCAGCGCGGGTCCGCCCGCCTTCTGCACCCGGTCGACGATCTCCCCGACCTCCAGATACGGGTCGACCTCGGCCTTGACACGCTTGAGGTCTCCCTCGCGCTCCAGTGCCCGGAGCAGGGAGCGAAGATCGTCGTAAGCCATGCGTCCCAGTATCGGCCACCCGGGGCCGGGGCCCGGTCACCGCCCCCTGCGATACCGCCTGCGATACTCGTCGGCCATGATCGTCCGCAGCCGGATACGCCGGTTACCGCTGCTCGCCCTGCTGCTCGTGCTCGCCGCCTGTGCGCCGCGCCAGGACACCGGCGGCTCGCCGGTCTCCGCGCTGACCCGTGTCGCGGCCGCCGACCGCCGGGCGGCCCCCGACCTGTCGGGCAGCGGCCTGGACGGCAGGGCGGTACGGCTCGCCGACTACCGGGGCAAGGTCGTCGTCCTGAACGTGTGGGCGTCCTGGTGCGGGCCCTGCCGGGCCGAGGCGCCCGAACTGTCCAAGGCTCAGCAGGAGTTGGCGGCCAAGGGGGTCCAGGTGTTCGGGGTGGACACGGACGCCCGGCGGGACAAGGGGCAGTCGTTCGCGCGTGCGCACGGGCTGGTCTACCCGAGTCTGCACGACCCCGGCAGCCGCAAGCTGCTCCGGCTGCCCCGGGGCTATGCGCCGCGGGCCCTGCCGTACACCCTCTTCATCGACCGGGGCGGGAAGATCGCCGCGAAGTACCTGAGCCCGCTCACGGCGGCGGACGTGCGCACGATCGTCCGGCCGCTGCTCGCCGAGAAGGCCTGACTACTGATCGCCGTCGCTCGCAAGGCACTTGGCGTCCGCCCTGATGGGCGCCACCAGGTGGCTGAGGTCCAGCAGCACCGCGTCCGGGCGGGTCACCGAACCGCCGATCGAGACCTCCACGGCCGGGCTGCGGCCGTAGGTGACCAGGTACTTGCGGTCGCCGGTACGGTCCCCCGCCTGCTCCCGCCACACCCAGTCCACGCCGTCCACGCTGACGCACGCGTCCGTCGTCGGGGCGGGCGGGGTGAGGCCGCAGCGCAGCTCCACCGCCCCGTGGCCCCAGACCGCGAGGCCCTCGAAGGTGACCGGGTCGCGGCCGGCGCCGCCGAGGCGGTCGGGGTAGCGGTCGGCGATCCGCGCGCACGCCGGGTCCTTCGCCAGTGGCCCCTGCGCCAGGCCGAACACCGGCGAGCTCAGCTCGTACGCCACCAGTCCGGCGCCGGCCGCCAGCCCGGCCGCGGCCACACCGGCCGCCGCCCGCCCCCTGCGAGACCACCCACGCACCACCGCTGCTCCCCCCTGTGCATCGAGGGACCCATCATGCCCACAGGACCGTCACCGGACGTCGCGCACCCGCTACTCTGGCCGCCATGCTCAGGTATCTGCCTCTTCTGCTGGTCCTCGCGCTGTGGATCTACGCCTTCGTGGACTGCCTGAACACCCCTGAGGACGAGGTCCGCGCCCTGCCGAAGCTGGCGTGGGTGCTGGTCATCCTGCTCTTCGGCGAGGTGCTGGTCGGCCCGGTGGCCTGGCTGGTCGCGGGCCGGGCGCGGCAGCCGCGGGAGCGGTGGGTCGCGCCGGACGACAACCCGGAGTTCCTGAAGTCCCTGAAGCCGGAGGATCCGCGCACCGACTGACCGGACGGGCCCCGCTAGAGCAGCGCCTTGACCTGGGCCGCGCTCAACGCCCGCCGGAAGACCTGGACCTGCTTGATCGAGCCGGGGAACCAGTCGGAGGGGCCGCCGTCGGCTGTGGCGCGGCCGATCACCAGGGGGCCGTTGGCGGCGACCGGGTTGCTGTCGTCGATGCCCGCCTCCTGGGTGCCGTCGACGTACAGGACAAGCTGGTTGCGTGGGCCCTCGTAGACACCGACCAGGTGGGTCCAGACGTCCGGCTTCGGGACGGTGTACGACAGGGCGCGCAGGCCGGGCCGGGCAAAGGCCCAGCGGTTCTCGGCGGCCGAGTACTGGAGGTAGAAGCCGCTGACGGCGTCGGCGTCCTGACTGACGGCGGTGGCGTAGGAGGACGGCCGGCCGCTCAGGCACACCCACGCGGAGACGGTGAAGCTGTGGCCCCGGTCGGTGCGGAGCACCGGCCCCCGGGTCATGATCTGGCTGGTGCCGCCGTCGAACAGGGCCGTCCCGTCCTTGCCCCGGCCCCAGCCGACGGCGGTGGCGATCCCGTCGTTGCGGCCGGTGTCGTCGGCGGCGACCGTGCCGGAGGTCTCTTCCAGCGGCCAGGCGCCGAACGGCGAGGGGACGGTGACACCGCCGACGGAGTACTCCGGGACCTTCTTGCCGCCACCCCCGTTGACGACGTGCGCCACCGGTACGGCGGCGAGCGCGGCCACCGCGAGCACTCCCCCGGAGACGAGGAACGCGCGACGGCGCACGGTCGGAGCGGCGGCGGGGGTGGTCGGCGGGCCGGCGTACGACACCTGGTGCTGGGCCGGGTCGAGCCGGGTGAGCGGGCGGGTGGCGGCGGGCGGGGTGCCCGTGGCCGTGAAGTCGCGCCTGGGGTCCTCGGCCACCGGTCTCGCGAGGAAGGCGGTCGCGTCGGCCGCGGGCCCGTTCCGGGCCAGGATCTGGCGCGGGGTGGGCCGCTGTGCCGGGTCCTTGGCCAGGCAGGCGGCGATCAGGGAGGCGAGCACGGGGTCGGTGACGGCGGTGATGTCGGGTTCGTCGTGGACGACGCGGTAGAGCAGGGCGGGGGTGGACCCGTCGCCGAAGGGGTTGCCGCCGGTCGCCGCGTAGGCGAGCACCGCCCCGAGCGAGAACACGTCACTGGCGCCGGTCACCTCCGCGCCCGCCACCTGCTCCGGCGACATGAAACCGGGCGAGCCGACCATGAGCCCCGCCCGCGTGATGGTCCCGGACTCCACACTGCGGGCGATACCGAAGTCGATGACCCGCGGCCCGTCCTCGGCGAGCAGCACGTTCGACGGCTTGAGGTCGCGGTGCACCAGCTGGGCGGCGTGGATGGAGGTGAGCGCCTCGGCGAGACCGGCGGCGAGCCCGAGCACGGTGGCGGCGGACAGCGGCCCCTGCTCCCTGACCGCGTCCTGGAGGGAGGGCCCGGCGATGTAGCTGGTGACCAGCCAGGGGAGCGGGGCGTCCGGGTCGGCGTCCACGACGGGTGCGGTGAAGGCACCGCTGACCTTGCGCGCGGCCTCCACCTCACGGCGGAACCGGGACCTGAACTCCGGCTGCCCCGCGACCAGTTCCGCGTGGACCACTTTCACGGCGACGGCCCGGCCGCCCGGGGAACGACCGAGGAAGACCCGGCCCATACCGCCCGCGCCGAGACGCCTGAGCAGCTGATACTCCCCGACGGAGCGCGGGTCGCCGGGCTCCAGAGCTGCCACGATTCCCTCCCGCCGAACGCCCGAAGACGCGGTCAGCATAGGACCACCGGCACCGGTGGTTGACCGATTCCGGTCCCCTCGGGGCAAGTTGCCCGCGGGTCTGCCCTTGCGGACAAGCCGCGGTCGCGGCGGGAGGCCGGGCATTCGGGGGCCGCGGCGCCGTCGTGGCTGGTCGCGCCCCTCGCTACACCGACGCGACGAAAACGTCCCACGCGGCGCGACCGAGGAACAGGACCGGACCGTCGGGGGACTTGCTGTCACGCACGGGGACGACGGAGGTGACAGATGCGCGCACTGATTCCGCATCACGGCGGGGCTCCCCACCGCATGACGCAGACAGCTCTCGTCCGGACACCCCGGCCCCGGAACCCGTCCCCGACTGCGCCGCCTGTGCGCTACCGCCCGAGCTTCACGGACTACGCCGTGCTGAGCGCCCCGTAGGGGCGCGGGGCCGTATCGGCATGCGGCTCCGCCGCGTGGGCACGACCAGCCACGACACAGCCGCGGACGACCCACAACGCATCGCCGCGCCTGCGCGGCCGCGCGCTCAGCAGGGCGCGTCCGGCAAGTGGTCCCGCGCCCACTCGCCGAGCGTCTTCAGCGACGGCTCCAGCGCGGCGCCCGCCACGGTCAGGCGGTAGGAGACCCGCAGCGGCGGGCCCTCGTCGACCTCACGCACGACGAGGCCCGCGGCGCCGAGTTCGGTGAGCCGGTCGGAGAGCATGCGTTCGCTGATGCCGGGGATGGCGCGGCGCAGGTTGGCGAAGTGGGTCGGCTGATCCATCAGGACGGACAGGATCGGGCCGTTCCAGCGCTTACCCAGTACCTGGAAGACGCGCGTGATGCCGACGTCCACACCTTTGCACTGCTCCGGGTCGTGCGCCTGGTCCACCGCCATGGGATCAGGGTACAGGCCCACCATGGGCAGGGGCTGAAAAAAAGTAAGCACCTGTGTTATCTATAGCTGAGTACGAATTCTCAGCCCCTCGCGTCTCGCGCCGGGCCCGCTATTCCTGTGTCTGGAGACACTCATGGCCACCCTTCTCCACATCGACTCGTCGCTCATGCCGGGCGAGGCGTCCGCCTCCCGTGCCGTCACGGAGGCCTTCCGCACGGCATGGCAGGAGCAGCACCCCGACGGCACGGTGATCTACCGCGACCTGGCGGTGAACCCGGTGCCGCACATCACGGCGGCCTCCCACAGCGCCGGTTTCGCCGACCCCGCCACCCACTCCCCCGAGCAGGCGGCGGCCTTCGCCGACCGCGTGAAGCTGGTCGAGGAGCTGGAGCGGGCGGACGCGATCCTCATAGGCGCGCCGATGTACAACTTCACGATCCCGTCGACGCTCAAGGCGTGGCTGGACAACGTGATCCTGATCGGTCGCACCGGCGGCGAGAACCCGTCCGCCAAGGGCACCCCGGTCACCGTCGTGGCCAGCCGCGGCGGTTCGTACGCGCCGGGCACCCCGCGGGAGCCGTTCGAGTACGTGCAGAACTACCTGTCCGCGGTCCTCTCCGGCGGCCTCGGCCTCGAAGTCGACTTCATCGTCCCGGAACTGACGATGGCTCCGCAGGTGCCGGCCATGGCCGAGCTCGTGCCGCTCTACGAGGCCTCCCGCGACCGCGCCCTCCAGGAGGCGGCCGACAAGGCGAAGGACCTGGCCGGACGCCTGGCCGCGTAGCGACCCCGGCGGAGCCGATTGCGCCGATCGGCCCAGCTCCGCATGCGGGCCCGATGGCGGGCGGTTGTGATGGACGCGTTCTCACCCCGCTACCAGGAGGCCTTCATGCGCATCCGAGCCCTCGCCGCCACCGGCGCCCTCGCCACCGCCCTCGTCCTCGGCGGCACCACCGCCGCCTTCGCCGACAACGGTGCCAACGCCACCGGTTCCGCCGTCGGCAGCCCGGGCCTGCTGTCGGGCAACGCCGTCCAGGTGCCGATCAGCATCCCGGTCAACGCGTGCGGCGACAGCATCAGCATCATCGGCCTGCTCAACCCGGCGGCCGCCAGCGCCTGCACCAGCGGCTGACCCGGCCGGAGCGCCGCCCGCGGAAGCTTCCGGAGGACCGACCCGCCTCCGGAAGCTTCCGCATGCGTGCAGGTTGTACGCCGGTGAGCCGTCCGAGACGGACAATGCGCCCCTGGGCCGGACCGGGCGCGAACCCGACACTTACCTCGTATGACGACTGCTCCCGCCGGTTCCACCACCAGTATCGCGCCCGAGTACGGCGACCGGGTCATCGCCGTGGAGGCGGCGGGCTCGGAACCGATCCCCGACGCCGAACGCCACGGCAGCCCGCTCCAGCTCCTGTGGACCTGGGCCTCCCCCAACATCGAGTTCGCGACCGTCTACATCGGCGTGATCGCGGTCCTCTTCTTCGGCCTGGACTTCTGGACGGCGACCGCCGCGATCCTGCTGGGCACCGCGCTCGGCGCGGTCACCCAGGGCGTGCTGTCGCTGGACGGGCCGCGGTTCGGCGTCCCGCAGATGGTGATCGGCCGCTTCTCCTTCGGCTACCTCGGCAACATCCTGCCCTCGGCCGCCAACGGCCTGCTCGCGGGAGTCGGCTGGTTCGCGGTGAACAGCGTGAGCGCGGCCTTCGCCCTCAACACGCTGACCGGCCTGCGGCCCCTCCCCTCCCTGCTCCTCGTCGTGGTCGCGGAGATCCTGATCGGCTTCATCGGCCACAACTTCGTGCACACCTTCGAGAAGTACGCGTTCCCGGCCCTCGCGGTGATCTTCCTGCTGGCCGGGGTGTGGACCTTCAAGGACGCCGACCTCGGCGGGGGCGGCTCGGGCGGCGGTGTCGGCGGCTTCCTGCTCGCGTTCAGCGCGGCCTGGGGGTACGCGGCCGGTTGGAACCCCTACGCCACCGACTACTCGCGTTATCTGCCGCGCACCGCGAACAAGGCGAAGACCGTCCTGTGGCCGGCGGTCGGCCTGTTCGTGTCGGTCTCGATCGTCGCGGTCATCGGCGCCGCCTCGGCCACCATCATCGCCCCCAAGGACGCCACGCCCACCGCCGCCTTCACCGGCCACCTCCCCGGCTGGCTCGGTGACCTCGTACTGCTCGCCATCATGCTCGGCGGGGTCTCGGCGAACGCCCTCAACGTGTACTCCGGCGCGATCTCCATCGCCTCCTTCGGCCTGAAGCTCCCCACCTGGCTGAGCCGCAGCGCGCTGGTCGTGGTGTCGGGCATCGCCGGTACGGCCGCGGCCTGGGCCTCACTGGACGACGCGGGCGCCGCCTACGAGGCGTTCCTGCTGGTCATCGCGTACTGGGTGGCGCCCTGGCTGGGGGTCGTGCTGGTCGAGCGGTGGCTCCAGCGCCGTACCGCGACCGACGAGCAGCTGGCCGCCCGCCTGTCCGACCGCTCCTTCACCAACTGGCCGGGGCTGGCGGCCCTGCTGACCGGCGTCGCGGTCTCCGTCCCGCTCTTCTCCAACCAGGAGGACTACGTGGGCTGGGTGCCGAAGCACCACCCCGCCTTCGGCGACATCACGCCGGTGGTCGGCTTCGCGGTGAGCGCGCTGCTGTACGCGGCGCTGCGGAGCCGGGCCAGGCGGACACCGTGACCCGGCCCGGGTGGGTGACCAGCTAGTCCTGCCGCGACCTGACGTACTCCTCGTACTTCTCGGCGCTCATCAGGCCGTCGAGAGCCTTCTTGTCGGAGACCTGGATCTTGATCAGCCATGCCTCGCCGTGCGGGTCCTCGTTGATCAACTCGGGTTCGGAGTTCAGCAGCTCGTTCACCTCGATCACCTTGCCGCCCACCGGCATGTAGACCTCGGTCACCGCCTTCACGGACTCCAGGGTGCCGAACTCCTGGCCCGCGTCGATCGTACGGCCCACGGTCGGTACCTCCACGAACACGATGTCTCCGAGCTGCTTCTGGGCGAACTCGGTGATCCCGATCTCGGCGGAGCCGCCGTTCATGCGGATCCATTCGTGTTCCCGGGTGTACTTGAAGTCGGTCGGGTACATGGCGCGGCTCCTTCGAGTTCGGTCGGCGCCATCAGCCTGCCACCCCCGTCGCCCTGCGTAACGATCCGGATACACCACCCGGGTGACGGTCCGCCCGGCCGGTGGCCGGCCTGGCGGGCCCGGTTGCGGGCCCGTTCAGTCGCGGCGCTGTGCTTCCTCCCGCGTCGGCTGGGAGGGGACTCTCGTCGTGACCGGTTCGGCAGGGCGGGCGGCGCTGCGGGGTGCTCCTTCGAAGCGGCTCGGAAACGGGTACTTCCGCTCCAGGAAGGTGTGGATCGCGGCCTGGGCGGCCGGTCTGGTCTCCGGCGGCGTGTCCACGTCGTTGAGGCAGAAGAAGTCGATGTCCTCGCCGGCCGTGAGGCGGGCCAGGCGGCGGCGCATGTCCGGTGTGCCCAGCTGGACGTAGCGGAAGCGGTAGTCGGCGGGGACGGCCCGGCCGGTCGCCAGCGCCCAGTGGTGGTGGAGCGTGGACGCGGGGGGCACGTCGGAGGTGGAACGGAAGCGCGAGTAGGCGGTCCGTTCGAGTTCCTCGATGCCGAGGCTCTCCATCTCCCGCATGACCGAGAGCAGTTGGGGATGCGGGGTGTGCAGCGACTTGTGCGTGATGTGTCTGCCGTGGAAGCGCCTGATCACCTCGCGGGCGTTCTTGCCCGCGGAGTTCGGGGCCGGTTCGAGCGGGTGCGGGGCGCCGACCCCGAGCTTCAGGGGGGACAGCGGGATACGGGCGATGCCGTTGCCGTGGAAGAAGTGCTCGGGCCCTACCGGACGGTTGATGAAGACGTCGTCGTTGAAGTAGAGGTAGTGCTCCGACAGGCCGGGGATGTGGTGCAGGCCGCTTTCTATGGCGTGGGAGTTGAAGACGGGGAGCGCGTCGGCCGGGAGGATGTCCCGGTGGTCGATCACCGTCAGGCCCTCCGCCTCCGCGTCCAGCCAGGCGGGGATCTGGGAGTCGGTCACGAGATACACGCGCCGGACGAACCCGGCGTACATCTCCAGTGAGCGCAGTGCGTACTTCAGTTCGTCATGGCTGGTGTAACGGGAGGCGCCGGTCTCGCGCGGAGCGATGCCGTTGTCGGAGCGTTCCTGATGGGCGCGGCGCTTCGCGGCCATCGCCGGGTCGTCCCCGTCGACCCAGGTGTACACGGCGTCGACGGGGAACAGCACCTCGTCGATGCCGGGCTCGGCGAACGGGGCGAACGTCGGGACGGCGCGGTGGCGACCCGCCGCCGGTTGCCGCGCGGCCACCGGCAGCACCTCCGCCACGGGGTTGCGGCGCGGGGCGACGAGCGCCGGACCGAAGACGTCCGGCAGCCGGCTGCCGGGCACGGTGAGCCAGGCGGGATCGGTGCCCGCGGCCGTACCCGGGGCGCTGCCCGCGGCCGGGTCCGGGACGGCGCCGAAGTCCCGGCCGTGCCGCCAGAACTCGATGTCGCACCCCGTTTCGAGGCCGCTGAGCACCTGCCCTGCCGGGCCGAGCCGCACCACACCGGTGCGGAGCACCGCGGCGCGCCGCAGGGCCCGCGGCAGCCTGCCGTCGGCCCACAGCACCGCGGTCGTCACGGCACCGTCCGGTCCGACGGCGCCGACGTACCCGGCGGTGCCCGCGAAGCGCCGGGCGGCCCGGGCGAGGACCGCGCCCCGGTACGACTCCTCGACGCCCACGGCCTGCCGCGGCGCGCCGTGCCCGTGGTCGGAGGGCACCAGGAAGTACGGGACCTGCAGCCCTTCCAGAAGGGTGCAGACCCGTTCGAGATCGGCTTCGACGGCGTCCGAGGCGGTGTACGCGGCGACCGTACGGCCGCACAGCCGCGCCGGTCCGAGGGCGATCCCCCGCGTTCCGGGGACGGCGGCCCGCAGGCGTCGTCGGGCCCGGGTCGCGCGCAGCGCCCAGAGCCCGCCCGACACCCAGGTCCACAGGCGCGCCAGCAGGCTCCCGGCGGCGCGCAGGCCCGCGGGTGCCGTGAAGCGGTGACGGATGTCCATGCCCCCCGGCCCCCGTCAGTCCTGCTTCTCGAAGGGGCTCGCGAAGGGGAAGTAGTCCTCCAGGAACTCGTTCATCCGGAGGCCGACCCGCTCCCGCTCCTCGGGCGGCACGTCGACGTCGTTGAGGCAGAAGAAGTCGAAGCGGCGGTTGCGGCGCAGCTCGGCCAGGCGGGCCTCCGCGTCCGGGCGGCTGATGTTGACGTACCGGAAGCCGAACCGGCCCGGCACGCCGTGGCCGGTCATCAGCGCGTACTGGTAGAGCAGCGGGGCCGTCAGGGCGATGTCCTGCGGCGAACGGAAGCGGGACGCCGTGGTGCGGCGGATGTCCTCCGGGAAGAGCTCCTCCAGGGCCCGCAGTGTCTCCCGCTGCTGCGGCAGCGGGGTGTGCATGAAGTTGTTCGTGGTCATCCGCCCGAACTTCTCCAGCAGCAGTTGGCGGACGTTCTTGCTCGCGGAGTTGGTCGCCGTCTCCTCGGCGTGCGGCTTGCCGACGCCGATCTTGAGCGGGGACACCGGGATCTTCATCAGACCGCTGCCGTGGAAGAAGTGCTCCGCGGTGACCCGGCGGCCGACGAACACGTCGTCGTTGAAGTAGAGGTAGTGCTCCGACAGGCCGGGGATGTGGTGCAGCCGGGTCTCGATCGCGTGCGAGTTGAACACCGGCAGGACGTCCGCCGGGAAGATGTCGCGGTGGTCGACGACCGTGATGCCCGGGGCGGTGTCGTCGAGCCAGTGCGGCTTCTGGCCGTCGGTCACGATGTAGATGTGGCGGACGAAGTCGGCGTACATGGCGAGCGAGCGCAGTGAGTACTTCAGCTCGTCGTGGCTGGTGTAGCGGGAGGCGTTGGTCTCCTTGTCCAGGATCTCGGCGGTGCCGCGCTCCTGGTACCGGGCGCGCTTGGCGCGCATCTCCGGCTCCTCGCCGTCCACCCAGGTGTATACGACGTCGACGGGGAAGGTCACGTCGTTCACGGTCGGCTGGGTGAGCGCGACGAAGCTCGGCAGTTCCCGGTCGCCGATCCGCACCATGGCCGGCTTCTGCTCGGACGCCGGCAGTACGTCCGTGATGCCGTTGTTCCGCGGTGCGACGAGGGACTCCGCGAAGATGTCCTCGGACGCCTGCGGCTGGACCGCGGCCAGGCGGCGGGGGCCCTTGTCGGAGGCGAGGAGTTCTGCCCCGTCCTCCCAGAACTCGACGTCGCAGGCGAGCTCCGGGCCGGCGAGCAGCTGGCCCGCGGGGCCCAGGAGGTTCTCCCCGACGCGCAGGACCGGGGCCGTACGCAGCGGGGCCGGCAGGACACCGTCCATGAACAGGGCGGGGTGCTTGAGCTTTCCGCCGGGCAGCGGCCTGCCGATGAACACCGCCTTCCCCGCGTTCCGCGCCTCCAGGGCGGCGAGGAAGCGCTCCCGGTCGAGGGCGTTCACGCCGATGGTGTGGCGGGTGCGCGAGGCCGGCACCAGGAAGTAGGGGATGCCTTCCTGCTCCAGCGCGGCGAGGACCAGGCCGAGGTTGGCGGCGGCCGCCTCGGCGGCGGTGAACCGGGTCACGACCCGTCCGTAGAGCTGCTGGCCGCGCACCGCCACCGGGCGGAGCACCGGGTCCGTGACCGCTGCCCTGCGGCGCCGCCGCAGGGTACGCAGCTGCCACACCTTCTCGGCGGCCTTCCGCTCGACTCGCGGTCGCACCCGCCGGGCAAAGGAACGCACGGTCACGTTCTGAGCTCCTCTACATCAACCCCTACACACCCTTGTGTTAACCAGACGGACACCTAAGGCGGATGGTTGTAGAAATCTTCCCGGAGATTTAAGGGAAAGCGGATCTCTCACACAACCAGCTCACACTCGCGTGTGCTAGGGAGAGGCGGCTCTAGCCGTCGTCCCGCAGTCGCCGCCAGATGCGGGTGCGGTGCAGCACGTAGACGGCGACGGCCAGGGTGACCAGCTGGAGGCCCACGGCGAGCAGCCAGAACTCGTCCCGGGTCTCCAGCCGGTCCGTCAGGAAGGTGAAGTTCATGCCGAAGAACCCGGTCAGGAACGACAGCGGCAGGAAGATCACCGACACGATGGCCAGCCGGTTGATCACACCGTTCTGTTCGCCCGCGACCAGGGACGAGTAGCTGGCCAGGGCGCGGCGCGCGGCGTCCTGGAGGGACTCGATGTCCGTGCGGACCAGGCGGGCCGCGCGCGCGAACTCCTGCGCGAGGCGCTGCCGTTCGGCCGGGAAGTCGCTGCTCATCATCCTGCGGGTGACCACCTCGTCGACCGCCTGGAGGTAGGGCAGCAGCGAGTGGTGCAGGAGGGCGGAGCGGCGGCGCAGCTGGGACAGCAGGTAGATCTGCTCGGGGTGCCGGTCCTCGAACATGGCGTCCTCCAGCTCCTCCACCTGGAGCAGCGCGTCCACCGTGGCCCGGCGGAACGTCGCCAGCGCCTCCTGGAGCAGCAGGAACAGCGTGGCCACGGCGTCATGGGGCCGCTCCCGCCGCAGCTGCGCCAGCAGGCCCGGCGCCAGGACGGCCGGGCCCCAGTGGGCGGCCACCAGGAAGCGCTCGCCGGCCAGGGCGTGCACGTGGGTGACCCGGTCGTCCACGACCACGGGTACGACGAAACCGGCGATGTCCCCCAGGAACTCGGCCCGCGGCGACTCGTCCGGCACACCGAACCAGTCCAGGTCCTCGTCGTCCAGCCCGAGCCGCCGGGCCACCGACTCCTCCACCGGCTCCTCCGCCGGGCCCGGCTCCTGCGGCAGCTGGACCCCGAGGATCAGGAACGGGTCCCCGGCGAGCCGCCGACGGGCCTCCGGCACGGAGATACGCGCCGTGCCCCCGTCCGGGGCCGTCACCCTCGTCACGATCATCACCTCACCGCTGATCCCTTCGCCCACGGGTCCCAGCGTGCGTGCGGTCCACGGTCGGCGCACTCGGAAACGCGCATGTGCCGTGCGGTACGGCCCCGGACGAGTGAGGGCCCGGCACGGCCGGGGATCGCCGAACCCGGCCGCGCCACGGTCCCGGAGCCGAAGTCGCAGAACCGGGGCGCCGACGCCCCCCGGCGCCGGCGCCCCGCTCCCGCTTCAGCCGCGGAAGGCCCCCTCAGCCACACCGCCGAAGAGCCCACCCGAAACGGAGGCACCGGCGTCGGTACCGCCCTCGCCGGGTCCCCCGTCCACGGCGGCACCGCCGTCGGCTCCGCTGCTGTCGCCGCCCCCGTCGTCCCCCGTGGGCCCGGTGGTGGTGGGTTCCCCGGTCCCGGTGCCGTCACCAGCCACGGTCAGTGTCACCAGGGAGCCGCCCGGAACCCCGGTCCCCGCCTCCGGGTTCTGCCCGATGACCGTGCCCGGGGTGGCCGTGTCGGTCACCTCGTCGGTCGTGGAGACCTGGAACCCCTGGGCTGCCAGGGCCGCCTGCGCGTCGGCGAGGGGCTGGCCCTGTACGTCCGGGACCGTGACCGTCTCGGCCGTCGCCGAGTCGGACGGCGCGCCGGACGTGTCGTCCGAGCCCGTCCCGCCCGGCAGAACCTCGTCGTCGGTGCCGTCGGAGCCGGCCTCGCGGGCCAGTCCGGCGTCCGGGTGCTCGACATCGACGAGCTGGTACACCTCGACCGGCTTGTCCTCGGCGGCGGGCTTGACCTTGGCCACCTTCTTCGGGTCGTACTTCGGCCACTTCCGGTTGCGGGCGTCGAACTTCACGTCGGCCTTTTCGACGTCGTGCTTGAACGAGGCCAGCGGGTTGCCGCAACTGCACTGCACCACCGGCTGTCCCAACCGGTCGACCAGAACGGCGATGCCCGCTTCCAGCAGCGCATCGAAGGCCTGTGCCCTGCCCTTCTTGAAGTCGTGGTCCTTGACCAGCGTGTCGGTGCGCAGCAGGACGGGCGTCAGCTTCGCCACGAAGCCGCCGATCTCGCCGACGTTCTTCAGCCCCTCGGCCCTGGCCCACTCCTCGGCCTTGTCCCGGTTCTCCGGCTTCTCCAGGAAATCGACGAGCCTGCCCTTGTCACAATGGCCGGCGTCCCGGGTCCCCCCGTACAGACCCGGGTCGTCGCCCCCGATCTCCCCGGCGATGAGGTTGATCGCCTCCCCGATGGCGATGTCGGTGCCGAGCTTTCTGAAGAAGGGCGCCAAGGTCGGCACGCCACGTGCGACGGCCTGTACCCCGACCGCCTCGGCGCCCTCGCCGGCGACGGCCGCGCATCCCGTCGTCAGCAGACCGAGCACCACCAGGACAGCCGCGAGCGCGATGGTGACGCGCCCACTCCCCCGAATGCGTTTCATGATCTTCCCCCTGGCTCCTTCCGGGTCGCGGTCAGCGAACGGTCCCGCCAGTGTGGGCGTCCGGCGGGGGCGGTCGCATCGGGGCGCCCACGGGTTCACCGGCCGCCGATGTCCGTGCCCGCACGGATGACGCGGCGGTCGCCGGCGGTGACGATGGACGCATGTCGCGCACCGTGCTGATCGTCGACGACGACCCCGGATTCAGAGCCGTGGTACGGGCGTTGCTGACAGCGGACGGCGACTACGCGGTGGCGGAGACGGGTTCGGGGGCCGGGGCGGTCGCCGCCGTGGTGAGGCTGCGGCCCGATGCCGTGCTGCTGGACATCGGGCTGTCCGGCAGGGACGGCTTCGGGGACGGCTTCGCCGTGTGCCGGGCGCTGCACAGGGTGGCCCCGGCGACGGCGGTGGTGCTGTGTTCGGCGCGGGAGGCCGAGTTGTACGGGGAGCGGATCGCCCGGTCCCCGGCGGTGGGGTTCCTCGCGAAGGAGCGGGTGTCGGCGGCGGCGCTGACGCGGCTGATCGCCTCGAGGGGACGATGAGCGGGCGGGTCAGTCGTCGGAGGCGAGATACATGAGCACCGCCCGCACCCGGCGGTCGTACATCTCCTTCGCCTCGGGCCGCAGGCCGAGCTTGTCGAAGACGGTGTTGACGTGGTCCTCGACCGTCCTCTTGCTGATGGACAGTCTCGCCGCGAGGGCCGAGTTGGACAGGCCGCGTGCCATGAGTTCGAGCACCTTCAGCTGCTGGCCGGTGAGGTCGGCCAGGTGGTCGCGGCGACGCGGGGTACGGTACAGGGCGCGCTGGATGTCGCCGTCGATGGCGTATCTGCCGGCCCCGACCTCGTCCACGACCTCGGTGACGAAGTCCGCCCCGGTCACCCGTGACTTGAGCTGGTAGCCGAGGCCTCCGGCGGCGGCCGCGGGCCCGGCCTCCAGCAGGCCGCGCAGATGGGTCAGCTCCATGTCCTTGGACAGCAACAGGATGCTCACCGCGGGATGGGCCCGGCGGATGTCCACCGCCGCCCGCAGTCCTTCCAGCGTGTGCGTGGGAGGCATCCTGATGTCGATGACGGCCAGGTCGGGCGCGGTGTCGGCGACCGCGGTCCGTAACCCGTGCGCCTCCCCCGCCCGCGCCGTGATCTCGTGGCCCTCGTCCTCCAGGATGGTCGCGAGCCCCCGCAGGTAGACCGGATCGTCGTCGGCGAGGACGATGCGCAGAGCCCGCCGCCGGGCCGCCCGGGGA
Organism: Streptomyces sp. NPDC031497; assembly: GCF_055580905.1. Classification (NCBI taxonomy): domain Bacteria; kingdom Bacillati; phylum Actinomycetota; class Actinomycetes; order Kitasatosporales; family Streptomycetaceae; genus Streptomyces; species Streptomyces sp. NPDC031497. Next base: position 40,880 of record NZ_JBVIKO010000025.1, read on the forward strand.
CCGAGGCCCGCGCTCATGTCGGTTCGCCCTTCTCGCTCCTGGTCCCGGTGGGCAGTGTCACCATCACGGCCGTGCCCTCGCCGGGACGGCTGCGGACGGTCAGCGTGCCGTCGTACGCGGAGACCCGGTGGCGCAGTCCGAGCAGACCGGTGCCGCCGTCGGGGTGCGCGCCTCCGATCCCGTCGTCGGTGACGCTCAGGTTCAGCGTCGCGTCGGCGTGGTGCAGGTCGACGCGGATGCCGTGGGCGTCGGCGTGCTTGAGCACGTTGCTGATCGCCTCCTTGACGACGTAGTACGCGGTGAGTTCGACCGGCTCGGGCAGCGGGGGCAGTCCGTCGGTGCGGAGGTCGACGGGCAGCGGCAGGTCGGCGGTCAGCGAGCGCAGCGCGGTCACCAGCCCGGCCTCGCTCAGCACCACCGGGTGGATGCCGCGCGCCGCCATCCGCAGTTCGGCGTGGCCCTTCTCCAGGGTGGCGAGCGCGCCGTCGAGGAGCGCCGCGAGTTCCGGGACGCTCGCCTCGCGGTCCAGCCGGCGGCGGGCGATACGCAGTTGCAGGCCGAGGTTGATGAACTTCTGCTGGGCTCCGTCGTGCAGGGCCCGCTCCACCTCGCGCCGCTGCTCGTCGCCGGCCTCGACGACCCGGCGGCGGGAGGCACGGAGTTCGGCGATCAGGGCCTGGTTGTCGAGCTCCAGCGCGGCGGCGGAGACGACCGCCTCCAGGACGTACCGGTCCTCGCGCAGTGCCGGGTCGTGCACGAGAACGCCGACCCGCCGCCCGCCGCGCTCCAGGGCGCTGGTCCACTGTCCGGGCCCGGGGGCCAGCCGTCTGCCGTCGGTGCCGACGTAACCGTCCCCGTCGGGTGCGGGGAAGCCCAGTTCGAGGGACTCGTCGTCGAGGGTCCTGGCGAGTTCGTGGCGCAGTTCGCCGCGGGAGGCGAGCGGCAGTCTGCGCAGCAGTTCGGCCACCGCGGTCCGGCCCAGCCGGATCCGCCACACGCCCGCGAGGAAGGCGAGCGGCAGACACAGGGTCGACAGGTGCGCGGCCGCGATCAGCGGGGTGTGCGACCACTGCCGGCCGGCGCCGAGCGCCGCGTCGAGCCCGGAGGCAAGGCCGCCCGCCAGGCCGACGGCGAGCAGCGGGGCGAGTTCGCGGCGGTACGGCCGTGAGGCTCGCGTCCAGCGCCAGAGCAGGACCGTGATCACGGCCGCGCTGCACCCGAGTTGCACGATGTCCGTCAGTGGCCGGAGCCAGTGCACGTCGTGCGCGAGGACCAGGTTCTCGGTCGTCGATGCGAAGAAGAACACGTCGATCGGCTGGAGGACGAAGGCCACCACGCAGCCGACGGCCAGCAGCACCCGGTCGGCGACGGCCGCGACCGCGCCGTCGTCCTCGCGCGAGCGCAGGCGGCCGTAGGGGAACACCAGCAGCAACGGGATCAGGAATCCGGTGGACGCCGAGCGCAGGAACAGGCCGACGGTGTGCACCACCGGGTGGGTGGAGATCTGCAGATCCTCCGCGAACCAGCCGATCCCCACGAGCAGCATCAGCAGCCCGACCACGTTGCCGGGCCGCCGCAGCCGGGCCAGCAGCCCCGCGCCGAGGTACAGGCCGCCGACCGTGCCCGAGAACAGCGTCGAGGTCGAGTCGGAGTACCGGTCGGGTGCGGTGACGACCAGGACGTAGCCACCGAACGCCGTACCGGCCACGGCGAGGGCGACGGCGGCGCGCCTCGGGGACAGGCCCGCTCTGGAGAACCGGTGGACCGTCGGCGGCCGGGAGACCAGGGCGGAGGCGAGTCCGGTCGTCCCGGTCCGGGACGACCGACGAACAGCGCGCCCCATACCCCCCACACCCCCCATAACCGCCTCCCCATGACGGCCGTCAGCACGCGCTTGCGCCCCCTCACGGTACGCGATCGGCCGACCGCTGTACGGAGTTTCCGTCCAGGTCGCAGGGGCCGATCGCGCTCCGCTCACGCCACCGTGCGCAGCCCGCCCACCGCGACCGCCGTCCCCCGCACCACCCGGTGCGCGCAGGCCGCCGTCAGGAGTTCGCCGAGCAGGTCCGGGTCGTCGATCTCCAGGCCCAGGAGGGACTCGATGCGTTCCAGGCGCTGGTAGAGGGACTGACGGCCGATGTGCAGGAGGGCTGCCGTGCGGGTCGGGGAGCAGCCGTGGCGGAGGTGGACCTCCAGGGTGCGGACCAGGTCGCTGGCGTGGGCGGCCTCCCAGGCCAGCAGCGGGCCGAGGGTGTGCCGGACGAGCGCGGTGAGGCGTTCGCGGTTGGCGGCGATCCCGCCCCGGGTCAGCTCCCGCTCCAGGGCGAGGGCGCGGGCGGAGGTCACCGACGGGCCCTGCGCCGGGGCCGGTTCCGCGGGCGGCACGGTCAGCGCGAGTTCGAGGGTGGTGCGGGCCGCGCGCAGCGTCTCGCTCCAGTGCAGCCAGCCGCCGCCCGCGTCGACGGCATGCCCGACGGCGACGGTGAGCCCGGCACCGGCGACCGAGCGAAAGGCCTCCTGGACCGCGCGCACGGGGTCGCGAGACCCAAGCCCCACACCGACATCCGCGCCGCCGTGGCCCGCGCCGCCTCGGCCGGCGCCCATGCCACCCCGGCCCGCGCCCGCACCACCCCGACCCGCGCCCGCGCCGCCTCGCCCGGCGCCCGTACGGGTGGCGGTGCCCGGTAGGGCGAGCAGTGCGAGCACGTCACCGGGGAACGCCGCCCGCATCGCCCCCGCCCCGCCCAGCAGCCGTACCGCCCGGTCCACGGCCCCGGTCTCCCGTGTCCCGTGCACCGACACCCCGATCAGCCGTGCCCCCGGCCCAGGTTGGAACCCGGCGAGCGCCGAGCGGGCCTCCACCTCCGGCTGGTTCAGCGCGGCCCCGTCGGCCAGGTCGGCGAGCAGGGCGGCCGTGTGGTCGTCGCCCCAGGGCCGTACCACCGCCCGCCCGGACAGTCCGCGCGCGACGATCGCACGGTTGGCGGCCTCCGTGATCCGCACGAAGGGCACCACCCGGTGCAGGGCCAGCAGGGGCAGGCCGCGGGCGCGGGCCTCGTCGGTCACCTCGGGCGGCATGCTCGGCAGCGACCGGCCGACCTCCACCGCGAGCCCGGCCGCACCGCGCGCGGCCAGCTCACGGACGTAACGGCGGCGGACCTCGTCGCCGACGTCGGTCAGCCCGAAGCCGTTGGTGAGCAGCAGCTCGCCGCCGTCGAGGAAGTTGGCGCCCTCGTAGACCTCACTGGAGTGCACCCAGCGGACCGGCCGGTCCAGGGCGTCCGCGCCGGCGAGCAGCTCGGGGCCGGCCGCCCGCACCAGGTCGAGGGCCAGGACCTCACGGAGGGTGAGTGCGGGCACGGGGACCTCCAGGGGACGGGACGGGCGCTGACATTTCGTCCGGCCACGGGTTGCCCGGAGGGTACTTTCCGCACGTTGCCCTCGTGTTTCGGCCACAGGAGAGTGAAGACATGGATCAGCTGCAAGCACGGACCTGGCTCGCCACCGCCGTCGCCGAGGCCCGCGCCGGGCTCGCCGAGAAGGGCATCCCTATCGGCGCCGCGCTCTACGGCGCCGACGGCGCACTGCTCGGCCGCGGCCACAACCGGCGGGTGCAGGACGGCGACCCGTCCCTGCACGCCGAGACCGCCGCCTTCCGCGCGGCGGGACGGCAGCGGTCGTACCGGGGCACCACCATGGTGACGACCCTGTCGCCGTGCTGGTACTGCTCGGGTCTGGTACGCCAGTTCGGGATCTCCCGGGTCGTGATCGGCGAGGCGACCACCTTCCACGGCGGCCACGACTGGCTGGCCGAGCACGGCGTGGAGATCGTCCTGCTGGACGACCCGGAGTGCACCGCCCTGATGCGCGACTTCATCAACGACAACCCGGCTCTGTGGAACGAGGACATCGGTGAATGACACGACCAGCGGCCCCCGTATCCCCACCGTCGATCTGCGGCCCTGGCTCGGCGGCGACGAGGACGCCCGGCGGGAGATCGCCCGGACCGTCGACGCGGCCCTGCAGACCGCCGGCTTCCTGCTCGTGACCGGGCACGGGGTCGAGGACCGGTTGCGCAACGGGGTGCGGGAGGCCGCGCGGGCCTTCTTCGCGCTGCCCGCGGAGGTGAAGGCGGTCTACGCGGCGAAGGTCGGCGGGCGCGGCTGGCTCGGGCCCGGCGCGGAGGCCAACGGCTACTCGGAGGGCACCGAGACCCCGCCCGACCTCAAGGAGTCGCTGACCTTCGCGACCCACGAGCCCTTCGAGGACCCGGTGACCAACGCGGAGTGGTACGCGCCCAACGTGTGGCCGGCCGAGGTGCCGGAGCTGCGGGCGGTCTGCGAGGAGTACCTGGACAGGATGGGCGAGCTGGAGAAGACACTGCTGGAGCTGCTGGGGTACGCGCTCGGGCTCGAAGGGGACTTCTTCTCCCGGCACATGGACCATCCGACGTACGGCTTCAACATCAACTGGTATCCGGGGACCGAGGTCGTCGGCGAGCCGGAGCCGGGGCAGTTCCGGATCGGGCCGCACACCGACTTCGGGACGGTGACCGTCCTGGACCGGCAGGCGGGCCGGGGCGGGCTCCAGGTGTACACCGACGACGGCGGGTGGGAGGACGCGCCGTTCGACCCGGCCGCCTTCACCATCAACATCGGTGACCTGATGGCCCGTTGGACCGGCGACCGGTGGCGGTCCGGGCGGCACCGGGTGCTGCCGCCGCCCACGGACGCGCCGAACGAGGAGCTGATGTCCCTGGTCTACTTCGGCGAGTGCACCCCGGGCACGGTCGTCGAGTCCGTCCCGGCACCGGTCGGCCGCGTGGCGTACCCGCCGGTCGACTCGCACGTCTACCTGAGGGGGAAGCTGGACTCCATCACGGTCGGCTGACGACCGTCACGGCCGACTGCCCACCGACACGGCCGGCCCTGTCACTCCCGGTGCCGGTTTCGTAACCATACGGACATCACTCGGTCTGGCCCGAAGCAACTCCCCCTTCTTACACTTGCGTTGAGGGGGGACTGCCTTGCACAGACGGTTGCACGGGCGCGGGGCGCTGTTCGACGTGGAGCCGGCGGGGCTCATACCGAGGTTCGTCGGGTTACGGCCGTACCAGCACCGGGCCCATCCCCTCGAACACCCCGGCGAGCTGCCGTTGGTGGTGCTGACCGGGGCGCGGGGGCTCGGCAAGAGCGCGGTGCTCGGGGAGTTGCGGGACGCCTACAAGGGGCACACTCCGGTCGCGCTCGTCGACTGTGCGGACGCACAGTTCACGGCGGCGCCCGCGGAGCGTCCCGCCGAGTCCTGGTCGCCGGTCGCGCAGGCCCTGCTGGTCGTCGCCGAGCAGCTGGCGGAACCGGTGACGGGTGCCGGGCGGATCACCTTCCCGCGTCTCATGTCCGGCCTGGTCGCGGTCGCCGCCGGGGGCTGGGGCGACGCCGACTCGGAGCGGATCCGGCGCGAGGTGGAGCGGATCCTGCTGCTGAACGAGAGCGGCTCCTGGGTCAGCGGGTTCGCGGGGCGGTGGGCCGGGAAGGTGGCCGCGAAGGTGGTCGCCGCCGCCACCGGCACCGGGCCGCTGGTCTCCGGCGCCATCGAGGCCACCCTGGAGTCGATCGCCGAGGGCTTCGCCAGCCGCCGGCACCAGAAGGCGTCGGTCTGGTACCGCACGTACCCGAACGCGGGCGGCCACGCACAGCGCGGGCTGATCCTGCTGTCCGGGCACTTCCGGGCCGGCGGCACCTCCCGGGAGCACGCCGAGCGGTATCTCGTACGGGGCCTGCTCGCCGACCTGACGGAGGCGTACGCGGGCGTGCTGCCGCGGATGCAGCGGCTCGGCCGCCCGCTGGTGCTGGTCGACAACGCGGGGACCGGGCCGGGTCCCGGCCTGCTGGACGCCGTGCTGCGCGACCGCGCCGACGGCGTCGCCGACCAGGTGGCGTTCGTCGCCGGGCTGCGCGGCGACGGCCGGGAGCTGCTGCGCAACGGCGTACGACGGGAGCTGGCCGAGGTCGCCCGGCGCACCGAGTGGGCACCGGACGCGGCCGCACCGTCCTCGCGGGCGCTGCTGGTGGCGTTGCCGCCGCTCTCCCCCGACGACACCCTGCACCTCGTCGCCACCCCGGCCGCACCCCAGTTCCCGCACGCCGTGCACCGGTTGACCGGCGGGAACCCGCTGGGCATCGCCGTGCTCGCGGAGGCCGCGGCCCAGCACCCGGACCGGGCCGGCGCGCTGAGCGAGTTGCTGACGGCCGAGGTACGGCTGACCGAGGACGGCCCGGCAGCCCCCGTGTACGCCCAGCTCCTGGACCGGCTGGTCCCGGAGGACCGCCTGGACGAACTGACCGTACTGGCCGCCGCCCACGACTACGGTTCGGCGTGCGCCCTGGCCGAGTCGCTGCTCCCGGACGACTTCGGACCGTCGGGCGTACGGGCGTTGCAGGACCGGCTGGCCCAGGAGGGAATGCCGGTCAGGTACGGGCAGTTCGTCGGCGACCGCTTCGTCCGCACCCTGCTGCTGCTCCGGCTGCATCTGCGGGGCGCCGACCACAGCGACTGGCGCACGGTCCACGAGACCCTGATCGCCTTCTACGCGGGGGACTGGCCGGCCAGCTTCCGGATGCACCTGCAGATGGCGCTCGGGGAGACCGAGCAGGCCGTCGCCCACCTCCGCGACACCTTCCTGACCGTGGAGACCCCCGTCTGGCTGCGCACCCTGCGTTTCCTCGCCTCGGCGCCCTACTTCCACGCCCATGACGCCGAGGGCCGCGACTTCGCCGGGCACGGCGACCGGCGGGCGGCGGTGGCGCTGGGCCGGACGGACGCGAGCCACCGGGTTCCGGAGGACGTGGACCCCGTACTGCACCTGCGCGTACGGCGGTTGCTGCACGCGCTGTGGTACCTCACCGACCCGCTGGTGGTGCCCGACCCGAAAGTCGGTGACCGGCTGCGCTTCGAGCTGGAGCAGTTGTCCAACCTGCGTCCGGCCGACAACGCCCTGCTGTGGCAGGCCTCCCGGGTCTGGCCCGCGGCTGCCCTGGCGGGCCGCCCGCCCGCCGACCCGGAGGACGACGAGAGCGACGACGAGCGGAGCGGGGTGGCGTGATGGCGCGGCGGGGTGTGGGCACATGGTTGCGCGAAGGCGTCTGGTCGATCCCACTGCGCCGTTATCTCGCCCTGCTGGTCACGGCGGGGCTGATCGCCGGCCTGGTGATCGGGGTGCGGGCGGCCCTCCACGACGACCGGTCCTGCGCACCGGGGGTGGCCCGGCCCGAGGACAGCGACGAGTGCGTGGGCGTGGCGACGACGGCGTTCGACTTCGGGCACCCGCAGCTGCGGGACACGGTCCGGGCGATCGCCCGCGAGAACGCCCGCCTCAAGGCCGGGCGTTACGTGACCGTGGCGGTGATGCTGCCGTACACCGCGACGGCGGCGGCGAACCTCGCCGACATCCAGCACGAGCTCCAGGGCGCCTACCTGGCCCAGTACCAGGCCAACCACGACTCCAACGGGGAGTCCCCGGCAATCCGGCTGGTGCTGGCCAACCCCGGTGCGACCAGCCAGTACTGGCAGCAGATGGTCGCGCGGCTGGCGCGGATGACCGGGTCCCCGGACCGGCTGCGGGCGGTGGCCGGGGTCGGGCAGAGCACCGACAACAACAAGAAGGCCGTCAGGGAGCTGACCCGGCTCGGGATCCCGGTGGTGGGCTCGTCGATCACCGCCGACGACCTCGCCAACGGGCAGGGCGGCAAGGACCCCTACCCGGGTCTGGCGCGGGTGTCCCCGACCAACACCGACGAGGCCCGGGCGCTCGCCTCCTTCGCCAAGGTCGGCGCGGGCCGGGCGCTGCTGGTGTACGACAGGCCGGGCGACCCGTACACGCGGACGCTCCAGACGTCGTTCGCCGCGCTGATCAAGGGCTCGCCGTACGAGCCCCAGCCGTTCACGCCGCCGGCCGACCGCAGCAGGGAGGGGACGACCGCGAACACGTTCCGGCAGATCACCAACCTGATCTGCGACACCTCGCGGTCGACCGACACGATCCTGTTCGCCGGCCGGCACACGCAGCTGCGGCAGTTCATCAACGCGCTGGGCGGACGGGGCTGCCAGGACCGGAAGTTCACGGTGCTGACGGGTGACGAGGGGTCGTACCTCACCGGCGAGAAGCACCTGGACCGGGCCGCCCTCCGGCACAACCTGTCGGTCCGGTACACCGCCCTCGCCCATCCGGACGCGTGGCTGAAGGGCAGCCCGAAGACCGGGGGTTCGGCCGTGGCGGCGGAGACGCTGACGCGGCTGCTGAAGAGTGCGCAGAAGTCGCCGGTGGGGCCGATCGGGCCGGTGGCGCTGGAGGACGGCCAGCTGATCATCGCGTACGACGCGATGCGGCTCGCGGTGCACGGCATCCGCGAGGCGGTGCCGGCGGGGAGGTCGGTGCCGACGCTGGCCGACGTGGGGTTGCAGTGGCCTCAGGTGAAGGGGTCGTTGCGGGTGGACGGGGCGAGCGGGTGGATCTGCCTCGACGTGCACGGGAACCCGTACGACAAGGCGGTGCCGGTCGTGGAGCTGCGGCCGGAGGGCGGGTCGCGGTTCGTGACCACCGCCTGGCCGGAGGGAAAGCCGCCCGGCAAGGAATGCCTGCCGCCGTCCTAGCCACGACCCGCCGCTGACCGTGCCGTCCGGACACCTCTGCGCCGCGGCGGCCGGGTGCCGCCGCGGCGCGTGGTGCGGATGCCGTCGCGGCCTGGTCGCCGGAAAGGGGGCGGAAGACTGCTTCGAGCAGGCGCCGGCGCTCCATGCCGAAGTGCCCTGCCCGCTGGAGACCGCCCGGCCCTGGCTCGTCTTCGGGAGGCGTCCCCTACGGAACACCGATATCAATCAAGCGTTCGAATCTGGTCCGCCAGCGCTGTTCCGTGTCCACCTCGCCCTTGAACTCGTGGGTGAAGCGCAGGGCGCTGCCCGCCTCCCCGTCGCGCTCCAGGTGGAAGCGGATCCGGCCGCCGTTCTCCACCGTGTACTCGGCGACCCGGTCCACGTCCCACGCCGTGACCCGGCCCGTGCCCAGGTCACGCAGGGCGACCGTGCCTCCCAGGCGGGGTTGCAGGACGTCGGCGGTGGTGAACCAGGCGGCCAGGCCGTCTGGGGTCGTCAGGCTGGGCCAGACCTGGTGCGGTGACCTCGGAAGCCGCACCAGGAAGTGGAGGATGTGCGTTCTCCCGTGGGTCTGACTGGTGGCCTGTTCGACGGAACCGGTCATGACACCAGCCTGACCCCGGCTCCCGGGATCCGCACCCCTAGGGTCGCTCCCCCGCCTTGTCGACCACGGCCCGCGCCATGATCGCCGTGCCGCCCAGCGATGTCCCGTGCAGGTCGTACACCCGCTCCCCCAGAGATGTGTGTCCACGTCCTCCCAGCTGTCCGTACGGCGAAGGCCGGTTCCCGTGACCTGGGTCACGGGAACCGGCCTTCGCCGGCAACGGGTCTACACGCCCGCGTAGGAGTGCTTGCCGGTGACGAAGATGTTGACGCCGTAGTAGTTGAACAGCCAGCAGCCGAAGGCGAGCATCGCCAGGTAGGCGGCCTTGCGGCCCTTCCATCCCGCGGTCGCGCGGGCGTGCAGGTAGCAGGCGTAGGCGACCCAGGTGATGAAGGACCAGGTCTCCTTCGGGTCCCAGTTCCAGTAGCGGCCCCAGGCGCTGCCCGCCCAGATCGCGCCCGCGATGATCGTGAAGGTCCACAGGGGGAAGACCGCCGCGTTCACCCGGTACGCGAACTTGTCCAGCGAGGCCGAGGCCGGGAGACGCTCCAGGACCGAGGCGGCGAAGCGGCCGGGGGTGCCGCCGGTCTCCAGCTTGTTCTCGTAGGAGTCCTTGAAGAGGTAGAGGATCGTGGCGACCGCGCCCACGTAGAAGACCGCGCCGCAGAAGATCGCGGTGGAGACGTGGATGTACAGCCAGTACGAGTGCAGGGCCGGGACCAGCGGCTCGCTCGCCGTGTAGAGGACGGTGACCGCGAGACCGAGGTCCAGCAGGACCGTGGTGATGAGGAAGAGTCCCATCCAGCGGACGTTCTTCTTCAGGGCCAGCAGCCCGAGGTAGATGGCGACGGCGACCGTGGAGAACGTGATGTTGAACTCGTACATGTTGCCCCACGGCGCCCGCTGCACGGAGGCCGCCCGGGTGATCACGCCGGCCAGCTCCACGAGGAAGGCGAGGACCGTGAGGGAGATCGCGATCCGGCCGTAGAGGTCGCCCTGCTCGTCGCCGCCGTGGGCGCCGGGACCGTCCGGCACGTCACGCGAGCCCGCCGCGGAGCGGACCACGATCTGCGGGCGTTCGAGTACGGCGGTGCCGCCGGCCTTCTTGACCGTGACCGCCGGCGCCGTCTTCGCCGTGCCCTCGGTGGTGAGCGCGTTGGCGGTACGGGCGACCCGGCTGCGGCTGCCCAGCAGCCACTCGAAGATGTAGGCGAAGAAGGCCAGCGTGTAGACGGCCATCGAGGAGTAGATGAGCGTGTTGCTCATGCTCGCGAGATGCTCGTTGGTCGCGGCGAGCGTGGTTGCGGCGGCGGAAGTCATCGCTTCTCAGCCCCTTCGGCAGGTACGGGGGATTCTGCGGAACGGTCGTCTTCGTCGGGGTCGGGAGCCCCCGAAGCCTGGTCGTAGAGGATGCCCGCGAGGTCGCCCAGCTCCTCGGGCACCTTCGCCGACTCGCTGCGGCCGAGGCCGGCCATCTCGACGACGGTGACGCCGTCGGGGCCCGGCACGGCCCGCACCCAGACGCGGCGGCGCTGGATGAACAGCGAGGCGGCAAGGCCGAAGATCGCGGTGAGGGCACCGCCCAGCGCCCAGCCGCTGCCGGGCTCCTGGACGATCTCGAAGCCGGCCCATTCCTTGACGTCCTTCTCGAACGTCACGGAACCGGCGCCGTTCGGCAGCTGCATGGTCTGCCCGGGCTTGAGGTTGTCCCGCAGCTGCGCTCCCTTGGAGTCCTTGAACTCCTTCATGTGGGTCTTGTCGAGCTGGTACACGCTCTGCGGGATGCCCGAGTTGACGCCGAGGTCGCCGTGGTACGGCGTCAGGTTCAGCACCGGGTTCCGCAGCGCCGGGAAGGTGGACAGGACCGAGGAGCCGCCGCCGTAGGTCGGCAGGAAGAACGCCGAGATGCCGAGCTGCTCGCCGACGCCCTGGGCGTCCTTGTAGCCGTCCATCACCTTGACCACGCCCTGGGAGGTGACGTTGGCGTCGAGCGGGAGCAGCGGCACGGCGTCGTGGTAGACGACGTTGCCCTTGCCGTCACGGACCGTGATGACCGGCGCGTAGCCGTGGCTGACGAGGTAGACCTTGGCGTCGTCGATGTGCAGCGGCTCGTTCACCTTGATGGTGGTCCGCTTCGACTTGCCGTAGGCGCCCTCGCTGTAGGCGATGTCCGCGCTGAAAGTGACCGGCGTGCCCTTGCTGGGGCCGCTGGTCTGGTAGCTGGCGTGGAAGTTCTTCAGGTCGAAGCTGAACGGCACCAGGTCGTCGGTGCTGAACAGGGAGCCGGACTTGAAGTCGTCGTACTGGAGGATCGAGTTGGCGAACCCGTCGCCCTCGACGACCAGCTTGGTGCCGTCCGACTTGTACATCTGGCCGGAGGCGAACGCGATCAGCAGCACGATCAGCGCGATGTGGAAGGCGAGGTTGCCGAACTCCCGGACATAGCCCTTCTCGGCGGCGACCGCGTCCCCGGCCAGGTGGGCGCGGAAGCGCCGCTTCTTCAGCAGCTTCAGCGCCGCCGCGCGGACCTCCTCGGGCTCCGCCGTGGTCCGCCAGGTGGTGTACGCCGGGAGGCGGTTCAGCCGCTTCGGCGCGCCCGGCGGACGGCCGCGCAGCTGGCCCACGAACTGCCAGGCGCGCGGGATGATGCAGCCGACGAGCGAGACGAACAGCAGGATGTAGATCGCCGAGAACCACACCGAGCTGTAGACGTGGAACAGGCCGAGCTGGTCGTAGACCGGCGACAGCGTCTTGTGGGCCTTGCGGAAGTCGGCGACCTTGTTGATGTCGGCGCCGGACTGCGGGATCAGCGAGCCGGGGATCGCGCCCAGCGACAGCAGCAGGAGCAGCAGCAGCGCGACCCGCATGGAGGTGAGCTGCCGCCAGAACCAGCGGGCCCAGCCGATGACACCGATGCCGGGGACGATCGGCGGCTCGTCCTGGGAGGGCGCGGTGGACAGCTGCGAGCCGGCCGCGCCCAGTTCCTGATCGTCGGAGGCGTTCCTGGAAGTCGTACTCATCGATCAGATCCCTACAGTGAAGCCGTCGGACCAGCCCTGCATCTCCTGCACGAGACTGTCCCAGGCCCCGGTCAGCAGCAGCACACCGGTCACGATCATCATCGTGCCGCCGATGCGCATCACCCAGACATAGTGGCGCTTGACCCAGCCGAAGGCGCCGAGCGCCTTGCGGAAGGCGACCGCGGCGAGCACGAAGGGCACGCCGAGGCCGAGGCAGTACGCGACCGTCAGTATGGCGCCGCGGCCCGCGCTGCCCTGCTGGGCGGAGAGGCTCAGCACGGCGGCGAGCGTCGGGCCGATGCACGGCGTCCAGCCGATCCCGAACAGCGCGCCCAGCAGGGGTGCGCCGACCAGACCGGCCACCGGCCGCCGGTGGAAGCGGAACTCGCGCTGGGTGAACCAGGGCATCAGGCCCATGAAGAACACACCCATGGCGATCATCAGGACCCCGAGCACCTTGCCGAGGGTGCCGGACTCCTCCTGAAGGTCCTGGCCGAAGTAGCCGAACAGGGCTCCGCTCGACACGAACACGGCGGTGAAGCCGAGCACGAAGAGAGCGGCGCCGGTGGCCATCCGGCCGCGCCGGGCCTCGGCCAGGTCGGTGCCGGCGACCCCCGTGACATAGGAGAGGTATCCGGGCACGAGCGGCAGCACGCACGGGGAGAAGAAGGAGACGAGTCCGCCGAGCAGGGCGATCGGCAGGGCGAGCAGCAGCGCGCCGTTCATGACGGTCGTGTTCGGTCCGTCGGTCGCCGCCGCGAACGTCAGGAGGGCACTCACGTCACTTCTCCGCGAGAACCGGCTTGATCATCTTCAGCAGGTTCTCCTCACTGAGTGCCGCCAGCGAGCGCGCCGCGACGTTGCCCTGCCGGTCGAGGACCAGGGTGGAGGGGATGGCCTGCGGGTTGAGCGTGCCCTTCTTGAAGCGGAGCATCAGCTTGCCCGTCGGGTCGTACAGGCTCGGGTAGCCGATGCCGTTCTGCTTCTCGAAGGCGACCGCGGAACCGGTGCTGGTGTCGCGGGTGTTGATGCCGACGAACTGGACGCCCTTGCTCGCGTACTCCTTGGAGACGGAGGCGAAGTAGGGCGCCTCGGCGCGGCACGGGCTGCACCAGGAGCCCCACACGTTGATGACGACGACCTTGCCCTTGTAGTCCGCGACGTCCAGCGTGCTGCCGTCGATGGTCTTGCCGGACAGGTCGGGGGCCGCCGCGCGGTGGCCCTTCGCGACCGTGTCGACGCCGTCCTTGCCGGCGACGAAGTTGGTGTCGCCGCCTCCGCCGGAGGTGCCGCCGTTGCCGCACGCGGACAGGGTCAGGGCCGCCGTGGCGGCCATGGCGCCGAGCAGGAGGGCGCGGCTACGGGTACTCATGTGAAAAGTTTCGCATGCCCGTTCTGGGGATCTTGCGCACCCCCCTTGGTCCGGGAAACGTCCCTTTCAGGCCGCGGCCCCCTGCTTGAGGAAGGTCTTCCAGCCGCTCTTCGGCTGCTGCCCCACGTCCAGCGTGCGGAGCTTCGCCAGGACATCCGGCTTCTGCACGTCCATCCAGTCCACGAACTGGCGGAAGGAGACCAGGCGGACGTCGGCGCCCTTCTCCTTCTCACGGGCGATGTGCTTGAAGGCCTCCTCGACGGAGTCCATGTAGATGCCGCCGTTCCACTGCTCGAAGTGGTTGCCTATGAAGAACGGCGCCCGGTTCGTCGTGTACGCCCGCTCGAATCCCGCTATGTACGACCCTGCCGACTGGCGCCGCCAGGCCGGGTAGTTGTAGGCGGGGGCCTTCGTCGAGTTGACCGACTGGTTGGCGAGCATGTTGTAGTCCATGGACAGGACCTCGAAGGAGTGACCGGGGAACGGTATCTGCTGGAGGGGCAGGTCCCAGATGCCCAGCTTCTTCTCCGGCCAGACCTGGCGGCCGCCGGGCGAGGAGGCGTCGTAGCGCCAGCCGAGGTCGCGGGCGGTGGGCAGCAGGTTGTTCTGGCCGAGGAGGCAGGGGGTGCGGCCGCCGACCAGTTCCTTGTCGTAGTCGAAGGGCAGGGACGGCAGGTCGGTCCAGCCGCTGTTGGTCCGCCACTCCTTCACGAACGCCTTGGCCTGGTCTATCTCGCTGCGCCACTGCTTGGGCGTCCAGTTGCCGACCGTGCCGTAGCCGCCGCAGAAGTGACCGTTGAAGTGGGTGCCTATCTCGTGCCCTTCGAGCCAGGCGCGGCGGACGTTGGTGAGCGTCGCCTTGATGTGCTCGTCGGTGAGGTAGCCGATGTCGGAGGCGCCACGGGGGTTGTTCGGCGGGTTGTACAGCCGCTTCTTCGACTCGGGGAGGAGATAGAGACCCGAGAGGAAGAACGTCATCGACGCGCCGTGTTCCCTGGCCAGGTCCAGGAAGCGCGGGAAGAGGCCGTTGCCGACCTCGCCGGCGCCGTCCCAGGAGAAGATCACGAACTGCGGCGGGGTCTGGCCGGGCTCCAGCGGCTCGGGGGCGCCGGGCTGGTGGGGCTGCTTGCCGCTGTTCGAGGTGGAGCCGTCGCCGAGGGGGCGCGCGGTGGGCTTGGGCTTGGGCTTTCCGGAGGGAGTCCCGCTGGAACCGCCGGCGTGGGTCGTGCCGTCCGACGATGTGTGTGTGGTCCCGCAGCCGGCGAGGCCCAGTCCGGCCGCGGCGCCCGCGCCGACGCCGAGTATTCCCCTTCGGGTGAAGGTCCGCATGGTTCCCCGATTCGTCGCGTCCTCTGGTGGTCACCCAGTCAGAGGGCGCGGCGAACGATCGGGTTCCTTCACTTCTTCGCTGTTTCAAGCCGAATGTGACGAAGGATCGGATAAGTACCGTATGTCATGGGGGCCTTACGCCCCGAAGGCCTTGTCCTTCCCCTTCACCGGCTTGGCGCCGGCGCGGAGGTGGGCCGGGACGAGGTCGATGGCCGGCTCGCTGTATCCGACGGAAACGATCCTGTCGCCTTCGTATGTGAAAGTCGTCAGGGAGGCGAGGGTGCACTGCCGCTTGCGCGGATCGTGCCAGAGCCGGCGCTTCTCGACGTACGACCGCAGGATCCAGATCGGCAGCTGGTGGCTGACCAGCACCGCCTCATGACCGCGTGCCTGGTCCCGGGCCGCGTCCAGCGCGCCCTTCATCCGGACGACCTGGTCGACGTACGGCTCGCCCCAGGACGGCCGGAACGGGTTGACGAGGTACTTCCAGTTGGCGGGCTTCTTCAGCGCCCCGTCGCCGACACCGAAGGTCTTGCCCTGGAAGATGTTCTCCGCCTCGATGAGCCGCTCGTCGGTGGCGAGGTCGAGCCCGTGCGCCTTGGCGATCGGGGTGGCGGTCTCCTGCGCCCGCTCCAGCGGCGAGGCGACGACGTACGTCACGTCCCGCGAGGAGAGGTGCTCGGCGACCCGGTCGGCCATCTGCCGGCCGAGCTCGGAGAGGTGGTAGCCGGGGAGTCTGCCGTACAGCACCCCGTCGGGGTTGGCGACCTCGCCGTGCCGCATCACATGGACGACGGTGATGTCCTGCTGCTCGCTCATGCTGCCGTGGCCTCCGCGGCCGCTCGGGCCGCCGCCGGAAGGGCGTCGGCGATCTTCTGGATGGCCCGCTCGTCGTGGGCCGTGGAGACGAACCAGGACTCGAAGGACGACGGCGGCAGGTAGACGCCGTCGGAGAGGAGGGAGTGGAAGAAGGCGGTGAACCGGAAGGACTCCTGGCCCCGCGCGTCCTCGTAGTTGCGCACCGGACGGTTGGTGAAGAACACGGAGAACATGTTGGAGGCGTTCTGCACCTGGTGCGCGACGCCCTCCTTGCTCAGCGCCTCGGTGACCAGCGCCTGGATCTGCGCGGAGACGGCGTCCACCTTCTCGTACGCGGCGTCGTCGAGCAGCCGCAGCTGGGCGAGTCCGGCGGCGGTGGCGACGGGGTTCCCGGAGAGGGTGCCGGCCTGGTAGACGGGCCCGGCCGGGGCGAGGTGCGCCATGACGTCCTCCCGCCCGCCGAAGGCGGCGGCCGGGAAGCCGCCCCCCATCACCTTCCCGAAGGTCATCAGGTCGGGCACGACCCCGTCGATCCCGAACCACCCGGCCCGGCTGGTCCGGAACCCGGTCATGACCTCGTCGGAGATGTACAGGGCGCCGTTCCTCTGGCAGGTGTCCCGGACGCCCTGGTTGAACCCGGGCGCGGGCGGCACGACGCCCATGTTGCCCGGCGAGGCCTCGGTGATCACACAGGCGATCTCCCCGGGGTGCCGGTGGAAGGCCTCCTGCACGGCTTCGAGATCGTTGTACGGCAGCACGATCGTGTCCGCGGCCTGGGCGCCGGTGACACCCGGGGTGTCGGGCAGCGCGAAGGTCGCCACCCCTGACCCGGCCGCGGCCAGCAGCGAGTCGACGTGACCGTGGTAACACCCGGCGAACTTGATCACCTTGGTGCGCCGGGTGAAGCCGCGGGCCAGCCGGATGGCGCTCATGGTGGCCTCGGTGCCGCTGCTGACGAGCCGCACCTGCTCCAGGGGCTCGATCCGGGCGACCATCTCCTCCGCGAGGGCGACCTCGCCCTCACCGGGCGTACCGAAGGAGGTACCGCGGGAGACGGCGTCCTGGACGGCGGCGATGACCTCGGGGTGGGAGTGCCCGAGGATCATGGGTCCCCAGGAGCAGACGAGGTCGACGTACTCGCGGCCGTCGGCGTCGGTGAGGTAGGCCCCCTTGCCGGAGACCATGAAGCGGGGGGTACCGCCGACGGCGCGGAAGGCGCGCACCGGGGAGTTCACGCCGCCGGGCGTGACCGCGGAGGCGCGGTCGAAGAGCGCCTGTGAGACGGGCGCGTCGTAGGGATAGGGCGTTTCGCTCTGGGCGCTCATGACGTGCGGCTTCTCCGGCTTCTCGGACTCCGGTTGCTGGGTGACCTCCTCAGGGTAGGCGGAGGACGGTGGTCTTCTCGCAGCGGAGGACGGCGGTACCCGCGCGGTGCCCGGGGCATCTGCGAGACTGTGACCCGATACACCCAGCTCATCCGGTACATAGCCGGCCGGAGGCTGTAAAGATCCTGCGGACTGATGTTTCGACGCACGTTTCGGCGGGCGGCCGTGGGGGAGGTCACTGACACGATGATCGGGTTGCGCGGCGGGGGCCA
Organism: Streptomyces sp. NPDC031497; assembly: GCF_055580905.1. Classification (NCBI taxonomy): domain Bacteria; kingdom Bacillati; phylum Actinomycetota; class Actinomycetes; order Kitasatosporales; family Streptomycetaceae; genus Streptomyces; species Streptomyces sp. NPDC031497. Next base: position 58,273 of record NZ_JBVIKO010000025.1, read on the forward strand.
CGCGTCCTAGAAAAGCAGTCGGGTGGAGATATGCATCGCGGTGGCGGACTGGGCGAGGGGACTGACGACCTGGGTCCTCGACGTGCCCGGCGGGGAAGGCACCGACGCGACGCGGAGGAAGCGGCTGAGGCAGCACGTCAGGAACAGGGCGGCGTACCGAGTGAGTCCGAGCGGCGCGACCGACGTATCGATCAGTGGGACCAGAGGGGCCAGCGGATCGATCGCCGAATCGACCGTCTTCAGACCGGGAGCAGGAATGGTGGTCGGGTGGGGGTGACGTACAAATACTTCGGCGCACCGGACGGCGCGACCGCGGCCCGGGTCCCGATCTCGATGCGCCCCGAGGAACTCGGCGGCGACGAGCTCGGCATGAACGGCATGTTCACCAAGATCAAGCCGGAGACCATGGCCGCGATGGTGCTGACGGGCATCGAAGGCGTACCTCTGAACAAGGTGCCACCCCTGGAGCTGGTCGTCCTGCACCCGGACTACGCGGTGGTCAAGCTCCCCATGACGGTCGTCGACCCCCTGCGCGGCATCGGCGAGGAAGCGGTGGGAGCGGCGGCCTTCATCTGGTCGACGGTCCCGGACCGGGGCGGCCCGAGGGACGCGTTCAACGTGTACCAGCTGCTGCACGAGTGGCAGGACTTCAGCCACCGGCTGCATGAGGCGGGGCATCAGCCTTATTGCTTGGTGTGGCCCTGAGCTGGGGTTTCTTGCGGGGTGGGCGGGGTCTTCGGGCCTCGCCCTTTTTGGTGCCGGGGAGCGGCCGTCAGCGGCTAGGGCACATTGAGGGCCCATTGGTTTGGGCGGGGGCACTGATATGCCCTGGGCGCCGGGCGGGTCGGCGTCGCCTTCCGCCTCGGCTTCCGTTTCCGTGAAGGCTTCATCGATCGCCTTGCGGGTGCGGGTCTCGCTGGACGGCAGCAGGTGCGTGTACGTCCGCAGCGTGAAGCCGGGGTCCGAGTGGCCGAGGTACTCGGAGAGCGCCTTGATGCTCTCCCCCGCGTCCAGGAGCACGGAGGCGTAGGCGTGCCGGAGGGCGTGCATGCCGTCTTCCGGGGCCGCCTGGAGGTAGCGCGCGCCCCGCTTGCGGGGAGGGATCACGCCGGCGGCGGCCAGGGCGCGCTTCCAGTCACCCATGTTGAAAACGCTGCGGTTGTAGGCCAAGCGCCTGGGCCAGGACGCCACCTCCCGCGACGTCCTGCGCCTGCGGGTCCGCCGTGCCGTCGCCGCCGCAGCGGACGAGGCCGAGTTCTTCGCCCTGCTGGAGGCCACCCGTGTGAGCGTGCGCCTCAAGCGCGGCCCGTCCGGCGACGCACTCGGCTGCAACTTCGCCCTGCCCGGCGACACCAACGACAAGGGCGAGCCGGTCTTCTATGCGGGCTCCACCCTCGCCCCCGGCCTCTCCCTCCCCCAGATCCGCCGACGCCTCGCCACCACCAGCCCCGAACCGGTCACCGTCCGACCGGGCAACCCGTGGCACCAGGCCACCGCCGCCACCGAACGCATTCCCCATCACCTCACCCACGGCGACGACCACGCCGCCCAAGGACAGCTGGTCGCGCTCGGCGCCGCACTGGACCTCCTGCCGGTCACCGCACCGGCGGCACTGAAGGCCGAACTCGAACAGGCCGCGGCGTCTTCGAGCGCGCCGCCCGCTCCCGCATCGCCGCCGACCTCGACAGCACACGCGTCCTGCGCCGCAGCGTCCAGGCGATCTGGAAGGACCCCACACGGCACGGGGACATCGCCGGACTGGCGATGCTGCTGGACGTCGCGCTCACCGCGGTCGCCTACGCGATGCACTGGCACCGCAGCCGCCAGCACGCCCAACAGGAGGCCGCAGCGGAACAAGCCCTCGTCCACCTGCAGGTCGCGTACGCGCAGGTCGCCGAGCCGGTCCTGGTCGGCCTCGCCAGCCGGGCGCCCAGCCCGCAGACCAAGCGCCGCTTCGCCCACCACCTCCATGAGGCGGTGCCGGAACACGCCGAGCGCATCCTGGCCGACTCGGCCTGGATCGCACTCGCCACTGTGCTCGCCGAGGCAGAAGCAGCAGGACACAACGCGGCCACCGTCCTTGACCAGGCGCTTAGCCAGCTCACCCTGGACGACGCCCACAGCCCCGCCCGCGCACTCACCTGGCGCATCCGCCGCCTCGGCGAACGCCACGCCCAGGTCCGCCAGCAGAGGCAGCCAGGGCTCGCAGCGTCACACCACGCCAGGCAGCTCCTGTCCGACCGGCGGCAGCCCCTCCAGCGCCGCAGCCACCACCAGGACGGCGGCGCTGATTACGGCCGCGCGGACACCTTGGGAGTGAGCAGTTCCAGCGCCTCTTCCCAGCGGTAGCGGTCGGCCCCGCCGCCGGCCTTCGGTCGATGCGGCTCGTACGAGCCGATCAGGACGCCCATCTCGCGCAGTCGCTCCAGGCTCTGCCGGTATGCGGGATGGGCCGCCTGGGCCGAGTTCACGTACGGCAGGACGGCCGTGGGGATGCCCATGCCGTACGCCTCGCACAAGATGCCCAGGGCCAGGGTGTCGGAGATCCCTGCCCCCCACTTGTTGACCGTGTTGAAGGTGGCCGGCGCCACCGCGATGGCGTCAGCGGGCGGCAGTGGACGAGGATCGCCGGGCGAGCGCCAGGCCGAGCGGATCGGGTAGCCGGTCTGGGCCTCGACCGCCTCCGTGTCGATGAAACCCAGGCCCTGCGGAGTGGCCACCACGCCGACGTCCCAGTTTGCCTCTTGAGCGGCCGTGATCAGCTTGCCGACGTCGCCGGCGACCCCGGCCGCGCACACCACGACGTACAGGAACGGCTTCTTGCCCGGCACCTGCGGCTCGGTCACGTGAAGCCCCCCATAAGCCGATGGTCTCGTTGGGCCGCCAGCATGGCAACCAGGGCTTCCGGCCCGATCCGGCTCAGCGCCCAGAGGCTGCTGATGTGGCGGACCCACCGCCAGAGCGGGTCGCCCGTGTCCACAGGGGTGTGGAAGGACAGCACCTGGATGCCGTGGCCATCGAACGCCTGAGTGTCGAGGTAGCGCCAGCCGCCCGTGCCGCAGAGGTAGTGGGTGCTGCTGGTGGCCGCGGCGAGGTCGGCGAGTCTCTCTGACCGGCCCACCCGGGTCGGAATCGCGCTGCTGCGCAGTACCTCGCCGCTCCAGCCCAACGCGGTGAGCAGGGCGACCGTCGACGCCTTGGCAACGTCGGATACACGGTCGGTGTCCTCGAACTGATCGAGAACCGCGTCCAGGACGTCGCGCACCGCGGGCCAGTAGCGGCTGCGGCCGTAGTACTGGCGTGTCAACAGGCTGACGGTGCGACGGGATCGGCCGGGTTCGGCGAGCCGTGCCTGGTCGATCGGTGTCGGGCGCCCGTGAGGAAGGCGGGTCGGGAGCGTGAGCCACTGCTGTCGAGCGGGCTCGTCCAGGGCCGCCAGACGAGCCCGGTGCTGGTAGTCGCGCCGGGCGAACTGGACGTCGTCGAGGACGATCCACCGGTCGGCGGCGTACAGCTTCGCCACCGTGGACAGCCGCGGGAACAGGTTCGGTTGGTGGATCGCGCACACCCCGCCCGGCGAACCGGCATGGGAAGGGTCAGGTGCCGATGAGGCGGCTGTCGAATCCGTCGCGCAGAAGGCGCTCGTAAGCGTCATACACATCCCCCGGTACGTCCTGCTCGACGGCGAAGCCGAGCTTCGGGTACTCGATCACCCGTTGCAGGTCGCCGACGAGCATGTCGACGACGAGCTTCTCGTCGCCGATGGACTTGATGTAGTCGTCCAACTCCAGTGGCTCGGAGGCGCAGACAACCTCCGCCTCGGGCCACAGCTTGCGGCACGTCGCGTACGAGCGGCGCTCCATGTACGGCTTGGAGATCAGCAGCAGCGACTCCACCGCGATGCCGGCCTCGGCCAGCAGCTCACGGGAGAACGTGATGTTCTGACCAGTGTTGGCTGCCTTCGGCTCGACCAGGATCGCTGCGTCCGGCACACCCAGGCTCAGCGCATGCTCGCGGTAGTGCACCGCCTCGCCGCGCGGGAAACGGGCCCGGGTGGTGGGGCTGTTGCCGCCGCTGAACACCACGACTGAGAAGAGACCGGCGCGGTACAGATCGGCGGCCGCGGTGGCCACCCCGAGGTCGTGGCTACCCAGGCCGATCGCCGCCGAGCAGGGCCGCTGCTCGTGGCCCATCTGGTGGTAGTTCCAGATCAGCGTCGCGTCGTGGAACTGCTCGTCGGTGATCTGGCGCTGCTCGTGCTCCGGCACTGGCACTCCCTGGCTCATCCCTGCTGGTCCTTGCGGATGCCCTCGATGCTGCGCAGCTGGTGGCTCAGCCCGTACTGCCGGGCCACGTGTGCCGCCTGATCGAGGACGGACAGCCCATCATTCCGGGTCGCCGCATCCGACAGAAGGATGTGCCCGTACGCGGTGTCCAACCGCACCCGCTGCATCGGGGAGTCGACCGTGCCGGTCGTGCGCGCGATGCCGATGTAGTGCAGGGCCTGCTTCAGGTCGCCGGCACCGCGGTGGGCCAGGGCCAGCTTCTGGTGCGCGACCGACCAGTCCTCCGGTTCGCCCAGGTCCTCGAAGGAGCGGGTGGCCTCGACCATGACGCCGGTGGCGTACTCGTTGTCGCCCTCCTTGCTCAGCGCCGTACCCACCCAGAGCCGGGCCCTGGCACGGTCGCGCGGGCTCAAGCGCTCGTCCCCGGCGAGCAGTTCGTAGTGGCGGGCGGAGGATTCCAGCTGGCCCGACATCTCCTGGACGACAGCGAGGGACAGCTCGATCTGGGCCACCCGGCGCGGGATGTCGAGCTCGGTGAACATGCCGCGAGCGGTCAGGTAGGAGTGCCGGGCTGAGAGTGGGCCGAGGATCGCGCCCTGATCGCGCTGGAGGTCGCCAAGGAGCACGAGGGAACGGCCGTACAAATAGAGGCCCTTGTCGTCCAGTTGGTGGGGTGCACGGCTGCCCAGCCAGCGGTTCAACAGGGTTGAGGCGAAAGGGAAGTCCTGGCGGCTGATGCAGACAACAGCGCGCTCGATGTCCTCGGTCCAGGTCTCGTAGTCCGTCGGCCGCGCGCTCTGCCGTTCAGGGAACAGCACTGTCTCGAACCGGGATTGGGAGGCGGAATCCGCCCGTGCGAGCGCAGTGTCGAGGATGGCCTGGGTGTCCGGGCGTGGCTGCGTCTCCGCGCCGAGGCTCTCCCACTTCGCAACCGTGCGCAGCGCGACACCGAGGTGCTCGGCGAAAGCGCGCATGCTCATACGCAACGCGGCGCGCAGGGCGCTCGCCTCCCGACCTGTCCACTGCTGCACGCTGACCACGGATGACCTCCCTACGTCACGTATGGAAGCACTGTCAGTGACGACGTGGGGCGGGAAGTGCAACGGAAGTACAACAGCAGGTCATTTCGAGGCCGTTCACGACGGCCGACGCTGTGGGCATGGACGACGACCTCATCACCGAACGCCGCCCCATCGCCTTCCCTCAGGTCTTCGGCTACCTGCGTCACGTCACCGGCGGCCTACCCCGCCATACGGCTCTCGTCGACTGCCTCACCGAATACTGCGACCGGCACGAACTGGCCTTGTGCGGCGTCTTCACCGACCGCGACGCCACAGTGATCGTCCGCTCCCCCGCCTTCGTCGGTCTGCTCGACGCGCTCGAACTCCCCGATGCCTACGGGGCCGTAGTTCCAGCTCTCAGCCACCTCGGCCCGAAGGGCCTCGGCACCGAGCGCGAGCGGCAGATAACAGCAACAGGCGCTCGTCTGATTGTGGTCCGCCCTCTCACTCCGACCAGGCGATCCGCCTCTTCGCTCAGCGCAAGCCAAAGTCTTCGGCCGCAGGGAGGTGTGTGATGTCCGTGCGTGACGCGTTGCGAAGTGCGCCCATGGTGAACGACGTGCCGGGACTGCGGCTACTGAAGGTCGGCGACGGCTGGGACGTCGTGCGCACCTCGGCCGAGATCGGCCTCTTGGCTCTGGCCTACCTGCGCGGCACCGGTGCCTCCGTCGGCCCCGTGCTCTACGACAGGCCCAACGGGCGTCTCTACTACGCCGTCCCGACCGGCTCCGAAGCCAGCTGGGACGATCTGCCGGTACGGCACCTCTCCACCGACTCCTGGCTCGTCGCCCCCGGCCTGGAACTGCTCGACGGCTGGTTCGGCGGATGGTGCGAGCTACCCGACGACGACACCCTCACCGACACGCATGCCCTCCGCGCTGCTCTCCAGCACCCTTACGTCGCCACAACTCTGGAGTCGGTTCGATGACCAGCCGCGCGATCATGTGCCGCAAGCGGTAGACCCTCCAGCCCGACCGGGAACCCGACGCCGAGCCCACCACGTACGCGATGCAGTGCGCGGTCTGTGGCGAAACCTCACTGTCCGGCACCGACTTCGCCGAACCGCAGAGCTGGGTGTTCACGCATGGTGGCCGCAACCCCTCACACCATACGTACCGGGAGATCATCACCCGCCCGTGGAGGGCCTGGTGGAAGCCGTGAGCCGCCGTGTCGCCGCCCAGGTATCCAGAGCCGCCCGCTACGCGGGACCACTGCTGATCGTGCTCGTGTCCGCCTCGTGCGGCTTCGTGATCGGCGTGGCCGCCTCGACCGCACGGATCACGCCCTGACCCGCGCTTGGAGAAGGGATTCACCGGCCGAGCGGGCGGCCAACCTGATCGCCGCCCACCACCAGGCCCGACCAACCGCACCCACCTCGTGGAGGTCCCATGATCGAGACGAACACGAGCGCCAAGAGGCTGAGGCCCAAAGCAGCTCCGCAGCTCCTGGCCAGCCCGTTTCTCGCCCAGTACCTCCTCGTCCAGCCCGGCCGGGCGGCCGGCGTGCGCATCCCGGAGGTCCGCTACGAGGAGCTGCGGACCGCGGGCGCTGAAGGCCGATCCGTCCCGGACTGGCTGGCCGACGCGGCGAGGGATGCGTGGGGGACCGAGCTGCCCTCGTCGCCGGTCGGCGACGTCGTCCTCGTCCGCGAGCGGTCACGGTACGGGTACGGCAAGGCGTCGTGGGAGATCAACCTCGGCTGCGACTACGACTGCGAGTTCTGCTACCTCGGGGAGAAGCGGTTCGAGGGCCTGGACTGGGCCGGTAAGCAGACGCTGCTCCAGACACTGAGGGACGCCGGCGTCCTGTGGTTGCAGATCACAGGCGGTGAGGCGCTGATCGACCGAGAGTTCGGCGCGGCGTACGAGTACGCCCACCAGCTCGGGATGATGGTCCAGGTCTCGTCCAACGGCTCCTCGCTGCGGAAGCAGCCGATCCGGGACCTGTTCGCCCGCCACCGGCCGTACCGACTGACCCTGAGCGTCTACGGAGCCACCGCCGAAACGTACGACAAGGTGACGCGCAATCGCGGGGCGTTCGGCCGGTTTCTGAAGGGCCTGGATGCCGCCCGCGAGGACAAGCTGCCGGTCCGCCTGAACGTGATCGTGTCGGACGGCAACGCGCACGAGACAGACGCGATGGTGCGCCTCTCGAAGTCGTACGGCTTCCCTCACCAGGTCTTCACGAACATGTCGCCCACGATCGACGGCGAGGCGAACCCCCTGGCGACGCAGGCACTGGGCCATCTCAAGGCCCGCAGCATCTTCACCGGCTGCAACGCCGGCCACACGTTCTTCCACGTCAACCCGCACGGCATCGCGTCGATCTGCAAGGTCGGCCGTGACCCGAGCGTGAACCTCATCACCGAGGGCGTCGAAGCCCTCCCCCGACTCGGCGCGGTCGCCGAGTCCCTACAGCTCCGCACCGGTGGATGCTCCGGCTGCACGAAGGTCGGCACGTGCCGCACGTGCCGACCGCTGGCCAGGCTCTACCAAGAGGCGGGGGACCGACGAGAGCTCTACTGCCAACATGGAGGTTACGGATCATGACTCCGCCCACCGCAATCCTGACCCCGCCCAGCGAGCCGGTGCTGCTCACCATCGGCCGCCGCCCGACGGACGGCCCGACCGGTGTTCTGCCGGTACCGCTGACCACCGCGTTGATCAAGGACGACGAGTTCCAGATCCTCGCCGACCTGGACGAGGCCGCCGAGGGCGCCGAGTGCAGCTGCTCGGCCGGTGACGACCAGCCGTACTAGATCCACCACGGGCGGCGCCCGTGCCACCCTCTCGTTCCATCCCCTCAGTAGCGGGGGGGGGGGGGGGGGGGGGGGGGGGGGGGGGACACCCCATACAACCACCAAAAAAAAAACAACGCGCG
>NZ_JBVIKO010000025.1:66505-152385 GCF_055580905.1 Streptomyces sp. NPDC031497
CGTACCCCCCCCCCCCCCCCCCCCCCCCCCCCCCCCCCCCCCCCCCCCCCCCCCCCCCCCCCCCCCCCCCCCCCCCCCCCCCCCCCCCCCCCCCCCGCTACTCCCCATATCCGAGCACCCTGAGGAACCGCGCGTGTCCATGTCCCGCATCGCCTACGAGCAGCTTCCCGCCGACGTCCGCCACGCCGTCGCCGACAAGATCGGTGCCGTGCACAGGTCGCTGACTACGCAGGGCGGCATGAACTCCGGCATCGCATCCGTCCTGGAGACGAACAGCGGCAGGGTCTTCGTGAAGGGCATCCCGTCCGACCATCCCCAGGTCGCTGCCCAACGCCGCGAGGCAGCCGTCGCCCCGTACCTGCCGGCATCTTGTCCGCGTCTGTACTGGCACCTGGAGTTCGGCGGCTGGAGCCTGCTCGGCTACGAGGTGATCGACGGCCGCCACGCCGACTACGCCCCAGGCTCACCCGACCTGCCGCTCGTGGAAGCCGCGCTTGTCGAGCTGCAGGACGTCACAGCGCCCCCAGCCATCGGTCTCAAGGACGCCGTCGACCGGTGGGCGGACTACGCACCGCCGGGCTCCCTGCACTACTTCGAGGGCAACGCTCTCCTGCACACCGATTTCGCCCCGGACAACGTTCTGATCACCGGTGACCGTGCGCGACTCATCGACTGGGCCTGGCCGACCCGAGGGGCGGCCTGGATCGACCCCTGCGCCCTTCTCCTCCAGCTTATGGACGCCGGGCACTCCGTGGACGAGGCACTTGCCTTCGCTAGTCGGTTTCCGTCCTGGCGGGACGCAAAGGCCGAGGCACTCGCGGCGTTCAGCTCGGCCACGGCGGCACTGTGGCGGGAGATCGCCGAAGTGGACCCGACTCCATGGAAGTCGGGGATGGCGGAGCGGGCGGCGACGCTCGCGAGCATCCAAAACGGGAACCTGTAGGCGCTAGGTGTATTGACCCGTCTTATCCTCCACCAGCGCCTCACCGGGCACGATGCCGAAGGGCCCACCGTTCGCGGTGTGGCCCCTCGGCGTACGTAATTGCGCCGCCTCAGCTGGCGGCAGCCGGTGCACGGTCCGAGCTACACGGCGGGCAGCCCAGCGCCGCAGAGGCGGTTACTCGGCCGTGCCGGTCGGGACGGCGAATCGAACGTGAAGCGGGGCCGCAGAGCAGCACTACCTCTGCGCATAGCGCAGGAACTGGCAGCCCAGTACAGCCAGGGCAAGTGTCTGCGCGAGGGAGACGATCACGAGTGAAGGCCGGACGGCGGGAGAGCACCAGAATGCGGCCACGGAGATCATCGGCAAGGCCAAGTACGTGAACAGATCCACAGCGATCTGTAATCGCTTGCGGGTGCTGCGGCTCGCATCGTCGCGGTGGTAGACCTCCCAGCCGACCGCTGAGATCTTCTCGTCGTTGACCAGGGAGGTCCAGCCCAGGACCAGGCAGATCACCGGGACGACGAGCAGCAGTTGAGCCTGCCTGCTCTGGACGGTGATCGCCAGGACCGCCGTGACCGCGGCGAGCGTGAAGTAGAGCAGGTTGTCACGGAAGCCTATCCGGGTTTTCTGCTCCTCCTTGATGCGGTCGTACTCGGCCAGCAGCAGTCTGCTCTCGGTGACGTGTTCTGTGGCGGCCACGGCCATTCCTGAGCTCGGGTCCCGGCTGGGCTGATGAGTGGGCGGGCAGGGATCCGGCGCTTCGGACCCTGCCCGCTCCGGAGGCCCGGAAGACTCAGCCGACAGCATGGAAGGACGGCACGTTTTTGGGGTTGTTTCGTTCGATCCAAACCTTTCCGTCCGCCGCGATTCCCTCCAGGAGGCGGAAGGTGTGGATGAAACCGGCCGCATCGAGGTTGATTTCGGCGATTTCCTCGGCGTTCTCGTCCGGCGCAAGTTGATGGGAGTCCGCGTCTTTGACGCGAATGTTCCTGGCCGGCCCGTTGGTGAGGAAGAGCTCCAGGTCATAGCCGACCTCGCTGCGTTCCGTGACCTGCACGGAGGACAACGCGTCGAACCGGTAATTGCTTCGCTGCCGGTTCCCGCGTTTTGCGTCGGTGAAATCGAATTCCGAGCTGACTTCACGAACGCCATCCTGTGTGACCAGGAAAAGACGGAAGCTGTAGCGCGAGTACCGCCAAGGACCGCCCTTCACACGCCCACGCTTGTAGGGGCGCGCGGGTGTCACCAGGATGGTGTGGGTGATCACATCGCGCCAGGTGAGCTGGTAGTGGCGGAGTGCTTCGTCGACGAACAGCGTCTTGTCGCAGGCGAGCCAGGTCTCCATTTGCAGCTCGCTGGGTCGCGTGACGTCCAGGAACGACTTCCAGTTCTGGTACGCGGCTTGCCGCGCGGCCAGCTGCTCCTGGTATTCCTTGGTTTCCTCGGCCACTCGGTGGTTCTCACCCCGGGCCTCCAGCCACGAGGACCCAGCCGCGCGTCCGGACCAGACCGCGCCGCCTACGGCCAGGACGGCCAGCAGCAGCTGCGACGCGCCGGCACCTGAGGCCACTGTTCCGAGCAGGGCCAGAGTCGTGAGGCCGAGAGCGCCGAGGGCGACCACACACAGCGCCTTCGCCCCCGCCGGCGTCTGGTTCTGGTGGTGATGATCGAACAGAGTGCCTTTGCTGTGGCGGTCCCGGGCATCCTCGGCGAGATAGCGGATCAGCCAGTTGACCCGGTCCACGCTGATTCGGCTTTCGCGGTAGAGAACCGCGATCTCGGCGGCGAGGCTGTTGCGGATGTGGACGGTATGACCGAGCCATTCGTGCGGGGCTAGTCCGTGGGGCACGCGGGTGCTGAAGTAGTGGTCGAACGAATGACGGACTTGGTTGGTGAACCCGTCCCCGGCAGAGGCGGGATCGCGCGGGTGCGGGATCTGGAACACCCGATTCTTGGTCTTCAGCCGATGTTCTTGGAACCACCATCGGCGGCCGAAGTGAGCCGCCGTCAGGCCCGCACCGAGCGCCACCAGTAACTCGATGGCTGCCGCAGCCGGGTCTGCGACCAGGGCCAAGACGCAGAGGAATGCGGTGGCGACGACGAACAGGCCAGCTCGGACCGGGAGGGCCGTCTGGGCGGCAGCAGCGGTGCTCGGACGGGGCGGCAGGGCCCGTGGCCCGATGGGGTCGGGTTCGAAATAGGCCCAGACCCGTTGGACCCGGTCGTTGCCGAAGCGAGCCGTCTCGGCGCGCTCGCGGCGCTCGGCCCACAGGCTGTCCTTCAGTCCTCCGGTGAGCACCAGGTCGAAGTGGTGGAGGATCGTGTCACGCAGGCCGGGTGACAGGGCTCGCAACCGCTCCAGTACGCGTCCTGTTTCGCCGTCCGGGGTGCTGAGCATCTCCAGCAGTTCGAAAGCGACGCGCAGAGTGTCTTTCCACTCTCCCTCGGCATAGGTCCGTACGAGCACGGAGGCGCGGTGCAGCCGCTGGAGCTCTTCGGTGCTGAGGTCGTCGTAGGCGCGTCCACTGAGCATGGCAAGCACCCAGTGGAAACGGACCTCCGCGTTGTCGTGTCCGTTGGCGATCGCGTCACTGATCAAGTCGCGAGCACGGCTGGGGACGCCATCCTCCAGGAACCGCACACCGACCTTGTACTTTTCCTGAGGCGACGCATCCTGGTGGCCGATGGAGACGTGGGCGTTGTGTACGACCCCGGCTTGCATTCCGACGGTGGAGCCGTAAGCGGCCGAATTGTGCGTGACACTGCTGCCGTCGTTCATGACAAGTCACCCGCCGCAAGAACCAGTGGTGCCAGCCTGGCCACCAGCTCGGGAAACTCCGCGATCAGACCGCGTAACCGCTTGAGTGCCATGGTCGCCCTCTTGGACGATTCGGGAGTGTTCTCCCTTGCCGCCCGGCGGGCAAAGCCCAGCTCGGCCAGTGCCTCTCGGTAGGTGTCGTCGTCGAGGGCGCCCTCGGCGCGGTGACGCTTCAAGGGCTCACGGAAACCGTCCAGTTCCGCGACCAGGTCCGCCGGACCGGTCACCTTCGGGTCCGCGTTCACGTAGACGCTGCTCTCCTTGACCGAGCCGGCCATGATGCCAACAGTGCTGTTATGGGCGGTGTTGCTGACGTGCTCTTTGAGTCTGCCGGCTGTATGGGCCCTGTCTGCCTGGGACATTGCGATCTGCTCCTGTTCTCCCACCAGTTCCACGGCAAGCCGTGTGGCGAATGCCGCCGCGTTCGCCGCGGCCCGTGGTTGCCAGTTACGGTCCTTCGCGCTGCTCTTCGTACCGTCCGCCCGGTCGCTGATTCCCCGGATGATGGCCACCGGTGCCCCGTTGAGATGGCCGGCCTGCGCCACACCGGCGGCCTCCATCTCGATCGCGAGCGCGTCGTTGTAGTGCTGCCGGATCCACTGCGCCTCGGCCGAGATCGTCGAGTTCTGTACGATTTCGCCGGCGGCGATCGCGCCGAAGCGCACCTGTGGCACGCGCCCATGACCGGGCGTGTCGTCGGCCCAGTCGTTCACGCGAGCCAGATGCGAGCCGAGCTGGCTGATACCGTGCGCCGTCTCCCATACCCGGGGACGGCTCTTGAGTCCGTCGTCCTCGCTGGTCCCGCCGTGGTAGGCGTACACGTGTGTCGCCATCACCACGTCGCCCAGCCTGGCGGTGTCCCACAGGGCGCCGGCGACGCCGACGAACAACACGGCCACCGGCGAAAACTCCTGGATCGCGCGCTCAGCGATCACCGCGGCGGAATGATTCCCCTTGTTCGTCAGACCGAGCGCGACACAGCATGAAGTGCCCTGCACGGTTCCCACCTCGAACCGCGTCCCACGCTCATGACGGTGTACCTGTGGATCGGCCAGTTTCCGGCGAACGGCCTCGTACTCGAGATTGAGGGCGGTGAGAATCACCACCACGTCTTTCGACATCTATTCCCCTTCCTCTCTCGTTTCCTCTTCCGTCCTGGACGGCACAGGTCGGATCAGTGGTGGGAACAACACCGTCTTCGGCCCGGCCCGATACAGCCGCGCGGGCCGTCCTCCCGTGGTCCTGCGTCCCGAGCCGGCGGGGATGATGAATCCCTTTACGGCCTGGACTTTCCGGTAGAAATTACGGGTGTCGAGCTCGGTGCCCCAAACCGCCTCGTACACCTGCTGCAACTCGACTATGGTGAAGCTTTCTCCGCAGAATGCCGTGGCCAGCGCCGTGAATTCGAGCTTGGTACGCGCGCGTTCGATTCCGTCGGTCGCGATCCGGCGGTGATCGAAGGCCAGTTCCACCTCACCGGACAGGACGGCTTCCGCGGGAATCCACGCAGCATCCATGGCGTCCGTTCCCGCGACCGGTTCGGGGAGTCCCGGCGCGATCGCCAAGTGGGCCACGGAAACGACTCGTCCCCGTGGATCACGGTCTGCGGCCCCGTAGATGGCCAACTGTTCAAGATGCACCGTCCCGGCAACCAGAGCGGTTTCCTCACTCAACTCACGGTGGGCGGCGTCCAGGATCTCCTCACCAGCGTGATTGAGGAATCCGCCGGGCAGAGCCGGCATTCCCTGAAAAGGATCTTCGCCCCGCTCCACGAGCAGGACACACAGTCGCCCCTCACGCAGCGTCAGGATCACGAGATCGACCGTCAGCAGCACGGGCGGGGGTGACCACACGTCAGCTTGCATGCCACTTAAGGTACTTCGGTTCCTGTCACTTTGACAAGAATGGCGACACGGAGGTCGCTGGTGCTGTATGGCGAAGACGCACCGAGCGGTCGACTCGTCGTCCGCTCCGCAGCCAGGCGTGGGCCCTCCCAGCGGCGCGGGAACGGGTACTTGCGTTCCAGGAAGGCGTGGAGGGCTGCCTGAGCTGACGGTCGGGCGGACGGGGGTGTGTCCACGTCGGTGAGGCAGAAGAAGGCGATGTCCTCGCCCGCCGCCTGGCGGGACAGGCGACGGTTGGACGTAGCTGAAGAGGAAGGCCAGCACAGGAGGCTTCGGCGCCTCCGCCAGGTCATGTCAGCCGCTCCAGCTCCCGAGCCCAGCCCAGCCCACGAGCGACAGTCCCAGGGCACATGAGCCTGGGAAACGGCGTTGACCCGTGAGAACTACCGAGAGGAGTTTTCCCAGGTCAACGCACATTCCCCTGCGAAACCCCAGGTCAGCACCCTCCCACCCCCAATCGCTGCACGAGTGGCAGGACTTCAGCCATCGGTTGCATGAGGCGGGGCATCAGCCTTATTGCCTTGTGTGGCCCTGAGCTGGGGTTTCGGGGGGTGGGCGGGGTTTTCGAACCCCGCCTTTGTCATGTGCCGGGAGGGGCCGTCAGGCGGCCAGGGCACATTGCGGCCCCGGGCGCCAAGACGCGCGTACCCCTTGCTGGAAGCGCTTCACGGCCTCGGCCGGATGGCAGCGCACGACAGCCGCGGATCCGCCCCGGCGACACCGACTCCTGGCCCTTTCCGGCTCGTCCACGAACAGTGCCGCGTGTCCCTTCCTGAGTGGCGCAGGCCGCAACGGCACCCGGCTGCCCGGCGGCGCCGCAGCCGACGGGCGGACGGGCGGACGGGCCCGGGATCCGGCAACGCGCACGGTCAGTGGACGCGAACCCCCGCACGGAAGACCGCGCGCACGTCGTGCAGCCGGTCGAGGTCCGCCAGCGGGTTGCCGCCGACCGCCAGCAGATCGGCGTCGGAGCCGACGGCGATCCTGCCCTTGCGTCCGCCGACCCCGCAGACGTCGGCGGGGGCGGACGTCATCGCCCGCAAGGCGTCGAGCGGCGAGACCCCCAGCGCGGCGACCGCCTGCGCGGCGGTGTAGGGGAAGACGCCGTGCGGCTTGTTCGGCGCGACCCCGCTGTCGCTGCCATAGACGATCCGTACCCCGGCTTCGACCATCGCCCGGAAGTGCTTGATGATGGCCTCCATCCGGGAGGCGATCGCCGGCAGGGGCAAGTCGGTCGCCGGAAGCTGGGACAGCGTCGGGTCGACCACCACGCCGCGGCGCGCGATCTCGGCCAGCAGGGCGGGGGCGTCGGCGATGCCGTCGGCGGTCATGAAGGTCGCGTGGGCCAGTTCGTCCACGCCCGCGTCGACCGCGGCGGCCACCGCCTCGGTGCCGTGCGCATGGGCCACCACGGGGAGGCCGAGGCCGTGCGCCTCGTCGACGATCGCCCGCAGCTCGGCCGGACTGAACTGCGACAGGTGGGGTGCGCTGTTGGGGGTGATGTTGCCGCCGCTGGCCATGACCTTGACGACGTCGCAGCCCCGGGCGGCGCGATCCCGTACGGCCGCCCGCAGCGCGGGAATGCCCTCGGTCACGCCACCGAGGAAGAAGCAGTGGCCGCCCGCGGTGGTCAGCGGCGGCCCGGCTACGAGGATCTCCGGCGCGCTCGTGGGCGCGGCCGCGAGCTCCTCGCGGTACCGCAGGGACAGGAAGTCCCGGTCGCCGAGATCCCGAACGGTGGTGACACCGCTGCGCAGCATCGCGGCGGACGCCTCGCGCATCACCGCCAGGAGTTCATCGTCGGTGCTGTCGACCAGCGCGGGTACCGGATCGAGGCTGCCGTCGAAGCAGAGGTGGGTGTGAAAGTCCACCAGGCCCGGCAGCAGGAAGGTGTCCGGGCCGAGATCGAGGTGGGTGACGCGGCCGCCCGCGTCGTGCCGGACAGCCGGCCCGGCGGCTCCCGCGACAGCGTCACCGGCAATGTGCTCGGCACCCGGGCCGGGCTCCGGCCGTATCTCGCGGATCACTCCGCCCCGGACCACGATGGTGGACGGTCCGTGTACCGTCTCGCCGTCAAAGAGGCTCCCGGCACCAATGGTTAGTTGGTCGGCCATCTGATCGGACATGGATTCCCCTTGAGGGTCAAGGCGGTGAGGGCGGCAGGCGAGGGAGGACCGGTTCACACCCAAGATGGTTGACACTTCAATTAACTGGGACTGTACCAGTCCGGCTCTCCGCCCGTCGGTGCGAGAGGCGATCGGCCGACAACGATTCCCTTTTGTACAAGGCGAGTTGCCCGATGCCTCGTGGCAGCGCTGTGCGAGCCTGGTGGTCCATGGGCGGGGCGTAGCCCTGGATGACCGTGCGGACGGTCGCCTCGTAGTCGTTTCCATGTCGCGGAGCCCGGCGATCTCGCGGGCTTCGAGGCCGGGGCCGTCCCGGAGCGGCGGGACGGGTTGGCGCCGATTACCCATGACGCCGTCGCTTCGGCAGGATGAGCGCCATGACCGAGATCCACACACCCCGCCTTCTCCTCCGTCGCTGGCATGACGACGACCTCGCGTCCATGGCGGACATCAACGCGGACCCTCGGGTCATGCGCTGGATCGACGACGGCTCGGTGCGCGACCTGGACCAGACGGCGGAAGCCATCGAGCAGTGGGAGGAGGAGTGGGACGAGGAGGGCTTCGGCCTCTTCGCCGTCGAGCTGCTGGCTTCGGGGGAGCTCGCCGGCTTCACGGGTCTGTCCGTGCCCGAGTTCCTGCCTGAGGTACTGCCCGCCGTGGCGATCAGCTGGCGGCTCGGCTCACAGTTCTGGGGCCAGGGATACGCCTCCGAAGCCGCCCAAGCCACGCTGGAGTTCGCGCTCCAGGACCGCGGCCTCGACCGCGTCATCAGCATCAGCCGGGCGGGGGACGACGCCTCCGAGAACGTCATCCGCAAGCTCGGCATGGTGCCGGAGCGGGAGACGACACACCCCGTGTACGGCTATCCGCTGCACGTCCACACCATCGATCTCACCGAATTCCAGGCGTGAGCCGGCCGAGCCGGCGGTCACCGCGGAAGCAGCCGACCCCTGTCGGCGGGTGAGGGAGCCGCGCGCCGGTTCAGCGGATGCGGGCCACGCCCGCGTAGATGCCGCTGCCCTCCGGTTCCGCGGCCGGGGTGGCGGCGAACCACTCCGTCGCCGTCACCAGGCCGGGCGACACGAGATCCATGCCGTCGAAGAACCGCTCCACTTCCGGGCGGGTGCGGAAGGCGAGCTGGATACCGCCCTTGGCGTACTCGGCGACGACCTGTTCGACCAGGTCCGGGAACAGGTCGGACGCGGCGTGCGACAGGATCAGATGGCTGCCCGACGGCAGCGTGTCGACCAGGGCACGGACTATGCCGTGGGCGTCCTGCTCGTCGCTTATGAAGTGCATCAGCGCGATGAGCGACAGCGCGACCGGGCGGTCGAAATCCAGGACGTGCCGGGCGTGCCGGACGATCGCCTCCGGGTCGCGCACATCCGCCTGGATGTAGTCGGTCGCCCCCTCGGGGCGGCTGATCAGCAGCGCCTCCGCGTGCCGCAGGACGATCGGGTCGTTGTCGGTGTAGACGACCTTGGCCGACGGCACGACGTTCTGCACGATCTGGTGGAGGTTCGGCTCGGTGGGAATTCCGGTGCCGATGTCCAGGAACTGATCGATGCCCTGCGTGGCCAGCCACGCGGCGGCCCGGTGCATGAACTGACGGTTCTGCCGGGCGGCGTCCCTCGCCTCGGGCGGCAGCTTCTCACCGACCGCCTCGTCGACCGGGTAGTTGTCCTTGCCGCCGAGCAGCCAGTCATAGACCCGCGCAGGGTGTGCCCTGCTGGTGTCGACCGTCGGAAACGGCTGAGGGTTGGTCGTCATGGCAACTCCATCGCGCCGAATGAGGGGTACAGAGCGAGTTCGCGGTGATCGTACTCGGACGTCTCATCTGCCGTGTACAGGGGGCGACTTGAGCGGCGCCGGGTGGACCTCGAACTCGTGGAGACCCGCGCCTTCGGTTCGCCAGGGCACGTCGGGGGGGACCGCACCGGCGGCGACTCGGCGATCGCCGGCGGTGACGTGGGCCCCTCAGACCCAGCTGTCGAGCCACATCCTGGCCTGCCAGCCGGAGTACGGGAGGGTCTGCCCGGTGTAGATCGGGAAGAAGTAGACGAAGTTCCAGACGATGAGCAGCACCAGCACGCCCGCGGCCACCGCGCCCGTCTGCCGGCGCCGCTCCGTCGCACCCGGCGGCCCCAGCACGGCTCCGATCATCATCGTCACGGCCAGGCACAGGTACGGCACGAAGACGACCGCGTAGAAGGAGAAGACCGTACGGTCCTGGTACAGGAACCACGGCAGATAGCCGGCGCCCACCGCGCACAGGACAGCGCCGGCCCGCCAGTCGCGGCGCAGTGCCCAGCGGTAGAGCAGATAGACCAGCGCGAAGCACGCGGCCCACCACAGGACCGGGGTGCCCAGGGCGAGGACCGTACGGGAGCAGCCGGATGCCGTGTGGCAGCCGTCCTCACCGGGTCGCGGCGCGTCGTAGGAGAACAGCACGGGGCGGCCGAGGACCAGCCAGCTCCAGGGATTCGACTGGTACTTGTGGGGCGTGTGCAGCCCCACGTTGAACTGGTACACCAGGTACTCGTAGTGCCACAGGCTGCGCAGCGGGGCCGGGATCCACGACCAGGTGCCGCCCCGGCCGTCCGCCCAGTGGCGTCCCCAGCCGTCGTCGGACAGGAACCAGCCGGTCCAGGTCACCAGGTACGTCACGACGGCGACCGGCGTAAGGGAGCACAGCGACGGACCGAGGTCCCTGCGCAGCACCGCCCGGTAGGGGTGCCGGGCTCCGGCCACCCGGCGCGCGCCGACATCCCACAGCAGGGTCAGGACCATGAAGAAGGCCAGGAAGTAGAGGCCGTTCCACTTGGTCGACGCGGCCAGCCCCAGGAAGAGACCCGCCGCGAGCCGCCAGGGCCGCCGTCCCGTCCGGACACGGTCGGCGGTGTCGCCGTCCGGTCGCACCCGGCCGTCCGCTCCGGCCGGCAGCGCCGCCGCGAGCCGGGCCCGCGCCCGGTCCCGGTCGACCAGCAGGCAGCCGAAGGCGGCCAGGGCGAAGACCATCACGACGAGGTCCAGCAGCGCGGTACGGCTCATCACGACATGCAGGCCGTCCACGGCCAGCAGGACGCCGGCCAGGCAGCCCAGGAAGGTGGACCGGAACAGGCGGCGCCCGATCCGGCACAGCAGGAGCACGCTCAGCGTGCCCAGCAGCGCCGTCATGAAGCGCCAGCCGAACGGGGTGAGGCCGAACAGCCCCTCGCCGAGGGCGATCACCCACTTGCCCGTCGGCGGGTGCGCGACGAAGGAACCCGCGTCGGAGAGCGGGATCACCTGCGGGTGCGCGAGGATCCCCGGGTCGGCGATCTTGCGGTCCGGCCAGGTGCCCTCGTAGCCGAGGTGCAGCAGTGACCAGGCGTCCTTGGCGTAGTAGGTCTCGTCGAAGACGACCTCCCGCGGCCGGCCGAGCCGCCAGAACCGGATCGCCCCCGCCAGCACGGCGACCAGCGCCGGCCCCAGCCACTCCATCGCCCTCGCGGCGCGGCCCGCCGACGCGGGCGCGAGCCCGACGAGCGCCCACAGCCGGGGAGACGGCTCCGGAAACGGCGGGACAAGCCGCTCCCGGACATCGGCAGGGGGACGCCCGGGAACCGCCCCCACGATCCGGCGAGCCCGGAGGCGTTTCGTTCCGTCCATTCCATCCAGCAACTGAGCCACGCCTGTTGGACGCGTTTTCCTCGGCGGAGGTTGTGGTTCCGGGGAGTCTCTCGCGTCACTCGCGCATCAGGCGGGGTGGGGCCGCGGCCGGGGGGAGCGTCGGCGCGGGCCGGGCCCGACCGCGGCGAGCACGCAGGACACGGTCACCGAACCGGCCCCGGCGGCGGGTTCGCCGGTCGTGGTGGTGACCAGGTCCACCAGGTGTGGGCGGCGGCCGCGCGGTACCGGAAGATGCCCCGGCGCGCGAAGGCGACCATGGCGCGGCCGTTCGCGGCGGCCGGACGGAAATTCGCGTGGCGACGATGGCAAGGACGGCCGACGGCGCGAAGGACCGTGGCCGGAAATGCTCCGCCGCGGTGACACGCCCCTCGTAGGTGGAGGACGGGAACGGTCAGTCCCGTCGACCATATTCGCTGTTCGCGCGCTCCGGCCGCGGCATCCCCGTGTCGCCGGGCGCCCGCGGGCCCACCGATGATTCACGGGTGCCACATCCGGTAAAGCTCCGGGATACGCACAGCCCGCGTACCGAACGCGTGCGCTTCGTACGCCGCTTCTTTCGTGGAGCTGTCCGGCTATGGCTGCATACGGGGGAAGGGACGGGACAGTGTCCAAGGGGGATGGGGCGGACGCGGCGGTCTTGGGGCAGGTGCGCATCCTGCCGGCGAGTGGGGCCGTACGGGGTGCCGGCCTTCCGGCGACGCGCGGGGCTGTGCAGACCCGCGCGCAGGTCGTGTCGTCGCACACGGAACGAGGGCGGAGCCTCGCGGGAGCGGTGCCGACGCGCACCCCGCCGGTCAGTCTGCCGGGATGTCGGGGCGGCCGGACCGGGGGAACCACCGTCGTGTCGGGCGGCGGGTTTCCGGGGCCGCCGGCCGGTGCGGCCGGCGGTGATCGCGCCGTACCGCGTACGGCGTGGTCGCCTCCCGGCGGGACGGGTGCGCCGCGGGTGGGTCCACACGGTGTTCCGGACGGCAGCGGGGACGCACCGCGCGGCGGGCCGCCCCACGTCATCCGGCGGGACCTGGTCGATGCCGTACGCCTGCTCGACGGCGAGTCCGGGGCCGCCCGGGCCGCTTCGAGACTCCTCGGGGAGTTCCGGCCGACCGTCCCGGGGAGCGAACCGTCGTGACAGAGCCTCAGGAGCCCTGGAGGCCACCCAAGATCCTTCTCGACGCACTGGACGCCATCCCGTGTTTCGAGGAACCCGCGCTGCTGCACGAGTGCGCACGCCAGGCGGGCCGGGCCCTGAGGGTCAGGATCGTGCTGCCCGAGACCAGTCGCCGACGGGTGATGCTGCTGTTTCTGCTCCGCGAGGTGATGGCACACCCGGACGGCCTTCAGGTGCTGGGCAGCGTGGTGTCGCTGCTGGAGGGGGAGACGCGGGACGTCGCCCGGCTGCGCACCGCCATCGCCCTCGCCGAGGTGCCGCTCTTCCCGGCAGGCACGTGGGAACAGCTGATGGGCCTGCTCGGCGGCCTCGAGGTGCTCGACATCGCCGGGGCGTTCCGGGAGGCCCTGGGCGACCGCCCCGATGCCCTTCCGGCGCACTGCGAGGAACCGTGGTCGGCGGTACTGCACGCCGCGACCCTCAACGCACGCCCCGGTCAGCCGCTGCCCTGCGTCCTCCTCGTCGAGCACCTCGCACGGTACGCGAAAGGGCACCGGCAACAGGAACTGCTCGGGTGGGCGGCGGAGCACCGGGGCACGCCCGAGGCCTACCACGACAGTGCGGCGACCGCCGACGCCCTGCCCGCGGCCGTCGGCGGGGAGAGCGGCCCGGTGCCCGGCCGACTCGCCCAGGAGTACGGCCCTTCGGAGATGCCCGTCCTGCCCCTCCCGTTGCCCGGAATCGGCAAGGAGACCGTGTGGGCTCCCGCCACGTGGCTGCTGATCCGGCTCCGCCCGCTGTACTACTCCGAGCACGAGGGCATGCGGCAGCTGACCTACTGGTGTCAGAACGGCAGCAGTCCGAACCCCTACCCCGTGAAGGGCGGGGATCTGACGGTCGATGTCGCCGACCTGCCCGAGCGGGTGAAGGCACTGGTGCAGGAGGCCGAGACCGGATGGGCGTATTCCTGCAAGGAGGATCTCGCCCTGGAGTTCGTCCTGCCGCGTGACCTCCTGGACCTGCCGGTCGAGACCTGGCCCAAGGAGAGGTTCGGGAACGCGGAAGCCACGCTGGGCAAGGACCACCCCGTGGTGCTGCGCAGTCTCGAACGCGTGGAGGGCAGGGCCACGCACGGAAGGTGGGCCAAGCGGTGGGACGCCCTGACGCCCGGCTGCCGGGGCCCCGTCCACTGGTTCCCGGGCGAGCACGCCGACCGTCTGCTGTCGGATCCGCATCCGGTCATGGCAGTCCTGAGCGAGCCCCCCGGTGGCCAGGGAGCCGTCGGCTCGGGAATCGACGAACTGGACGCATCGCTCAGGGCCGGGGTACCGGTCGTGGTGTGGGACCGACGCGGGGGAACCGACCCGGCTTTCCGAAGGGAACTGCAGGAACTGGCCACCGGAAAGGGCATCCACCGGTTACCTGACGAAGTCAGGTCGTTGCGCATAGCGGCCGACGGCGGGGATCCTGCTGGGGGCGACTCGTCCGCGCTCGGTCGTCACGCGGCATTGCTCTGGGACGACCCCTACCGACTTCCGGGCGGGCGGGCAGAGGCAGCGGATACGTCCGCGCAGGGGGGAGGGTAGGAAGTGATGGCTCCAGAGGACAGCGGCTCTCCGCGTCCGGCCGAGGACGCCGAGGCGAAGAGCCCCGAGACCGCTCCGGACCCGGACGGCATCTCGGCACCCGGCGGCGACGGTACGGGCCGTGACGCCCCGGACCCTCGTTGGTGGCTCTATCGCGGCACGGGGCAGCCCTGGCACGACACCGATCTCGGTGAACTGCTGCCCCCGCCGCCGCCCTGGCGCCGTTTCACCGGTGGCCCCGTCGTGCCCCCGCCCCCGTCGGACGACGAGGAGATCGAGCGTCGACTGGGGCGGATCAGCGCGTCATCCACTGGTTCCGACCAGCTCAGGCGTGAAGTGGACCTGGTGAACGCGGCCCTGGTGCTGCGCCGGCCGCTCCTGGTCACGGGACGTCCCGGGACCGGCAAGTCGTCCCTCGCCTACCGGATCAGCAGGGAGCTTCGGCTGGGCCGGGTGCTGCGCTGGCACATCACCAGCCGCACCACGCTGCGCAGCGGTCTGTACGAGTACGACGCGATCGGGCGGGTCCAGGACTCGGCGGCACTGCACACCCTGCACCGGTCGAACGGCGCCGCCGCCGGGGCAGAGCCACAGGCCGCGGACGAGGAACGCCTTCCGGGAATCGGAGACTACCTCCAACTCGGCCCGCTCGGAACGGCGTTGTTACCGCACGAGCTGCCCCGTGTGCTGCTCGTCGACGAGTTGGACAAGAGCGACCAGGATCTGGCGAACGACCTGCTGAGCGTGTTCGAGGAAGGACAGTTCCCGATCACCGAGTTGGCGCGGGCGCGGCGGCTGCACCCCAAGGTGACCGTGATGACCGACGATCCCGGCCGGAGCGCCGAGATCGTCGACGGCATCGTCAAGTGCCGCGCCTTTCCCGTCGTGGTGATCACGTCCAACGGCGAGCGGGAGTTCCCGCCGGCCTTCCTGCGCCGCTGCCTGCGGCTGCGGATGCCGGATCCCGATCGCCCGCAACTCGTCAACATGGTCCTGGCCCATCTACAGCAGGCCGGGGCCGCATCACCGAAAGCCACGGGAGCGGAGGAGCTGATCGACCGGTTCCTGCGCAGCAGCCGGGAGCGTGGGGGCCTCGCGATCGACCAACTGCTCAACGCCGTCTACGTGGCGACCTCGGGGAGCTTCCCAGGCGACGCGGACGCGCTGGAGGACCTCGTGGACGCGCTGTGGCACCGGCTGGACGGAGTGGGGGCGGAGTCGAGGGCCGGATGACGGCCACGCCTCCCCCCTCCCCCTCCCCGCCGGGGCCGCCGGACGGCGTGGAGGGTCCCGCCCCGAGCGCGCCGCTGCCGGACTGGTCGGATCTGGCGGACGCGCTGTATCTGGCGGCGTACCAGGACAGCACCCTGCCCGCGTTCGAGGGGCCGGCTGCCCGGAAGCGCGGTGAAGGGCCCCTGCAGCCCGGGCGGCCTTCCGACGGGCAGACCGGGCCCGAGGGGCAGGACAACAGCCGGACTCCGGCTCCGGCGGGGCCCGGGCAACAGGAACCGGACGCCGTTCCCGCCGCCGACGCCCTCTCTGCGGCGAGGCGGGCCCGGCTGCGTCTGCTGGGCGCCGTCGGTTCCGGGGCGGAGAGCGGCCCCGAGCAGACCGGGTGGCCCGTCTCACCACGGCTGGACGACACCTTCGCGCTCGGCAGGTCACTCCGTCCGCTGCGGCTGACCCGCGACTCGCCCCACGAGGTCGAGCTGGACGAGGAGGCGACGGCGGAGCGCGCGGCCATGGCCGGGGTGTGGACACCGGTCTGCCGTTCGCTGCCGGAGCGCCGGCTCGATCTGCTTCTCCTGGTGGACACGAGCCCCTCGATGAGGCTGTGGTCGGCCACGACCCGACAGATCGCCGAGTTGCTGGAGCAGACCGCCGCGTTCCGTACCGTGCGCTCGGCCCGCTGGAACCTGGACGACGGCGCTCCGGCCGATGCCCCGGCAGCTGTGGTCCACTCCGGCGACCACCGACTGCTGCTGGCGGTCACCGACGGCGGCCATGCCGCCTGGCGCACGGGACACGCGGCATCGCTGTTGCACCGGCTGGGCAGCTTCTCCCCGGTCGCCGTACTGAGTCTGCTGCCACAGCAGTTGTGGGACCTGACCCTGCCCACGGTCACCCGAAGCCGATTACGCGCGCGCTCCGCCGCCGTACCCAACCGCGCCTACGACGCCGACCGGAGGCGGCCGGAACCCCTCGGATCCCCGCAGGCCGATCCCGGGCCGGAGACGACGGACGCGATTCCGGTGCCCGTCGTCGAACTGCGGCCGACCGCGCTGGGCCGCTGGGCACGGCTGGTGGCCGCGGCCGACGGTGGCGAGCGGGACGAACTCGCCGTGCTGTGGACGGCGCCGGACCGGGATCTGCGCGCCACAGCGGTCGGCCCGCTGGCCGAGGAACTGGCCGATCTCGTCGCCGAACCGCAAGGGCTGGAAGCCGAGGGAGCCATGGGGTCCGCCCAGCGGGCCGCCGCTACCGTACGCCGCTTCCGTGCGACGGCTTCACCGGCCGCCTACGCTCTCGCCCAGCGGCTCGCGGCGGCACCGCTCAACCTGCCCGTCATGAGGCTGCTCCAACAGAGCATGCCAGAAGCGGAGTTCTGGAGCCTCTCTGAGATCATGCTGCTGGGCCTGGTGCACCGCATCGACGACACAGCCGACGTCGATGACGCCCATCGCGTCTCTTTCGACTTCCCGGAGGGCGTGCGGGAGGAACTCCTCGCCCTCGGCTCCCGGGCGGAGACGATTCAGGTTCTGCGTCAGATCCAGCGCCATCTCGGGCCAGGGCTCGAGGCCTTGTGGGGTGAGGGCGGCGGTGCGCTCGTGGCGCTGGAGGACGGTGCCGCGGAACCGCCGGTGACGGAGCAGACCCGGCCGTTCGTCGCGCATCTGTACACCGCGCTGTGCGCGGTGTCGGGACCTTATCTGGGCCGCGCGAACCATCTGGGCCGCCTGTTGCAACGCGGTGGGCCGGTGCCGGCCGGGCAGTTCACCGCCCACGAGCCACCCACATCCGACCATACGGGCACGCAAGATTATGAACACTCCGAAATGCGGCCAAAGTTGGATATAGCCGCCACGGACACGTTAGATTTCGGGCAGTCCCCGCCTCGGACGTCGGAAGCGGCGAACACCCCGACATCCAGGCGTACTTCACCGGCGGCGTCGGCCGCCGCCGTTCCGCCCGCACCACTTGCCCCGCGACAAGGAGGCGCCTCCGTGTCATCAGGTTCGACCCTGGCCTCGGGTCCGCGAGTTCCGCACGACCCGCCCCGCATCTTGGGGAACGTACCTCAACGCAACAGGAACTTCACGGGACGGGAGGACCTGCTCGAAAGGCTGCGGGAGCGGCTGCGCGGCGGTGTCGCCGCGGTCCTGCCGGAAGCTCTGCACGGTATGGGAGGCGTCGGCAAGTCCCAGATCGCCATCGAGTACGTCTACCGGCACAGCCGGGAATACCGGCTGGTCTGGTGGATCCCGGCGGAACAGGAAAGCCAGATCGTCCAGTCGCTGGTCGAACTGGGCGAGCAGATGGGCCTGGAAGCCGGCTCCGACATGGGGGCGGTGCCGACCGTACTGAACGCCCTGCGCGCGGGCCACCCGTATACCGAATGGCTACTGGTGTTCGACAACGCGGAAGATCCCCGCACAGTACGCAAATACTTCCCGAACAACGGACCAGGCAGCATCGTCGTGACATCTCGCAACTCCCACTGGTCCACCGACTTCAGCTCCCTGGAAGTCGATGTCTTCACCCGCGAGGAGAGCGTGGCCCTGCTGCGTCGCCGCAGCGAGAACCTGCCCGACGACGCCGTGGACCATCTGGCCGCCGCGCTCGGCGACCTGCCCCTGGCGGTGGAGCAGGCGGCGGTCTGGCTGGCCGAGACGGGCATGCCGGTGCAGCAGTACCTGGAGGCGTACGAGCGCAACTTCACGGAGCTAATGCAGTCGGACCCTCCCAGCGACTACAACCGATCGGTGGCGGCGGCCTGGAACGTGTCCCTGGAGCGGCTGCGCGAGAGCCGGCCGGACGCCCTGCAACTGCTCCAGGTCTGCGCGTTCTTCGCTCCCGAGCCCATCGACTGGGACCTCTTCTCGGCGGTGCGCGGTATCTCGGTTCCCCCGGAGTTGCAGGCCACACTGGACGACCCGGTCAGACTGGGCCGCGCCGTGCGGGAGATCGGGCGGTACGCCCTGGCCCGCATCGACCACCGCCAGAACACGGTCCTCATGCACCGGCTGGTCCAGCGGGTGCTCATCGAGCAGATGAACCCGCAGGAACAGGAGTCGATGCGGCACGCGGCGCATCAGCTACTGGCCCACGCGGATCCGCGGAATCCACAGCGATCCGTCTACTGGCCCCGGTACTCGTCGCTGCTCAGCCACCTGAGGGCGTCCGACGCGGTGCGCTGCAAAGACGGCTGGACCCGTCGGCTGATCCTGAACGAGGTGCGGTTCCTGCGGGCGCGCGGCGACCACGAGGGATCCCTCGCACTGGGTGAGCAGGCAGCGGCCATCTGGCGCGCGGACCTGAGCGAGGATCACGAGGAGATCCTCGCCATCGACCAGCAGATCGCCGAGACGCTGCGCGAGCAGGAGACCGATCTGCCGCGCGCCTTCGCACTGCAGTCCGGCCTCGTGGAACGGTGCCGCAGGGTCCTGGGCGAGGGACATGAGAACACTCTGCGCGCCCTGAGCTACCTGGCCATCAACCACCGGAACCAAGGGAAGTTCGAAGAGGCCCGGACGATGGACCAGCGGGTCTTCGAGACCAGCGCACGAGAATTCGGCAGGGACGACCCGGCCACCCTCCTCGCCGCGCACAACTACGCCGTGAGCCTCCGGCTGGCGGGCAACACCGAAGATGCCCTGGACCTCGATTACGACACGTGGCAGCGCCGGATCGAGGTACTCGGCGAGGACCACATCAACACGCTGGGCACGCGGGAGGCCTATCTCCTCGACCTGCAGGAGGTCGGTCGCTACGAGGAGGCCAACGAGGGGTACGAGGCACTGGCCGCGGAAGTCACCGCAAGTCTCGGCGAGCAGCACCGGTTCGTGGCGCTGGTGAACCGCAACCGGTGCGTCACACTGCGCAAGATGGGCAACTACGATGCCGCCTACGCCTTGTCGAGCCGGTACCTGGAACAGACCGCCGAGAGCCTGGGCACCGCCAGCCGCCAGTACCTGCTGATCGCGGTCAGCCACGCCAACGACCTACGGCAGGTCGGCAGGCTCCAGGAGTCCCGCGCGCTCAACGAACAGGTGCTGGAGATGCATCGCGAAAAGTACGGCCGCCAACATCCGCACAGCCACGCCATCGCCATGAATCTGGCGGTGACGCTGCGGCTGCTGGGTCGGCCCGAAGCCGCGCTCGCCCTGGACCAGGAGGCGGTCGATGCCCTGACCGTCAGCCAGGAACGAGGACATCCCCGCACCCTGCTCGCCCGGATGAGCCTCGCCAGCGACTACTTCTCCCTGGGCCGCTTCGAGGAGGCGCACGCTCTCGACGAAGCTGTGGCGCAGGAGTCGACACGAACGCATGAGAACAACCCGGCCAGCCTGGCCGTCCAGCTCAATCTGAGCTACGACCTGAAGGCCCTGAACAGGTCCCAGGAGAGCGAGCATCTCTACCTCCAGACCTTGCAGGGGTACCGGGACCGCCTCGGGCCCAGCCACCCGGTGACCCGCGATGCCGAGCAGGGCCTCAGGGCCAATGCCGACTTCGACCTGCTGGCGCTCTAGTCAGTACTTGGCCTCGGCGCCGCTGCACCACGCCGCGAGTTCGAGGGGAGCGGGTGAGCCGCCACCGGCGGCCATGACAGCCCTGCGGACGCCGTCCACGACCTCGGGACGGTCGAGCAGCAGGGCGGCACCCGCTCCCCGGGCATGCGCGGGGAGGGCCAGCACGGCGCCGAGCCACGCCTCGGGGTCCTCCGGATCCTCGGCGGCCCACTTCGCGTAGCCGACGGCAGCCTGTTCGGCGTCCCCCGCGACGGCCGCGTACCCGGCCCGCAGCGCCGGGTCTCCGTCCGGCCCCTGGCGGAGGCGGCGGCGGGCGAAGGCGGCGGGCGCCGCCAGCCGGAACCGGGCCAGCGGCCCGAACGTGTCGAGGCGGATCAGATCGGGCCGAGGGCGCAGCTTCGAGGGAGGCAGAGCGGGGGCGGCAGCCCCCGCCAGCCATGCGGCCACCAGCCGATCCACGGCGTGGCCGGCGATCTCCAGGTGCCGGGCCCGCCAGAGGGCACGCCGCAGCGCACAGTACTGACCGGCCAGTGCGCGCGGACCGGCCTCGACCTCCTCCTCCTGCCACGCCTCGACCATGCCGGCGATCTCGGTGACGAACATCCGGCCCGGCTCGGTCAGATCGTCGGTGAGGAGCGAGGCGACCGCATCACGCAACTGCTCCCGGAGTACGGCGAATTCGAAGTCCGCGCGATCCGCTTCCGCTCCCGCGACCTGCCTTCGGTGCGTCCGCCAGAACCGGCCGACTCCCGCGAACGCGAACACCCCGTGGAGCAGTCCGAGCACGGGCCGGGGGTCGCTGCGCCATGGCGCGTAGTGGAGGCGCCGTTCCTTTGAATCCCCCGACCCGTCGAACTCCTTGACCATGGACACGAGTGCGAGCAGCGCGTTGAGCTGCTGATGACTCGCTTCGTGGACGAGCACCGCCGCGGTCTGGGTCGCATCGTGCGGCAAGGACAGGGTGACCGCGCCGAAGGCGTCGAGCGAGGACGCGCTGGCGACCAGACCGCCCTCCGCCGCCCGGAACGACCTCGGCACAAACGCCTGTACGAGCGTTCTCAACGTCGCGGCATCCGCCGGGGCCTCCCGGTCCAACAGCGCGTACGCGTCGGCGAGACGGACCTCCCACGTAGTCAGCCGTCCGTCGCCGGACCGGCCGGGCGACCGCGGGTACCGCTCGAAGTCCCGGTAGGGGCTGACCGTGTCCAGCCACGGGCAGGGCTCCGTGCCGGAGGAGAGGCCGGGCACCGCCTTCAGCGGGCGCCACCCCGGCGCCGCGTCCGGTAAGTGACGGGGCAGGACGAACCGTGCGAGTTCCCCCTGCACGATGGCGCCTTCCCGGTCCACCCGGATCTCCGCCTCGCTCCACGAGCGACGGGACACCGGGCCCACGACGCCGGCGCCGGGCAGCCAGACCGTGCCACGCTGGGCAGGCACTCGCACCGCACAGGGCACCCCCGCCCGCAGGGCGGCCGCCGCGGCCAGCGCCTGGAACTGACCGAGGTCCGCCCACAGCGGGGCGGTGGACACGGTTCCGGCAGGGGAGTTGCCGAGGCGCCTGAGCAGACGCAGCGCCCACGCCATCACGGTCGGGTCGGCGAGTACGGCCTCCACCGCCTCCGGGGCACGCTCCTGCGCCTCGGACAGCAACCGCCAGGCGCCCTGCCCCGACGGGACACCGCCGGGACGCCGCGTACGCCCGGCGGCCTCGTCGACATGGTCCAGGAGAGCACGCAACACCAGCAGAAGCCGACTTCGCTGGGCGGAACGCAGCAGACGGAGGTCCGCCTCGCCCGCGGCGCCCACCGCCATGGCCAGGAGCGACTTCGAAGACACTCGGTGGACACCCCAGGTCCGCTCCGTCTCGGCCGCGGCCAGAGGCGTCATGGCCGACGCCGATCCGTGCGCCGACCGCGCACGAATCTCATCTCCTCGCTCTGGCTGTCACCGGCAAGGGTCCCGAAGGCCTGGGTCGCCTGGACATCCATCCGGCTCAATGCGCTGCGCAGCGCGGGATCGTCACTGGACTGAAGCTCCGTCAAAGAGGCCCCGGACAGATCGAGCAGGTCGGAACAGAAGTCCTTCGCAGGCTCTCCCATACCGTGGGTCCTCCCCCTGACGACGGTGGCTCGGCAGCGCGAGGCGCGCCCCCATGATGCTGCGGTGCGCTCCCAAGTGTAAGGGCGCCTATTGGATCATCAGCGCTACACGAAGTTTTGCGAGAGAACATGAACGCATTCAGGGCAATCCATAATGCGTTTGGTTCAGATTCGGTCAGAGAAGGACAGTCCTCTGGCTCTCAGAGAAGACATCACCCGCCGATCGCGTACAGAACCGGTCACCCGTCGCCGTGCTGGCGGCGGATTCTCGCGGCCACCTCGTTCTTCTCCGTCTCCCACCAGGGGCGGACCCGTTCGGCGGACGGGGTGGTCGTGGTGGGGACACGGGCCGGGGCGGCGGAGGCCTCGGCGGCCTGTTGCCGGTCCAGGTGGCGGTCGAGCGCCGCCGTCTGCACCCGTTCCGCCCGCGCCCACTGGAACAGGATCACCAGCAGGAACGGCAACGCGACCAGCTCGGCGATGCTCAGCATCGCGCCGCCGCCGATCTGCTGGTCGTGCCGGACGTCCGGGGACCAGGACGGGTGGTGGTGCAGATACCAGGCACCGGCGATCAGCGTGCCGTGCGTCATGACGACCACGCCCGGGATCGCGTCGATCACCCCGTCCAGGAAGACCAGGGCCGCCCGGACCGGGTGGGTGCACCAGGCGGGGAGGGTCTCCTCCCGGGTCAGCACCGGTACGACGAACAGGCAGCCCGCCGCCAGCAGGTGCAGGTACATCAGCTCGTGCAGCCAGCCCACCCGCAGCGCGGTGCCGAAGTAGGGGGTGAAGTAGATGGTCAGCTCGGTGGTGAGCACCAGCGCCGTGCTGACCAGGGGGAAGGTCAGGAGGCGGATCAGGCGGCCGGTCATCGTGCGGCGGAGCCGTGCCGCCGCGGGCTCCGGCAGTGCCTCCACCGCGAGACGGAGCGGGTCACCCAGCGCCAGGCCCAGCGGCGCGACGAGGTCGAGCAGGATGTTCTGGACGGCGGCCGGCCAGAACAGCGCGTGGTCGTAGACGGCGAGGGCCGACATCGTCGCCACCACCAGCGCGCCCAGACCCAGGACCGTGAAGGCGGCGGTGCGGGCCGGCGACCAGGGCCCGCCCTTCGCACGTACCCGCAGCACGCCCCAGCCGTACAGCGCGCCCAGGGCCACGACCAGCAGCAGCGCCGGCACATCCAGCTGCCACGACGTCAGCAGCCGGCCCACGGTCAGCTCGGCCATCCGGCTCATCCTCCTTCGGTCCGGGACGAAACGGGTCAGGTCAGGTCCACTGCGCGACGCTATACCCGGGCCGCTCGGCGTCCGCGCACGGGTTCCGTGCAGAATCGGCGGGATCACCGTCCGGTGATCGGCACGGTTCACAGGGGCGGGGATTCATGTTCGGAAAGCGGCTCATCATGAGCGGGGTTATGGCGATTCTGATCGGCACGCTCGGTGCGTGTTCCGGTGGCGGCGACGGCGGAGACGACGACGGCATCGCCTGGGAGCAGAGCGACACCGTCTCGGGCGGGGACGACAGCACCTCGGGCGGAAACGACACGACTTCCGGGTACGACAGCGCCACCTCCGGGTACGACAG
Source organism: Streptomyces sp. NPDC031497 (assembly GCF_055580905.1). Taxonomy (NCBI): domain Bacteria; kingdom Bacillati; phylum Actinomycetota; class Actinomycetes; order Kitasatosporales; family Streptomycetaceae; genus Streptomyces; species Streptomyces sp. NPDC031497. The sequence continues at coordinate 90,096 of NZ_JBVIKO010000025.1, forward strand.
CACCGCTTCCGCTCAGGACAGCACCGTCCACGGGCTGAAGGACTCCGTCCGGCACGTCCCCGTGCAGACCGCCAAAGCAACCCGGCCCCACATGGTCAGCAAGTGCTCCACCACCACCCGCCGGGTCCGGCACACCTCCAGCAGCGGGACCGGCAGCAGACGCACGACCCGTACCTGGTACACCACCGAGCGGCACCGGTCCTGCACCAAGGTCCGCAGCGGCACCGAGACCTACCGGAGGACCGTGCGCACCGAGAAGTGGTGCGTGGAGCTGGACGACGTGAACGGCGACACGACGCGGGACGACGTCTGGTACCGGGTCAGCGGTTCGGTGTACGTCGACGCCCGGACCGCGGGCGAGCACGCCCGGCTGGAGTTCGTCCCGGCCGGCGAGGGCTGCTGAGCCGCACTCCCGCCGCCGCGTCACAGTTCTGTGCCGGGCCGTGGTGATCCTTGTCCACTTCCGTCGGACCCTGCTTAAGGTGATCACCGCGGTTATGGATCTTGACCGGATCCGGCTCCGCAGGGACTGGTTTCACGCACGGGGGGACGCTTCATCATGGGGGAACGATCTGTCATGCCTCGGCGTGTGCCGGCGCGGCCCGTCGCCGCGGTTCTGGCCGCCGTCGGCATCGTCGCCGGCGTGCTGGTCGGCGGACCGGGGCTGGAGTCGGTGCCGGGGTGCGGGACAGCGGGGGACCTCTATCCGTCGCAGACCGCGCGGGACTGGGTGTCGTACGCCGATCACGTCGTCGTCGCCAGCCCTACCCGGGAGCAGGAGACCAACCGGCGGAACTACCGCAAGGGATCGGTCGCGTACGCGACGGACCGGCTGGTGAGCTTCCGGACCGGCAGCAGGGTGTGGTCCCGCAGCTCACCCCGGCACGCCCTCGGGTCGGACTTCGACCTGGTCGCCCCGGGCTGGCAGGTCTACCGGTCCAGTGGCACCCGCGTGGCGCAGCCGGCCACCGACGCGCCCCGGCTCGAGGTCGGCCACACCTACCTGCTCGCCCTGCGCTGGCGCGAAGGCGGCTGGGTGGTCCTCGGCGAGGGCGGATCCGTGCCCTTCGACGACGGCACCGGCGACCAGGGCGAGTGGTGCGGACGTGTGCTGAGCAAGGAGGACGTCGCCGAGGGGGAACGATTCTCCCGGCACGACGACCACAGCCTGGAGAAGGCGGTACTCGGCCGGAACGAGCAGGCCGTCAAGCGCATCCTCGACAACGCCGCGCACGTCGGCGCCGGCCGCGACTGAGCCGGGCCGCCGCCACCCCACGCCCGAACCGGCTCCGCCCGGCCAGCGAGTCAACCGTCCGACCAGGCCCTCCCTCGGCCGGACCGGCTTCGCCCGGCCAGCGCGTCAACCCGCTCCGCCCGGCCAGCGATCCAACCCGCTCCGCCCGGCCAGCGAGTCAACCGTCCGACCAGGCCCTCCCTCGGCCGGACCGGCTTCGCCCGGACATGGCCGAACCAGCGTGCCCGGCTCTTGGCTCATCTCCCTCCCCCGCCTCCGCCCGGGCGCCCCCACCCGGACCGCGGATCAACTCCGCTACGTGGCAAGGGACTTAACTCCCCCGTCACCCGACCGCAGCCTCGGCGCCCCGCCCCCGGCCGCGTTCGGGCCGCCGGCACGCCCCGCGCACCCCTTCACCGGCACCTTCACACCCGCCCACGCCCGCCTCCGCTCCCGCACGCCGCCCCGTCGACCCGGCCCCGCCTGACCCTCCAGTACACAGGCACCCACATCTCCCCCACCGAAATGGCATGAACGGTTCACCTGTTCTCCACATTCGACGTGCTGGTGCGCAAGGAACCGGCCATTGACTCTCCCCGCGCGGCACCCCATTTCGGGGCCGTGTGGGGAGAATCGTTTTCGTATAGGGGGGACACAGTGGTGTCCACGCTTGAGGGTTCCGCCGGGGCGGAATCCGAAAGACCCGTGCCCAGGCGGCTGTCCGCTGCCCGGGGGCTCGGGGACCGGATGTTCCGGTACCAGTTGACGGCCACGGGCGGCATCGTCCTCGCCATCATGGCCGCCGTAGGGCTGTTCCTGCTGCTCCGGGCCGGGCAGGCGCTGCGGGCGAGAGGCGTCTGGGCCTTCCTCACGACCGCCGAATGGCAGCCGGACGTGCACAGGTTCGGCATCGCGGCCGTACTCACCGGCACACTGCTCATCGCCGCCGTCGCCGTCACCATCAGCGTGCCGCTGGCCCTCGGCACCGCGCTGTTCATCTCGGACGTGGCGCCCCGGCCCCTGCGCCGCACGCTCGTCACGATGGTGGACCTGATGGCTGCCGTGCCGTCCGTGGTCTACGGCCTGTGGGGGCTGTTCTTCCTCCAGGAGCATGTGATCGGGCTGTCCCGCTGGCTGTCGGACTGGTTCGGGTGGATCCCGTTCCTGCACGTCGACGGCGTCCAGCCGGGCGAACCCCTCTCCTCCCAGAGCGTCTACACCGCCTCCACCTTCGTCGCCGGAATCGTCGTCGCCCTGATGGTCGCGCCGATCCAGTGCTCGGTGATGCGCGAGGTGTTCGCCCAGGCACCGGCCGGTGAACGCGAGGGCGCCTACGCGCTCGGCGCCACCCGCTGGGGCATGATCCGCGCGGTCGTCCTGCCGTACGGCATGGGCGGGATCATCGGCGGCACCATGCTGGGCCTTGGCCGGGCGCTCGGCGAGACCATCGCGGTCTACCTGATCATCTCCCCGGTCTTCGCGATCCAGCCGCACATCCTGCAGACCGGCTCGAACTCGGTCTCCTCCCTCATCGCCCTGCACTACGGCGATGCCTCCACCTTCGGCATGTCGGCGCTGATGGCCGCGGGCCTGGCGCTGTTCCTGCTCACCCTGGCGGTCAACTTCACCGCCTCCTCGATCGTGGCGCGGTCACGGTCCGGCGCGCAGAGCGAGGGGTGACGATGACCGTCGTAGACCTTGAGAAGAACGTTCCGCAGGACGCCCCCCGGGAGGTCCTCGCGGACGGCACCGCGGACGGCACCGCGAACGACCCGGTCGCCGGGCTCCCCGACGTGCCGCGCCGGATCGGCGGGCTCACCCGCTCCGGGGTGCTGTCGCTGTTCGGCGCCGCCGCCTCCGGGCTGTGCACCGCCATCCTCCTCTTCGGCGAACTCGCCCCGTTCTCGGGGGGACTGGGCTTCTTCGTCACCGCATACCTTTCATTCCTGGGTATCTACGCGGTGTTGACAGGCCTTGAGGAGGACGGGCAGGCGGTACGGGACCGGGTGATGACGGTCGTCCTGTGGACCGCGGGCGGGCTGATGTTCCTCGCGCTCGCGATGGTCGTCGGCTTCACCGCGTGGCGCGGCCGGGAGGCCCTGCCGCACGGCAACTTCTTCACCCAGGACATGCAGGCGGCGGGCCCGCTCGACCCGCTGACCCACGGCGGCATCGCGCACGCCATGCTCGGCACGCTCATCATGATCACCATCGCGCTGGCGATCACGGTCCCGCTGGGCCTGGCCTGCGCGGTGTACCTCAACCAGATCCGCGGCCGCTTCTCGCGGTTCGTCCGGACGATCGTCGAGGCGATGACCGCGCTGCCGTCGATCGTGGCCGGCCTGATGGTGTACGCGGTCTGGATCCTCGGTCTCGGCATGCAGAAGTCGGGTCTGGCGGCGGGCTTCGCGATCAGCGTGATGATGCTGCCGATCGTGATCCGCGCGGCGGACGTGGTGCTGCGCCTGGTGCCGGGCAACCTGACGGAGGCGTCCGAGGCCCTCGGCGCCCCGCGCTGGCGGACGGTCTGGCACGTGGTCCTGCCGACGGCCCGCTCCGGTCTCGCCACCGCCGTCATCCTCGGCACGGCCCGCGGCATCGGCGAGACCTCCCCGGTCCTGCTGACGGCGGGCTTCACGGCGGCGCTCAACGCCGACCCGACGAGCGGCCCGATGGTCTCCCTCCCCCTAGCCGTCTTCAACTTCGTCAAGTCCCCCGAGCCGACGATGATCGCCCGCGGTTTCGGCTCGGCGGCGGTCCTGATGGCACTGGTCCTGGTCCTCTTCGCGATCGCCCGGGTGATCGGCGGCCGCGGCCCCGGCCACCAGAACAAGCGCCAGGCGAGAAGAGCGGCGAGGGCGTCCCGCCGGGACACGACGAGGTTCGCCGAACTCCACACGCCGGGACTGGAGTTGTTCGAGCCCGGTGCTTCTGAGACCGACGAGCACGGCGAGCGCCCCGAAAGGGGCGCGGGGAACGGCGCCCCCAGCCCCCACACACCCGCACCCGCACCCGCCAACGGCGAGCAGGCCCCCAAAGCCGACGTGCCCGCACCCGCCAACGGCGAGCAGGCCCCCAAAGCCGACGCACCCGAGCCCGCCGACGACGAGCAGGCCCCACAGGGGCCACCCGCACCCGACGACGAAATCCGCACGGGTGGTGCGGGTGGGAACGAAGACCTCGCAACAGGAGACAGCCACTGATGTCCAGCCCTGTCATCAACGCCCTCCGACGGCTGGGCATCCTCGCCGCACTGCTCGGCATCATCGGCACCCTCGCCGGTACCCCCGCCGTCGCCGACTCGTACACCCCCATCGCCGGCGCCGGCTCCACCTGGGCCGAGAACGCCGTCGACGAATGGCGTCGCGCCGTCAACCAGTACGGCATGCGCATCAGCTACGCCGGCACCGGCTCCTCCGACGGCCGCCGCCAGTTCCTCTCCGGCACCGTCGACTTCGCCGTCTCCGACATCCCGTTCCAGACGAACCCCACCGACGGCAGCGCGGCCGAGCGCCCGGCCTCCGGGTCGTACGCCTACATGCCGATCGTGGCCGGCGGCACCGTCTTCATGTACCACCTCACCGTCAACGGCAAGCGGGTCACCAACCTCCGCCTCTCCGGAGACGTGGTCACCAAGATCTTCACCGGGGCCATCAAGACCTGGGACGACCCGGTGATCAAGGCCGACAACCCCGGCCTCCAGCTGCCGCACCGCACCATCGTCCCGGTGGTCCGCTCGGACGGCTCCGGCTCCACCGCCCAGTTCACGATGTGGATGGCGAACCAGCACAAGTCGCTGTGGAACGCGTACTGCGCGAAGGTCGGCCGGTCCGGAGCCTGCGGCCAGACCTCGTACTACCCCACCGTCTCCGGCATGATCGCCCAGTCCGGTGACCTCGGCGTCGCCGGTTACGTCGCCCAGAACTACGGCGAGGGCGCGATCGGGTACGTCAACTACTCGTACGCCATCAACGCGCGGTATCCCGTCGCGAAGGTCCTGAACCACGCGGGCTACTACACCGAGCCGACCCCCTCGAACGTGGCGGTCTCGCTCCTCAAGGCGAAGATCAACACCAACAAGAGTTCGGCGGACTACCTCACCCAGCAGCTCAACGGTGTCTACAACGACACCGACCGGCGCAACTACCCGCTGTCCAGCTACTCGTACATGATCCTGCCGCTGAAGGTCCAGGGCACCTTCACCAAGGACAAGGGCAAGACGCTCGGCGCCTTCTCCTACTACTTCATGTGCCAGGGACAGCAACAGGCGCCGAAGCTCGGCTACTCGCCGCTGCCGATCAACCTCGTCCAGGCCGGCTTCGACCAGATCCGCCGGATCCCGGGCGTGAAGACGCAGAACATCAACATCAAGAACTGCAACAACCCGACCTTCACCACCAGCGGCCAGAACAGACTGGCCCAGACCGCGCCCTACCCCGCGGCCTGTGACAAGAAGGGCGCCGCGCCCTGCAGCACGGGCACCGGCGGCACCAAGAGCAACTCCAGCAACAACGGCGGCGGCACCTCCGGCGGCTCCGGCGGCAGCACCTCCGGCGGCGCGACCGGCACCGGCGGCGACACCGGCGGCTCCGCCGGCGGAAGCAGCGCCACGCCCTCCGTCGACCCAGACACCGGCCAGACCATCTCCCCGGACGGCACCGGCTCCGACGGCACCGGATCCAGCGCCGGTACGACCGCCGGTGGCACCGTCGCCCTCGCCCAGCCGGTCGCCGTGGCCACCGCGCACGGCTGGACCGCCACCCAGACGCTGATGCTGCTGGCCGCCGTCCTGGTCTTCGGCCTGCTCCTGCTGCCCTCGCTGGTCTCCCGGCTGGTGGGCAACAAGGGCGACGGCAAGGGCAACGGCCCCTCGGGCGACGGGAGTACCCGATGAGACGACGGATCAGAAACGCGCTCGTCCGGCTGCTGGCCGGGGCCACCGTCGGCGCCCTCGCCGGTCTCGCCGTGGCCCAGGCCGCCCCGTCCGCCACCGCGGCGAGCGGCGCGGGATCCGCCGTGACAGTGTCCGGACGCGGTGAGTTCCAGGACATGAAGTTCACGGTCAGCCAGACCACGCACCTCACCAGCCAGGCCATCTCGGTGAGCTGGACCGGCGGCACGCCGACCGCCTTCGCCGGCTCGCAGTTCAACACCGACTTCGTACAGATCATGCAGTGCTGGGGCGACGACGACGGCACGGTCCCGTCCAACCCCGGCCCGTCGCGCACCCAGTGCCAGTTCGGCGCCTCCCCCACCACGGACCGAAGCGGCTGGCCGGGCAACGGGCAGGACGACACCCGGCAGATCTTCTACAGCGCCGAACCCACCAACTACGGCCAGGACGACCGGTACGGCGCCACCAACCCCAACGCGCCCGGTGAGGTCCCCTTCAAGTCGGTGGACGGCACCACGATCACCAGGAACACCCAGAACAACCCCCTCTTCAACTACAACACCACCAACGAGGTCGACTTCGCCCGCACCAGCGCCGACGGCAAGGGCCAGGAGTACTTCGAGGTCCAGACCGCCAACGAGGCCCCGCACCTCGGCTGCGGCGTACCCGTCACCACCGACGGCGTCACCAAGCCCCGCTCCTGCTGGCTGGTGATCGTCCCGCAGGGCCGCCTCGACCTGGACGGCAAGCCGTACGCGGACCAGAGCCACGTCAACGCGGGCTCCCCGGTCTCCTCGACCAACTGGAAGAACCGCGTCGCCGTCAAGCTGGACTTCAACAGCGTGGGCACCAACTGCGCCCTCGGCTCCGACGAACGCCCGACCACCGGCAGCGAGCTGGTGGCCGACGCGATGACCAGCTGGCAGGCCACGCTGTGCTCGGAGGGCAAGGTCTACAGCTACACCGAGTACGGCGAGCCCAACACCCGGGCCCGGCTCATCTCGGACGGCTCCACCGGCCTCGCCTTCACCACCCGCAAACTCGGCGTCGACCAGGGCACCACCGCGCCATCGGGTACGACGACCTACGCACCCGTCGCGCTGAGCGGGGCCGTCATCGGGTTCACGATCGAACGCAGACCCAAGTCCACGGCGCCAGACAGCGTCCAGAAGCTCGCGGGCACCAAGGTCGAGTCGATCAAGCTCAACCCTCGCCTGCTCGCCAAGCTGCTCACCGAGTCGTACCGCAACTCCACCTGGGGTTCGGTGCTCGACAGCGGCGTGGCCAAGGGGTACGGCTGGGCGAAGAACAACCCGGCGGGACTCGCCTCCGACCCCGAGTTCATCGCCCTGAACCCCGAGTTCGCCAACCTCTCGGTCGCCGAAACGCCGGCCACCGACACCGACCTGATGACCTCGCTGGGCCACACCGACACCGCCCGCGCGCTCTGGCAGTGGATCGTCGCCGACAAGGACGCCCGGCAGTTCCTCGCCGGTGTCCCCGACGACGAGGGGATGCGGGTCAACCCGTACTACAGCACCAACGCGGACCTGAACCCGTCCGGCGCCGCCTTCGACCCGTCGAACACCGACGAGTACCCGAAGAACGACCCCTGGTGCACGATCCCGCCCAACTCGGGCGCACCCGACGACAAAGAGCAGTGCATGACCGACTTCCACCCCTACGTGGACGACATGCACGCCGGCGCCCTGCACACCCGACGCGCGGACACGCTCTGGAAGTCCAGCTGGGACCAGCTGGCCAGCCCGCCGGCGTACAAGAGCGTCGGTCCGCAGACGGTCGGCTCGCGTTTCGTGATCACCGTGACGGACGCGGCCTCCGCCGCCCGCTACGGGTTGCAGACCGCCGAGCTGGAGAACAGCGCGGGCAAGTTCGTCGCCCCGACCGCGGCGAGCCTGACCGCGGCCGCGGCGGGCGCCTCCGGTTCCGGCGTCGCCGAGATCACCCCGGCGAACGCCACGGCCAAGGGTGCCTATCCGCTGGCCCAGCTGATCTACGCGGCGGTACGCCCCGGCAAGGTGACCAAGGCCGCCCGCGAGGACTACGCCGCCCTGCTGCGGTACGCGGCGGCCACCGGCCAGACCTCCGGCTCCGACCCGGGCAAGCTGCCCGTCGGCTACGCCCCGCTCTCCAAGAAACTGCGCGCCCAGACCGACAAGGCGGCCGACGCGCTGCTCCACTACACCGGGCCGAGCCCCACCGGCGACGATTCGGCCGACGGCGGCGGCACGGACACCTCCGGGGGCGGCGCGCCCGGCTCCGCCGGGGACACCGGGGGCACGGGCGCCGTCGGCGGCACGGATGCCGGGGCCGGTGGGGCCGGCGCCAGCGCCTCGCCGAGCGCGTCGGCGTCGTTCGACGGCGGCAAGGCGCTGGAGACGACCGCGGCCGGCAACACCCCGGCCGACCCGGCGAACCCGCTGCGCTATGCGGTGCCGGTCGGGGCCGCGCTCGGTGCGGTCGCCGGAGCCGGAGCACCCTTCGCGGGCGGCGGACGACTGCGGCTGCCGCTGCGCCTTCCGCTACCCGGCGGGCGGACCGTGACCGTCGTACCGGAACTACCGGAGCTGTCCAGGCGACTGCGCCGACTGCTCCCGTAACCCCCCGAGCGCCTCGCGCGCTCTCCACGGACCGGACCACCACCCGGTGTTCCCACAGACGGCCGCCCGCCCCGAAAGGCAGTCGGGGCGGACGGCCTGCACCACCCTGCCAGATCCCTCTGCAACACCCCAGCTAGCTCTCGTCAGGAGACTCTCGATGCGCAATCTGCGCTCCTCGGCGGCGCTCGTCGCCGCGGCCGTGGTGGCCGGTGGCCTGGCCCTCGCCACCCCGGCGATCGCCGACCCCACCCCCGCCGGCACCTTCCGCCAGCTGGTCGGTGTGGGCTCGGACACCACCCAGGACGTGGTCAACGCCCTGGCCGGCGACACCGTCAACGGCACCAGCTACGCCGCGACCGCCGTGAAGTCGGCGGCCGGTGCCGGCATCGCCTCGTACGACGCGATCGAGCCCGGCACCGGCTCCACCGCGTCCACCATCATCACCCGCTCCGGCGGCACGGCGTTCACCCGCCCGAACGGCTCCGGCAACGGCCAGAAGGCCCTGTCCGCGTCGCTGACCGGCGACAAGTTCCCGGCCGGCACCGGTACCGCCATCAAGGGCCAGGTCGACTTCGCCCGCTCCTCCGGCGGCCCGACCGCCACTGGAAAGGCGCTCACCTACATCCCGATGGCCCGGGACGCGATCGGTGTCGCGGTCAAGGGCTCGGCCCTGGACTCGCTGACCAAGCAGCAACTGTTCGAGATCTACTCAGGCTCGCTCAAGGAGCTGAACGGCCAGACCCTGCACCCGAAGATCCCGCAGGACAACTCGGGCACCCGCAAGTTCTTCCTCGCGGCGATCGGCATGTCCACCACGCCGCTCGGGGCGAACGTCCAGGTCGTCCAGGAGAACCAGGCCAACGCGGCCCTCACCGAGGACGGCGCGCTCGTCCCGTTCTCCGTGGGCTCCTGGATCGCCCAGAACAACGGCGTCTCCCCCGACTACAGCAAGGCCGCGGCCGCCGCCGGCGGTCACCTGGCCTCCATCACGCTGCCCGACGACACCGGTGCCACCAGCCCGGTCACCACGGTGAACGGCAAGCTGGCCCCGGTCCAGGCCTACTACGAGAACTCGACGTTCGGCCGTGACGTCTACAACGTCGTCCCGAGCCGGGCGATCGACCCGACCAGCATCTTCTTCGACAAGGACCTCTACGACGTCTTCGTCACCAGCGGCAGCCACATCGCCGCGACGGCGTCGGACAACGCCGAGAAGGTCATCGCGGCGTTCGGCTTCGTCAACGAGCCGTACAACGGCTCCATCAACCTGCAGGCCAAGCACGCCATGCAGGGCGGCCTGGAGGGCCTTTCCTCCAGCAACACGCTGCCGGCCGCGCCCGCCCTGAAGACCACCGTGGGCGACGCCAGCCTGAAGCTGTCCTGGACGGCCCCGGCCGCCACCCCGCTGCCGCTGACCGACTACCGGGTGACGCTGGAGGACGCGGACGGCGGGGTCGTCGCCACCAAGGACGTCCCGGCCACCACCAAGACGTTCTCCTTCCCCGGTCTCGCCAACGGCACCTACACCGCCACGGTCACCGGCTACAACGTCATCGGCGCCGGCGCGGACGCCACCTGGAAGGGTGCGGTCAAGTACGCCAGCACCACCAAGGCGACCACCGCCACCACCGCCTACGGCAAGACCCCGAAGGTCGCCGTCGCCGTCACCGGCACGCACGGCGTCAAGCCGACCGGCAAGGTCACCGTCAAGGACGGCACCACGGTCGTCGGCACCGGCACCCTGGACTCGTCCGGCAAGGTCAGCGTCAGCCTGTCGAACCACCTCAAGGTCGCCACGCACTCGCTGTCGGTCTCGTACCCGGGCACCTCCAAGCTCAACGCGTCCTCCACGACCGTCTCCCTGAAGATCACCAAGGCCACGCCGGCCGTCTCCACCTCGCACCCGACCTCGGTGAGCCACACCGCCAAGGGCAAGGTCACCGTCAAGGTCACCGCGACCGGCACCACCCCGGGCGGCACCGTCCGCATCTACCAGGGCTCCAAGGTCATCGCCACCGGCACCCTGAGCGGCGGCCACGTCACCATCACCCTGCCGAAGCTGGCCAAGGGCAAGCACACCCTGCACGCCTTCTACGTCGGTTCCTCGACCGTGAACTCGAAGACCGGCGCCAACTTCACCATCACCTCCAAGTAACCCCCTGACGGGCCCGCCGGGAGCCGCACGGCTCCCGGTGGCCCCGCACGCGTCTTCCGAAGGAGGCGGGCCCCGTGACCGTCGCCGTACCGACACCGAAAGCTCTGGCTGCGGCCGTGCCGCGCAGGCCCGTCCGCAGCCTCACCTTCGTCCGCCACCTCTCACGGGGCGGACTGCTCAGCCTCGCCGCCCTGCTGCTCGGCATCACCGTGCAGCTGCTGGTGGTCAGCGGAGCCCAGCAGCACTCCGCGCAGCACGCCGACTTCGACCAGCTGCGCGAGCAACTCGCCCTCGGCACCGCCCCGGTGGCCCAGACCGGCCAGGACGGCAAGCTGCTGGCACCGGGCACCCCGCTCGCGATCGTCAGGATTCCGAAGCTGGGCCTGAGCCAGGTCGTCCTCGAGGGCACCGACTCCTCCGTGCTGACCGACGGCCCCGGGCACCGCCGGGACACCCCGATGCCCGGCCAGGCCGGCACCAGCGTGCTGATGGGCCGGGCGGCGGCGTACGGCGGCCCGTTCGGCAGGCTCTCCGAGCTGACCACGGGCGACACGTTCACCGTGATCACCGGCCAGGGCAAGGCGAAGTACCTGGTCATCGACGTACGACGGGCCGGGGACCCGGCACCGACCGCGCTCGCCGCCGGCAAGAGCCGGCTGGTGCTGATCACGGCGACAGGACCGAAGTTCGTGCCCTCGGGCGTCCTGCGCGTCGACGCCGACCTGGTCTCCGACACGTTCCAGACCCCCTCGGCCGTGATCCGCGCCGGCACCCTGCCGGACTCCGAGGAACCCCTCGCCCGCCCCTCCGGGGTGCCGTGGCCGCTGGTGATGTGGCTGCAGGCGCTGCTGCTCACCGCCGTGGCCGCCGTCTGGGCCTGGCACCGCTGGGGCCGCCACCAGACATGGATCGTCTTCGCCCCGGTCGTCGCGGTGCTCGGCCTCCAGGTCGCGACGCGGACCACCGAACTGCTGCCGAATCTGCTGTGAACCAGGTGAATGAGATGACCGAGACCGCGACGACCGACACCGCCGTGACCGACACCGCGACGACCGACACCGCCGTGCTGCCCGCCGTCCCGGTGGTGGACGGCCCCGCCCCCGCCACCCTCGAAGCCCGTGCCGTCTCCGCCTGGTTCGGCTCCCACCAGGTGCTCAGCCAGGTGTCGCTGACCATGCCCGCGGGCGAGGTCACCGCGCTCATCGGGCCGTCCGGCTGCGGCAAGTCGACGTTCCTGCGCACCCTCAACCGCATGCACGAGATGATCCCCTCGGCACAGTTCGGCGGCGAGGTGCTCTTCGAGGGCGAGGACATCTACAACCCGTCCTGGCGCCTGACCGACGCCCGCCGCAGGATCGGCATGGTCTTCCAGAAGCCGAACCCGTTCCCGGCGATGTCGATCTACGACAACGTCGTGGCCGGTCTCAAGCTGACCGGCACGAAGGTGAACCGCCGGGAGCGGGACGAGCTGGTCGAGGAGTCCCTGACCCGCGCGGGCCTGTGGAAGGAGGTCCGCGACCGGCTCCGCCAGCCCGGCGGCGCCCTCTCCGGCGGCCAGCAGCAGCGCCTGTGCATCGGGCGGGCGCTGGCGGTCCGCCCCCGGGTCCTGCTGATGGACGAGCCGTGCTCGGCGCTGGACCCCACCTCCACCCGCCGCGTGGAGGAGACGATCCAGGACCTGGCCGGCCAGGTCACCATCGTGATCGTCACCCACAACATGCAGCAGGCGGCGCGTGTCTCCCAGCAGTGCGCGTTCTTCCTGGCCGAGCAGGGCACCCCGGGCGGCATCGTCGAACACGGCGCCACGGACGCCGTCTTCAACTCCCCGCAGGACCAGCGCACGGCGGACTACGTGGCGGGCCGGTTCGGCTGAGCCCGGCCGGCGGCCAGAGGGCCGATCGCCCGCCGGGTTTCCTCAGGAGACGGAGCCCGGCGGCGCCCCGCCCGGGTACGGCGGCGACCGATTCCTCCCGCGCCGTCATCCCCGCGTACGCCGCGCCGTCACCCGTGCGGACCACGACGGCGGGAAGCTGTGACCGAGAACCCCCGACAAACCCTGAGGACACCGGCCCGGGGCGCGCCGCCCCCCGTGTCCTCGCCGATGTGAATACGCACGTCCTTAGGCCTTCCGGACCCTACGTATTGTAGGTTCCCCATCGGCCACGGCGGCTCGTCAGCTCATCGGGGGTACTCATGCAGGGCACGGACACACAGGAGGCGCGGCGCGGCCTCGCCCCCACGGTGGCGGTGCTGGTGGCGAGCCTGCTGGTCGCGGCGGTCGGCGTGTACGAGCTGTCCGGCTTCGGCCTGCACAGCCTCGACCGGCGCCCGCACCTGTTCAGCGACGGGCTGGCGACGGGCGGCGTGATCGTCGCGGCGGTGGCGGCGGGGGCGGCGATCGGGAACCTGGCGTGGGTGCTGGTGGCCCGGTGGCGGGCGGAGCGGGAGTGTCCGTAAGAGGATCCTCCCCCTCTTCACACCGTATTCCGCACCGCGGGCGGTCGCTCTCCCGGCCCGCGCCGTTACCCTACAGACTGTAGGGTCAGCTCCCTCCGCCATCGTCCCCCCTCCCCGTCCCCCAAGGTGACCGGTCCCCATGCCCGCACAGCAGCCGACCCTGATCCCCGCGCGCGCGTCCGCCGACCGCCGCGCCTCCGCCGCCACACCCGGCGGCGCACTGCGCAGGAGGGCCGCCGACGCCACCGTCTGGTACCTGCGCCTGATCGCCGTCCTGAACATAGCGGCGGTCATGTCCCTGCCGTTCCGGCACGAGGTCGACGAACACAACAACGGCCGCCTCACCCTGCACCTGCACCGGCAGCACGCCCACCACTCCGGCCAGTTCTTCACCCCGTACCTGGCCACGGCCGGCCTGGTCTCGGCCGCCCTCGCCATCTTCTTCGTGCTGGTGATGCGGCGCCGCAAGCGAGCGGCGTGGGTGGTCAACGTACTCCTGTCCACCCCCCTCTTCGCCCTCTACGTCCTCGCCCTCACCCAGCACGAGTACCGCACCCACATCTTCAACTGGGTCTCCGCCGCCCTGACCGGCCTCTTCGTGGCCGCGCTGCTGATCAGCCGACGGGAGTTCCACGCGGTGGGCGACCCGTCGAACCCGAGGCTGGCACTGGCGGTGGGCGTGGGCGGCGTGACCGTCACCGGCGTCCTGGGCACGCTCCTCGTCCACGCGACGAACAAGCTCCCCGGCGCCACCCTCCCCGACGAGATCGCCTACACCCTCCTGAGGGGCGTCAGCGTCGGCCCGCTCGCCGACCGCGTCACCGCGGTCCACGCCCCGCGCTGGACCGACATCGTCATCAACGTCCTCCTCGCGGCCGCCTTCTGCCTGGTCCTCTACGCCGGCTTCCGCTCCCCGCGCGGCCGCCGCCTGCTCAGCCCCGAGGACGAGTCCCGGCTGCGCACCCTGCTGGACAGGCACGGCGCCCGCGACTCCCTCGGCTACTTCGCCCTGCGCCGCGACAAGGCGGCGATCTTCTCGCCCACCGGCAAGGCGGCGATCACCTACCGCGTCGTCGGCGGCGTCAGCCTGGCCTCCGGCGACCCGATCGGCGACCCGGAGGCGTGGCCCGGCGCGATCGACGCATGGCTGACGGAGGCCCGGCAGCACGCCTGGACGCCCGCGGTCATGGGCGCGAGCGAGGAGGCCGGCACGATCTACGCCCGCCACGGCCTGGACGCCCTGGAACTGGGCGACGAGGCCATCGTCGACATCGCCGACTTCACCCTCGAAGGCCGCGCGATGCGTGTGGTCCGCCAGGCCCACAACCGGGTCCGGCGAGCCGGCTACACGGTCCGCGTCCGCCGCCACGAGGACATCCCGGCCGACGAGATGTCCCTCCTGATCGACCGGGCGGACCACTGGCGCGACGGCACCACGGAACGCGGCTTCTCGATGGCGCTCGGCCGCCTCGGCGACCCGGCGGACGGCCGCTGCGTCATGCTGGAGTGCCGGGACGCCGACGATGTGCCCCGCGCCCTCCTCAGCTTCGTCCCCTGGGGCGAACAGGGCCTCTCCCTGGACCTGATGCGCCGCGACCGCGACGCGGAGAACGGCCTGATGGAGTTCATGGTCGTGGAACTCCTCCTCAAGGCACCCGGCCTGAAGGTGGACCGGGTCTCCCTGAACTTCGCGATGTTCCGCTCAGTCTTCGAACGCGGCTCCCGCCTCGGCGCCGGCCCGGTCCTCCGCCTCTGGCACGCGACCCTGACGTTCTTCTCCCGCTGGTGGCAGATCGAGTCCCTGTACCGAGCGAACGCGAAGTACCGCCCGATATGGGAACCGCGGTACCTGCTGTTCGCGAAGAGCGGCGACATCCCGAGGATCGGGTTGGCGAGTGCGCGGGCGGAGGGGTTCCTCACGGTTCCCTGGGGGTCGTGACCAGGGCGTTCGGGATCGGGTCCCGGCCGCCAGGGGGACGGGAGGCGGCGGTTCACCCGCGCGGCGCCCCGCCGCCCGCGAACCCCCCGCCCACCGTGAAGCCGATCACCGCGCCGCCGCCCTCCCTGCGGAAGGCGAAGGGGGCTCCGCCGTGGGCCATCGCGACCTCGCGGACGATGGAGAGGCCGAGGCCGGAGCCGGGGAGGGAGCGGGCGTCCGCGGCGCGGTAGAAGCGGTCGAAGATCCGGATCAGGTCGCCCTCGGCGATCCCGGGGCCGCGGTCGAGGACCTCGACGCGGACCGTGCCGGGCCGGGCGGGGCCGGTGACGTTGATCTCGATGGGGGCCTTGCCGTCCCGGTCGAACTTGGCCGCGTTCTCGACCAGGTTGGAGACGGCCCGCTGGAGCATGCCCGGGCGGCCGTCGGTGGTCGTGTCGCCGCTCGCGCGGAGCAGGATCTCGCGGCCGGTACGACGGCGGGCCAGCCCGGCGACGTCCTCCGCGATGTCGGCCAGGTCCACCCGCTGCGGCGGCTCCGCGTCGGACTGCCCGGCCGCGAGGTCGACCAGCTCGTTGACCAGGTCGGTCAGCTCGCGCGCCTCCTGGCCGAGGTCCGCGACGAGTTCGTCCCGGGTGGCCGGCGGGAGTTCGTCGATACGGCGGAGCAGGGAGATGTTCGTACGCAGCGAGGTCAGAGGCGTGCGGAGTTCGTGGCCGGCGTCCTGGACCAGCCGCCGCTGGTCCTCCTCCGACTGGGCCAACCGCCCCAGCATCCGGTCGAAGGCCCGGCCGAGCCGGCCCACCTCGTCCAGTCCCGTCACCGGGACCTGGATGCCGAGCTGCCGGGTGCGGGCAACGTCCTCCGCGGCCGAGGTGAGGATCACCAGCCGGCGGGTGATCCTCCGGGCCAGCCACCAGCCGAACAGCCCCGCGGCGACCACGACGGCCGCCATCAGCGCCAGCGTCCGCTGCTGGAGCGCCCGCAGCAGGTCCTCCGTGTCACTGAACTCCTGCGCCACCTGCACCGCGCCCCGGCCGTCGCCGAGCGCCACCGTGGCGATCCGGAACAGGTCGTCGCCGACCCGGACGTCCTTGCGCTGGGCCGTCGTCCCGGCCTTCGCCGCCATGGCGGCCGCCCGGTCCGCGCCGGTGACGGGCAGCACCGGACTGCCGTGGTCGACGGTCTCGCCGTGCTCGCCGAGCACCTGGACGTCGGTGCGGGGCGGCCGGACCAGGTCGTGTCCGGGCTTGGAGGAGAAGAAGTCCTCCGGGACCATCCGGTGCTGCTTGACCTCGTCCTGGACGTCGGAGACGACCTGGGTGAACACCGACTGCTCGTCCACCCGGACCAGCCGGGCGGCGGCGTTGTACGACAGGATGCCGACGACGACGGTGACGGCCGCGGTGACGGCCGCGAAGGAGACGACGAACGTGGTGCGCAGGGAGACGAGCCTGGGCCGACGCCTGACCAGCACCCGCCGGAGCCGCCTCAGGCGGCCCACTCAGTCCTCCCGCAGCACGTAACCCACGCCCCGGACGGTGTGGATCAGCTGCGGGGCGCCGGGCTCGTCGAGCTTGCGGCGCAGGTAGCCGACGTAGACGGCGAGGTTCTTGGAGCCGGGGCCGAAGTCGTAGCCCCAGATGCGGTCGTAGATCGTGGAGTGGTCCAGGACGATCCCGGAATTGCGGGCGAGCAGTTCCAGGAGCTCGAACTCGGTACGGGTCAGCTCCAGCTCGCGCCGGCCGCGCCAGGCCCGGCGGGCCTGGAGGTCCATCCGCAGGCCGGCCGCCTCGATCTGCCGGTCGGAGATCTGCGGTTCCCGGCCGGGGTCGGCGACGGAGAGGCCGGCCGAGCCGCCGGCCGAGCCGCCGCCAGAGCCGCCGCCGGTGGTCACCGGGGAGGTGCGCCGCAGCAGGGCCCGCAGCCTCGCGAAGACCTCTTCGACGTCGAAGGGCTTGACGACGTAGTCGTCGGCGCCGGCGTCCAGTCCCGCGATCCGGTCGGCGGTCTCGACCAGCGCGGTCAGCATCAGGATGGGGCTGCGGTCGCCCTCGGCGCGCAGGACGCGGCAGACCTGGAGGCCGTCGATGCCGGGCATCATCACGTCGAGCACGAGGACGTCCGGCCGCTCGCGATGGGCGTGGGCCAGGGCTTCCACACCGTCCGCGACCGCAGTCACCTCATAACCCTCCAGGGTGAGGGCCCGCTCCAGGGCGTGGCGGATGGCGCGGTCGTCTTCGGCGAGCAGCACAGTCGGGGGCACGCACCCAGTCTGCCAAGGCCTCCGGCGGTTCGGCCGGGGTGAGCGGGCCTACGATCACCCTTTTTACCTGCCTCTCACCGTCACAGAGGCAACGGGCGTCGAGTTCTGGCTGTCGCCCGGTGGGGGCTGGTCGCGCCCGCGCGGCGGTAGCCGCAAATCGATGCAGCCCCGCGCCCCTTACGGGGCGCTTCCCAACCGTGTCTCACACAGCTGCGGGCAGTCGTGCCTCCCCCAGTGCCTCAAGGGCCTGGGAGGTGCCCCCCCAGGCGGCACGGGTGTGCGCTGGGGATACCCCCTCTGGGGGAGGCACCCTGCCAGTGCCGGTAAGCGACACCCCCCGGCCGACCTCAGCTCGCCGCCAGCCTCGCCAGTTGCTCCTCGAACGGCACCACCGCCGGCGGAGCCTCCCGCTTCACGCCGCTCAGCCCCGTCATCAGCGCCGCCAGTTCCCCGGCCGCCCGCTCGATCCGGGCCTCCAGGCCCTCCGCGCCCCAGTCCTCCGACGCCGCGTAGACGCCCGTCGGTACGACCACCGCCCGCAGGTACGCGAACATCGGCCGCAGCGCGTGTTCCAGCACCAGCGAGTGCCGGGCCGTACCCCCGGTCGCCGCGATCAGCACCGGCTTGCCCACCAGCGCTTCCTTGTCCAGGACGTCGAAGAACGACTTGAACAGGCCGCTGTACGAGCCCGTGAACACCGGCGTGACCGCGATCACGCCGTCCGCCTCCGTCACCGCCTCCAGCGCGGCCGCCAGCCTGCGCCCCGGGAACCCGTTCGTGAAGTTGTGCGCGATCTCGACCGCGAGGTCGCGCAGCTCCACCACCTCGACCTCGACACCGGCGGCCTGCCGGCCCACCGCGGCCGCCAGCCGGTCGGCCAGCAGCCGGGTGGACGACGGCACGCTCAGCCCCGCCGAGACGACGACCAGCTTCATGCCCCGACCTCCTTCTTCTCCGACTCCGAGGCCTCCGAGGCGGCCGCGGCGAGCAGCGACGCGTGCGTGGGCGCCTCCGGCACGTTGGCCGGACGGCCGTTCGCGAACTCCTTGCGCAGCACCGGCACGACCTCCTCGCCCAGCATGTCGATCTGCTCCAGGACCGTCTTCAGCGGCAGCCCCGCGTGGTCTACCAGGAACAGCTGCCGCTGGTAGTCCCCGGCGTACTCCCGGAAGGCCAGCGTCTTCTCGATGACCTGCTCGGGCGTGCCGACGGTCAGCGGGGTCTGGTCGGTGAAGTCCTCCAGGGAGGGCCCGTGGCCGTAGACCGGCGCGTTGTCGAAGTACGGCCGGAACTCGCGCACCGCGTCCTGCGAGTTGTGCCGCATGAACACCTGGCCGCCCAGGCCGACGATCGCCTGCTCGGGCGTGCCGTGCCCGTAGTGGGCGTACCGGGCCCGGTACAGCTCGACCATCTGCTTGGTGTGGTCGGCGGGCCAGAAGATGTTGTTGTGGAAGAAGCCGTCGCCGTAGTAGGCGGCCTGCTCGGCTATCTCGGGCGAGCGGATCGAGCCGTGCCAGACGAACGGCGCCACCCCGTCCAGCGGCCTCGGCGTGGACGTGAAGCCCTGGAGCGGCGTCCGGAACTTCCCCTCCCAGTTCACGACGTCCTCGCGCCACAGCCGGTGCAGCAGGGCGTAGTTCTCGATGGCGAGGTTGATGCCCTGCCGGATGTCCTGGCCGAACCAGGGGTAGACCGGGCCGGTGTTGCCGCGGCCCATCATCAGGTCCACCCGGCCGTCGGCCAGGTGCTGGAGCATCGCGAAGTCCTCGGCGATCTTCACCGGGTCGTTGGTGGTGATCAGGGTGGTGGAGGTGGAGAGGATCAGCTTCTCCGTGCGCGCGGCGACGTAACCGAGCATGGTGGTCGGCGACGACGGCACGAACGGCGGGTTGTGGTGCTCACCGGTCGCGAAGACGTCCAGCCCGACCTCCTCGGCCTTCAGCGCGATCGCGACCATCGCCTTGATGCGCTCCCGCTCGCTCGGCGTCCGACCCGTCGTGGGGTCCGGCGTGACATCGCCGACCGTGAAGATCCCGAACTGCATGCTCGCTCACCCTCCAGGTTGTTTACGGTTCAACTATACCTGGAGAACGAGACCCCACCCACCGGTATTCCCCACGCCCCACGCACCGGCGTCGCGCGCGCCTCTTCCGTACGCCGCCGCCCTACGCCTTCCAGGCCGGGTCCCGCCCGGTCACCCCCAGCAGCCGCTCGAACTCCGGCGCCCCCTCCGCCACCGCCACCGGCTCCCCGAACATCCCCATCGCCCGCGCGGTCGGCGCCAGCCCCGCGACCTGCCCCGTCAGCTCCGCGACCACCGCCGGGTCGGCCGACGGCTCCCGCTGCCCGGTGGCCCGCGCCAGCTCCCACCCGTGCACGGTCACATCGAGCAGCGCCATCGAGCCCAGCGTCCGCGCGGGCATGTCCATCGTCCCCGCCGTGCCCTCCTCCGCGCCGGGCACCGACCAGGCCGCCACCAGCGCCTGTGCCGCCTGCGCGAACCGCTCCCGCCAGTCCGCGCCCTCCCCGACCCGGTCGGGGGTCCGGGTGAAGTCCACCGACCCCTTCGCGGCCAGCTTCCGGAACTCCACGACCACGTGGAAGAGGTGATTGACCAGGTCCTTCACGTCGTACTCGGCACAGGGCGTGGGCCCCGCGAGCGCTCCGTCCGGGATCTCCCGCACCACCGGCAGGGCCCCGTCCACCGCCCTCCCCAGCAGCTCACCGATGCCGTACTCCCGCGCACTGTCCGTGTTCGTCTCCATGCCGACGACCGTACGAACGCGCACCCGCGCCCCTCTTGAACAAACGCGACGCGCGGCACCGGACGTACGATCCGGCCATGGCCGCCGCCTCCGTCCACGACACCCGCGGGATCGTCGACCCCGCCGGGCTGCTGTCCCGCGTACGGTTCCGCCGCCACCGGCCCGCCGAGCCGCTGCGCCGGCACGTCGAGACGTACTGGTTCATCGACTGGGACCTGCCCGAGCCGTACGTCTCCCACGTGGTCCCGCATCCGTCCGTCAACCTCACCTTCCAGTGGGACGAGGAGGAAGGGCCGCCCTACGCGGAACTGACCGGCGTCGCGCTCGGCCTCTACGCCCGCAAGCTGACCGGCCGCGGCCGGGTGTGCGGTGCCAAGTTCCGTCCGGGCGGCTTCCGGCCGTACGCCCCGGCCCACCCGGTCTCCCACTGGACGGGCCGGGCACTCCGGGCCGACGAGGTGTTCCCGAGGGCCACGGCGGACACGGCCCGGGACATCGTCACCCCGGCCGACGACCGCGACCGGGTGGCCGCCCTGGACGCCTTCCTCCTGTCCCTCGCCCCCGCCCCCGACCCCCAGGCCGACCGGGCCATGGCCCTGGTCCGGGAGATCCGCGTCGACCGCACGGTCCGCCGGGTGGCCGACTTCGCGCAGGCGCGGGGCATCTCGACCCGCACCCTGCAACGCATCTTCGCCGCGTACGTGGGCATCACCCCGAAGTGGGCCATCCTGCGCTACCGGATCCACGAGGCCGTGGAGCGGGCGGGCGGGGAGAAGGCCGTGGACTGGGCGACCCTGGCAGCCGAACTCGGCTACGCCGACCAGGCCCACCTGATCCGCGCCTTCAAGGCGACGGTGGGGGTTTCGCCGACCGCGTACGCAGCCGGCATCTGAAGCGGACCCCGTGATCGAAGCGCCCCTTCAGGGGCGCGGGGCTGTATTCGACTTGCGGCTACCGCCGCGTGGACGCGACCGGCCCCCACCGGCCCGTACCGGCCCCCACCGGCCCATATCGGCCCGTATCGGCCCGTACCCACGGTCCACCCGCACCAGCCACCCCGTTTCCGTTGTCCCACCACCCCCGTCCGGGTCTCCCCTACGTAAGCCCACGCCCGTGGGAACGGACAGGAGCCCCGTGCCATGCGCCACCACCGCCGCCGCCACCGACCCCGCCGGTACTCCGGCCTCGCCGCCACCACCGCCGTAGTCCTCACCTGCCTCGCCCTGGTGACCGGCGTGGTGCTGGCCCGTATGCAGACGGGCCCGGCCCCGGACCGGCGGACCACCACCGCCGACCCGGCGGCGACGCCCCGCACGACAGCCGCCGCCACCCCCCTCGCGAGCCCCTCCCCGAAACCGTCGCCGACACCCTCGGCCTCGGCCTCGTCGGCTCCGCACGCCGGCACCCAGCCCTCGGCCAAGGCCTCCTCGCCCTCCCGCACGGCACAGCAGCCGACGGCCGCCGCCAAGACCCCGGGCAAGCGCACCATCACCCTCGTCAACCGGCTCGACCAGACCATCTGGCCGGCCATCGCCGCCGACCCCAAACACCCGGTCGAGGCGACCGGCTGGGTCCTGCGCCCCGGCGCCAGCCTGACCTTCCGCATCCCCGACCACTGGGACGTCCGCCTCTGGGCCCGCACCGGCTGCTCCTTCGACGCCGCCGGCCACGGCCACTGCCTCACCGGGGACTGCGGCCGCTTCCAGTGCGGCTCGACGTGGGGCGAATTCCCCTCCACGCTCGCCGAGTTCAACCTGAACGCCTGGAACGGCATGGACTTCTACGACGTCAGCCTGGTCGAGGGCAACAACCTGCCGATGTGGATCAACAGTTACGGCGGCACGTCGAAGGACAAGATCGACGCGAACGGGTGCTCCGCGGCCGGCTGCACCCGGGACGCCAACGCCTCCTGCCCCGCCAAGCTCCAGCGCGTCCGCGACGGCCATGTCGTCGCGTGCCTCAGCGCCTGCCTGGTGTTCAAGACCGACCAGACCTGCTGCACCGGCGCCTACGCGGCCCGCCCCCAGTGCGTCCCGTCCTCGTGGCCCGTCGACTCCGCGGCCGTGTTCAAGGCCGCCGAGCCCAACGCCTACTCCTACGTCAACGACGACGCGACCAGCGTGCTCACCTGCTCCGGAGAGTGCGGCTACCGCGTCACCTGGGGCGTGAGCCCATGACCCCGAGGGGGCCGGCGCCCACCGCCGTACGGCGGTCGCACCGGCCCCCTCCGCTCAGCGCGCCGCCTGGAAGGCCCGGCCCGCCGCCGTGGCCGCCGTACCGTTCGTGAACAGCCCGCTGCTCGGCTTCGCCGGATCGGCACCGAGCCCGAACCACGCGTAACGCTGGAGGTACGGCAGCGCGTCCAGCGCCTTCGCGGACGCGGTGACGAAGTCCGCCTGCTGCTGCGCGGACGGGAAACGCGTCCCCTGCGAGAAGTCGATCAGCGCGTACTCGGTGAGCCAGATCGGCTTGTGGTACCGCTCGTACACCGAGGCCAGATACGAGGTCAGCTGCTGCACGGCCTGCGGGGTACGGAAGTCGCCGCCGTACCAGTGCAGCGTGATGAAGTCGACCCGGTACCCCTTCGCCTTCGCCCCGGACATGAACCGGTCCAGCCAGCCACCGGCCGTGTCCGCGCCGTACGCCACCGCCGGGCTGCCCAGCACCTTGCCGGCCCCCATCAGCCTGGGCCACAGCTCCAGCGCCTGCTCGACCGTCATGTTCGACTGCTGCGCCATGTCGGGCTCGTTGAACCCCAGCAGGTACGGCCCCTGCGCGCGGGCCTGCGCGAGCGACGCGTCGGTGACGGAGGCGGCGCCCCAGACCATGGGCACGAAGGAGGCCGAACCCGGGGTCGTCACGCCCTGGTGCTGGGTGTTCCAGGTGTAGTACCAGCTCGCCCCGCTCGCGGCCAGCGCCTGACTCACGCCGTTGAACGACCACACGCCGACACCCTTGCGGGCGCTGGAGGCGACCTGCACGGGGGCCACCGTGCGCGGGGACGGAGTGGGCTTCACGGACCGGCTCGGGGACGCGCTCGGTCTGGCGGACCGGGAAGGCGACGGGGAGGGCGAGTGCGTGGGGGTCGGGGAGGCTACCGCCACCGGCGCCGACGGACGCGGAGCCGCCTGGGCCACCGGAGCCGACGGGCCCGCCGTCAGCCGGGCCGCGACCAGCGCGGCCACCGCGACGACCGCGACCGCCGCCGAACCACCGACCAGGACCTGCCTGCTCACCGTCTGCCGGGCACGCCGGGCGCGCCGGCCCGCATGCCCGTGCCGCCCGCGAGAAGCACCGGACGTACCGGACGTACCGGGTGTGCTGGAGGTACTGGAAGTACCGGGAGTACCGGGAGTACCGGAACTCGCTGTGATGTGGGCGAGCACCCGCGCCGGATCGAGACCGGCCGGCACCGCCACCAGCGGCAGACCGCCCAGCAGCCGGTCCATCGGCAACAGCCCCCGCTCCAGGCCCGCGCACTCCCCACAGTCACGTATGTGACGGGCGAACCGCTTACGCCACAGGGAACCCGGCGTGCCGTCCCACGGCGCGGCGATCTCGTCCAGCCGGGCACAGCGCGGCTCGGCGCCCAGCCCGCGCACCACACACCGCGCGACCTCCATCTGCTTCTTCATCCGCTGCACCCGCACGGCGGCATGCCGGTCGGACAGCCCCAGCGCACCGGCGAGGTCGGCGCGCTCCAGCTCACCGGTCTCCTCCAGCCACCACAGGGACAGCAGCTCCTGATCGTCCGGATCGAGCCAGCGCGTCGCCTCGGCGATCTCCCGGCGCTGCTCGGTCAGGCCCAGCCGCAGGATGGTCAGCCCGGCGAAGTCCAGGTCGGGGTCGGCCAGCACCTCCGCGTCCTCCAGCCGCGCCCTGCGGTCCCGGTCGGTGGCCCGCAGACTCTCCCGGTTGCGCACCTGCCTGATCGTGATCGCGACCAGCCAGGACCGGAACGCCGACGGATCCCGCAGCTTCGGCAGCCCCCGCACCATGCGCAACAGCGTCTCCTGTACGACGTCGTCGACATCGGCATGACCGTTCAGGGCCCGGCCGACGATGTTGTAGACCAGCGGCAGGCAGTCGCTCACCAGCTGCTCCAGGGCCCGCCCGTCACCCGCGCGAGCGGCCGTCACCAGGCCGGGATCGGGCCCCCTCCGGTGGTTCTCGATCATGTGGGTCTGTTCCTCCGCGCAGGGATCCGGCCCTTGGACCGGACTCGGTACCGGCTGTCGGACCGGCTTGTGATGTGGAGACCCCCCGAGGCACCCGAGGACAACAGAAAAACCGGCGGCCCGACGTCGAAACCTGTTCGAGTCCGCAATTTATGTTGTCCGGCCGCCACGCACGAGGTCACCGAGAGGCAGGCACACATCCGGCACCGCCCGAGGAAGGCCCGAGGATGGCACGAGGACGCAGAAGACACGGCGCGAGACCACCGCGACGCCGCTGGTGGTACGCCTCCGCGGCGGCCGCCCTCGCGACGGCGGCCACGGTACTGATCACCTACGGCGCGTGGACACCGTCACCCGGAACCGACACCGCGAGCACACCGGACCGCCGGCCGGCCGCGGCCGCCCCGTCCGCACCGCCGGCCACCTCGCCCGCGCCTTCCGCCCGCCACAGCGCGTCCCCCTCCCCCTCCACGTCCCCCTCGGCGTCCCCGTCCCGCTCGGCCGGGCCGTCGGCCACGACCACCCGGAAACCGGCCGCCGCGCCGGAGCAGCGGGCCCCGGCGTCGGCCCCGGCCGGCAAGCGTCTGATCACGGTCGTCAACCGGACCGCGCAGCCGGTCTGGGCGGTCGTCACCAACACCGCCGTCTACCCGGCGGGCCGCCGGCTCGCCCCCGGCCAGAGCCTCTCGCTGACCGTGGCCAACAACTGGGGCGGCCGCATCTGGGGCCGTACCGGATGCACCGGCACCGCCGCGGGCCCCTGCGCCTCCGGCGACTGCACCAGCGTCTGCACCGGCCCCAACCCGCCCACCACCCTGGGCGAGTTCACCTTCGACGCGTACGCGGGCATGGACTTCTACGACGTCAGCATGGTCGACGGCGCCAACCTGCCCATGTACATCAACATCTCCCACACCACGACCACCGACCCGGTCAGCTCCACGGGCTGCTACCACGGCACCTGCACCACGGAGATCGACTGCCCCAAGGCGATGCAGGCCCTCTCCGGCGGCCAGGAGATCGGCTGCAAACCGCCGTGCGCGGCGTTCGGCGGCGACACGTACTGCTGCCGCGGCGCCTGGGCGGGCCGCGACAACTGCGTCCCCGCCAAATGGCCCGTCGACTACACCCAGGTCTTCAAACGGGCCGCGCCGTACGCCTACTCGTACGCCTTCGACGACGCGGCGACCATGCCCTGCAAGGGCGCCTGCTATTACCGGGTGACCTTCGGCACGACCTAGCGTTCCGGTCGGAATTCCGGTCAGAATTCCGGTCAGAATTCCGGTTCAGAAGGCGTACGGGTCCCCGGTCGCCAGCACCAGCACCCGCTGCCTGTCGTTCGTACGGTCGTGGTCCACCGCGCCTCCGCCCCACGCCACGTCGACCTCCAGCGTCACCTCCGCCGGCTCCCCCCGCAGCCGTACCGGAACCACCAGCTGCTCGCCGGGCAGGTCGACGGCGAGCGGCCCCGTACCGCACACCACCTCCCGGTCGCCGGAGCGGGCACAGGCGGCCGGCAGCTGCTGCATGTCCGCCAGCGCCGCCGACCAGCTCAACCGCACGGTGGTGTCGGACACGGTGTCCGGCCCGAGGTTGCGCGGAGTCACCCGGACCTCCACCAGGTCCCCGCTCATCACCACCGACCCGTGCACCTCGAGGTCGGCGTCCCCGGCCCACGCGGTACCGCCCGCCCCGGCCACCAGCGCGCCCACCGTCACCGCCCCGACCACCGCAAGCCCGCAACGACGCATCGCCATGCCACCCGTCCCGTCCATCCGTCCGTCCCGTCCGTCTCCGGCGTTCATACGGATGTATGCCACCCCTACCCCGCCGCAGGCGCCCTCCAACAGGTGACAGCCGGACGGGACGGGTGGCATGGCAGGCTGCGGGCATGCTGATCCTCCGCTCCGCCGCCCTCTTCGTCGTCGCCGCGTTCTTCGAGATCGGCGGTGCCTGGCTGGTCTGGCAGGGCGTACGGGAGCACCGGGGCTGGCTCTGGGTCGCCGGCGGGATCCTGTCCCTCGGCGCCTACGGCTTCGTCGCCACGTTCCAGCCGGACGCCCACTTCGGCCGCATCCTGGCGGCGTACGGCGGAATCTTCGTCGCGGGCTCGATCCTGTGGGGCGTCGTCGCCGACGGCTACCGCCCGGACCGCTGGGACCTCACGGGGGCGGCGGTCTGCCTGGCGGGCATGGCAGTGATCATGTGGGCGCCGAGGAACGGCGGCTGATCCTCACCTACGCTGGAAGGTGCCGACCGCCCACCGAGCATCAGGAGCACCGCATGGCCACCGCACCGTCCGCCGCCTCCCGCATCGCCGTCGTCACCGGTGCGAGCAGCGGAATCGGCGCCGCGACCGCCCGAAAGCTCGCCGCCGCCGGTTACCGCGTGGTCCTCACCGCCCGCCGCGAGGACCGTATCGAGGCGCTGGCCAAGGAGATCAACGAGGCCGGCCACCAGGCGACCGCCTATCCGCTGGACGTGACGGACCGCGCGGCCGTGGACGAGTTCGCGACCGCCTTCAAGACGATCGCCGTCCTCGTGAACAACGCCGGCGGAGCCCTCGGCGCCGACCCGGTGGCCACCGGCGACCCGGCGGACTGGCGCACGATGTACGAGACGAACGTCATCGGCACCCTCAACCTCACCCAGGCCCTGCTGCCCAGGCTGGAGGCGAGCGGCGACGGCACGGTGGTCGTCGTCTCCTCCACCGCCGGCCACGGCACCTACGAGGGCGGCGGCGGCTATGTCGCCGCCAAGCACGGCGCCCACGTCCTCGCCGAGACACTGCGCCTGGAGATCGTCGGCAAGCCGGTCCGGGTCATCGAGATCGCCCCCGGCATGGTCAAGACGGACGAGTTCGCGCTGACCCGCTTCGGCGGCGACGAGGAGAAGGCGGCGAAGGTCTACCAGGGCGTCGCCGAGCCCCTGACGGCCGAGGACGTGGCGGACACGATCGCCTGGACGGTGACCCGCCCCAGCCACGTCAACATCGACCTCCTGGTGGTACGCCCCCGCGCCCAGGCCTCCAACTCCAAGGTCCACCGGGACCTGTGATGCAGGACCGCCCGGACGCCGACCCCGCGGCGGCCCTGGAGAGGCAACTGGAGGAAGTCCGCCTGAAGCAGGAGACCAGAAACGAACGCCAGGTCTGGTACTTCCTGGCCTACTTCCTCTTCGGCATCCACTTCCTCGCCTTCGTGATGATCTACGCGGTCCATCACGCGAAGTGAGCGCCGGATAACCCACACGGGCGAACCTCATCGATCACCCGATCGCCACACGAACATCCACCCTAGGCTCGCGCCACACGATCATCCGACGGCCCTCGGCAGGGATGGCACTCCCGGCCGAGGGCCTGACCAGCATGGAAGTGGAGCCTTCCTGTGGCTGAATGCGAGCCTAGCGTCAAGCCTTTCATGGACCTCACGGTCCCGGAGTACGCGTACATGTTCGGGTTCTTGCAGGCGGATGGACATCTGGCTCAGCGCGTTGGAAAGAAGGGGCGTCTGACCGTCGAGATCAACGCCAAGGACATCGAACTCCTACGCACATTCCAGGAGTTAACGCCTTACTACACCAGCATCACCGAGCGCACCCGGTCCACGAACTTCTCCGAAATCCACAGTTCGGCCGTCTGGAGCCTGTGCTCCCTCGAAGCCAGGACCGCACTGAACGACCTCGGCCTGCCCTACGGCCGCAAGTCCAAGACCATCGCCCCGCCCACCGTGGAGTTCTCGCGTGGCGACTATCTACGTGGCGTCATCGACGCCGACGGCTCCGTGGGCTACACGAGCGAGGGCTTCCCCTTCCTCTCGCTGACCACCGCCAGCACGGCCATCGCAGCCTACCTGTGCTTTTACGCAGGAAAAGTGACCGGAGCCGAACGCAGTCTCAAGCGCAATGCGCGCGACGGCATCTACAACATCCTCTACACGAAGGAGAACGCCCAGCTTCTGGCGGCCGATCTCTACTACAAGGGCTGCTTGTCCCTGGAGCGCAAACAGACCGCTGCCGACTCGCTCGGTGCTTGGGTCCGGCCGGCCGGCATGCGGATCGCACCTGATCGACGCCGCTGGACAGCACACGAGGACCGCCTACTACTGCGCCTGAACAATGACGCCGAGGCCGCCGCGGAACTGGGGCGGACCGAGAAAAGCTGCTACATCCGCCTGTGGCGCCTGCGGACCGGCCAGGTCCCCATGCCTGCCGCGCGGTAACCGCTCAGGTGAGGCCCCCGGTTCCAGCCGGGGGCCTCACCTGTCAGCCCTTCACACAGATGAACTGCTTCAGCTTCGCCACGACCTCAACGAGGTCGCGCTGCTGCTCCATCACCTGGTCGATGTTCTTGTAGGCGCCCGGAATCTCGTCCAGCACTCCGGAGTCCTTACGACACTCCACACCGCGGGTCTGCTCCTCCAGGTCCTTGGTCGTGAAGCGGCGCTTTGCCGCGTTGCGACTCATACGCCGACCGGCCCCGTGCGACGCCGAGTTGAAGGCCTTCTCGTTCCCGAGACCCTTCACGATGTACGAGCTGGTGCCCATCGAGCCGGGGATGATCCCGAACTCACCGGAGCCGGCTCGGATCGCCCCCTTGCGGGTGACGAGCAGGTCCATGCCCTCGTACCGCTCTTCCGAGATGTAGTTGTGATGGCACGAGATCTCCTGCTCGAAGGTCGGCTTCGCCTTCTTGAATTCCTTGCGGACCACGTCCTTCAGGAGCGCCATCATGAGCGCACGGTTGTACTGGGCGTACTCCTGCGCCCAGTAGAGATCGTTCCTGTAGGCCGCCATCTGCGGGGTGTCCGAGACGAAGACAGCGAGATCACGGTCGACCAGGCCCTGGTTGTGCGGAAGCTTCTGGGCCACGCCGATGTGATGCTCGGCGAGTTCCTTGCCGATGTTCCGGGAACCGGAGTGCAGCATGAGCCAGACCGAATCCGACTGATCGAGGCACAATTCGATCATGTGATTTCCGGATCCAAGCGTTCCCATCTGCTGATGCGCCCGCTGCTGACGGAACTTGACCGCGTCGGCAACCCCGTCGAACCGCCCCCAGAACTCCCCCCACCCGGCCGTCGCCAGCCCGTGGAAGTCCCCCGGCTCCACCGGATCCGCGTGCATCCCCCGCCCCACCGGAATCGCCTGCTCGATCTTCGACCGCAGTCGCGACAGGTCCCCCGGCAGGTCGTTGGCGGTGAGTGACGTCTTCACCGCCGACATGCCGCAGCCGATGTCGACGCCGACCGCCGCCGGGCACACGGCCCCCTGCATGGCGATGACCGACCCGACCGTGGCGCCCTTCCCGTAGTGGACGTCCGGCATGACCGCGAGGCCCTTGATCCACGGCAGGGTCGCGACATTGCGCAGCTGCTGGAGCGCCACCTCCTCGACGGCGGCAGGGTCGGCCCACATCCGGATCGGCACCTTCGCGCCCGGCATCTCCACGTACGACATGGCTTCCCCATTCCCCCGCGGGCAATCAAATAAAAAGGACAAAAGACCTAATGAAGTCATAACGCAAATGCGTCGCCAAGGCCACCGAAATCAGACTTGGGACCGGCGTTCACCGCAGTGCGTGCGATACACATTGTCTCCAGGGGACGCCCCGCTGCGGCAAGCGATTAACCAGCGGGGACACTGGAGCAGGACCGAGCGACCCAGTGAACGGAAAGGAGCCTGACCGTGCAGCGGAAGGCGTACGTAACCGGCACCGCCGCCCTCCTCGCGGCCCTGCTGGCCGGCTGCACGAGCGGTTCCAGCGGTGGCGACGACATCAGCGACAAGAACGCGGACGCCGGCACCTCCACCGTCGCCGCCCAGCCCGGCAAGTACCGCACCCTCCCCGAGCCCTGCGGCGCGGTCAGCCAGGACACCCTCGACTCGCTGCTCCCGGGCATCGCCCAGATCACCGACGAGGAGCAGCGCGACAAGGCGTACGCGGGCGCGGCCACGCTCACCTACGACACGGACCGCAAGGTCGGCTGCCACTGGAAGGTCGAGTCCACCGACGCCACGGACCGGCTGTCCGTCGACTTCGAGCGCGTGGTGTCCTACGACAACGCGGTCAGCGACGACAACGAGGCGCAGACGATCTACACGCAGCGGGAGTCGGCGGCCGGCATCCCCGAGTCCGCGCCCCCGAGCCCCACCGAGTCGGAGTCGCCGTCCGGGTCGCCGTCCGGATCGGCGTCCGGGGCGCCGTCCCCGTCCCCGTCGTCCTCCACGTCCACGTCCCCCTCGGGATCCGCCGGCACCTCCGCCTCGACGTCCGCCACGGCGTCCACCTCGGCCTCCTCCTCGACCACCCCGACCGACCTCCAGCCCCGCACCCTCGCCGACCTCGGCGACGAGGCCTATCTCGACGACCAGCTCAGCGGCTCCGGTTCGACGGCCGAACAGCGCACGGTGACTGTGGTGTTCCGCACGTCCAACGTCGTGGTGACCATCGAGTACGAGGAGCAGCCGATGGCCACCGGGACCGTCCCGGACAGCAAGGAACTGCAGGACAGGGCCCATCATCTGGCCGCCCAGCTGGCCGAGGACCTCAACAGCTGAGCGCCCGGGCACGCCCTGCGCACTCCGCCCGCAAAGCCCGCGAACCGAAACCGCACAGCTTCCTCACCGCGTACCGTGGCCCCTCGGACCCGATCCGACCGCAGGAACCCCGAACGTATGAGTGAAGGAACCATGCAGCGAGTAGCAGTCCAGCGAGACGACCAGCGCGACCGGAACGAGCGGAACGCACAGCGACGGGCAGGGCGCCTGCGCCGCGGCGTCGTCTGTGCGGTCGCCGTCCCCGCCGTGGCGCTGTGCGCGGCGGCCTGCTCCTCGGACTCCGACAACGCGGCGAAGGAGACGGGCGGCGGCTCCAACCCGGCCACCGCCCCCGCCGGCTCGGACTCCGGCACCGGCACCGCCGCTTCACCGACCGTCCAGGCGGCCAAGTACCAGAAGCTGCCGGAGCCGTGTGCGGTGCTGTCGAAGAAGACGCTCACCGCACTCGTACCGAAGGGTGCGAAGTCGGGCAAGGAGGGCGCTTCGGACGACGTGGCCACGCGGGGCAGTTGCTCCTGGAACAGCCTGGACAACAACGGCGTCAAGGGCTCGCAGTTCCGCTGGCTCAACGTCTCCTTCCTCCGCTTCGAGTCGGACGCCGGCCGCGGCTCCGGCGAGAAGCAGGCCGAGGCGTACTACACGAACCAGGTGCAGGAGGCGCAGTCCGTGACCGGCGCCAAGAACACCAAGTCGGAGCCGGTGACCGGGACCGGTGACCAGGCGACCCTCGTGCGCTACGACCTGAAGAAGAAGGAAGGTGCCTTCCGGCAGCAGACGGTCGTGGCCCGGGTCGCGAACGTGGTCGTCACCGTCGACTACAACGGCGCGGGTCTGGCCGGCGAGAAGACCCCCGACGCGGGCACTCTCGCGAAGTCCGCGGAGAAGGCCGCCAAGGAGGCGGTGGCCTCGGTCGCGACGGCCAACGGCTCCGCCACGTCTCCGAGTTCACCTGCGGCGACGCCCTCGAAGTCGGCCTCCAAGTCACCCTCCGCCAGTGCATCGCCCTCCAAGTCGTCAACCAAGAAGGGCTGACCGGCAACACGCGCGCCGCACTGATGTGCCACCCTGTTGCGCGCAACAACACGCAAGGGGAGGGGAGTACGGGTGGCCGAGCGAATACAGCTGACTCGGATGCACCGCGTTCTCATCGGTGTGGTCGTGACCGGCGCGATGATCATCGCCGGCATCGGCTTCGCCGGC
The DNA here is from genome assembly GCF_055580905.1 of Streptomyces sp. NPDC031497. Taxonomy (NCBI): domain Bacteria; kingdom Bacillati; phylum Actinomycetota; class Actinomycetes; order Kitasatosporales; family Streptomycetaceae; genus Streptomyces; species Streptomyces sp. NPDC031497. The sequence goes on from NZ_JBVIKO010000025.1 coordinate 122,360, forward strand.
TCGTACGCGGCCGTCCGAGAGCTGGCCATCAAGAAGGGCTTCGGGAACTTCGCCTATGTCTTCCCGATCGGCATCGACGCGGGCATCTGCGTCCTGCTCGCCCTGGACCTGCTGCTGACCTGGATCCGCATCCCCTTCCCGCTGCTGCGGCAGACGGCCTGGCTGCTGACCGTCGCGACGATCGCCTTCAACGGCGCGGCGGCCTGGCCGGACCCGCTGGGCGTGGGCATGCACGCGGTGATCCCGATCCTGTTCGTGGTCGCGGTCGAGGCCGCCCGCCACGCGATCGGCCGGATCGCCGACATCACGGCGGACAAGCACATGGAGGGGGTCCGCCTCACCCGCTGGCTGCTCTCCCCGGTGCCCACGTTCCTGCTCTGGCGCCGGATGAAGCTGTGGGAGCTGCGCTCCTACGACCAGGTCATCAAGCTGGAGCAGGAACGTCTCGTCTACCAGGCCAGGCTGCGCTCCCGCTTCGGCCGGGCCTGGCGCCGCAAGGCCCCGGTGGAGTCCCTGATGCCGCTGAGGCTGGCCCGCTACGGCGTCCCCCTGGCCCAGACGGCCCCGGAGGGTCTGGCGGCGGCGGGCATAGACCTGCCGGCGCTCCTGCCGGCCCCCGCCCCCGCTCCGGTCGCCGCCGCGACGCCCGCTCCCGCTGCCGTACCGCAGCAGGCGGCGCCTTCCGGCGCGCAGCGCCCCGAGCTGGTCCCCAGCCCCAACGCCGGGCAGCCCGCATACGCACCGGAGCCGGAGCCGGAACCCGACCCACAGCTGAACCCCTGGCTGCACGCGAGGGACCCTCAGCAGATCGAGTACCACGGCGACTACGACCCGACGTTCGAGCCGCAGTACACCGAGGAGCAGTACGCGGCCTGGCAGGCGCAGCAGCAGTACGAGCAGGAGCAGTACCAGCGGGAGCAGTACCAGCGGGACCAGTACGAGCAGCAACTGGCCCGGCAGCAGCAGTTCCCGCCCGCCCAGTTCGCGGAGGAGCAGTTCCCGCCGGAGCAGCAGCCGCTCCCCGAGGAGTCCCCGTCGGAGACGACCGGCAGCTTTCCCATCCCCTCCGGCCCCGGCCGCACCCGTGAACTCGGTGAGGGCGGTGGCCCCCCGGAGCCGACCGAGGAAGACTTCTACCTGGTCTTCAAGAAGTCGATAGACGGGGGCTACCCCAGTTCGAGCCAGTTCAGGGGCGACGTGGAGGCGACGTACGGCACGACCCTCCCGCAGCGCGAGGCGGAGCGCATGGTCAACCGCTTCACCAACCGCCACACGGCGGAACTGCAGGAAGACCACATCGCGTAGGACGCGCACGGCATGACGAACATGAAGAAGGGGCCCTCCGCCGAAGAGGGCCCCTTCCTCGTGCTCATGCCGGTGCCGGCTTACTCGCCGAGCAGGTCCCGCACCCGCTCCTGCCCCACGGCAAGCAGCAGCGTGGGCAGCCGGGGCCCGGTGTCGCGCCCCACCAGCAGGTGGTAGAGCAGCGCGAAGAACGTCCGCTGGGCCGTCTTGATCTCGGCCGGCAGTTCCTTGGGCGTCGCGTCGGCGGGGAACCCGGCCTGCACCTTGGGCACGCCGTACACGAGGTGCGTCAGCCCGTCCAGCGACCAGTGCTCGGCGAGTCCGTCGAGCAGCAGCCGTACCGACTGCCGGGACGCCTCGTCGAGGGACTTCAGCAGCTCGGCGTCCGGCTCGTCCCGCACGATGGTGCGCTGGTCGGCCGGTACCTGGGTGTTGATCCAGGCCTCGGCCTTGTCGTACCGGGGCCGTGCCTCGTCCACCGATCCCAGCGGGTTGGCCGGGTCCAGCTCGCTGAGGATCCGCAGCGCCTGGTCCTCGTGCCCGGCGGTGATGTCGGCGACCGATGCCAGCGTCCGGTACGGCAGCGGCCGCGGGGTCCGTGGCAGCTCACCGGCGGCCGTGCCCACCGCGCGCGCGTGCGCGGCGACGTCGGCGGGCAGCGCGGTGCCCTCGGCCACCTTCGCGTCCAGCTTGTCCCACTCGTCGTAGAGCCGCTGGATCTCCTGGTCGAAGGCGATCTTGAAGGACTGGTTGGGCCGGCGGCGGGCGTAGAGCCAGCGCAGGATCTGCGGCTCCATGATCTTCAGCGCGTCGGCGGGCGTGGGCACGCCACCGCGCGAGGACGACATCTTCGCCATCCCGCTGATGCCGACGAACGCGTACATCGGCCCGATGGGCCGCTCCCCGCCGAAGATCCCGACGATCTGCCCGCCCACCTGGAAGCTCGACCCCGGCGACGAGTGGTCGACACCGCTCGGCTCGAAGACGACGCCCTCGTACGCCCAGCGCATCGGCCAGTCGACCTTCCAGACCAGCTTGCCCCGGTTGAACTCGCTGAGCCGGACGGTCTCGGTGAAGGCGCACGCCGTGCAGACGTAGGTCAGCTCGGTGGTGTCGTCGTCGTAGGACGTGACGGTCGTCAGGTCCTTCCCGCAGTCGCCGCAGTACGGCTTGTAGGGGAAGTATCCGGCGGAGCCCGCGGAACCGTCGTCCTCGCTCGCCGCGCCCGAGCCCTCCGCCGCCTCGAGCTCGGCCTCGTCGACGGCCTTCTGCTGCTGCTTCTTCGCCGGGGCCTTCTTGGTCCGGTACTGGTCGAGGATCGCGTCGATGTCACCGCGGTGCCTCATGGCATGCAGGATCTGCTCCCGGTACACCCCGGAGGTGTACTGGGCGGTCTGGCTGATCCCGTCGAACTCCACGCCCAGCTCGGCCAGCGACTCGGTCATCGCGGCCTTGAAGTGCTCGGCCCAGTTCGGGTACGCGGAGCCCTTCGGGGCGGGGACGGAGGTGAGCGGCTTGCCGATGTGCTCCGCCCAGGACTCGTCGACCCCGGCGACACCGGCCGGCACCTTGCGGTAGCGGTCGTAGTCGTCCCAGGAGATCAGGTGCCGGACCTGGTGCCCGCGCCGCCGGACCTCGTCCGCGACCAGGTGCGGGGTCATGACCTCCCGCAGGTTCCCCAGGTGGATGGGGCCGGACGGGGAGAGCCCGGACGCGACGACGACCGGTTTGCCCGGGGCCCGACGCTCCGACTCCTCGATGACCTCATCCGCGAAACGGGAGACCCAGTCGGTGGTCTCGGTGCTCTGAGCCACGATCGGCACGTCCTTCTTTCTGGCATGGGACAGCCGGTACGGTCGCACGGCTGACCGCTCCATTGTCCCAGGCACTACGGCATCCACGAAAACGCCTTTACACAAGCGCAGCCGCCTGTGGGGGCGCGGGGCTGTATCGATGTGCGGCTCCGCCGCGCGGGCGCGACCAGCCCCCGCGGCGCCGCGCCCGGCCACCCACCACACACCCCCGAGCTCGTCGCCGCAAAAACCCCTTTACCCCCCGTGAAATACTGGTCCCGTCTACCCGCACCCACGAGGAGAACGGCTCCCACCCCATGGCCTCGGTCACGTCGCTCACCGATCTCGTCAATCAGCGTCTCGCGGACGCTCTCTCGGCAACCCTGCCGGAGGCCGCCGTCGACCCGCTGCTGCGACGCAGCGACCGGGCCGACTTCCAGGCGAACGGCATCCTCGCCGCCGCCAAGAAGGCCAAGGCCAACCCCCGGGAGCTGGCGACGCAGGTCGTCTCGAACATCACCACCGGCGCGGACCTGATCCAGGACGTCGAGGTCTCCGGCCCCGGCTTCCTCAACATCACCCTCTCCGACAGGGCGATCACCGAGAACCTGACCGCCCGGTACGCGGACGGCGACCGGCTCGGCGTACCCCCCAAGGCGCACCCGGGCATCACGGTCATCGACTACGCCCAGCCGAACGTCGCCAAGGAGATGCACGTCGGCCACCTGCGCTCCGCGGTGATCGGCGACGCCCTGCGCGGCATGCTCGACTTCACCGGCGAGAAGACGATCGGCCGGCACCACATCGGCGACTGGGGCACCCAGTTCGGCATGCTCATCCAGTACCTGATCGAGAACCCGGACGAGCTGTCCCCGGAGACCGACACGGACGGCGAGCAGGCCATGTCGAACCTGAACCGGGTCTACAAGGCGTCCCGGGCGGTCTTCGACACGGACGAGAGCTTCAAGGAGCGGGCCCGGAAGCGGGTGGTCGCCCTCCAGTCCGGCGACAAGGAGACGCTGGACCTGTGGCAGCGGTTCGTGGACGAGTCGAAGGTCTACTTCTACTCGGTCTTCGAGAAGCTCGACATGGAGATCCGCGACGACGAGATCGTCGGCGAGTCGGCGTACAACGACGGCATGCCCGAGACCGCCCGCCTCCTGGAGGAGATGGGCGTCGCGGTCCGCTCCGAGGGCGCGCTCGTGGTGTTCTTCGACGAGATCCGGGGCAAGGACGACCAGCCGGTCCCGCTGATCGTGCAGAAGGCGGACGGCGGCTTCGGCTACGCGGCCTCGGACCTGACCGCGATCCGCAACCGGGTCACCGACCTGCACGCCACCTCGCTGCTCTACGTCGTGGACGTGCGGCAGTCGCTGCACTTCAAGATGGTCTTCGAGACGGCGCGGCGGGCGGGCTGGCTCACCGACGACGTGACCGCGCACAACATGGGCTACGGCACGGTGCTGGGCGCCGACGGCAAGCCGTTCAAGACGCGTGCGGGCGAGACCGTACGGCTGGAGGACCTGCTGGACGAGGCGGTGCAGCGGGCCGCCGAGGTCGTCCGGGAGAAGGCGCAGGACCTCACGGAGGCGGAGATCCAGGAGCGGGCCGCCCAGGTCGGCATCGGTGCCGTGAAGTACGCGGACCTGTCGACGTCGCCGAACCGCGACTACAAGTTCGACCTGGACCAGATGGTCTCGCTGAACGGCGACACGTCCGTCTACCTCCAGTACGCGTACGCCCGTATCCAGTCGATCCTCCGCAAGGCGGGAGACGTCCGGCCCGTCGCGCACCCGGAGCTGGAGCTGCACGCTGCGGAGCGGGCGCTGGGCCTGCACCTGGACGCGTTCGGCGACACGGTCTTCGAGGCGGCGGCGGAGTACGCCCCGCACAAGCTGGCCGCGTACCTGTACCAGCTGGCGTCGCTGTACACGTCGTTCTACGACAAGTGCCCGGTGATCAAGCCCGAGCCGCCGAAGGACGTGGCGGAGAACCGCCTCCTGCTGTGCGACCTGACGGCCCGTACCCTCCACCAGGGCATGGCCCTGCTGGGCATCCGGACGCCCGAGCGGCTCTGAGAGGCCGCCCGGGTCGTCCGGGCGGCTCAGCAGTAGGCGTTGAAGTCCCAGAACGCGGCCTTGGTCGCCGGTCCCGCGACGCCGTCGACGTCGAGGTTGTAGCCGTACTGGTTCAGGTAGCGCTGCAGCGCCCTGATCGTGTTCGGTCCGACGACCCCGTCGACGGTACCGGCGCCGAGGCCCTGGTCGTTGAACATCTGCTGGGCCGCCTTCCAGCTGTTGGTGCCCAGCTGCCCGTCGATGGTGCCGGGGTTGTAGCCCCACCTGGCCAGCCAGCACTGCCAGTTCGCGGCGTGGGCGGTGTCCAGGCCGAGGTTGTTCACCGCCTGGATGGCCGCGGTCCGGGAACTCACCGCCGTCTTGGCGGCCGGCTGCGAGGCCGCGAAACTCGTGCCCGCGGTCGCCAGGCTGCCGGCGGCGAGCCCCGCCACCGCGGCGACACTGACGAGGGTCCTGGCCATGACGTTCGATCGCATGCGTTCCTCTTTCCGGTCGCGAGAACAGATCGACACGAGCGTGCGGGCTCGACGACGGCGGAAGCCACACCTCCCCCACAAGTGACGGCCGGGCGGGACGCCGTACCCGTTGACCTGCGCGAAAGCCGTCCGACGCGGCGGTACGACAGGACGGCCACCGCCGGACTCATACGGGCACCGCGCCCGATCCGTCAGCCGGACAGGGACGACGATCGGGGGGGCATGTCGCGTCACGGGAAAGCGCTGCCTGTCGAACTGGAGCCGTGCTTACGGCAGTTGATCGTCCGGTTGCGTCGGCTGAAGGAGCGCAGCGGGCTGAGTCTGCACCGGCTGGCGTCGCACACCGGATACAGCCCGAAGTCCTGGGAGCGCTATCTGGCGGGCCGTTCGCTGCCGCCCCCGGAGGCGGTGGCGGCGCTGGCCCGGCTCGGCGGCGGCGATCCGGTGGGGCTGCTCGCGCTGCACGAGGTGGCGGCCCGGGGCGGCGGCGCGGAGGCGGTGCCCGCCGCCCTGCGCGCGTTACGGGACCGCACCGGGCTGAGCCTGGCGGGGCTGGCGGCGCGGACGACGTTCAGCAAGTCGTCCTGGCAGCGTTATCTGGGCGGCCGTGCCCTGCCGCCGCGTGCGGCCGTGGAGCAGCTGTGCGCCCTGGCCGGCGAGCCGGCGGGGCGCTGTCTGGCACTGCGGGAGGTGGTCGCGGCGCAGGGGTACGGCGGGGGTTGAGGAAGGCTTCATGTGGTCGCCAACGTCGTTGTCAGTGGGCGCCTTTACAGTCTGTGGCATGGCGACTCTTCCCAACCCGCTGCCCAAGCTGGCGACCGACCCGAGCGGTCGGTCCCTGGGGCTCCAACTCCCGCCCGGCACACTGCTGGACGAGACCCTCGACGGCCCGTGGCACCAGCCGTTGCTGTGGTACGCGGGGCAGCCCGCCGGTCCCGGGACCTGGACGGCGCTGGGCGCCCCGGCCGGCCGCGCGGGGCTGCTGCCGGTGCTCATCGACGTGTCCGAGGTCGACGACTGGGACTTCGCGCCCGAGGAGACGTCGTACCCCGGGGACCACGACGCCGACGAGGTGCTGGAGGACTACTGGGAGGAGGACCCGCCGGACGGCGAGGAGTGGCCGGGGCTCGCCCTCGCCCCGACGCTGGTCGCCGACCCGGACGCGCGGGCCGCCGATGTCGCCGACATGCTGAGCCTGGGGCGGCCCTGGCTGAAGGAGCCGCACCTGGCGCTGGTGTCGGCCCGGCGCAGCGCGGACATACCGGCGGCCATCGGCTGGAGCGGGCCGGTGAACCACGAGGAGGACGTGGCCCGGCTGTGCGCGGTGCTGCGCTCCTGGGAGGACCGGTTCGGGATACGGGTGGTGGCCCTCGGCCTGGACCATCTCGCCGTCTCCGTGGCCGCCCCGCCCGCCGACCTCGACGAGGCGGAGGCGGTGGCCGCCGAGCACTTCGCGTTCTGCCCGTACAGCGTGCTGCCCGGCGCCGACGACACCCTGTCGTCGTACGCCGAGCAGCTGGTCGGCGAGCGGCTGTGGCACTTCTGGTGGGACTGACCCGGTGGGACTGATCCGGCTCAGCCGCTGAGCCCCGCGGCCAGCCTGCGCAGTCCCTCCGCGATCTCCTCCGGCGTCTGGGTCACGAAGCACAGCCGCAGGGTGGAGCGGTCGGGGTCGGCGGCGTAGAAGGGCTCACCGGGGACGTAGGCCACGTCGTGCTCCACCACCCGGCGGAGCAGGGCGGTGGTGTCGTACGGCTCCGGGAGCCGGGCCCAGAGGAACATGCCGCCCTCGGGCCGGTTCCAGGTGGAGCCGGCCGGGAGGGCGTCGGCGAGGCCGGCCAGCATGGCGTCCCGGCGTGCGCCGTACACCGCGCGCACCTTCGCGACATGGCCGTCCAGGACGTCCAGGTACCGGGCGGCGGCGAGCTGGTTGAGGGTGGGGGTGTGCAGGTCGGCCGCCTGCTTGGCCACCGCGCAGGCGCGGCGCAGTGCGCCGGGGGCGCGGAGCCAGCCGAGGCGCAGGCCGGGTGCCATCACCTTGGAGAAGGAGCCGAGCAGGACCACCCGGTCCGCGGCGCCGGGGAGGGACGCGATCCAGGGGACGCGGTCGCCGTCGTAGCGGAGTTCGCCGTAGGGGTCGTCCTCGATAATCCACAGGCCGTGCCGGGCGGCGGTCGTGGCGAGGGCGGCGCGGCGGACGGCGGGCATGGTGCGGCCGGTGGGGTTCTGGAAGGTCGGGACGAGGTAGAGGAGTTTGGGCCGCTCGGCGCGGATGAGTTCCTCCAGGGCGGCCGGGTCGACGCCGTCCGCGTCGCCCGGGACGGGCAGGATCCGGGCGCCGGCCAGCCCGAAGACCTGAAGTGCCGCCAGATAGCAGGGGCTTTCGACGAGGACCGTGTCACCGGGGTCTATCAGCGCGCTCGCCAGGAGGGAGAGGGCCTGCTGGGAGCCGGTGGTGATCAGCAGGTCGTCGGGGTCGGTGGGCAGGCCCTGTGCGGTGGCGCGTGCCGCCAGCCCGGCCCTCAGGGCCGGCTCGCCCTCCGTCGTCGAGTACTGCAACGCCCGTTCCGGCGACTCCTCCAGCACCGTCCGGAAGGCGGCCGCGATGCCCTCCCGGTCGAAGAGTTCGGGGGCCGGCAGCCCGCCCGCGAAGTTGATCACTTCGGGGCGTGCGGTCACCGCGAGGATCTCCCGCACCGGCGAACCGCCGACGGTACGGGCCCGGGCCGCGAGCGGCGGCAGGGCGGCTGGGGCGCTGGTGACGGTCATGGACGGCTCCTCGGGCTGTTCCTCGTCTTGGCCGGAGCCTAGGGAGGTGGATGCCGTCCACACCCGTGATTCCGCGATACGGACGAACGGCGCCCAGGCACCGGATCCGAGTGCGCGGGCGTCCCGTCCCGCCGTCCCACGCAGTGGGATCCGTGCAGGTCCAAGGCGTGGACCGGGTTCACGCGTCCCGAATCACCGGTGCGCTCTGGCGGTCCGGGCCCGCCACCCCACAGGCTGAGGGCACACCGAGATCGCCGACCATGCCGACACCGCCGAGCACGCCGACGACATCAAGGGAGCCCCCGCATGTCCGCCACGCGCCCCACCCCGGCCGCCGTCCGCCGCCGTCTCCTGGCGGCGGCCGCCCTGGCGCTGGTCGCCACGACCGCCCTCGGCGGCTGCCGGGACGGCGAGGGCGTACGCGACGAGGGCCCCTCCGCCGCGTCCCTGTCTCACCCCGCCGACGACGCGGCCCGCCAGGCCTCGCCGCCCAGCGGGAACTCGTAGGCGGGCCGCCCGTTGTTCCCGCTCGTGCGGAACGGCCGCCCCTTGTCGTCGATCCGCAGCGTCCCGTGCCGTGACCCGCTGGACCAGGACAGCTCCAGGTACCAGCCCACGTAGTACGCCGAGGCGTCGGCCCTGATGTAGAACACCTCCGGGTCCGACTCGCTCACCTTGAACGGGAAGTCCCGGTGCCCCGCCTCCGGCACGACCGCCGGCCGCATCGCGTCCAGGGCGACGGTGAAGGAGCGGGTGGGCACGTTCCCGCCGCAGCCGACGCCCGGATATCCCATCGCGTAGTCGTTCCAGGCGAGCGGCGAACTCCGCTCCGCCGTACGGACGGTGAGCCCCTCCAGCACCACGGACCCGGTGCCGCTGCCCTGCACGGTCAGCGTGACGTACTGCTCCCCCGAGGAGACCGCCTGGTGCGCGGTCACCCACGCGGTCGCGTCGGACTCCAGCGGCGGCGGCGCCACGTGGCCCGGGGCCCGGTCGATCAGGTAGTGCTGGGAGCAGGGGCTCTCCCAGCTGTAGGGCTGGGTGTTGACGGTGAGCGGGGGTGCGGCCGTGCTGACGTCCGCGGTGGGCGAGGAGCCGGCCGTGGCGGTGTCCTCGGCCGGACCGGCGGCCGGCGCCGAGGACGAGGCGGAGGGGGTCTTCGAGGCGGCGGACGAGCCGGGCGTCGGCGTCGTCGAGGAGCGGTGCGTGCGGTGCGGAGCGGCGCCGACCGCGGCGGTGGCGCCCGCGGGCCCCGCGTTCTTCTCGTCCGTCCCGCCGGAGGGCAGGCGTACGGCGGCGACGGCGGCGACGAGCAGGACGACGACCGCGATCCCGGCGAGGAGCGCGGGCCGCGGCACACGGCGGCCACGCCCGGCGACACCCGGCCCGACCACCACCTCCGCCACCGGCTCCGACTCCGGCACCGCCACCGAGTCCGGCTCCGGCTCCGCTGTCACGACCGTCTCGGCCGCCTTCTCGGTCGTCTCCTGTCTCTGCGACGCGTCCGGCTTCTCCGGCGCGTCCGGCTTCCGCCCCCGCACCGCATCCGCCAGCACCCACTGCCGGTGCAGTTCGACGAGTTCCTCGGGGCCGGCCTTGCAGAGCCGGGCGAGGCGTTCCACGGGGGCGTAGTCCGCCGGTACGGCGTCCCCGTTGCAGTAGCGGTGCAGGGTCGAGGTGCTCATGTGCAGCCGCTTGGCGAGCGTGCCGTAACTCAGTCTCGAGCGGTCCTTCAGTTCCCGCAACAACTCCGCGAAGCCGCTTCCCGCAGCGCCGTCCGACACGGTTCCTCCGTCCCCCCACATCCCGTTCCCGCGTTCCAGGGGAGGGATGTTCTCCCAGTTCAAAGCCGGTGTGGCCGTTCCAGCGTCCCTGATCGTCCGGCAACTGTGGCGGACGGGACGGGGCGGCCCGCAGGCTGTGGCCATCCAAGCACGCCGCCACTCGAAAGAGGATTCGCCATGCGTACCGCCCGCCGTGTCCGTCTGCTCGCCGCCACCGGCGCCGCCGTCGCCGCTCTCGCCCTCACGGCCTGCGAGAACGGAACGGGCGCACGAGACGAGGGAGCGTCCCGGTCGACGACGACCGAGTCGACGCCGACGGCAGCGGCGCCGAAGCCCTCGGAGACCGCCGACGGCGGCACGGGCACCGGGACGGGCACCGCCACCGGCACCGGCAAGTCGACGTCCGCGCCCGTGAGCGACACGGCCACGAAGACGCCGAGCGGCGGCGGGAGCGGCGGCAAGTCCGCCACCGTCCTCTGCAACGGCTCCAACAGCACCGTCACCGTCCAGCCGCTCTCCCGCCCGCTGAACCACATGCTGATCACGGTGAAGAACACCGGCAGCAGGACCTGCTACCTGACGTACTACCCCGTGCTCCGCTTCGACGAGATGCAGTGGGTCCCGCAGCCCGCCGAGGAGACCCACCCGCAGGCGGTCACCACCCTCGCCCCGGGCGAGTCCGGGTACGCGGGCGTGCTGCTGTCCGCGGCCGACGGCAGCGGCGACGGCGGTACGACCGGCCGCAAACTGGTCGTCGCCTTCCAGGGCATGTCCCCGAACAGCAGCGGCGGTGCCTCGGCGACACCGTCACTGCCGGCGAAGGGCGTGTACTACGACAGCTCGCTGCGGGTGACGTACTGGCAGCAGGACCGGAACGACGCCCTCAACTGGTGAGCCGGCGGCCAACAAACCAACCCCGCAGGCGACTTGAAAGTGCCCGCTGCGACAACTCACAGCGGGCACCGCCCTTGCCCCTCGGGCTCAGCCGAGCATCCGCGCGGCCTCGACCGCCCAGTAGGTGAGGATGTTCTGCGCGCCGGCGCGCTTGATGCCGGTCAGGGTCTCCAGGATGGCCCGGTCGCGGTCGATCCAGCCCTTCTCGGCGGCGGCCTCGACCATCGAGTACTCGCCGGAGATCTGGTAGGCGGCGACCGGCACGTCCACGGCGTCGGCGACCCGGGCGAGGACGTCCAGGTAGGGCCCGGCCGGCTTGACCATCACCATGTCTGCCCCCTCCTCCAGGTCCAGGGCCAGCTCGCGCATGGACTCCCGCACGTTGGCCGGGTCCTGCTGGTAGGTCTTGCGGTCCCCCTTCAGGGAGGACCCGACGGCCTCCCGGAAGGGCCCGTAGAAGGCGGAGGCGTACTTGGCGGTGTAGGCGAGGACGGCGACGTCCTCCCGCCCGATCTGGTCGAGGGCGTCGCGGACGACGCCGATCTGCCCGTCCATCATCCCGCTGGGCCCGACGACATGGGCGCCCGCGTCGGCCTGCACCTGGGCCATCTCGGCGTACCGCTCAAGGGTGGCGTCGTTGTCGACGCGCCCCTCGGCGTCCAGCACCCCGCAGTGCCCGTGGTCGGTGGTCTCGTCGAGGCAGAGGTCGGACATCACGAGGAGCTCGTCGCCGACCTCGGCCCGCACGTCCCGCAGCGCGACCTGGAGAATCCCGTCAGGGTCGGTGCCGGGCGTCCCGAGGGCGTCCTTCTTGCCCTCTTCCGGCACCCCGAACAGCATGATCCCGGAGATGCCCGCCTCGACGGCCTCCAGGGCCGCCTTCTTCAAGGTGTCGCGGGTGTGCTGGACGACGCCGGGCATGGCGGCGATCGGTACCGGTTCGGTGACGCCCTCGCGCACGAACGCCGGGAGGATGAAGTCCGCGGGGTGCAGCCGGGTCTCGGCGACCATGCGCCGCATGACGGGGGTGGTCCGCAGCCGACGCGGCCGCGTGCCGGGGAAGGAGCCGTACTTCGTCATGTCCCCTACGCTACGCCCGCCATCCGGGCGCGCTTGCCGACGTAGCGTCGGCGCTCCGGGCCGGGGCGAGGTTGCCGCGGCTCCGGTCCTCAAGAAGATCCTCGACAGCGAGGCGCCCCGACAGGGGCGCGGGGAACTGCGCGACCAGCCCCCACCCACCCGCGGATCACCCACAAGCGGATACACACAAGGGGGGTCCGAGGGACGCAGCCCCCAGACCCCCCCTGCGGCCTGACTCACGTAGTGCTGCGCCGCCGCCGAGCCCCCGGCCGCCGCTCACTCGGCCGCGTCACCGGATCCCCGGCCTCCAGCGCACTCGCACGCCTCCGCAGCCCGAACTCCGCCAGCGCCTCCGCCAGCTTCCCGGCCGACGGCTCCGGAGCCATCACGTCCACCCGCAGCCCGTGCTCCTCGGCCGTCTTGGCCGTGGCCGGACCGATGCACGCGATGACCGTCACGTTGTGCGGCTTCCCGGCGATACCCACGAGGTTCCGCACGGTGGACGACGACGTGAAGAGAACCGCGTCGAAGCCGCCGCCCTTGATGGCCTCCCGGGTGTCGGCCGGCGGCGGCGACGCCCGCACGGTCCGGTAGGCCGTGACGTCGTCCACCTCCCAGCCCAGCTCGATCAGCCCGGCGACCAGCGTCTCCGTGGCGATGTCGGCGCGCGGCAGGAACACCCGGTCGATCGGGTCGAAGACCGGGTCGTAGGGCGGCCAGTCCTCAAGCAGCCCGGCGGCCGACTGCTCACCGCTCGGCACCAGGTCCGGCTTCACGCCGAAGGCGACCAGCGCCTTGGCGGTCTGCTCGCCGACCGCGGCGACCTTGATCCCCGCGAAGGCCCGGGCATCGAGCCCGTACTCCTCGAACTTCTCCCGGACCGCCTTCACCGCGTTGACCGACGTGAACGCGATCCACTCGTACCGCCCGGTGACGAGCCCCTTCACGGCCCGCTCCATCTGCTGGGGCGTGCGCGGCGGTTCGACGGCGATCGTCGGCACCTCGTGCGGCACGGCGCCGTACGACCGCAGCTGGTCGGAGAGGGTCGCCGCCTGCTCCTTCGTACGCGGCACGAGTACCTTCCAGCCGAACAGCGGCTTGGACTCGAACCACGACAACTGGTCGCGCTGGGCGGCGGACGACCGCTCACCGACCACGGCTATCACCGGGCGGCCGCCCTCCGGCGAGGGCAGCACCTTCGCCTGCTTCAGGGTCTGGGCGACCGTGCCGAGGGTGGCGGTCCAGGTCCGCTGCCGGGTGGTGGTACCGGCGACGGTGACCGTCATCGGGGTGTCCGGCTTGCGGCCGGCGGCGACCAGTTCCCCGGCGGCCGCGGCCACCGAGTCGAGGGTCGTCGACACCACGACCGTGCCGTCCGAGGCGCCGACCTCGGTCCAGCACCGGTCGGAGGCCGTACGGGCGTCCACGAAGCGGACGTCGGCGCCCTGGGCGTCCCGCAGCGGCACACCGGCGTACGCGGGTACGCCGACGGCCGTGGCGACACCGGGCACGACCTCGAAGGGCACACCGGCGGCGGCGCAGGCGAGCATTTCCTCGGTCGCGTACGTATCAAGTCCCGGGTCCCCGGACACCGCACGGACGACCCGCCTGCCGCCCCGTGCGGCCTCCATGACAAGATGAGCGGCATCCCGCGTGGGCGGGAGCGCAGCGGTTGTTGACGCTCCGTCAACAACCGTGAGTTGAGGCGTGCCTGTGCCCTGATACGGGTCCGACGAGGAACCCGGATTCATGGGTACGACGGAGACGCCCTGCCTGGCGTGGGCCCTGATCACGTCGAGCACGTCGTGCTCGGCGACCAGGACGTCCGCGCTGGACAGTGCCTCCACGGCACGCAAGGTCAGCAGTCCCGGATCCCCGGGTCCGGCACCCAGGAAGGTGACGTGCCCGTGATCGAGGCCGGCGGGAAGGTTGGTGGGGCTCACTGTGCTCGCTCCCCCATCAGACCGGCCGCGCCCTGGGCAAGCATCTCGGTGGCGAGTTCGCGACCGAGCGCCGTCGCCTGGTCGTTTGTCTCGGGCACGGGACCGGTGGTGGACAACTGCACCATCCGTGTGCCGTCGGTCGTGCCGACGACGCCACGCAGGCGCATTTCCTTGACAATCTGCCCGTCGGCCAGCAGGTCGGCAAGCGCGCCCACAGGGGCGGAGCAGCCGGCCTCCAGGGCGGCGAGCAGTGATCGCTCGGCGGTCACGGCGGCCCGCGTGAACGGGTCGTCGAGTTCCCCGAGCGCGGCGATCAGCGACGCGTTGTCCGCGGCGCATTCGATCGCCAGTGCCCCCTGGCCGGGGGCGGGCAGAACCGTGTCGACCGACAGGAAGTCGGTCACCTCGTCGATGCGACCGATGCGGCTGAGTCCCGCCGCGGCCAGCACCACGGCATCGAGCTCGCCGTCGTGTATGTATCCGATCCGCGTGTCGACGTTCCCGCGGACCGGGACGGTCTCGACGTCCAGCCCGTGGGTGCGTGCGTACGCGTTCAGCTGCGCCATCCGGCGCGGCGAACCGGTGCCGATGCGCGCGCCGCGCGGCAGGTCGGTGAACTTCAGCGCGTCCCGGGCGACGATCACGTCACGCGGGTCCTCGCGTACCGGTACGGCGGCCAGGACCAGGTCCTCGGGCTGCGTGGTCGGGAGGTCCTTGAGCGAGTGAACCGCGAAGTCGACCTCGTCGCGCAGCAGCGCGTCCCGCAGGGCGGTCACGAAGACACCCGTGCCGCCGATCTGTGCGAGGTGCTCGCGGGAGGTGTCGCCGTAAGTGGTGATCTCGACGAGCTCGACGGGCCGTCCGGTCACCTGGCTCACGGCTTCCGCCACTCGCCCGGACTGGGCCATGGCGAGTGTGGATCGCCTGGTCCCCAGTCGCAGTGGTTTGTCACTCATTCCGGTCGGTCCTTCTTGTCTGTGCTGTCCACGGCCCGGGAGACGGCGGCCACCGTCTCGGGGTCGAGGTCGAACAGGGTCCGCAGCGCGTCCGCGTACCCGGCACCGCCGGGCTCCGCGGCCAGCTGCTTGACCCGTACCGTCGGCGCGTGCAGGAGCTTGTCGACGACCCGGTGCACGGCCTGCCGGATCTCTCCGCGCTGCCGTTCGTCCAGGTCGGGCAGGCGCCCGTCGAGCCGCGCGATCTCACCGGCCACCACGTCGGCGGCCATGGTGCGCAGCGCGACCACGGTCGGCGTGATGTGCGCGGCCCGCTGCGCCGCCCCGAAGGCGGTCACCTCGTCGGCGACGATCCGTCGTACCTGGTCGACGTCGGCCGCCATGGGGGCGTCCGCGGACGCCTCCGCCAGCGACTCGATGTCCACCAGCCGCACCCCGGCCAGCCGGTGCGCGGCCGCGTCGATGTCGCGGGGCATGGCGAGGTCGAGGAGGAAGAGCGCGGGGGCGGGCCGGGCGAAGCCGGCGACCGGCTCGGGCCTGCGCAGTTCGGGGATGCGCCCCACCCGGGCGGCGGTCGCGGCGAGCGCGCCGATCAGCTCCGCCTCGGCCTCGGGCGTACGGCGCCCGGCCTCCCGGATGTCGACGGTGCCGTTGTCCACCCAGGCCGCGTGCTGCTCCAGCTCGGCGGCGGCCATTCCGGCGACGGCGGCCTCGCCCATCACGGAGAAGCCGCTCTGCTCGGCGGTGAGGTCGAGCGGGCAGTTCTCGTCGTTGCCGAGGCCGGTGACGGTCGGCTTCGGGGCGCCCTGCGCCGGACGGTCGTCCGCGATCTCGGCGACCGGCGCGCCGGTCCGCCCCTCGACCGCCGCGGCGACCGCCTCGGCCGTCAGCACCAGCCCGGTGGCCCCGGTGCAGGAGACGGCGACGTCGGCACGTGTCAGCTCGAACGGCACCGAGTCCATCGGTACCGCGCGGGCCACCACGTCCGTGCCGTCGCTGTCGTCCGGACGCCGTCCGTACTGCTCCTCGAGCAGGTGGGCGAGGCGCTCGGCGCGGTCGTACGTCCGGTTCGCGACGACGATCTCCGCGACGCCCGCTCGGGCCAGTGTGGCGGCGGCCAGCGAGGACATCGAGCCGGCACCGATGACCAGCGCCCGCTTGCCCTTGGCCCAGGTCTCGACGTCGGTACCGGCGGCGAGCTGCTCCAGGCCGAAGGTGACCACGGACTGTCCGGCCCGGTCGATCCCGGTCTCGGAGTGGGCGCGTTTGCCGACTCTCAGTCCCTGCTGGAAGAGGTCGTTCATCAGCCGGCCGGCGCTGTTCAGCTCCTGCGCCAGGTTGAGCGAGTCCTTGATCTGCCCGAGGATCTGGCCCTCGCCCACGACCATCGAGTCCAGCCCGCAGGCCACCGAGAACAGATGGTGGACGGCCCGGTCCTCGTAGTGCACGTAGAGATAGGGGGTGAGCTCGTCGAGGCCGACCCCGCTGTGCTGGGCGAGCAGCGTGGACAGCTCGGCGACTCCGGCGTGGAACTTGTCCACGTCGGCGTAGAGCTCGATGCGGTTGCAGGTGGCGAGCACCGCGGCCTCGCCGGCCGGTTCGGCGGCGACCGTGTCCTGGACGAGCTTGACCTGGGCGTCCGTGGCGAGCGCGGCCCTTTCCAGGACGCTGACCGGGGCGCTGCGGTGGCTCAGCCCGACGACGAGGAGACTCATGCCGGCATCACGGCGGGTACGTCCCCGTCGGGTCCCTGCTCGGTGGACTCCTGGCGGGCGGCGACGGGCGCGACCGTCGCCTCGTGCTCCTCGCCGGCCTTGCGCTGCTCGTGGAAGGCGAGGATCTGCAGCTCGATGGAGAGGTCGACCTTGCGGACGTCGACGCCGTCCGGGACGGTCAGCACGGTGGGCGCGAAGTTCAGGATGGAGGTGACCCCGGCGGCCACGAGCCGGTCACAGACCTGCTGGGCGGCACCGGCGGGCGTGGCGATGACCCCGATCGACACACCGTTGTCGGTGATGATCTTCTCCAGGTCGTCCGTGTGCTGCACGGGGATGCCCGCGACCGGCTTTCCGGCCATCGCCGGATCGGCGTCGATCAGGGCCGCGACCCGGAAGCCGCGGGAGGCGAAGCCGCCGTAGTTGGCGAGAGCGGCGCCGAGGTTACCGATACCGACGATCACAACCGGCCAGTCCTGGGTCAGGCCAAGCTCACGGGAGATCTGGTAAACGAGATACTCGACGTCGTAGCCGACACCGCGCGTTCCGTACGAACCCAGGTAGGAGAAGTCCTTGCGCAGCTTCGCGGAGTTGACCCCCGCGGCGGCCGCCAGCTCCTCGGAGGAGACCGTGGGTACCGAGCGCTCCGACAGTGCGGTCAGCGCCCGGAGGTACAGCGGAAGCCTGGCGACGGTGGCCTCGGGGATCCCTCGGCTGCGGGTCGCCGGTCGGTGAGTTCGGCCAGTTGCCACGGTGCTCCTGCGGGTAGAGCGGGGCTGCGGACGGTCACACGTTCCCAGACCGCCCCGTCGACAGCAGGCTATGTCTTTGTGAACGCGTGCACAAAGATGGTGTCCGATTTGCCCGGCCAACGTGACCGGGGTCACGCACCCCCGGCGCAGTCGCGGGGAACCGGCGCACACACGCTCGCGCTCCATCTCGGATGGGGGCAAAACAGTACACACTCCTCACGAATCCCGCCCCCGAGACCAGACCGCCGTCGATCCTAAGCGACTTTCCGGCCCGTTTGGACTAGTCAGTCAGTGCCTTGCGGAGGCGCTCTTCGTTCACACGCCAGAAGGTGTGCTGTTCACCGTCGACCAGTACGACCGGAATCTGCTCCCAGTACAGATCGTGCAGGTGCGAATCCTGGGTGATGTCCTTCCCTTCCCAGTCCACCCCCAGCTCGCCGCACACCTTCTCGACCACGACCTGTGCGTCATCGCACAAATGACAACCCGGCTTACGGATCAGAGTGACCAAACGCGCACGAGACGCAGACGCCTTGCGGCCGAAGAGAGGACTCATGCGGTCCATTCTCCCGCCCTGCCGCGCCACCTGCCGCGCCCTGTTCGACGCCTTGTTTAACGGACCGGTCGCGGAGAGTTCACACCCATCCAACTCCCGCGACTCCGGGACATCCGAACGGACTGGCTATGCTCACGACATGGCCGCTCTCGGATGGCTCACTCCCCGTAGGCGCTCCGCCACGGCGCGGAGCGTGTTGGCAGGCGAGGCCTCGGCGGAGGCCGCGCGCAAGAACCAGGAAGCCCTGGCCGGGGACGCGTCGGCCCCGGCCGGCGGCACCGTGTCCAAGGACGCCGGAGAACCGGACTTCCCGGTGCTCGGCGACACCAAGGCCGCCGCGTTCTTCGACCTCGACAACACGGTCATGCAGGGTGCCGCGATCTTCCACTTCGGCCGGGGCCTGTACAAGCGGAAGTTCTTCGAGACCCGCGACCTGGCCAAGTTCGCCTGGCAGCAGGCGTGGTTCCGGCTGGCCGGCGTCGAGGACCCGCAGCACATCCAGGACGCGCGGGACTCCGCCCTCTCCATCGTCAAGGGCCACCGGGTCGCCGAACTCCAGACCATCGGCGAGGAGATCTACGACGAGTACATGGCCGAGCGCATCTGGCCCGGCACCCGCGCCCTCGCCCAGGCCCACCTGGACGCGGGCCAGAAGGTGTGGCTCGTCACAGCGGCGCCGGTGGAGATCGCCGGCGTGATCGCCCGCCGCCTGGGCCTGACGGGAGCGCTCGGCACGGTCGCCGAGTCGGTGGGCGGCATCTACACGGGCAAGCTGGTGGGCGAGCCCCTGCACGGTCCGGCGAAGGCCGAGGCGGTACGCGCCCTGGCCGCCGCCGAGGGCCTGGACCTCTCCCGCTGCGCGGCCTACAGCGACTCCCACAACGACATCCCGATGCTGTCCCTGGTCGGCCACCCGTACGCCATCAACCCGGACACGAAGCTGCGCAAGCACGCGCGGGAGATGGACTGGCGCCTGCGCGACTACCGCACGGGGCGCAAGGCGGCGAAGGTGGGCATCCCGGCGGCGGCCGGGGTAGGAGCGGTTGCCGGTGGCACGGCGGCGGCGATCGCACTGAGCCGACGGCGCCGATAGCGCGGGGCGCGCTTGGCGGGACGTCGCCGTAGGGCTGCGGGCCGCATCCCGCCCGCGGCCGGCCTGTGGCCGCTCGCGCAGTTCCCCGCGCCCCTGAAGGGGCGCTCCCCAGCCGCGTCTCCAACCCAGCCCGCGGGCAGTCGCGCCTCCCCCAGTGCCTTGAGGGCCTGGGAGGTGCCCCCAGGCGGCACGGATGGGCGCTGGGGGTACCCCCTCTGGGGGAGGCACCCTGCCAGCGCCGGCAAGCGAAACCCCCCGCCCCCACCCACCCACCCACACCCGAACACCCCGGCGCCCCCAACCTCGCGCCCCAAACCTCGCGCGCCCGAATTATCGCGCCGCCATCCCAACACGCCCTCGACTCTGCCTCAACACGCATCTTTCTGATCAACAACCGATCAGCCTGCGGCACTTGAACCACCCCAAATCGGTTACAGAAGCGACGCAATCGGTGATTTGAGCAACTCGGTGTAGCAGTGCCTGCACGAAGCGTTATTCTCCTCAGACGCAAACCGGTACCCCTCCGTCGCTACGACGGGTGAAAGGTTCCGTACTGCACGTGATGGAAGCTCTGCCTCTGGGAGTCCCGTGTACCCACACGTCGGGGTTGACGCCTCGGGCCTGGCTACGCTGCGCGCAACTGTCGCAACGGTCAAAGAGACGCTGCGCGGCGTTGTCCCGACCGCGTACGCCGTCCCCGCCTTCGCCACCGCCGCACCGATCGGCCCGTGCTACGCACTGGCCGACGGCACCGCGGCCGTCGGCAGACGCGGCCGTGCCACCGGCACCGCCGCGACCACCGCCCGTCGCCCGGCCGCGGACAGCGACAGCGCCCGGATGATGGACCTCGTGGAGCGTGCCCAGGCCGGCGAGTCCGACGCCTTCGGCCGCCTCTACGACCAGTACAGCGACACCGTCTACCGCTACATCTACTACCGCGTCGGCGGCAAGGCGACCGCCGAGGACCTCACCAGTGAGACGTTCCTGCGCGCCCTGCGAAGGATCGGCACTTTCACCTGGCAGGGCCGCGACTTCGGCGCCTGGCTGGTCACCATCGCCCGCAACCTGGTCGCCGACCACTTCAAGTCGAGCCGTTTCCGGCTGGAGGTCACCACCGGTGAGATGCTCGACGCCAACGAGGTCGAGCGCTCCCCGGAGGACTCCGTCCTGGAGTCCCTCTCGAACGCGGCGCTCCTGGACGCCGTACGACGACTCAACCCCCAGCAGCAGGAGTGTGTGACGCTCCGCTTCCTCCAGGGCCTCTCGGTCGCCGAGACCGCCCGCGTGATGGGCAAGAACGAGGGCGCCATCAAGACCCTCCAGTACCGGGCCGTGCGCACTCTCGCCCGGCTCCTCCCGGACGACGCGCGCTGAGCCGGGCACGCTCGGCGACACCCAACTCACGTTGAGTGAAAGCCTGTTGCCTTTCTCAGCCGATCATCGATCGTCCGTAACCCAAGTGCCGAGCCGCTCGTTGTGCGGGATACAGGCTCCCTGTGGTCACGTCCAGCAAGACCCTGATCACACGATCGTGTGGATCGGTCGAGGGCGTGCAACCCTCAGGACCCCCTGGGGAGTCGACCGTCATGACGAGAGGAGGTGCCGCCAGTGATCGCGAACGTATCGGCGCACCGGCGGGCGAACGCCTTCGCCCAGGCCCTGGAGGAGCAGCCCGACCGGGAGCCGGCGGCCGAGCGGTCCGAGGGGTCGGCGGGCGATCCGCCGGCCACACCGGACCGGGCCGAACGGACCGAGCCGGGCGAGCTGATGGCCCTGGCGACAGGGCTCGCCGCACTGCCCAAGCCGGTGCTCGACCCGCAGGTCAAGGTCGTCCACCGGGCCCAGCTGGTGGCCGCGATGGAGGCCATGCTGGCAGAGGGCACCCTGGGCGGGGCGGCGGACGCGTCGCTTCCCGAGCAGCGCTCCCACCGGGCCAAGGGCGCACACCGGGCCAGCCCGCTGGGCAAACTGCGACCGCGTTCCCGGCTCACCAAGAGCCTGGCCGCGGGTGGCCTGAGCGTCGGCGTGGCCGCCGGAGCCTTCGGCGGGGTAGCCGCCGCCAGCTCCGGCGCCCTGCCCGGCGACTCCCTGTACGGCCTCAAACGCGGCATCGAGGACTTCAAGCTCAACTACCTGGCCGACGGCGACGACCAGCGCGGCCAGACCTACCTCGACCAGGCCTCGACCAGGCTGATGGAGGCCCGTCGGCTGATGGACCGTGATCGCGGCGGCCATCTCGACCACGAGTCCATCGGCGAGATCCGCCGCACCCTGTCCGGGATGCAGCACGACGTCACCGAGGGCCACCGGCTGCTGCACGAGGCCTACGAACGCGATCCGAACTCGCTCGGCCCCATGCAGGCGCTGTCCGCCTTCGCCCAGTCCCACCGCGAGGCCTGGGGCGCGCTGCGCGAGAAGCTCCCGGTCCAGCTCGGGGACGTCAGCCAGCAGGTGTCGTCGGTCTTCGACGCCATAGACGAAGAGGTCGCCCCGCTGCAGTCCCTGCTTCCCCAGCCGCCCCAGGAGACCGGCGGCGGCACCGGCAGGCAGGGCTCCGGGACGGCGTCCACCGGCACCTCCGGCAGCCACCGGTCGACGGCCCCCTCGTCCCCGGGCAGCTCCTCCTCGGGCCACGAGTCCGGCACCGGCAGCCCCAGCGGCTCGGCCTCCGGCAGCGCCGACGACAGCCTGATCGGCGGCACCACAGGCGGCCTCCTGGACCCCCCGAAGACCGGGAGTTCGGGCGGCAGCAGCGCGTCCCCGTCAAAGAGCCCGACCAGCGAACCGGACGTCACCCTGCCCCCGCTCCTCCCCGGCCTCCTGCCGGGCCTGGGCATCGACAGCGAGGACGCGTCGAACTAGCGGGTCCGAGGGCGCCTCTCCACACGAGGGGCGCCCTCAGCGCCCCTTCAGGGGCGCGGGGCTGTATCTGACAGGCGGCTCCGCCGCGTGGGCGCGACCAGCCCCCACCGGACCCGCACGCGACACTCAACGCATCGCACTCAGAAAAAAACCGACCGCCGCTGCACAAGCAACTTGTACAGCGTGTGCTGGATCTGCTCCCGCACCTGATCCGTCAGGTTGAACATCAGCATCGGATCCTCGGCCGCCTCCGGCGGATAGCCGTCCGTACGGATCGGCTCCCCGAACTGAATCGTCCACTTCGTCGGCAGCGGCACCGCCCCGAGCGGCCCGAGCCACGGAAACGTCGGCGTCAGCGGGAAGTACGGAATCCCCAGCACCCGCGCCAGCGTCTTCGCGTTGCCGAGCATCGGGTAGATCTCCTCGGCCCCCACGATCGAGCAGGGAACGATCGGCGCCCCCTGCCGCAGCGCGGTCGACACGAACCCGCCCCGCCCGAACCGCTGGAGCTTGTACCGCTCGCTGAACGGCTTCCCGATGCCCTTGAACCCCTCCGGCATCACCCCGACCAGCTCGCCCTGCCCCAGCAGCCGCTCGGCGTCCTCCGCGCACGCGAGCGTGTGCCCGAGTTTGCGCGCCAGTTCGTTCACCACCGGCAGCACGAAGACCAGGTCGGCCGCCAGCAGCCTGAGGTGACGATTCGCCGGGTGATGGTCGTGCACGGCGACCTGCATCATCAGCCCGTCCATCGGGAGCGTCCCGGAGTGGTTGGCGACGATCAGCGCACCGCCCTCGGCCGGGATGTTCTCCATGCCCTTCACCTCGACGCGGAAGTACTTCTCGTACACCGGCCGCAGCATGGACATCAGGACCTGGTCGGTCAGCTCCTCGTCGTACCCGAAGTCGTCGACCTCGTAGTCCCCGGTCAGCCGCCGGCGCAGAAACGCGAGACCGCGTGCGACGCGCCGTTCCAGGCCGGCGTCGTCGCGCGGCTCCTCCATGCCCGTCTCAGGGCTCTCCCGGGTCACATGAACATCTTCCTGCGCGGGGATCCGCCCGGCGAGAGGCTGGACCTCACGCACCACCCCGGACTCGCGCACCACCGCCTGCTCGCCGCCGCCCTTGCGCCGGTTCCCCGGCCCCCGGCGCCGGGCCGGCCGCTGCACGGCAGCCCCGCGGGACCGGTCGTCGTCGAACGGAATGACCTTGGCGTCCGCCATCGTGTTGCGCTCCTCAGTTGGCGCTCTGCGTCGGTGTCTTCCCGCCGCTCAGGGCGGCGATCCGGTCGACGGCGGCGGCCACCACCTGCGGCGGCAGCAGCCCCATGGCCTGGGCGCGCACGAAGTCCGCGAACGTCTCCGCCGTCGTGTACTTCGGCTGGAATCCCAGCGTCTCGCGCATCTGGTCGGTGGCGACCACCCGGCCGTGCGTCAGCAGCCGGATCTGCTCGGGCGAGAAGTCGCTCATGCCGAGCGTCCGTACCAGGGACCCGGCCCAGGTGACCGCCGGCAGCAGCAACGGCACGGTGGGCCGCCCCAGCCGTCGTGAGCACTGCGAGAGCAACAGCACACCGTCGCCCGCGACATTGAACGTGCCGCTGTTCAGGGTTCCCCGCGCCGGCTCGTGCGAGGCGATCCGCAGGACGTCGATCACATCGTCCTCGTGCACGAACTGCAGCCTGGGGTCGTATCCGAAGACGGTGGGCAGCACGGGGAGGGAGAAATAGGAGGCGAGCGGAGTATCGGCGGTCGGTCCGAGAATGTTGGCGAACCGCAGGACACACACGGCGACGTCCGGCCGCCTTCTCGCGAACCCCCGCACATACCCCTCCACCTCCACCGTGTCCTTGGCGAACCCGCCGCTGGGCAGCGATTTCGGCGGGGTCGTCTCCGTGAAGACGGCGGGATCCTTCGGCGCGGAGCCGTACACGTTCGTACTGGACTTGATCACCAGCCGCTTGACGGCCGGCGACTTCTGGCAGGCGCCGAGCAGCTGCATGGTCCCGATGACATTGGTCTCTTTGACGGTGGCCCGGCTCCCGCTGCCGAGCGGCGTACCGGTCACGTCCATGTGGACGACGGTGTCGGCGCCGGTCTCGGCGAGGATGCGGGCGACGGCCGGCTGACGGATGTCGGTCTGGATGAAGTCGGCCCCGCCCAGATGGTGCTCCGGCGGCACCGCGTCCACGGCGACGACCCGGTCGACGTCGGGGTCACGCTGGATCCGCCGTACGAACCGGCCCCCAAGTTGACGGGCCACTCCGGTCACGAGCACGACCTTCCCCAAGATCAGCGCCTTTCTTCCGTGTTCCCGTAGTACCCGTAGTTCCCGTATGCGGGCCAACTTAGCGGGTTGATGTTGCGCTGGCATGACCCTCAGCAGGCCAGGGCGAGCCGACGCGGCCGGAAAATGCGTATGGCCCCCCACCGTACTGGTGGGGGGCCATACACAAGCTCTCGCGGCTCGGCGCCGTAATTACTTCTTGTTACGGCGCTGAACGCGCGTGCGCTTGAGCAGCTTGCGGTGCTTCTTCTTGGCCATCCGCTTGCGCCGCTTCTTGATAACAGAGCCCACGACTACCCTCGCTCACTTCTCATCACTCGGTGTTGGGCGCCATGGGCCCATACGACCTACGAGGGGCTAGCCTACCCGCCCGAGCGCTGAGGTCGTAATCGAGGTGCTCCGGGACGAATCCCGGAACGGCCGTCAGGCGGTCTCTACCCCCACATAGCTCTCGCGAAGGTACTCGTGTACCGCTTGCTCGGGGACGCGGAAGGACCGCCCCACCCGGATCGCGGGCAGATGACCGCTGTGCACCAACCGGTACACGGTCATCTTCGACACTCGCATCACCGCGGCGACCTCCGCCACGGTAAGGAACACAACCTCGTTGAGAGGCCTCTCGCCAGCTGCCATGACACACCTGAACCTTCCGCACTCGACGGGCCACCGGCTTCCCCTTCCGGTGACTCTTCGTCGTTGCGTGCTCACTCCCCAATGTAGGGGCGGGTGATGCGAGTGGGGAAGAGGTGCACCCATCGGCGGCCTACTGTGACAGACACGCTCGATTGAGTACGTAGCGGGTGAGCGGCGTGTAGTAATCGGACCGCACGCCGTCATCAACCGGAACGGCGACGGACACGACCCCCTCGGCCTCGCCCACGAAGAGCGCGGGGTCATCCGTATCCGCCAGCCCAATGGCCTCAAACCCGAGCTGACCAGCACCGCAGACCCACCCGTGGTCCCCCACCACCAGCTCGGGCAACGGCCCGCCGCCGTCCGCCGCCGCATCCAGCGCCACCCGAACCGGCAGCGGTGAGTGCGTGTGCGCACCCGGCGCACAACCGGGGCGTTCACCTCCCGATTCCCGCACCAACCCGACACCTTGTACGTAATCGAGGTTGCACGTACGTAGACCGAACCGGGTCGTTATGTCGACACAGCGACCCTGCGCGGGGGTGAGAACCTCACACCCCGCCGCCGACAACGCGTCCGCGAGACCGGCGTAGAAGCCGATCAGCCGATGCGGATGCCCGGTTCCGAACAACACGGGCGCCCGCCGCCGGGCCACGTCCCCCACCCGCTCCGCGAAGGAATCCAGCGCGGCGACGGTCAGCTCCGGATCGATCACATCATGCCCTGAAACACACCGCGGATCGTCCGAAACCCCACACTTGCCCGCCATCAACCGAACCAAATCCCGCTCACTCCACCCCCCTTGCGGATCAATACCGATCAACACCCGAGGATCCCGATCCGCGAAGAGCCGATAACGCCGAAGACTCCGCTCCCGAGAGGAAGCCACCACCCCCGCCAGCCCCACGGCCACCAGATAGTCCCGAAGCCCACCACCACTCGACACGCCAGAGATAGTGACGGACCCGGCCGCCCGAAAACCCCGAAAGCAGCGGAACACCCCACGGTTGGCGTAACGATCCACCAACCCCTACGCCAACAGCCCCCGCAGCGGATACACAGCCCGCCGAGTAGCCAGCACCGCCTGATCCAGGCGGTCAGCGGGGTCGTAACCCGCCTCCCACTCCGCCCACCCCACCGGCCACCGGCCGTCCGTCATCCGCCCGGGCCCCAACTGCCGCGTCCGGGCGAACACTTCCTGCCGCCACGCCTCGGGGACCAGCGCCTCGGGCGCGATCTCCCGCCCCGCGGCGATCGCCACCAGGTGCGTCCACGACCGGGGCACGACATCCACCACCTCGTATCCCCCGCCGCCCAGCGCGACCCACTTGCCCCCGGCATACTCGTGCGCCAGCTGATGGCAGGCGACCTGCACGGCCCGCTGCGCGTCCAGCGAAACGGCGAGATGCGCCAACGGATCCTCGAAATGCGTGTCGGCGCCGTGCTGGGTCACCAGCACCTGCGGCCGGAAGTCGGCGACCAGCTCCGGCACGACCGCGTGGAACGCCCGCAACCACCCCGCGTCCCCGGTCCCGGCCGGCAGCGCCACGTTCGCCGCGGAACCCTCCCCCGCCCCGGCCCCGACCTCCGTCGGCCAGCCGGTCCCCGGGAACAACGTACGAGGATGCTCGTGCAGCGAGATCGTCAGAACCCGCGGATCCTCCCAGAACGCGGCCTGCACCCCGTCCCCGTGATGCACGTCGACGTCGACATAGGCGACCCGCTCGGCCCCGAGCTCCAGCAACCGGGCGATGGCAAGCGAGGCGTCGTTGTAGATACAGAACCCGGAGGCCGCCCCCGGCATCGCGTGATGCAACCCGCCCGCGAAGTTCACGGCGTGATCGGCGTCTCCCCGCCACACCGCCTCCGCCGCCCCCACCGACTGCCCCGCGATCAACGCGGACACCTCGTGCATCCCGGCGAACGCGGGATCGTCCAGAGTCCCCAGCCCGTACGACTGGTCAGCCGCCGCGGGATCGGCCGAGGCCGCCTTCACCGCCTCGACGTAGTCCTCCCGGTGCACCAGCCGAAGCGTCGACTCCCCGGCCGGCTTCGCCGCGACGACGTCCACCACCCGGTCGAGCCCGAACGCATCGACCAGTCCCCGGGTCAACGCCAGCCGGACCGGATCCATCGGATGGCCCGGACCGAAGTCATAGCCCGTTACTGCCTCGTCCCACATCAGCTGTGCGCGGCCGCTCATGTCCGCCACCGTATCGGTCCGGCCGAACCGCGAACGAACGGGCGTACACCAACGTCACCAGCACCAACACCATCGGCACCAGCATCGCCCCGCGATAGCTCCACGCGTCGCCCAGCGCGCCCACCAACGGCGAACCGATCAGGAACCCGACGTAGTTGAAGATGTTCAGCCGGGCGATGGCCGCATCCGAATCCCCCGGGAACAACCGCCCGGCCGCCGCGAACGTCTGCGGTACCAACACGCACAGTCCCAGCCCCAGCAGAGTGAACCCGACCATCCCGACCCACGCCCCGGACGCCCCCGCCACCACCGCGAACCCGACCGCCGCCACCAGCGCCCCCAGCCGCACGACCGCCACGGCCCCGAACCTCCGCACCCCGAAATCCCCGATGGCCCGCCCGACCAGCGTGGTCACCATGTACACGTTGTACGGCACGGTGGCCAGCTGCTCGCTGCTCCCCAGCACGTCCTTCAGATACTTCGCACTCCAGTTGGAGACCGTCGAGTCCCCGATGTAGGCGAAGGTCATCACCAGACACAGCGGCAGCAGCAGCTTGAAGACGACACCACCGCCCGCACCGGCGCTCGTCCCGTCCACCGCGTCCTCCACCGGCGCCGGCTTGCCGTCCACATACCACCGGCTCCCCACCAGCGCGGCCGGCAGCAGCACCGCGACGACCGGCAGGTACGACACCCACAACGCGAGATGCCAGTGCGCCCCCACCCAGGCCAGCGAGGCCCCCAGGATCCCACCGAGGCTGTAGGCGGCATGGAAACTGAGCATGATGCTGCGTCCGTACGTCCGCTGCAGGCTCACCCCGAGCATGTTCATCGAGGCGTCCAACGCCCCGACCGCCAGCCCGAACGCGGCCAGCGCGACCGCCAGCTCGGCCACCTGCCCGCCGGCCCCGACCCCGAGCAGCGCCAGCATCACCACGGGCTGGGACCAGCGCAGCAGTCGGCTCGGCCGTATGCGCTTCACCAGCTGCTCGGTGGTCACACTGCCGACGCCGGCCAGGATCGGCACCGCGGCGAGAAAGACCGGCAGCAGCGCGTCGGAGACGCCGTACCGGTCCTGGATGGCGGGAATGCGCGTCACGAGCAGCGCGAAAGTGGCGCCCTGTGTGAAGAAACTGAACGCCAACGAGGCCCTACCGCGCCGCAGCACATCTGTCATGGCGGCGAGCGTAGGGCCCCGGCGTACTCGTGGGTAGATCCAGCCAAAGATGAATTTCCTTCAGCTTTACCTTCGGCGGGTCGGTTCGGCGGTGTCAGGCGGCGACAGGCACCGCACGCTGCACGCTGTCCCCGGCCTCCTCCGCGGCCTTCACCTCGGCGGAGATCATCCGGGCCATCGGCTCGGCGGCGAGCCCGCCGCTGACGACCATTCCGATCCCGATCGTACTGACCAGGATGACCGTGCCGAGCCACACCATGGTGTCCACGGGCAGGGTGTACGCCCCCACGATCCGCACCACACACTCGGCGAGCAGCAGCACGCCCCACACGAGAGAGTAGACCCGCTCCGACCGCCGGAACGCGGCGGATCCGGACCGCAGCCGCTCGAAGGCCGCCGCCCTGGCCGTGTCGCCCTTCAGCACGAACGGCTTGAGCCCTTCGGTCATCATCGGCCGGCCCATCACGATCGACACCAGGATCGCGATCCCGATCGCGCTGCTGACCCCGCTGTCCTTGGCGAGCATCAGCCGCGGGTCGCCGGAGACGAAGCTCAGCGCCAGCGAGACCAGGTTCACCAGCAGGATGAGCCCCGCGAACGCGTTACCCCGACGCTCCCTGACCACGCTCCACACCGTCCGCAGGGCCGGCACCACACTGCTCCAGGCGAGCGCCGCGAAGGTACTCATCCCGAAGGCGTCCTTGAAGAGGTAGTACGACCCGAGGGGAACCGCCACGTCCACGATCAGCGGCTTGAAGTTCTCCAGCACGCTGGGCTGCCGCTTGTCCTGGTCGCTGTTCCGGGCTCCGGCGTTCGTCGTCTTCGTCATGCTCTCAGCTTCGCGTCCGGGCGGGGTCCCCCAGTAGGAACGATCGTCCGTAGCTCGGCATGACAATTGTCAGCCCCGCCGTGCTGCCCTCGGTCATTCCAGCAGGTCAGCCAACTGCCCCGGATCGGAGAAGAGTTGCGTGGCCCCACGCAGCCGGTCGGCCGGTGTCATCGCCGTGAACCCGTACACGTCCATACCGGCCGCGACAGCGGCCTGCACGCCCAGCGGACTGTCCTCCACGACGGCACAACGCCCCGGCGCGACCCCCATCCGCTCGGCCGCGTAAAGGAAGAGGTCCGGCGCCGGCTTCCCTCTCCCCACG
This sequence comes from Streptomyces sp. NPDC031497, assembly GCF_055580905.1. Lineage (NCBI taxonomy): Bacteria > Bacillati > Actinomycetota > Actinomycetes > Kitasatosporales > Streptomycetaceae > Streptomyces > Streptomyces sp. NPDC031497. The sequence continues at coordinate 151,863 of NZ_JBVIKO010000025.1, forward strand.
TCCTGCGAGCTGAAGATGCGCGACTCGTCGAACCACCGGTCGAGTCCGGTCGTCCGATGCCCCACCCGAATCCGCTCATGGCTCCCGGACGACGCCACGCAGTACGGCACCCCGTCGGCCGCCAGCCGCTCAAGGACCTCCGCCACCCCGGCGACGGGCTTCAACTCCGCCTCGAAGGCGGCGAACACCCGCGCATGGAAGACGTCATCGAAGTCGTCGGGCAGCCGCTGCCCGGTGCGCTCCTGGACGAGGTCATGGACCCGGTGCATCGCGGATCCCATGTAGTCCCGTATGGAGTCCTCGTAGGAGGTGGGATGCCCCAGCTCGGTGAGATAGGCGGCCAGGAGCCGGTTGGAGATGGGCTCGCTGTCGACGAGGACGCCGTCGTTGTCGAAGATAACCAGGTCGTAGCGCATACCACCGAGCTTAGACGCAGCCGCGAAAAGACCCGTAAATGCAGAAAGGCCCACGCCATACGGCGTGGGCCTTTCCCAAAATTTGTTCGGCGGTGTCCTACTCTCCC
>NZ_JBVIKO010000026.1:0-146255 GCF_055580905.1 Streptomyces sp. NPDC031497
CCTCTCGGGCTTTCCTCCGGGCTTCCCTTCGGTCTTGCGTTTCCGACTCTATCAGACCGTTTTCCGATCCGATTTCCTCGGTGCTTTCCAGGTTTTCGCTCTCGCGTTTCCCTTTCCGGCGGTTCCGACTCTATCAGATCCTTTCGGCGTCTGATTCCCAGTCAGCGGGTGTTGCCTTCCCGGCTGTTGGGCCGTTCCGACGAGTGAGACTTTAGCGGATTCCCAGCCTCCGAGCTAATCGGGGGCCGCGTCCTTTCGAACGTGGATTCCTTCATTTCGCACATACGCGCGCCGAAGCAAAGCGACGACGGATCGCCGACTGCTGGCAGGTACTTGCGGAATGGCTGTCCGGGGACCGACCGGAGTCGGCGCTCACGTCGGACAACTCGGAGAACACTACGTAACCGGTTGGGGTGTGTCAACTCGCGGCGGGGCGACCCCCGGGGCGTATGGTGGAGGTCATGACTACGCGTACGTGCACCCAGCAGTGGTGGGCCGCCTGACGGCGGCCGCGCTCACGTACGCATTCAACGGCCGCCATCTCGGCGGCCGTTCGTGTATCTCCCTCCGGAACCTCTGAGGGTCGGCCGCTCGGGACGGCGGCTCCGACCAGGAGGTGGAGAGGGAATGACACGGGTCTTCAGCGGGATCAAGCCGACCGGGCACCTGACGCTGGGGAACTACCTGGGGGCCATGCGGCAGTGGGCTGCCGTGGACCAGCACCAGGCGGACTCCTTGTTCTGCATCGTCGATCTGCACGGGATGACCGTGGACCACGATCCGGCCCGGCTGCGCCGGCTCACCCGGCAGGCGGCGACCCTGTTGCTGGCGTCCGGGCTGGATCCGGAGCTGTGCACCGTGTTCGTACAGAGTCATGTCGACGAGCACACCCGGCTGTCGTACCTCATGGAGTGCGTGGCGACCGACGGGGAGATGCGGCGCATGATCCAGTACAAGGAGAAGGTCGCGAGCGAGGCGGTGCGCGGGCGCGGTGTGCGGCTGTCCCTGCTGACGTATCCGGCGCTGATGGCGGCCGACATCCTGGCCTACGGGGCGGACGAGGTGCCGGTCGGGGACGATCAGGCGCAGCACGTGGAGTTGACCCGGGATCTGGCGGTGCGGTTCAACCAGAGGTACGGGCACACGTTCGTGGTGCCGAAGGCGACCGTGCCGAAGGTGGCCGCGCGGGTGATGAATCTGCAGGACCCGACGTCGAAGATGGGGAAGAGCGACGACTCCGGGGCGGGCATCGTCTATCTGCTCGACGAACCGGAGGTGATCCGGAAGAAGATCATGCGGGCCGTGACGGACAGTGGGCAGGAAGTCGTCTACGACCGGGAGGAGCAGCCCGGGGTCGCGAATCTGCTGGAGATTCTCGCTGCGTGCACAGGCGGGAACCCTGAGTCACTGGCAACCGTTCACGATTCGTACGGCTCTCTGAAGCAGGCCACTGCGGATGCGGTGCTGGACCTGATCGGTCCCGTGCAGGCCAGGCACAGGGAGTTGTGTGTCGATCCGGGATATGTGGAGGAGGTGCTGCGGCATGGGGCGGAGAAGGCCCGGGCGATCGCCCGGCCGATTGTCGACACTGCCTATCGGGCGATCGGGCTGTTGCCGCCCGGTGCCTTCTCGGGAGCTGCTGCGGCGGAACCCGCGTTGAACGCCGTGCGGTAGGCGCGGGCTCAGTTCCTCTCGGTCCTGTTCTGCTCAGTCCTTCTTGTCCTTCTCAGTCCTTCTTGCCGGAGGCGAGTTGGCGGCTGCGGTCGCGGGCGGCTTCGAGGGCGGCGATGAGGGCGGCCCGTACGCCGTGGTTCTCCAGTTCGCGGATGGCGTTGATGGTGGTGCCGGCGGGCGAGGTGACGTTCTCGCGGAGCTTGACGGGGTGTTCGCCGCTGTCGCGGAGCATCACGGCGGCGCCGATCGCGGACTGGACGATGAGGTCGTGGGCCTTGTCGCGGGGCAGGCCGAGCAGGATGCCGGCGTCGGTCATGGCCTCGACCAGGTAGAAGAAGTACGCCGGTCCCGAGCCCGACAGGGCGGTGCAGGCGTCCTGCTGGGACTCGGGGACCTGGAGGGTCTTGCCGACGGCGCCGAAGATCTTCTCGGCGGTGGCCAGGTGGGCGGCGGTGGCATGGCTGCCGGCGGAGATGACGGACATCGCCTCGTCGACGAGGGCGGGGGTGTTCGTCATGACACGGACGACCGGGGTGCCGGTGGCGAGGCGCTCCTCGAAGAAGGAGGTGGGGATGCCCGCCGCGCCGCTGATGACGAGGCGGTCGGCGGGGATGTGCGGGGCGAGTTCGTCGAGGAGGGCGCCCATGTCCTGCGGTTTGACCGTGAGGATCAGGGTGTCGGCGGTCTTCGCGGCCTCGGGGTTGGTGACCGGGGTGACTCCGTAGCGGGCACGGAGCTCTTCGGCCCGTTCCGGGCGGCGGGCGGTGACCAGGAGGTCGGCGGGTGCCCAGCCGGCCCGGATCATTCCGCTGAGCAGGGCTTCGCCGATCTTGCCGGTACCGAGGACTGCGACTTTCTCACTCATACGGTTCAGTCTGACACCGGGAGTAGGAGGCGGGGGGCGGTTGTCCGCTGGGCGGACGTCGTCGGTGGCTATGCCGTGCGTCGCCTCAGGGTGGCCGCTCCCAGGGTCAGCACGAGCAGGGCGCAACCGGCGACGATCAGGATGTCCCTGAGGAAGGTGGCGGTCATGTCGGTGTGGTGGAGGACTTCGTTCATGCCGTCTACGGCATAGGACATGGGGAGGACGTCGGAGAGGGCTTCGAGGGCGGGGTGCATCTGAGAGCGGGGCGTGAAGAGGCCGCAGAGCAGGAGTTGCGGGAAGATCACCGCGGGCATGAACTGGACCGCCTGGAATTCCGAGGCCGCGAAGGCCGAGACGAAGAGACCGAGGGCCGTGCCGAGCAGGGCGTCGAGCAGGGCGACCAGGAGCAGGAGCCAGGGGGAGCCGGTGACGTCGAGGCCCAGGAACCAGACGGCAAGGCCGGTGGCGAGGGCCGACTGGATGATCGCGAGGACGCCGAAGGCGAGGGCGTAGCCGGCGATGAGGTCGGCTTTGCCGAGGGGCATGGCGAGGAGGCGTTCGAGGGTGCCGGAGGTGCGCTCGCGAAGGGTGGCGATCGAGGTCACCAGGAACATCGTGATGAGCGGGAAGATGCCGAGGAGTGAGGCGCCGATGTTGTCGAAGGTGCGCGGGCTGCCGTCGAAGACGTAGCGGAGCAGGACCAGCATCAGGCAGGGGATGAGGAGGAGCAGCGCGATCGTGCGGGGGTCGTGGCGGAGTTGGCGCAGGACGCGGGCCGCGGTGGCGGTGGTGCGGGCGAGGTTGAGGGCGCTGACGGGGGCGGTCGTGGTGGTCGCCGGCTGAGTGGTCATCGTGCGCTTTCCTTCGTGCGGGAGGTGGCGGCCGCTTCGTCGACGAGGTGCAGGAAGGCCGCCTCGACCGTGTCGGAGCCGGTGCGGGTGCGGAGGGACTGGGGCGTGTCGTCGGCGAGGATCTCGCCCTCGCGCATGAGGAGGAGGCGGTGGCAGCGCTCGGCCTCGTCCATGACGTGGGAGGAGATGAGGAGGGTGGCGCCGCGGGTGGTGGTGATGGAGTGGAAGAGCTGCCAGAGGTCGCGGCGCAGGACGGGGTCGAGGCCGACGGTGGGTTCGTCGAGGACGAGGAGTTCGGGGGTGCCGAGCAGGGCGACGGCGAGGGAGACGCGGCTGCGCTGACCGCCGGAGAGGTTGCCGGCGAGGGCGTCGGCGTGGCTGATGAGGTCGACTTCGCCGAGGACGCGTTCGACGTCGGCGCGGCGGTCGGGGGCGGGGCGGGTGGGGTCGAGGATCGAGCCGAAGTAGTCGAGGTTTTGGCGGACTGTCAGATCGTCGTAGACGGAGGGGGCTTGGGTGACGTACCCGATGCGGGTGCGGAGGGTGGGGTGGCCGGCGGGGCGGCCGAGGACGTTGAGGGTGCCGGTGACGTTGGCCTGGCTGCCGACGATGGAGCGCATCAGGGTCGACTTGCCGCAGCCGGAGGGGCCGAGGAGGCCGGTGATCTGGCCGCGGGGGACGGTGAAGTCGAGGCCGCGCAGGACGGTGCGGGGGCCACGGACGGCGGTGAGGCCGGCGGCCTGGATGGCGGGGGGCAGGACGGAGTTGCCGGGCGCCTCGGTCGGCTCCGGCGAGTAATTCACCATGTGATGAATAATCCTCGGCAAGGTAGGGAGCGTCAAGGGGACTGGGCGAGGAGGCAGTCGACGGCACGCCCTCCGTGAGGGCCGCACGGGCGCTGGGGCATGGCCGGAGTCGGTCCCTCGCCGGGACGGCTGAAGTCAGTCCGTCATCGGGACTGCTGGACTCGGCTCGTCACCGGAACACCTGGCATCAGCCCTTCGCCGGGACAGCTGGCGTCGGATCCTCCCCGGGACAGCAGGACTCGGCTCGTCACCCGGACTCCGGGCGCCAGCCCAGCACCGGGACGCCTGGCTTCCGGTCCCCACCGGGACAGCTGGCGTTGGCTCGTCGCTGGGATCGGTTGTCGTGGGAAGGGGTGGCCGCGAGGCGGGTGGGTTTGTCGTGTGGGTGCGGTGGGGCGCCGGTGGCCCGCTGCTGTGTGGGGGCGGCGGGCCGGGGTGCGTGTGTTGGTCAGGTGTTGAGGGCGACCAGGAGGAGGACGTCGTACGTCTCCTCGACCGTTTCCTCCGGGAAGACCTTCAGGAGGTGGGCGCGCTCCTCCGCGAGGAAGGCGGCGCGGCGGTCCTCGGGGGTGAGCAGGAACGCCGAGTGGCTGCCGATGTTGGCGAGGTGGGTGTCGAGGGGGACGCGGCGGCTCCAGCGGACCTCGCGGCGGGTGAAGCGGAGGCGGCCGCTGGGGTCGGCGAGGTCCGTACGGTCGGCGGTCTTGCGCCTCTCCGCTGCGGCGTCCACGCCGAAGAAGCGGCTCATCCGCTCGTTCTGCCCGGCGATCCACTCGATGTCGAGGGCGTCGGTGTTCCACCACAGCGCGAGCGCGCCGCCGGGACGCAGTACGCGCAGCGCCTCCGGCACGGAGTGGGCCGGGTCGGTCCAGTGCCAGGCCTGGGCGTAGGTGAGGAAGTCGGCGGTGTCGTCGGCGAGCGGGAGGGCGTTGCCGTTGCCGCGGACGAGCGGGACGCCGGGGAGCGTGGCCCGGAACTGCGCCGCCATGCCCTCGCCCGGCTCCACCGCGACCACGTCGGCGCCGCGCGCGTGCAGGACGGCGGTCGCGATGCCGGTGCCCGCGCCGACGTCGACCACCCGGGCACCGGTGAGGGTGCGGCCGGCCTCCTCCTCGACGGCGTCGAGGAGAGCGAGCGGGTAGGAGGGGCGGTTCGCGGCGTACTGGGCCGCGGCGGCGTTGAAGGAGTGCGCGCGGGTTGCGTGCGAGGGGGCCGGGTTCGGGGGGCGCGACTGGCTTGTGGTCATACGGCCATGGTCCCGGGGGCGGGGCGGGAGGCGACAGGGGTTTCCGATGGGCGGGCGATGTCGTACTCCGCGCGGTGCCGTACTCCGCGCGGTGCCGTACCGGACGGTGTCAGCGCTTGCGCTTCTTCTTCGACGGGTTGCCCGTGCGGCGCGTGGTGCGGCGCTCGTGTTCCTGGCGGGCGGTGTCGTACTCGGTGCGGTGGAGTCGTTCGCCGGGGGCCTCTGTCAGGGAGCGGAAGAAGTAGGCGAGGAGGGAGCCGACGAAACCGATGGCGAGGAGGCCGCGCAGGGAGGCCTGGCGTTCCGGGTCGGGGCGCTTGCCGAAGCCGTCCCAGGTGTGGCGGAAGGCGAGGGCGCTGCAGATGGCGAACATCGCGACGACCAGGACCGTGACGAAGGACCCGGTGTCGGCGAGTTGCACGCCCTGGTAGGCGAGCCGGAGGACCAGGCAGGAGGCGGCGGCGGCGGCGAGCGAACCCACGGCCACGCTGATGCGGCGGACGATGTAGCCGTCGTCATGGTTGACCCAGGACGTGCCGAAGAAACGGAGGGGCTCGGGGCGGGGGCCGCTCGGGGCCTCGCCGGTGGAGCCCGCGGGGGTGTCCGGGGTGCCTGGTTCGTCGCTCACATGACGATTATGGTGCCGGGGGCCGCGGGCTCCGGGTCGGGGTCGACGTGACCGGTCAGGCGCAGCGGTCGGCCACGTAGCCGTCGCTGCCGGTGTTGACGTAGGTGTCCGAGACGTATTCGCCGTTGTCGATGTTGTCCCAGATGTTCGACGTGCCGTAGTACCCGGACACCGTCGTACCCGGCGTCTGGCAGAAGATCGGAACCTTGGTGCCCTCGGGGAGGGTGCGGGTGATGTTGTAACTGGTGCCCGGGCCGCTGCGGACGTTCAGACGGACGCCCGGGGCGACGGAGTATGTGTTCACGGTGGCGGCCGCGCTGGCGACGGAGGCCGACCCCATGATCATGAGAAAGGCTCCGGCGGAGCCTGCGAGAAGGAGGGAAGCGCGTCTTCTGGATGTCATCCCAGTCCTCCTGGACCGGTCAGGAGCAGCGGTCGGCCACGTAACCGTCGCTGCCCGTATTGACGTAGGCGTCTGACACGAACTCGCCGTTGCTGATGTTGTCCCAGATCTTGGACGTGCCGTAGTACCCGGAGACCGTCGTACCGGGCGTCTGGCAGTAGATCGGGACTTTGGCGCCCTCGGGGAGGACGCGGGTGATGTCGTAACTGGTGCCGGGACCGCTGCGGACGTTCAGGCGGAGGCCCGGGGCGACCGAGTAGTAGCGCACGGACGCCGTCAGCGTCGTGACGGCCTCCTCCTCACCGCTGCTCTCGGCTTCCTGCGCGTGATCAACAGACATGTAGAACTCCCCCCACCGGTCCCATGAGTGCCATGGAGTCCCGTTGATTCCCCCGGATCGAGCCACGAAACACATGTGCGCAACTCGCACGCGGAGGCTAGCAAGCCGCCTCTGTATCGCACGAGTCATCGACTAGGCTCCGTGCGTCGCGCGCCGCGAGGAACAGCACGGGGGTGATCCCATGACGCCACAGCGCAACACCGGAGCGGGCGCGGAAGCGGAACTTCCCGAGTACGCCGGGCACTACCGCCTGGAGTCCTGCCTGGGTTCGGGCGGCATGGGCGTGGTGCACCTGGCCCGCAGCACCTCGGGGCTAAAGCTCGCCGTGAAGGTCGTGCACGCCGAGTTCTCCAAGGACCGTGAGTTCAGGGGCCGTTTCCGGCAGGAGGTGGCCGCCGCGCGCAAGGTCAGCGGCGCCTTCACCGCACCCGTCGTGGACGCCGATCCCGAGGCCGAACGGCCCTGGATGGCCACCCTTTTCATCCCCGGCCCCACTCTGGCCGAGCACGTGAAGCGGAACGGCCCGATGCCCTCTGCCCAGTTGCGTCGGCTGATGGCTGGGCTCGCGGAGGCGCTGCGCGACATTCACAGGGTCGGGGTGGTGCACCGGGATCTCAAGCCGAGCAACGTGCTGCTCGCCGAGGATGGCCCGAAGGTCATCGACTTCGGCATTTCCCGGCCAAAGGACAGCGAACTGCGGACCGAGACCGGCAAGTTGATCGGTACGCCGCCGTTCATGGCGCCGGAGCAGTTCCGGCGGCCGCGTGAGGTCGGGCCGGCCGCCGACATCTTCGCGCTCGGGTCGGTACTGGTGCACGCGGCGACCGGGCGTGGGCCGTTCGACTCCGACAGTCCATACGTCGTCGCCTACCAGGTTGTGCATGACGAGCCCGACCTCACCGACGTGCCGGAGGAACTCGCTCCGTTGGTGCTGCGCTGCCTCGCCAAGGAGCCCGAGGACCGGCCGACGCCCGACGAATTGATGCGGGTCCTGAGGTCGTTGGCGGCCTCGTACGATACGCAGGCGTTCATACCGGCACAGCGGACCAGTGCCACCGGCGACAGCAGTGACATGCCGGAGCCGAAGGAGAAGGAGCCGGAGCGGCGGCGCTGGCCACGCCTCAGCAGGCGGGTCGCCTCGGCCACGGGTGCTGTCGTGCTCGTGCTGGGCGGGGCCGCGGCCTTCGTCCAGTGGGGGGCCGGGAGCGGTCCGGAGCAGCGGGAGAGCAACCCGAGAACCACTGCCGCCGCTTTCGCCGCCTGGCAGGCTAACCCGGTCACCAAGGGCGCGGCCACGCCCCAATGTGCCACCGGTGACGGGAAGTTGTTTTGCACGGAGACGTCTGTGGCCCTCGCCCTGGACCCGGTAACGGGCGCCGTGCTCTGGCGGCACTCCGTCACCGACGCCCACTGGAACAGGCCCCCGGTCCTCTCCGGCGGCCTCGTGCAACTCGTCACGGACGAGGCCCGGCATGTGACGGCGCTCGATCCGGACTCGGGCAGGAGCCGATGGCAGCGGGCCCTGCCCAAGAACAAAGGGATGAAGTACGCCGGCGACATGCTTCTGCTCGCGCGCGCGGACGGCACGGTCACCGGGGTGGACAGCGCGACTGGCACCAGCAAGTGGAGCCGGCCCACAGGGGGGCACGGCACACCGCGGATCGACTTCTTCCCCTCGGATCCGTCGTCGGCGTATGTGACGAGTTCGTCCGCTGACGGGGGCAGCACCCGGGTGACCGCCGTGGACCCGGCTACCGGAGACGTACGGTGGGACACGCCTTTGCATGGTCTGCTACGGCCGGTCGGCGCGCAGGACGGGACGGTCTTCCTGCTGGCCGCTGATCCGGTGTACGGCGACACCGATGCGGTGGTCCGCTACACGCCGGGATCCGGAACCACCCGCCGGGTCAAGCTGCCCGTACCGCGTGCGGACGCGCAGGCCGGCGTGCACGACGGCGTGGTCTACCTGCTGGCCGCCACCGGGTCTCTGGACGCCGTCGACTTGGACGCAGGCAAGCGGACATGGCACCTGGAGACTGCGGTGAGCCGGGGCTCGGCGCCCGTCGCCGACGACCGGCACGTGTACTTCTCAGCCGCCGACGGACGGCTCATGGCCGTGGACACGCATGACGGGAAGGTCGCCGGACAGACCTCGCCCCGCTTCGGAACGGCCTCGGGCGGGGTCACCGCCGCGCTGCCCGCCCCCCTGATCCTCGACACCCACGTCTACGCCACCGCCCCCGACGGCACCGTCTTCGCCGTGGACGCGGGGGATCCCGCCGTCTGGTGATGGCGTACGGCGGAAGGGGCCGCCCCCTTGTGGGAGGCGACCCCTGTCGCATCTGTCACCTGCCCGGCGTCAGCCGAGCTTGCTCACGTCGCGCACCGCGCCGCGGTCCGCGCTGGTGGCCATCGCCGCGTAGGCCCTCAGGGCCGCCGAGACCTTGCGCTCGCGGTTCTTCGGGGCGTACACGCCGTTCAGGGCCTGCTCGCGACGGGCCAGCTCGGCCTCGTCGACGAGGAGTTCGATGGTGCGGTTCGGGATGTCGATACGGATGCGGTCGCCGTTCTCGACGAGGGCGATGGTGCCGCCCGAGGCCGCCTCCGGGGAGGCGTGGCCGATCGACAGACCCGACGTGCCGCCGGAGAAACGGCCGTCCGTGATCAGCGCGCAGGTCTTGCCGAGGCCGCGGCCCTTGAGGAAGGACGTCGGGTAGAGCATCTCCTGCATGCCGGGGCCGCCCTTGGGGCCCTCGTAGCGGATGACGACCACGTCGCCGTGCGTGACCTGCTTGTTGAGGATCTTCTCGACGGCCTCTTCCTGCGACTCGCAGACGACCGCCGGGCCCTCGAAGGTCCAGATCGACTCGTCGACGCCGGCCGTCTTCACCACGCAGCCGTCCACGGCGAGGTTGCCCTTGAGGACCGCGAGGCCGCCGTCCTTGGAGTACGCGTGCTCGACGCTGCGGATGCAGCCCTCCGCCGCGTCCTCGTCGAGGGCCTCCCAGCGCTCGGACTGGGAGAAGGCCTCGGAGGAGCGGACGCAGCCCGGGGCCGCGTGCCACAGTTCCACCGCTTCGGGAGAGGGGGAGCCGCCGCGCACGTCCCAGGTCTTCAGCCAGTCCGACAGGGACGGGCTGTGCACGGAGTGGACGTCCTCGTTGAGGAGACCGCCGCGGTGCAGTTCGCCGAGGAGGGCGGGGATGCCGCCGGCCCGGTGCACGTCCTCCATGTAGTACGTGCGGGTCTTCGCGACGTTCGGCGCGACCTTGGCCAGGCAGGGCACCCGGCGCGAGACCTCGTTGATCTCCTCCAGGCCGAAGGAGACGCCCGCCTCCTGGGCGGCGGCCAGCAGGTGCAGGATCGTGTTGGTGGAGCCGCCCATCGCGATGTCGAGGGCCATCGCGTTCTCGAACGCGGCGAAGGTCGCGACGTTGCGGGGCAGGACCGTGTCGTCGTCCTGCTCGTAGAAGCGGCGGGTGATGTCCATGACCGTGCGGGCCGCGTTGACGTACAGCTGCTTACGGGCCGTGTGGGTGGCCAGGACCGAGCCGTTGCCGGGGAGGGAGAGACCGATGGCCTCGGTCAGGCAGTTCATCGAGTTGGCGGTGAACATGCCCGAGCAGGAGCCGCAGGTCGGACAGGCGTTCTCCTCGATCTTGAGGACGTCCTCGTCGGAGATGTTCTCGTTGGCCGCGTCGACCATCGCGTCGATCAGGTCGAGGGTGCGGACCGTGCCGTCGACGAGGGTGGCGCGGCCGGCCTCCATGGGGCCGCCGGAGACGAAGACCGTAGGGATGTTGAGCCGCAGCGCGGCCATCAGCATGCCCGGCGTGATCTTGTCGCAGTTGGAGATGCAGACCAGGGCGTCGGCGCAGTGTGCCTCGACCATGTACTCGACCGAGTCCGCGATCAGGTCGCGGGACGGGAGGGAGTACAGCATGCCGCCGTGGCCCATGGCGATGCCGTCGTCCACGGCGATCGTGTTGAACTCGCGCGGGATGCCGCCCGCCTCCTTGATCGCCTCGCTGACGATCCGGCCGACCGGCTGGAGGTGGGTGTGGCCCGGCACGAACTCCGTGAAGCTGTTGGCGACCGCGATGATCGGCTTGCGGCCGATGTCCGCGCCCGGTACACCGGAGGCGCGCATAAGGGCGCGGGCGCCCGCCATGTTGCGGCCGTGGGTGACTGTGCGGGACCTCAGCTCGGGCATCGTGGCTCGCTCCTTCAGACAGATAGGGCTGTCATCGAGCGTACGCCCGTTGCCCAGGCCTCGGGACGATGTGTCCGGAATGCGGGACGGGTGTCTCGTCGCGCCGGTCCTACGGCCCGGTCAGATGCCCCTGAACCACCGGCGCCACCCGCGCCACGATCTGCTCCAGATCCGCCGACGCCAGCGGCTCCACCTTGATCACGTACCGCAGCATCGCGCACCCCACCAGCTGCGCGGCCGCCAGTTCGGCGCGCAGTTCCCCGTCCGGGAGATCCAGCTGCTCGGCGATCCGGCGCAGCAGCTGGGCGGCGATCAGCCGGCGGAACACGGCGGCGGCCGTGTCGTTGTTCACGGCCGAGCGGAGGATCGCCAGCAGGGGCGTACGGCTGGTGGGGTTCTCCCAGATGCCGAAGATGAAGCGGGTCAGGCGCTCGCCGACGCCGTCCAGCGGGCCGTCGGCGATCGCGACGGGGGCGTTCAGCGCGGGGGCGAAGGCGATCGAGATGGCGGCCTCGAAGATCTGCTCCTTGGTGCCGAAGTAGTGGTGGACGAGGGCCGAGTCGACGCCGGCGGCCTTGGCGATACCGCGGACGGACGTCTTGTCGTACCCGCGTTCGGAGAACTCCTCGCGGGCGGCGACGAGGATACGGTCCCGGGTGTCCGCCGACTCGGTGCGCGGGGGACGGCCGCGACGGCGGACGCCGGTGCCACCGCTTTCGGTACCGGTCACCGGCGGGGCACCTTCACCGCCGAGGCCAGGTGCAGGCGGGTGAAGGCCAGGGCCTCCGCGAGGTCGGCCTCGCGCTCGGCGCCGGACATCGCGCGCCGGGTGTTGACCTCGATGACGACATGCCCGTCGAAGCCGGTGACCGCGAGGCGCTCCAGGAGTTCGGCGCAGGGCTGGGTGCCGCGGCCGGGCACCAGGTGCTCGTCCTTGGCGGAGCCGCGGCCGTCGGCGAGGTGGACATGGCCGAGCCGGCCGCCCATCCGGTCGAGCATGGCGAGCGCGTCCGTCCGCGAGGTCGCGGCATGGCTGAGGTCGATCGTGAAGTGCCGGTAGTCGTCCTTGGTGACGTCCCAGTCGGGGGCGTACGCCAGCATCTCGCGGTCGCGATAGCGCCAGGGGTACATGTTCTCCACCGCGAATCGGACGTCCGTCTCGTTCGCCATGCGCCAGATCCCCTCGACGAAGTCGCGGGCGTACTGGCGCTGCCAGCGGAACGGCGGGTGCACCACGACCGTGCTCGCGCCCAGCTTCTCGGCGGCGGCCCGGGCCCGCTGGAGCTTGACCCAGGGGTCGGTGGACCAGACCCGCTGGGTGATCAGCAGGCAGGGGGCGTGGACGGCGAGGATCGGGATGCGGTGGTAGTCGCTCAGCCTGCGCAGGGCCTCGATGTCCTGGCTGACCGGGTCGGTCCACACCATGACCTCGACACCGTCGTAGCCGAGGCGCGCGGCGATCTCGAAGGCCGTCGCCGTCGACTCCGGATAGACGGAGGCCGTGGAGAGCGCGACCTTCGCATCCGGGATGCGGACGACGTCCCTTGGTTTTGCCACGAGGGACAGGTTACGGGGTGGGGTTGGGTGGGAGCGGGGCTTGTCTTCGCCGGTGTGACGATCGTCGCGTCGGGGGTGGGGCCGGGCACCTGCTCGCCGTCGCGGGTCGCCCGCGCCCCCCGAGGGAGTGCCTACGCCGAACCCATGTGATCGAGTCGCCGCAGGATCACGCCCTCCCGCAGCGCCCACGGGCACACCTCCACCGTCTCCACCCCGAACAGGTCCATCGCGGCCTCCGCCACCAGCGCGCCCGCCACCAGCTGGCCCGAGCGGCCCTCGGAGACCCCGGGGAGTGCGCCGCGCTGGGCCGTGTTCATGGCCGCCAGCCGCGGGACCCAGGTCTCCAGGGAGCTGCGCTTGAGTTCGCGCTGGACGTAGAGGCCGTCGGCGGAGCGGGCCGCGCCGGCGATACGGGCCAGCTGCTTGAAGGTCTTGGAGGTGGCGACCACGTGGTCGGGGGCGCCGAAGCGGCTGAACTCGCCGACCGTGCGCGCGATCTCGGCGCGTACATGGCGGCGCAGCGCCCGTATGTCGTCCGAGGCCGGCGGGTCGCCGGGGAGCCAGCCGGCGGTGAGCCGGCCGGCGCCGAGCGGCAGCGATACGGCCGTGTCCGGCTCCTCGTCGATGCCGTACGCGATCTCCAGGGAGCCGCCCCCGATGTCTAGGACCAGCAGCTTTCCGGCCGACCAGCCGAACCAGCGGCGTACCGCGAGGAAGGTCAGCCGGGCCTCCTCGGCGCCGGTCAGGACCTGGAGCTCGACGCCGGTCTCGGCCTTCACGCGGCCGAGGACGTCATCGGCGTTGCTGGCCTCGCGCACGGCGGAGGTGGCGAACGGCAGCAGTTCCTCGACGCCCTTGTCCTCCGCGGCCTGCAGGGCCCCATGGATGACACCGATCAGTTTCTCGACCCCGTCGGGACCGATCGCGCCGTTGCCGTCGAGGAGTTGGGCAAGGCGCAACTCCGCCTTGTGCGAGTGCGCGGGCAGCGGGCGTGCGCCGGGGTGCGCGTCCACCACCAGCAGATGCACCGTGTTAGATCCCACGTCGAGGACACCGAGTCTCATGTACGGAACGCTACTGCCAGGTGGCCGGGAACCCATCCTTGGAGGGCGTCCCCGAAGCGGCCTCGCGCGACTTACCCTGTACAGGTGCCAAAGACGAAAAAGACGAAGGACCACAAGGGCGCCAAATCCGCCGACGGTTCTTCTCGGGCGAAGCCACCGAAGAAGTCGAAGACGTCACAGCGGCCTCCGGCAGGGGACGAGAAGGGCCTGGACTTCGCGCGCGCATGGGTGGAGTTCCCGGATCCGGCGGACGACGAGCAGGTGTTCCGCTGTGATCTGACCTGGCTGACCTCGCGCTGGAACTGCATCTTCGGCAGCGGCTGCCAGGGCATCCAGGCGGGCCGCGCGGACGACGGCTGCTGCACGCTGGGCGCGCACTTCTCCGACGAGGACGACGAGAAGCGGGTCGCCGGTCATGTGTCGAGGCTCACGCCGGACATCTGGCAGCACCACGACGAGGGCACGCGGAACGGCTGGGTCTCGGAGGACGACGAGGGCTCCCGCCAGACCCGCCCGTTCAACGGCTCGTGCATCTTCCAGAACCGCCCCGGTTTCGCGGGCGGCGCGGGCTGCTCGCTGCACATCCTGGCGCTGCGGGAGGGCCGCGAACCGCTGGAGACCAAGCCGGACGTCTGCTGGCAGCTCCCGATCCGCCGCACGTACGACTGGATCGACCGCCCCGACGACACGCGCGTCCTCCAGATCTCGATCGGCGAGTACGACCGCAGGGGCTGGGGTCCGGGCGGCCACGACCTGCACTGGTGGTGCACCTCGGCGACCTCGGCACACGGCGCCGGCGACCCGGTCTACATCTCCTACCGCCCGGAACTGACCGAACTGATGGGCAAGGCCGGCTACGACCGCCTGGCGGAACTGTGCGAGGAACGCCTGTCGTCGCAGCTCCCACTGCTGGCCCCGCATCCGGCGGATCCGGCGACCTGAGGCGTCTTTCGGGGGGGGAGAGCAGAGCCGCCCCGCTGACACCGACGACAGCGCCCCGCTCGGGGAGAACGGGGAGAGCAGACCCACTGCACTGGCGCCCATCGAGGCACCCCGACAGGAACACCGGGAACTGCCCGACACCCACCGAGGTGCCCCGTCAGAGACGCCGGGAACTACCCGACGCCCACCCAGGCACCCCGTCAGCGACGCCGGGAACTGCCCGACGCCCACCCAGGCACCCCGTCAGAGACGCCGGGAACTGCCCGACGCCCACCGAGGTGCCCCGTCAGGGGCGCGGGGCTGTATCGATATGCGGCTTCGCCGCGTGGGCGCGGCCAGCCACAGCGGCGCCGCGCTCGCCGACGCACCGCAGCCCACCCCTCACGGACTCGCCGACGCCCCCGCGCTCTCGCTCTCCGTCGGCGAAGCCGACCCCGTCGGACCGGGCGTATCCGATTCGGTCGGCGTCGGCGTGGACGTCGGCTCGCTCGGCGAAGCCGTCGGTGTCGGCTCGGCGGAAGCCGACCCGGTCACCGTCGGCGTCGGCCGCCCCGGAGGCGTCGGCCCCCTCCGCACCGGCGGAGCCATCCCGTACCCGTCGATCGACACCACCGCCCCCGCCGGCGCCACCGCCACCCGCGCGCTCCAGTGCCCGGCCGGCTCCCGCAGATGATCGACGTACACCTTGATCGTGAACGACTCGCCCGGCCGGAGCGTTCCCGAGGGCCGCGAGAAGTACAGCCACCCCGCCGAGGTGGACACCGACCACCGCACCGGCGCGTCCCCGGCCGCCGCCAGCGTGATCAGCGTCGTGTCACCGTCGTTCGCGGCCGTCACCGCGAGGCGCCCCGTACCCGCCTTCGTCCGGTCGCCGCCCACGACGCTGACCACCTCCACCGAGACGTCGGCCTTGCCGTCCTTCCCGATCCGCGGCCCGGGTCTGGTGCTGGCGTTTCCGGCGTTCTCGTAGCCCCCGGCCGCGTCACCGCCCAGGGCGTCGGGGCCGGAGGCCTCGCGCGCGGTCGCGGACGGGCCCTCGTGGCCGTCCGCCGCCGGCGAGCCCCGGTAGGCGGCCCACAGGGCCAGCACCGGCGCGGCCACCACCGTGGCGACGACGGTTGTCGTGACGGCACGCGCGCGTAGCCGGTCGCGGCGGGCCGCGCGGTCCTTGGGGTCCATCGGGAAACCGCGCCGGTCGAAACGCGGAACGGCGGCGCCACGCGCGCGCGTGGGGTGCGCCATGGCCATGTGCAGGGCCGACCGGGGTGCCTCCAGGACCGGCAGCTCGGCGGGGGTGGTGATCGTGCCGGGCCACCGCCCGGGGGCCGCGCGTTCGGCGGTACGGCGGCAGCGCGGGCAGTCGTCGACGTGCCGGACCAGCTCGCGGCGCAGGGCGCTGCTGAGCACCAGCTCGCTGTCCCCGGTGAGGTGGGAGACGCTGGGGCAGCCGCCGGTCTCGACGACGGCGAGCGCCGCGCGGGTGCGTTCCACCTCGCAGGCGGCGGAGGCGAGCAGTTCGCGGGCGCCGGCCGGGTCCATGCCGAGGACGGCGGCGACCTCGTGGGCGGCGAGGTGGTGGCGTACGGCGAGTTCGAGCGCCTCGCGCTGCTCCGGGGTGGTGCCGGCGGCCTCGGGCCAGGCGAGCAGGGCGAGTTCGCGGCGCCGCTGCTCCTCGGTCTCGGCGGCGACCAGCGGTTCGGGGGCGATGTGCCGCCCCGCCGCATGGGTGGCCTGACGTTTCTGCTTGGCCTCGGCCAGCCCGCGCAGACAGGCCCAGCGGGCCAGCGCGTACAGCCAGGCCCGGCGGTCCTTGGCGGCCTCCGGGACGCGCTGGCCGCGCCGCTCGGCGAGGGCGAGGACGTCCCCGAGGGCGGTGGTGGCCGCGTCGTGGTCGCACAGCACGGAGAGGCAGTACGTGAACAGCCCGTCCAGGTACGGCTCGTAGCGCGCCGACGGCCACTGCGCCAGCGCGCGCGCCGCCGTCCGGTCGCGCGCTGCGCGCGCTCCCCGGTGCGCCCGGTGCGCGCCGGTCATGCGGGTCGAGGTTTCCGGGCTGCTGCTCATCACCCGTGCGAC
Source organism: Streptomyces sp. NPDC031497 (assembly GCF_055580905.1). Lineage (NCBI taxonomy): Bacteria > Bacillati > Actinomycetota > Actinomycetes > Kitasatosporales > Streptomycetaceae > Streptomyces > Streptomyces sp. NPDC031497. The sequence goes on from NZ_JBVIKO010000026.1 coordinate 16,666, forward strand.
CGTAGGCGGCGGCGTAACGTCTCTTCTTGCGCCTTGAGCACTTTTAATCCGTACGGGTGAAACGATCCCTCATAAGGGGACAGGAACCCGATATTCCTCGGCTCGTTCCCGATGAGACCTGGCCGGGACCCCTCCACCCACATCCGTCACGGGCGCCACCGTGGGCCCGCTGTCAGTGGCGGGGGCTACGGTTTCCGCATGGCTGCCCGTACCAAGACCGCGAAAGACCGTCCGTCGTACCGCTGCACCGAGTGCGGCTGGCAGACGGCCAAGTGGCTCGGCCGCTGCCCCGAGTGCCAGGCCTGGGGGACGGTCGAGGAGTACGGCACGCCCGCGGTCCGCACGACGGCACCCGGCCGGGTCACCACCTCCGCCGTGCCCATCGGCGAGGTCGACGGCCGCCAGGCCACCGCGCGGACGACCGGCGTGCCCGAGCTGGACCGGGTGCTCGGCGGCGGCCTGGTCCCCGGCGCGGTCGTCCTGCTGGCCGGCGAGCCCGGCGTCGGCAAGTCCACCCTCCTGCTCGACGTGGCGGCCAAGGCGGCCAGCGACCAGCACCGCACGCTCTACGTCACCGGCGAGGAGTCCGCGAGCCAGGTCCGGCTGCGCGCCGACCGCATCGGCGCCATCGACGACCACCTCTATCTCGCCGCCGAGACCGATCTGGCCGCCGTCCTCGGCCACTTGGACGCGGTGAAGCCGTCGCTGCTGATCCTGGACTCCGTGCAGACGGTCGCGTCCCCCGAGATCGACGGCGCGCCCGGCGGCATGGCCCAGGTGCGGGAGGTGGCCGGAGCGCTCATCCGCGCCTCCAAGGACCGGGGCATGTCCACCCTCCTGGTGGGCCACGTCACCAAGGACGGCGCGATCGCTGGTCCCCGCCTCCTCGAACACCTCGTGGACGTCGTGCTGCACTTCGAGGGCGACCGGCACGCGCGCCTGCGGCTCGTCAGGGGCGTCAAGAACCGCTACGGCACCACGGACGAGGTCGGCTGCTTCGAACTGCACGACGAGGGCATCACGGGCCTCACCGACCCGAGCGGACTTTTCCTGACACGACGTGACGAACCGGTCCCGGGTACCTGTCTGACGGTGACCCTGGAGGGTCGCCGCCCGCTGGTCGCCGAGGTCCAGGCGCTGACCGTGGAATCCCAGATCCCCTCCCCGCGCCGCACCACCTCCGGCCTGGAGACCTCCCGGGTCTCGATGATGCTGGCGGTGCTGGAGCAGCGCGGGCGGATCAGCGCGCTCGGCAAGCGGGACATCTACTCCGCGACCGTGGGCGGAGTGAAGCTCTCCGAGCCCGCGGCCGACCTGGCGATCGCCCTCGCCCTGGCCTCCGCCGCGAGCGACACCCCGCTCCCCAAGAACCTGGTCGCCATCGGCGAGGTCGGCCTCGCGGGCGAGGTCAGACGGGTCACCGGGGTCCAGCGCAGGCTCGCGGAGGCGCACCGCCTGGGCTTCACGCACGCGCTCGTACCGGGCGATCCCGGGAAGATCCCGGCGGGCATGAAGGTCCTGGAAGTCGCCGACATGGGAGACGCGCTGCGGGTACTGCCGCGCTCCCGTCCCCGAGAGGCCCCACGGGAGGCGGAGCAGCGCCGGTAGACTTTGCCCTGGTCTCGCCCGTCCGTACGAACCGCGTGCGGTGCGGGAGCGCCTCAGAACCTGCGACCGGAGGAGTGCAGTGGCAGCCAACGACCGGGCAGCGGCTCCCGGAAAATCCGGTGGGAGTGCCGGTTCCGATGGCCTGATGCGCGCCTCGCTGAGCGCTGTGGCTCCGGGCACGTCGATGCGCGACGGCCTGGAGCGGGTCCTCCGCGGCAACACCGGCGGGCTCATCGTCCTCGGCTTCGACAAGACGGTCGAGACGATGTGCACGGGCGGTTTCGTCCTTGATGTCGAGTTCACGGCGACCCGGCTGCGCGAGCTGTGCAAGCTCGACGGCGGCATCGTGATCTCCTCCGACCTGTCGAAGATCCTGCGGGCCGGCGTCCAGTTCGTGCCGGACGCGACGATCCCGACGGAGGAGACCGGCACCCGGCACCGCACGGCGGACCGGGTCTCCAAACAGGTCGGCTTCCCAGTGGTCTCGGTCTCCCAGTCGATGCGGCTGATCGCGCTCTACGTCGACGGGCAGCGCCGTGTCCTGGAGGACTCGGCGGCGATCCTCTCCCGTGCGAACCAGGCGCTCGCCACCCTGGAGCGGTACAAGCTCCGCCTGGACGAGGTCGCGGGAACGTTGTCAGCGCTGGAGATCGAGGACCTGGTGACGGTCCGCGACGTCTCGGCCGTCGCCCAGCGGCTGGAGATGGTCCGCCGTATCGCCACGGAGATCGCCGAGTACGTCGTGGAACTGGGCACCGACGGGCGGCTGCTCGCGCTCCAGCTGGACGAGCTGATCGCCGGCGTCGAGCCCGAGCGCGAGCTGGTGGTGCGCGACTACGTCCCCGAGCCCACGGCCAAACGCTCCCGCACGGTCGACGAGGCGCTCTCCGAGCTGGACGCGCTGAGCCACGCGGAACTGCTGGAACTGCCGACGGTGGCGCGGGCGCTGGGATACACGGGTTCCCCCGAGGCGCTGGACTCGGCGGTGTCGCCGCGCGGCTTCCGGCTGCTGGCGAAGGTTCCGCGGCTGCCCGGGGCGATCATCGACCGGTTGGTGGAGCATTTCGGAGGCCTGCAGAAGCTGCTCGCCGCGAGCGTCGACGATCTGCAGACCGTGGACGGGGTCGGCGAGGCGCGGGCACGCAGCGTCCGGGAGGGCCTGTCCAGGCTGGCGGAGTCGTCGATTCTCGAACGGTACGTGTAGCTCCGCTGGGGGGCCGCGGTCGTTCGGCTGCGGGTGCGTGGGGCTGGTCGCGCCCGCGCGGCGGTAGCCGCAAATCGATGCAGCCCCGCGCCCCTGAAGGGGCGCTTTAGTCGCGTCAGCTACACCGTGGCGGGCAGTCGTGCCTCCCCCAGTGCCTTTAGGGGCCTGGGCGGTACCCCCCAGGCGGCACGGGTGGGCGCTGGGGGTACCCCCTCTGGAGGAGGCACCCTGCAAGCGCCGGTAAGCCCCCCGGCCCCGGCTAATCCGCCGCCAGCACGAAGGACGCCTGGGCCTTGGTGAACCCGGGGGTCGCGGCTTCCAGCAGGTACGTGCCCGGGCCGGCCGAGCCCGCCGAAGGCGTCGCGCACTGGGGAGCGCTCGGCTTGCGGTCCCACTTCAGGGTGTACGTGATGCTGCTGCCCGCCGGCACCCGGTACCACAGGGTCGCCGCCGTCTTCGGGCAGTCCGCCGACGACCAGTAGCTGTCGTCCGCGCTGGCCGGCGTGATGGTCAACACCGCGTTCTTCGGCCCGAGATCGACCTTGCAGTCGCTGGACGACGTGTTCTTCGCCGTGAGTTCGAAGGTCGGCGCCTGCTCCGGCGAGTACGAGTTGTGCAGGCTCTTCAGGCTCAACGACACCGCCGCGGCCGTGCAGTTGGGGAGGGTGGACGTCCCCGGCAACGAGGCGACCGTACCGCCGGAGCCCGAGGTGACGTCCCCCGAGCCCGACGAGGACCCCGAGGAACCGCCGGAACCGGACGACGCGCCGCCGCCCGACCCGCCCGAACTCCCGCCGTCGGAACCGGAACTGGCGCTGGATCCGGTACCCGTGCTGGACGACGCGCCGCCGCCCCCGCTCGACTCGTCCCGCCCGCCCGGCGCCTGGCTGATCGCCGGCCCGCTGCCGGACGGCCCCGGCGTGATCGTGGACGCGGGATTCTTGCCGTCGGCCCCGTCGGGGCCCTTCTTGCCGCCCCCGCCGCTCGATGTGACGATCCAGGTGATCAGCAGCGCCAGCACGGCGACCACGGACACCATGACGACCCTCCGTCGCCAGTAGATGGAGGAGGGAAGCGGCCCGACCGGATTGCGCAGAGATCCCACGGCGCAAACTGTACGAGAGATCCGTGCACTTCCTCGCCCCACCCGCCGCTCAAACCTCAACTTTTCCGGATCATCATTCCGGCAACTCCCGTCGGCACACCCCCTCTTCGCGTGACAGGCGCGGAGGACCGGTCCCAAGGCGGATCCCCAGGGCAAATCCCAAGGGCTGATCCCGAGGACAGGCGCCCGAAGGACAGGCCCGGACCGGCGGCCACCCCGGCCTCGCCGCGAACCACGTCCAACCCAGCCGTGGCCGGACGTGGCAGGATCGGAAGGGCCATGACTGAGAAGCTCCACACCCCCGTGATCGCCTGGTTCGACGTCCATGCCCGTGACCTCCCCTGGCGCCGCCCGGAGGCGGGCCCGTGGGGGGTGATGGTCAGCGAGTTCATGTTGCAGCAGACCCCGGTCAGCCGGGTGCTGCCCGTCTACGAGCAGTGGCTGGCCCGCTGGCCGCGCCCCGCCGACCTCGCCACCGAGGCGCCCGGCGAGGCAGTGCGCGCCTGGGGCCGGCTCGGCTACCCGCGCCGCGCCCTGCGGTTGCACGGCGCCGCGGTCGCCATAACGGAACGGCACGGCGGCGACGTACCGACGGATCACGCGCAACTGCTCGCGCTGCCGGGCATCGGCGAGTACACGGCCGCGGCCGTCGCCTCCTTCGCGTACGGGCAGCGGCACGCCGTGCTCGACACCAATGTGCGGCGGGTGTTCGCGCGGGCCGTGACCGGCGTGCAGTACCCCCCGAACGCCACTACCGCCGCCGAGCGCAAGCTCGCCCGCGAGTTGCTGCCCGAGGACGAGCGGACCGCGGCCCGCTGGGCCGCCGCCTCCATGGAGCTCGGCGCGCTGGTGTGCACGGCGAAGAACGAGACGTGCCCGCGCTGTCCGATCGCCGGGGAGTGCGCCTGGCGGCTGGCCGGCAAGCCGGAGCACGAGGGGCCGCCACGGCGCGGGCAGACGTACGCCGGTACCGACCGGCAGGTGCGCGGCAAGCTGCTGGCGGTGCTGCGGGAGGCGCACGTCCCCGTGCCGCAGGCGGCGCTCGACCGGGTGTGGCACGAGCCGGTGCAGCGGGCCCGCGCGCTGGACGGGCTGGTCTCGGACGGCCTGGTGGAGCCGCTCGCGGGAGGCCTGTACCGGCTTCCGCTGAGCTGACATACAGCCACATCACAGGGGAAGGGGCCGTGTTACGGCCCCGACCGCCTGGCAAATCGCCAAATAACCGGCCATAAGACCACGCCCGCTTACCCCGGACCTACTTCCGTTACACAACCGACGGACAGCCGAGTGCTAGCCGCAGGCTGCTCCGCACAGCCCCGTGACAACAGGTCCGTAACTTCATTTCTGTGCCCGCCAGGACCGCGGGACGGCAGGAACTCAGGCACAGGGCCGGGGAAAACGGGGAGCGGGAGGCGGTTGATCATGGCGCAGGGCGAGGTGCTCGAATTCGAGGAGTACGTCCGCACTCGACAGGACGCGCTGCTGCGCAGCGCCCGCCGGCTGGTCCCGGACCCGACGGACGCCCAGGACCTGCTCCAGACCGCGCTGGTCCGGACGTACGGCCGCTGGGAGACCATCGAGGACAAGCGGCTCGCGGACGCCTACCTGCGCCGGGTCATGATCAACACACGTACCGAGTGGTGGCGGGCCCGGAAGCTGGAGGAGGTCCCGACCGAGCAGCTGCCCGACGCCTGCGTGGAGGACTCCACGGAGCAGCACGCGGACCGCGCGCTCCTCATGGACATCATGAAGGTTCTGGCACCGAAGCAGCGCAGTGTCGTCGTGCTGCGACACTGGGAGCAGATGTCCACGGAGGAGACGGCCGCCGCCCTCGGCATGTCGGCCGGAACGGTCAAGAGCACGCTGCACCGGGCGCTCGCCCGGCTCCGCGAGGAGCTGGAGTCACGCGACCTCGACGCACGCGCGCTGGAGCGTGAGGAGCAGGAGCGTTGCGCGGCCTGACCGGCACAGGGCCCAGCCGGGGCCCGGCGAGTGCACAGGCGGTGACCACGGCGGCGGCCGTGCTCGCCGCCCTCGCCCTTTTCGCCGCCGCCTGCGGCACCGGCGGCACCGGCGCCCGGGACGAGGGCCCGGCGCACGACGGCTCGACGGAGAAGGCCCCGGCCGCCGCCGCCCCCTCGCCCAACCCGTCCCAGACGTATGCGAAGGTCGACGCGGTCGCCCTGGTGAAGGCCGACCCGGCGGTCTCGGCCACGGTGAAGCGGGACCTGAAGCCGTGCGCGGGCGACGAGTACCCGGTCGACGTGACCTACGGCGATCTGACCGGCGGCCCGGCAGAGGACATCGTGGTGAACGTGCTGACCTGCGGGGACGCGGTCGGGGTGGGGGCGTATGTGTACCGCGACGAGAGCGGCACGTACAAGAACGTGTTCAAGGCCGAGGAGTCCCCGGTCTACGCGGAGATCGACCGGGGCGATCTGAGCGTGACCAAACAGGTGTACGAGAGGGGCGACCCGGTGTCGAGCCCGTCCGGTGAGAACGTGATCACCTACAGCTGGGACGCGAGGCACTTCGTCCAGCAGGACTTCCACCACACCGACTACGGCAACGCGGCCGGCAACGGCGACGCCACGCCGGTCCCCTCCCCCGCCAACTGAGCCCACCCCGACCACACGAGAGAGCAGGGATGGCAGACCAGACCCACGTCCTGTTCGTCGAGGACGACGACGTCATCCGCGAGGCCACCCAGCTCGCCCTGGAGCGGGACGGCTTCGCGGTCACCGCCATGCCCGACGGGCTGTCGGGGCTGGAGGCGTTCCGCGCCGACCGGCCCGACATCGCCCTGCTGGACGTGATGGTGCCGGGCCTGGACGGGGTGAGCCTGTGCCGGCGCATCCGCGACGAGTCCACGGTGCCGGTGATCATGCTGTCGGCGCGCGCCGACTCCATCGACGTGGTGCTGGGTCTGGAGGCGGGTGCCGACGACTACGTCACCAAGCCGTTCGACGGCGCGGTCCTGGTCGCCCGGATCCGTGCCGTACTGCGGCGCTTCGGGCACGCGAGCGGCGGCGACCGGCCGCACGAGGACGCGGCCCCGGTGACCGGCCTCCCGCTGACCTTCGGCGATGTGGAGATCGACACCGAGGGCATGGAGGTGCGCCGGGCCGGACAGCCGGTCGCGCTCACGCCGACCGAGATGCGGCTGCTCCTGGAGTTCTCCTCGGCACCGGGGACCGTACTCTCCCGCGACAAGCTGCTGGAACGCGTCTGGGACTACGGCTGGGGCGGGGACACCCGGGTCGTCGACGTCCACGTGCAGCGGCTGCGTACGAAGATCGGCCAGGACCGGATCGAGACGGTCCGTGGTTTCGGTTACAAGCTGAAGGCCTGAGCGGGGCGGTCATGCGGGGGCTCATCAGATCCATCCGGAGATCCATTCGGCACCGAGGTCCGAGGCTGCGCACCGGGCTCCGGTGGAAGCTGAGCGCGGCGATCGCGCTGGTCGGCGCGCTCGTCGCGATCGCGCTGAGCCTGGTGGTGCACAACGCCGCCCGGGTCTCGATGCTGGACAACGCGCGCGAGCTGGCCAACGAGCGGCTGCAGATCGGCCAGCGCAACTACGAGCTGTACGGGAGGGCGAACTTCCCCGACGTGAAGGTCAACGACCCCCGGCTGCCCCCGGCCCTGCGCGAGCGGGTCGACGCGGGCCGCCGGGCGACCGACGTCATCGACCACGGCAGCGGCGCGCCGGACATCTGGGCCGCGGTGCAGGCCAAGGACGGGCGGGTGCTGTCCCTGCACGGCACCTTCCCGAACCGCAGCAGCAATGTGCTGAAGGACCTCGACCAGGCCCTCGTCATCGGCTCCATCGCGGTCGTGCTCGGCGGCAGCGCGCTCGGCGTGCTGATCGGCGGGCAGCTCTCGCGGCGGCTGCGCAAGGCGGCGACCGCGGCCAACCAGGTCGCCCAGGGCGAGCCGGACGTACGGGTGCGAGAGGCGATCGGCGGGGTCGTACGGGACGAGACCGACGACCTGGCGCGCGCGGTGGACGCCATGGCGGACGCGTTGCAGCAGCGCCTTGAGGCCGAGCGGCGCGTGACGGCCGACATCGCGCACGAGCTGCGTACGCCGGTGACCGGACTGCTCACGGCGGCCGAACTGCTGCCGCCGGGCCGTCCGACCGAGCTGGTCCTCGACCGGGCGAAGGCGATGCGCACCCTTGTCGAGGACGTACTGGAGGTGGCCCGGCTCGACAGCGCCTCCGAGCGGGCCGAGCTCCAGGACATCATGCTGGGCGAGTTCGTCGCCCGGCGGGTGGCCGCGAAGGACCCGGCGATCGAGGTGCGGGTGGTTCACGAGTCGGAGGTCACCACCGATCCGCGCCGCCTGGAGCGGGTGCTGTTCAACCTGCTCGCCAACGCGGCCCGGCACGGCAGGCCGCCCATCGAGGTGACCGTCGAGGGCCGGGTCATCCGGGTCCGCGACCACGGCCCCGGTTTCCCCGAGAAGCTGCTCGCGGAGGGCCCGAGCCGCTTCCGCACCGGCACCGAGGACCGCGCGGGGCAGGGCCACGGGCTGGGCCTGACCATCGCGGCCGGCCAGGCCCGCGTCCTGGGCGCCCGGCTGACCTTCCGCAACATCCGGCCCGCGGGCGCGCCCGAGCACATCCGGGCGGAGGGCGCGGTGGCCGTGCTGTGGCTGCCGGAGCACGCCCCGACGGCCACGGGAAGCTATCCGATGCTGCCGGGTCCGACACAGGCGAGCCGGTGAGCCGGTGAGCCGGTGAGCTGGTGAACGGCTGGGGCTCGGTGAAGAAGGCCTTGGTGCGCTGACGGTCGAAGGTCCACACGGTGGTGATGGCCAGGCCCTGGATCATGGCTGTGCTCTCCTGCCGGACGGTCGCTGTTCTGTCCGTCACGGCAGGCGGGCGGGTCGGCGGAGCGCTTCTCGGACGTTGCGCTCCTGTTCCTGCCCTGGCGAGAAGACGACCGTGCGCCGTTCCCGAGAGGCCAACCGAAAGCGGGTGGCCCCGGAGACGCTCGGTCCCCGGGGCCACCCGCACGCGTTTCTCAGACGGCCTCGACCACCGGCAGCGGTGCCGCCTCGTCGGAGCCCGCCTTCTGGGAGCCGCCGCGCAGCGGCACCTCCTTGACGAACACCGCGGCCACCACGACCGCCACGGCGATCACGGCACCGAGCAGGAAGGCCGAGTGCGTGCCGGCCGACACCGCGTGCTGGTACGCCTCGCGCACCGTGGCCGGCAGCTTCGCCAGGCTCGCCGCGTCCAGCGAAGCCGACTGCTCGGTGACCTTCGAGCCCAGCCCCCCGGCCCGTGCGGCCATCTCGTCCTGGACCCGGTTGTTGAAGATCGCGCCCATGATGGCGACACCGAAGGAGGAGCCGAGCGTACGGAACAGGGTGGTCGACGAGGACGCGACACCCATGTCCTTCATCTCCACGCTGTTCTGCGCGACCAGCATGGTGATCTGCATCAGGCAGCCCATGCCGAGACCGACGACGGCCATGTACACACCGGAGACGAACCGGGTGGTGTCGGTGTCCATCGTGGACAGCAGATACAGCCCGACGGTGAGCAGCACCCCGCCCACGAGGGGGAAGATCTTGTAGCGGCCGGTGCTGGTGGTGACCCGCCCGGCGACCATCGAGGTCACCAGCATCGCGCCGAGCATCGGAAGCAGCAGCAGACCGGAGTTGGTCGCCGACGCGCCCTGCACGGACTGCTGGTACAGGGGCAGGAAGAGCGTGGCGCCGAACATCACGAAGCCCACGATGAAGCCGATGATCGACATCAGGGTGAAGTTGCCGCTGCGGAAGATGTGCAGCGGGAGCACCGGCTCGGCGGCCTTGGTCTGCCAGAAGACGAACCCGATCAGCGCGGCGACGCCGATGGCGATCAGTTCCATGATCCGCGCGGACGTCCAGGCGTACTGGGAGCCGCCCCACGTGGTGACCAGCACGATCGAGGTGATGCCGAGGGTCAGCAGACCGGCGCCGAGGTAGTCGATGCGCGCCTTGCTCCGCTTCTTCGGCAGGTGCAGTACGGCGGTGACGGCGGCCAGCGCGACCACGCCGAGCGGCAGGTTGATGTAGAAGGCCCAGCGCCAGCCCCAGTTGTCGGTGATGGTGCCGCCGACCAGCGGGCCGCCGATCATCGCGAGCGCCATGACGCCGGCCATCATGCCCTGGTACTTGCCACGCTCACGGGGCGGCACGAGGTCACCGATGATCGCCATGACGCCGACCATCAGACCACCGGCGCCGAGCCCCTGAATGGCCCGGAACCCGATCAGCTGGCCCATGTCCTGGGCCATGCCGCTGAGCGCGGAGCCGATCAGGAAGATGACTATGGAGGTCAGGAAGGCGCCCTTGCGCCCGTACATGTCGCCGATCTTGCCCCAGAGCGGGGTGGCCGCGGCGGTGGCGAGGGTGTACGCGGTCACGACCCACGACAGATGCTCGAGGCCGCCCAGATCGCCCACGATCGTAGGCATCGCGGTGCCCACGATCATGTTGTCGAGCATCGCGAGCATCATCGCGACCATGAGCGCGAGCATTACGACCCGTACGCTCTTCGGCTCTTTCTCCGGTTGCCCGACCGCTTCGGGTGCCCCCGGTGTTTCCTGGCCGGTCTCGGCCGCCTGGGTGTCCGCCATCTCTCCCACTCCCCCTGGCGGCAGCTACTTACTTGCCGCCCGGCTAGTTCAGTACACTGGGAAGGTAGACCTGTCACTAGCCGGTCGTCAAGTAAGTTTTCGTAGCGGACGCCGGTATCCGGCAGGGCGAGTTTTCGCGGGAGTGCGAGGAGTAAGAGGATGGGCGTCACCATGGACGGCACCAAGCAGCAGCGCCGGGGCAACACCCGCCAGCGCATCCAGGACGTGGCGCTCGAACTCTTCGCCGAGCAGGGCTACGAGAAGACCTCCCTGCGGGAGATCGCCGAGCGCCTCGACGTGACCAAGGCAGCCCTGTACTACCACTTCAAGACCAAGGAAGAGATCCTGGTCAGCGTCTTCGAGGACCTGACACGGCCGATCCAGGACCTGATCGAGTGGGGCGAGGGCCAGCCGCACACCCTGGCGGTCAAGCTGGAGATCGTACGGCGTTACAGCCGGGCGCTGGCCGAGGCCGGACCGCTGTTCCGCTTCATGCAGGAGAACCAGGCGACCGTGCGGGAGCTGCGGATCGGTGACACCTTCAAGGACCGGATGCGCGGCCTGCGGAACATCATCATCGACCCGGACGCGCCCCTGACCGACCAGGTCCGCTGCATCAGCGCGATGTTCACGCTGCACGCGGGCATGTTCGTCATGCAGGACCTGGAAGGCGACCCCGAGAAGAAGCAGGAAGCCGTTCTGGAGGTCGCCCTGGACCTGGTGACCCAGGCCCACCAGGGTTCGGATCGTCCCGCTTAGACGATCACGCGCCTCAGACGGTCACGCCCTTGGCGCGGAGGAAGGCGACCGGGTTGACGGCGGAGCCGTAGTTCGGGGTCGTACGGATCTCGAAGTGCAGGTGCGGCCCGGTGGAGTTGCCGGTGCTGCCGGACAGCCCGATGGGCTGGCCGGTCCGGACGATCTGCCCGGCCTTCACGCCGATCCGCGAGAGGTGCGCGTACTGCGAGTACTGGCCGTTGCCGTGCCTGATCACGATGGCGTTGCCGTACGCGGGACCGTCACCGGCGCCGTTGCCGCCGGCCTTGACGACGGTACCGCCGTGCGCGGCGACGACCTGGGTGCCGGTCGGCACCGCGAAGTCCTGGCCGCTGTGCTTGGCCGTCCACAGGCCGCCGGCCTGGGCGAAGCTCGCGGAGAGGGTGTACTTCTTCACCGGGTCGATCCAGGCGGCGGCACTGGGGGTGGCGGCCGACGCGACCCCCGACCCCACCACGGCCGTGACTCCGACACCGGCGGCCAGAACGGCGGCACGCTTGCGGAGCGAGGACGTACGGGGGGCACGGAGAGCGGCGCGCAGGGACATCGAAACCTCGTGGAGTAGACAACGGGGACCCCCCTCCGGCTCCGGCTGACACTGACAGCCGCCGAACGGGGCATCTCTTGGTAACCCGAAAGCCGCGCACCCCTCAAATGCCACCATCTACGACATCACCTAGTACCTATACCTAAAATTGACCCTTTCTTGACAGAGCGGCCTTGGCCGGGCAGCCCGGACCCCGCCACTCCCGCCCGGTAGCGACATGGGGCAAAAATCCCCTCCAAGGCCACCTCGGGTCCCACTATCCCGGCTAGTAACCGGCATTTCGCCCGTGCTCTATGTCACCGGCGGCCGAGGCCCGAAGCCCCCGGGGCGTGACCCACGCCTCGCTCGACCTACCCGCAAGTAACCCCGCGGTTCCCTCCGCGCCATATCCTCCACTCATCATGCCCCTGACACAGCCGTGGACGTGAGAGGACACCCCAACCGATGACCACAGGCACCTGGACCCGCCGCATGTCCGTCACCGCCGTCTCCGTGGCCGCGCTCGCCGGGATGGCCGCGCCGGCCCAGGCCGCGACGGAGAGCAGCTCCACCACGGTCGACTACGCCACCTGGCAGAAGGACTGCCAGTCCGTGATGGACCAGGCCCTGCCCTACCTGAAGCAGCGCATCGCCGCCGCCGAGCCGGGCGAGCGGCAGGCGATCGTCTTCGACATCGACAACACCACCCTGGAGACCGACTACGGCTTCAGCTTCCCCCAGCCGGCCAACAAGCCGGTCCTGAACGTCGCCCGGTACGCCCAGGAGCACGGCGTCTCCCTGTTCTTCGTCACGGCCCGCCCGGGGATCATCTACCTGCCGACCGAGTACAACCTCGAACACGACGGCTACGACGTCTCCGGCCTGTACGTCCGCGGCCTCTTCGACCTCTTCAAGGACGTCGCCGCCTACAAGACGGCCCAGCGCGTCGACATCGAGAACAACGGCTACACGATCATCGCGAACATCGGCAACAGCGCCACGGACCTCTCGGGCGGCCACGCGGAGAAGACGTACAAGCTGCCGGACTACAACGGCCAGCTGTCGTAGTCCCACGGCATCCCGGGCGGCATCTGCCTTAGTCCCACGGCAGCCCGCGCGGTGCCTGCCGTAGCCCCGCGCCGGCCCGCGCGGCGGTACGCGAAAGGGGCCGGTGCTTCGAAAAGCACCGGCCCCTTTCTTGGGCGAACCCCGAAGGGCTACGCCTCCTTGCTCAGGTTCGGACCGGCTCCGCCGGCCGCCTGCTCGATCGGCGGGACGTCGGGGAGCGCCGACTTCTCCTCACCCCGGAAGGTGAAGGTCTTGGCCTCGCCCTCGCCCTCCGTGTCGACGACCACGATGTGACCGGGCCGCAGCTCGCCGAAGAGGATCTTCTCGGAGAGCGTGTCCTCGATCTCGCGCTGGATCGTGCGACGCAGCGGACGCGCGCCCAGCACCGGGTCGTAGCCCTTCTTGGACAGCAGCTCCTTGGCGGACTGGGAGAGCTCGATGCCCATGTCCCGGTCCTTCAGGCGCTCGTCCACCTTGCCGACCATCAGGTCGACGATCCGCAGGATGTCCTCCTGCGTGAGCTGCGGGAAGACGACCACGTCGTCGACGCGGTTGAGGAACTCGGGACGGAAGTGCTGCTTGAGCTCGTCCGAGACCTTGTTCTTCATGCGCTCGTAGTTGGACTTCGTGTCGCCCGTGGCCGCGAAGCCCAGGTTGAAGCCCTTGGAGATGTCCCGGGTGCCGAGGTTGGTCGTCATGATGATGACCGTGTTCTTGAAGTCCACGACCCGGCCCTGGGAGTCGGTCAGGCGACCGTCCTCCAGGATCTGCAGCAGGCTGTTGAAGATGTCCGGGTGGGCCTTCTCGACCTCGTCGAAGAGGACGACGGAGAACGGCTTGCGGCGGACCTTCTCGGTCAGCTGGCCGCCCTCTTCGTAGCCCACGTAGCCGGGGGGCGAACCGAAGAGACGCGACACCGTGTGCTTCTCGCTGAACTCCGACATGTCGAGGGAGATCAGCGCGTCCTCGTCACCGAAGAGGAACTCGGCGAGGGCCTTGGACAGCTCGGTCTTACCGACACCGGACGGGCCGGCGAAGATGAACGAGCCACCGGGGCGCTTCGGGTCCTTCAGACCGGCACGCGTACGGCGGATCGCCTTCGACAGCGCCTTGACGGCGTCGACCTGGCCGATGACCCGCTTGTGGAGCTCGTCCTCCATGCGCAGCAGACGCGAGGACTCCTCCTCGGTGAGCTTGAAGACCGGGATGCCCGTGGCCGTGGCCAGCACCTCGGCGATCAGCTCGCCGTCGACCTCGGCGACGACGTCCATGTCGCCGGCCTTCCACTCCTTCTCCCGCTTGGCCTTGGCGGCCAGGAGCTGCTTCTCCTTGTCGCGGAGGGAGGCGGCCTTCTCGAAGTCCTGCGAGTCGATCGCGGACTCCTTGTCCCGGCGGACGGCGGCGATCTTCTCGTCGAACTCGCGCAGGTCCGGCGGAGCGGTCATCCGGCGGATGCGCATCCGGGAACCGGCCTCGTCGATCAGGTCGATCGCCTTGTCCGGCAGGAAGCGGTCCGAGATGTAGCGGTCGGCCAGAGTGGCCGCCTGGACCAGCGCCTCGTCCGTGATGGAGACCCGGTGGTGGGCCTCGTACCGGTCACGCAGACCCTTGAGGATCTCGATCGTGTGCGGCAGGGACGGCTCGGCGACCTGGATGGGCTGGAAGCGGCGCTCCAGGGCCGCGTCCTTCTCCAGGTGCTTGCGGTACTCGTCCAGGGTGGTGGCACCGATGGTCTGCAGCTCACCGCGGGCCAGCATCGGCTTCAGGATCGAAGCCGCGTCGATGGCGCCCTCGGCGGCACCCGCACCGACCAGCGTGTGCAGCTCGTCGATGAACAGGATGATGTCACCGCGGGTACGGATCTCCTTGAGCACCTTCTTCAGGCGCTCCTCGAAGTCACCGCGGTAGCGGGAGCCGGCGACCAGGGCGCCGAGGTCCAGGGTGTAGAGGTGCTTGTCCTTGAGGGTCTCGGGCACCTCGCCCTTGACGATGGCCTGGGCGAGGCCCTCGACGACGGCGGTCTTGCCGACGCCGGGCTCACCGATCAGGACCGGGTTGTTCTTGGTACGGCGGGACAGCACCTGCATGACCCGCTCGATCTCCTTCTCGCGCCCGATGACCGGGTCGAGCTTGGACTCACGAGCGGCCTGGGTGAGGTTCCGGCCGAACTGGTCGAGGACCAGGGACGTCGAGGGGGTGCCCTCGGCAGGGCCGCCGGCGGTGGCGGTCTCCTTGCCCTGGTAACCGGAGAGCAGCTGGATGACCTGCTGCCGCACCCGGTTGAGATCAGCGCCCAGCTTGACCAGGACCTGGGCGGCGACGCCCTCGCCCTCACGGATCAGGCCGAGCAGGATGTGCTCCGTGCCGATGTAGTTGTGGCCCAGCTGAAGAGCCTCGCGGAGCGACAGCTCCAGGACCTTCTTGGCACGGGGGGTGAAGGGGATGTGCCCGGACGGGGCCTGCTGCCCCTGCCCGATGATCTCCTCCACCTGCTGGCGGACCGCCTCGAGCGAAATCCCGAGGCTCTCAAGGGCCTTGGCGGCGACACCCTCACCCTCGTGGATCAGGCCCAGGAGGATGTGCTCGGTGCCGATGTAGTTGTGGTTGAGCATCCGGGCTTCTTCCTGAGCCAGGACGACAACCCGCCGCGCGCGGTCGGTGAACCTCTCGAACATCGTTAATCGCTCCTCAGAGCGGTCAGGCAGTGGGGGGAACTTCCCCTCTCTGTCCTTCCGCAGCTTAGTCCCGCAAGCGGGGACCGCTCATTCCAACTGCCGACACCGTCGATGGCCTCCTGACCCCGAACGCCGACATCTGCTCCAACCCGATGGTGCGAGACGATGTTCCCGCAGGCCAGGCAGTTACCCCTTCCGTCAGTACGCCGATGGCGAACGTGAGACGGCCTCGCCTGCGTGTCGCCCCCTCCCACTAGGGATGTCTTACCCGTCCGGACTGACAGTCCATGCCGTATGCCCCCGGTCCCTCCGCTACGGGCGAACAACCTTGCGTCCCTCCGGACCCCCGCAGGCCCCCTTTTCCGGAACTCTATGCATTCGCACGTATACCCAGCGTAACTCTGGTGGGCTTGCGACGGTTTCACTTGGCATGGCTGGCACCGTCCCTCTGGCCGCTTCAACGGTCCCTCACCCCCGTCGTCCGCTCGGTTTTGGTGTCGATTCCGCCGTCGCGTCCGATTCCGGTTGCGCCCTCGCATCCGGTTCCGGTCGCGTCGCCGGGCCGGACGGGCGGGTGGCCCGGCTCCGGCACTGGTACGAGAACGAACTGGGCTGGGCGACAGTGCCCGAGACGCCCGGCGAACCGCTGCGGCTGGTCACAGGCGTGCGTTTCGACGTGCTGGACGTACCGGCCCCGGCGGGCGCGAAGGCGCTCAGGCATTTGGGGCCGGGCTCTCCGGTGGCACTCCGGGGCGACCGGATGCGGCTGCTGGTGGCAGCGGGCAGCGCGGAGGAACTGCCGGGGCTGCTGGACTGGCTGGAGTGGGGCGCGCTGGTCCTGGATCTGCGGGCGCTGGGCGCGCACGGCCGGATGGTCGCTCCGGTGCGGACGCTGGGCGCGCACGGCCGGATGGACACTCCGGTGCGGACGCTGGGCGCGCACGGCCGGATGGACGCTCCGGTGCGGACGCTGGGCGCGCACGTTCGGACAGACGCTCCGGTGCGGCCCGAGCCGGTCTCCACCGTGACCCGATCGCCTTCCGAAGCCGCCGAAGGCCCCGTCGAGCCGGGGGAACCCCGGGCAGCCGTGCAGGGGGCCGCCGTCTGGTTGCGGCCCCCCGAGTCGGGGTGCGAGGTCGAGGACTCGCTGCCGAGATTGCCGACGCTGTCGACGAGGTCGGCCATGGGGGGCGTTGTGGGCGCCCCCGATCTCGTACGCCTGGTGGACACGGTGGCCACCGAGTGCCACCGGATCCGGTTGCGGCGCGTGGGCCGCGGGCCGGAGGACAGTCAGCCGTTGGCGTCTTCGTAGGCCTGGCGAATCGTCGCCGGAACACGGCCGCGGTCGTTGACCTCGTAGCCGTTCTCCTTTGCCCACGCGCGAATCTGCGCGGTGTCCTGGCTGCCGCCGGCAGCCGCACGGGCCTTTCCACGTCCGCCCGAAGCACGGCCACCGGTACGACGACCACCCTTGACATAGGCGTCGAGAAGGCCGCGCAGCTTGTCCGCATTGGCGGTCGTGAGGTCGATCTCGTACGTCTTGCCGTCCAACGCGAACGTCACGGTCTCGTCCGCCTCGCCGCCGTCGAGGTCGTCGACAAGAAGGACCTGAACCTTCTGTGCCACCGGATTTCCTTTCATCGATAACTTCAGGGCCGGGGTCTGCGGCGCCCGCCGTTTCGCCGCCCCCTGTTATATGCAGTACTGCAGTACGTCGGAAAGCAAACCGCTTTTGCGTGAAAAACACAAACCCCTGGGAGAGACCGAGGGGCCCGCTCCCGCCCGGAAACATACGCGTTTCGGACATAGGGCACCTGGGCAAGGCGGGGTGCCCGGAATAGCGGCCCGATCTCCTACCCGACTCTGCCCCGATGGCCTCTTGTCCGCCGCGATCCCTCTCGGCGATCACAGATGCAGAAGCATCCGGCTGTTGCCCAAGGTGTTCGGTTTCACTCGTTCGAGTCCGAGGAACTCCGCGACGCCCTCGTCATAGGAACGCAACAGCTCCGCGTAGACATCGGTGTCCACAGGCGTCTCGCCGATCTCCACGAAGCCGTGCTTCCCGAAGAACTCGACTTCGAAGGTCAGGCAGAAAACTCGGCGAACACCAAGCCAACGCGCGGTCTCCAGCAACTTCTCCAGCAACTGATGACCGACGCCGGCGCCCTTGAGGCCCGGCTTCACCGCGAGCGTGCGCACTTCGGCGAGGTCTTCCCACATCACGTGGAGTGCGCCGCAGCCGACCACCTCGGCGTTGTCGTCGCGTTCCGCGACCCAGAACTCCTGGATGTCCTCGTAAAGCATCACCGTGGCTTTGTCGAGGAGGATGCGGTCACGGACGTACGCGTCAAGGAGTCGGCGCACCGCCGGGACATCGCCGGTCCTGGCCCGCCGGACGGTGATGGCTTTTGCGGTGACTTCAGGGCGCATCGCTGACATGAGCGGACGCTATCGCCCGCCGCGGTCCGCCATGGAGCCGGGGTTCTCCTCTTGCGGGGCTTCCCGGCCTTCGCGTTCTTCCTGCTGTTCCGGCCTATCCGGACCCTGGACGATCCGTACGGCGTCCCGCAGAGCCTGGCGCTGTTCGTCGCTCATCATGCCGAAGAAGGCGACGAGAGCCGCGGCCGGGTTGTCGCTCTGGGACCACGCGTCGTTCATGAGGGCGGCGGCGTAGGCGGCCCGTGTGGAGACGGCCTCATATCGATAGGCACGCCCTTCGGCCTCCCGCCGCACCCAGCCCTTCTGATGGAGATTGTCCAAAACGGTCATCACCGTGGTGTACGCGATGGACCGTTCCTGCTGGAGGTCTTCCAGGACTTCCCGAACGGTCACCGGGCGGTTCCACTTCCACACCCGCGTCATGACCGCGTCTTCGAGTTCTCCCAATGGGCGAGGCACAGCTCAGAACAATAGTGGGAGAACCAGCCAATGGCGTGCCGGACGGGCACTTTCGCCGACAAAGACGAACAAAAAGGGCGCACGACTCGGGTGGCGCGGCTGTGGCCGCGCGGCGAGTCGTACGCCCGGGGAGGTGCGTTCCGCGATCAGGCGTCGCCGCTCGGGGCGGAGGCCTTCGGGCTGCTCTCTCCGCGCGCCGCGCGCGCGAGGGCGGCGTCCACGGCGGCGTCCTCCTTGGCCTTGGCGGCGCCGCCCTGGGTCTTCACGATCACCCGGACCAGACCGATGAAGAAGACGGCCATGACGACCGGGGGCAGGAGCGCGGAGACATAGTCCATGCGTCCAGGGTAGCCACGGCGGACCGGGCGAAAGGGGCGGGGTGGACGAAGCGCCGCGCAACACGCGCGAGCTGCCGTTTTCCCGGCGGGCTCGGGCGGGTGCCTCCGGGCGGGCGTGGCCGGGGGGCGTGGCTAGGCGGGCACCGCCGAGCAGGCGTGGCTAGGCGGGCACCGCCGGACAGGCGCCGCCGGGCGGGTGCCGCCGAGCAGGCGTGGCTAGGCGGGTAGCGCCGGGCAGGCGCCAGCCGGGCGGGTGCCGGCGGGCGGACGCCGCCGGGCGAGTGCCGTCGGGCAGCAGACCGGGCGGGCGCCGCCGGGCGGGCGGGCGTGGCCGGTCTGCCGTTCGGCCGGCTGCTCGGGGCTGCTGTTCGGTCGGCTGACCGGTCTGCTGTTCGGGTCTGCCGCCTAGCGTGCCGGCGCCCGGTCGGACACTCTGTCGGCCGACCGGGCGGAGGCTCGGCGGGCCGCTCAGCCTGCGGCGAGGCGTTGTTGTGAACCGGCGGGCGGCTGGGTGGGCCGGCGCCGCGGGAAGACCTCGCCCGGGGTCGGAATGGGCCGCTTCGGCACCACGGGCTCGGGGGCCGCGGGCTGCGGGGCGGGCCGCTCGGCGGGCTTCTCCTTCGGCTTCTTCTCCGGCTCCTTGGCCGCACCGCCCGGCAGGGCCGTCAGACGCACCCTGGACGCCGGAACGGCCGGTGCGGGCACCTTGCGGGCCCCCTGCGCGAGCCGGGCCCGCACATCACGCTCCGCGAGCTCCTGACAACGGTTGAGCAGCGCGGCCGCTCCCGGGTTCCCGCGCAGCGCCCGCAGCGCGGCGAGGTCGTCCGGGGTGGGTCGGTGTCCGGCGCCCAGCGCCTCCTCCAGGAGGGCGAGATAACCGGCGACGGTCCCCGGCAGGGCCGCCCGGTACCGGACGAGCTCGGCCACCAGGAAGGCGCGCAACCGGGCCCCCTCACGCAACGCCTCGTCGAACGACTCGGCGAGCCGATGACAGTCCTTGATGTCCTCGGTGGAGGCGGGACCAGGGTGAAGGGCGAGGGCGAGAGCACGGCGGAGCACACGCAGCTCCTCCGCACCGAACGCCATGCCGCCGCGGGATCCATATGGCGTGGGCATGGACCGAAGATACGCGTAAATCAGACAAACTCGACATAGGGGGCAGGGTGTGGCGCGACGGGGCCACCCACCTGGCCGCCGCCCGTCGCGCGCACCCCCGGCCCCCGCCGCCTCACATCCGCGACACGTTCCGCTCGTACACCAGCCGCAGCCCGACCAGCGTCAGCCACGGCTCGTGCTCGTCGATCACCGAGGACTCCCCCAGCACCATCGGCGCCAGCCCGCCCGTCGCGATCACCGTCACGTCGTCCGGATCGTCCGCAAGCTCCCGTGCCATCCGGCCGACCACTCCGTCGACCTGTCCGGCGAACCCGTACACGATGCCCGCCTGCATGGCCTCCACCGTGTTCTTGCCGATCACGCTCCGGGGCCGCGCCACCTCGATCTTCCGCAGCTGGGCGCCCTTGACGCCCAGCGCCTCCACGGAGATCTCGATACCGGGGGCGATCACACCGCCGACGTACTCCCCGCGCGCGGACACCGCGTCGAAGGTCGTGGCCGTACCGAAGTCGACGACGATCGCCGGCCCGCCGAACAGCTCGACGGCGGCGACCGCGTTGATGATCCGGTCCGCGCCGACCTCCTTGGGGTTGTCGGTCAGGACCGGCACCCCGGTCTTCACACCGGGCTCCACCAGAATGGCCGGCACATCGCCGTAGTACCGCCGCGTGACCTCGCGCAGTTCGTGCAGCACGGACGGCACGGTCGCGCAGATCGCGATCCCGTCGATGCCCTCGCCGAGTTCGTCACCGAGCAGCGGGTGCATGCCCATCAGCCCCTGGAGGAGCACCGCCAGCTCGTCGGCGGTACGGCGCGCGTCCGTGGAGATGCGCCAGTGCTCGACGATGTCCTCGCCGTCGAAGAGCCCGAGGACGGTGTGCGTGTTGCCGACGTCGATCGTGAGGAGCATGGGATCACTCCGCCTCGCGCAGATCCAGGCCGATGTCCAGGATCGGCGAGGAGTGGGTGAGGGCACCGACGGCCAGGAAGTCCACGCCGGTGTCGGCGTACGCCCGCGCGTTGTCCAGGGTGAGCCGCCCGGACGCCTCCAGGAGCGCGCGTCCGTGCACGATCGCCACGGCCTCCTCGCACTCCCCCGGCGTGAAGTTGTCCAGCAGGATCAGGTCGGCACCCGCGTCGACGGCCTCGCGCAACTGGTGCAGGGTGTCGACCTCGACCTCGATCGCCAGCTCCGGGAAGGCCTCGCGGACCGCCTTGAAGGCCTGCTCGACGCCGCCGGCGGCGACCACGTGGTTGTCCTTGACCAGGGCCGCGTCGGAGAGGGACATCCGGTGGTTGACGCCACCGCCGCAGCGCACCGCGAACTTCTCCAGGGAGCGCAGCCCCGGGGTGGTCTTGCGGGTGTCCCGCACGCGCGTGGTGGTGCCCTCCAGCGCGTCCGCCCACGCGCGCGTGGCGGTCGCGATGCCGGAGAGGCGGTTCAGGATGTTGAGCGCGCTGCGCTCGGCGGTGAGCAGGTCGCGGGTGCGGGTGGTGATCGACAGCAGCGGCTGCCCGGCCTCGACCCGGTCGCCGTCCTCGACGTGCCGCTCGACCTCGAACTCGTCCGTGCAGACCACGGAGACCACGGCCTCGGCGACCCGCAGCCCCGCGACGACGCCCGCCTCGCGCGCGACGAAGTCGGCGGTCGCCACGGCCTCCTCGGGGATCGTCGCGACGGTCGTCACGTCCACGCCGTTGTCCAGGTCCTCCTGGATGGCCACGTTGGCGATGTCCTCGACCTCCACGGGGTCGAGTCCGGCGGCGGCGAGGAGCTCGGCGAGGGCGGGGTCGAGCCCGCACTCCAGGTACTCCTCGTCGCCCTCGGCGCCGCAGGCACAGCCGTCGCCGCAGCCGCCGCCGTTGGCGAGGGGAAGGTCGTTGGTGCTCACGTCTGTCACTGCTCCTGGGATGGCTGGTGCGGCCGGGTCGGGGGGAAGTCTGCGGTGTCGGTGGTGCCCACGGCCAGCGTCCGGTCCGGATTCAGCCGTACGACGATGTGGCGGCGCCACACGGTGTCGTCGCGGTCGGCGTGGTCCTCGCGCCAGTGGCAGCCGCGGGTCTCCTGGCGGCGCCGGGCCGCCTCGACGAGCACCCGCGCGACGCACAGGAGGTTGGTGGCCTCCCAGGTGTCGACGCCGGGCTCGGCGGTCTTGCCGTACTCGGCGAGGGCGTCACGGGCCTCGGTGTGCAGGTGCTGGAGCTGCTCGGCGGCCCTGGCCAGGGACTCCTCGGAGCGCAGCACGCCGGCGCCCTCGGTCATGATCCGCTGGATCGCGAACCGCGCCTCGGGGGCCTGCAGCGGGTGCGCGGGCTTGTCGGGGTGCGGGACCGGGACGGGCACGCGCGCGTGGAGGCGGTTCTCCGCGTGCCGCGCGGTGATGTCGGCGGCGATGCGCTCGGCGTAGACCAGGCCCTCCAGGAGGGAGTTGGAGGCGAGCCGGTTCGCGCCGTGCACGCCGGTGCACGCGACCTCGCCGCACGCGTAGAGCCCACGCACGGTCGTACGCCCGCGTGCGTCGGTGCGCACGCCCCCGGAGGCATAGTGCGCGGCCGGCGCTATCGGGATGGGCTCGGTGACCGGGTCGATGCCGTGCGCCCGGCAGGCGGCCAGGATCGTCGGGAAGCGGTGCTCCCACATGTCCGCGCCGAAGTGGCGGGCGTCCAGGAACATGTGCTCGGCGTCCTGCTCCTGCATGCGCCGCATGATGCCCTTGGCGACGATGTCCCGGGGCGCGAGCTCGGCCAGCTCGTGCTGCCCCACCATGAAGCGCACGCCGTCGGCGTCGACCAGGTGCGCGCCCTCCCCGCGCACCGCCTCGGAGACCAGCGGCTGCTGGCCCTCCGCGTCGGCGCCGAGGAACAGCACGGTCGGGTGGAACTGCACGAATTCGAGGTCGGAGACCTCCGCGCCGGCCCGCAGCGCGAGCGCCACGCCGTCGCCGGTGGACACCGACGGGTTGGTGGTGGCGGAGAAGACCTGGCCCATGCCGCCGGTGGCGAGGACGACCGCGGGGGCGTGCACGGCGCCCACGCCGTCGTGCTGGCCCTCGCCCATCACGTGGAGGGTCACGCCGGCCGTGCGCCCCTCGGCGTCGGTCAGCAGGTCGAGCACCAGCGCGTTCTCGATCATCCGCACGCCTCGCGCGCGAGCCGCTTCCACCAGCGCGCGCGAGACCTCCGCGCCGGTCGCGTCCCCGCCCGCGTGCACGATCCGGCGCCGGTGATGGCCGCCCTCTCGGGTGAGCTCGATGTCGCCGTCCGCGTCGGTGTCGAAATGGGCTCCGGTCGAGATCAGCCGCCGTACCGCGTCGGGGCCCTCGGTGACGAGGATCCGTACGGCACCCTCGTCGCACATGCCCGCGCCCGCGACCAGGGTGTCGTCCAGGTGCTGTTCGGGGGTGTCGCCCTCGCCCAGCGCCGCCGCGATACCGCCCTGGGCCCAGCGGGTGGAGCCGTCGTCGAGGAGCGCCTTGGTGACGACGACCGTGGTCAGTCCGGCGGCCTCACAGCGCAGGGCGGCGGTCAGGCCGGCGACGCCGGACCCGACGACCACCACGTCCGCGTCGATGGACCACCCGGGGGCGGGTGCGTGCAGTCGTATGCCTGTGCTGGTCACGAGGCGGCTCCGGGAGCGGCGAAGGTGAGCGGGATGTTGTCGATCAGCCGGGTCGTCCCGACCCGGGCGGCGACGGCGAGGACGGCCTCTCCGGTGAAGTCGTCGTCGATCTCGGTGAAGTCGGAGGGGTCGACCAGGGCGACGTAGTCCAGTTCGAGCGGCGGGTCGTAGTGGACGGCCTCGTCCAGGACCGTCCGCACGGCCGCGCGGACGGCGGCGGCGGCGTTCGGCACGGCCTTGGCGACGGCGTGCGCGTCGGCGGCCGCGCGGGACTCCCCTATGGCGCTGAGCGCCTCGGCACGCGCCCGCGTGGACGGCACCTCGCGCGCTCGCGCACGCAACGCCTCCTGCGCCGCGTGCCGGTCGCCTCCGGCGAACAGCGCGCGCGACAGCGTGAGCGCCGTGCGCCGCTCGTCGGCCGACAGGTAGCGGTTGCGGCTGGAGAGCGCGAGCCCGTCGGCCTCACGCACCGTCGGTACGCCGACGATCTCGACGCCGAAGTTCAGGTCCCGCACCATGCGCCGGATCACGGCCAGCTGCTGGGCGTCCTTCTGCCCGAACAGGGCCGCGTCGGGGCGGGTGAGGTGCAGCAGCTTGGCGACGACGGTGAGGACGCCGTCGAAGTGCCCGGGCCGCGAGGCGCCCTCCAGGAGCGTGCCCATGGGGCCTGCGGTGACTCGGACCTGGGGTTGGCCGCCGGGGTAGACCTCCTCGGCCGAGGGGGCGAACACGACGTCCGCGCCCGCCTGTTCGGCGATCTTGAGATCGGCGTCCAGGGTGCGCGGGTAGCGGTCCAAGTCCTCGCCCTGCCCGAACTGCAGAGGGTTCACGAAGACGGTGACGATCACGAAGCCCTTGCCGCCGACGTGCTCGCGGGCCGCCCTGATCAGCGTCGCGTGTCCCTCGTGCAGAGCGCCCATGGTCATGACGACGGCGGTGCGGCCGGGCACCGCGAAGTGGTCGTGCGCGTACTTCAGGTCGTCGACGGTGGGGGCGAGTTCGAAGGGGCGGCGGCTCATCGGTCTTCCCCGTTCTCTGACGTGTTCGTGCCGCCGGCGAGGACGCCGAGGAGGTCCTCGGCGAGTTCCGGCTTCAGCAGGCCCTGGGCGAGCGCCCGGTCGGCCGTGGCGCGGGCCATCGCCAGATAGCCGTCGACGGCCTGCGGGGCGTGCCGGCGCAGCTCCGTGACGTGCGCGGCGACGGTGCCCGCGTCCCCGCGCGCGACCGGCCCGGTCAGCGCCGCGTCGCCGGAGCGCAGGGCGTTGTCCAGGGCGGCGCCGAGCAGCGGGCCGAGCATCCGGTCGGGGGCCTCGACACCGGCCGTGCGGAGCAGCTCCATGGACTGGGCGACCAGGGTGACCAGGTGGTTGGCGCCGAGGGCGAGGGCCGCGTGGTAGAGCGGGCGGTTCTCCTCGGAGATCCACTCCGGCTCGCCGCCCATTTCGATGACGAGTGCCTCGGCGGCCAGCCGCAGCTCCTCGGGCGCGGTCACCCCGAACGAGCAGCCCGCGAGCCGCTGGACGTCCACCGGCGTCCCGGTGAAGGTCATCGCCGGGTGCAGGGCCAGCGGCAGCGCGCCCGCGCGCAGGGCCGGGTCCAGGACCTTCGCGCCGTATCGCCCGGAGGTGTGCACGAGCAGCTGGCCCGGCCGTACGGCGCCGGTCTCGGCGAGGCCGGCGACCAGGCCGGGCAGGGCGTCGTCGGGGACGGTCAGGAGCACCAGGTCGGCGCGCTGGAGGACCTCGGCGGGGGGTACCAGCGGGATGTCGGGCAGCATCGTCTCGGCGCGCCGCCTGGAGGCGTCGGATACCCCGGATACGGCCACCGGGCGGTGCCCGGCGAGCTGCAGGGACGCGGCGAGCGCGGGGCCCACCCGACCGGCGCCGACGACGCCGACGGTGAGCCGCGCGGGGCGGTCACTGGGGTCTGGCTGTTGGACTGTACTCACGCGACAGTGGCCTTCCCGTTCCAGTCCGCTCTGGGTACCGGACGATTTCTCGTCATGTTAACGCTATCGGGTTCGGCCCAAGTTGGCTGTCCACAGGCTGTGGGTCACCGGTCACATCGCCCCGGGCGTCCCTCCGGGCTTCCTCCCGGGCGGAAATGCGAGGCCCGCCGGTGCCGCGTGACGGCATCATCCAGGGTATGAGCGATACGGCGACCCCCCAGGACGAGACCACCCGGGACGAGACCCCCCAGGGCGACCAGCCGGACGAACCCGCTTCGGCGGAGCAGCGGATGCGGGAGCGGCGCTCGGCCGCCTACCGGAAGGCCGAACGCGTCCTCGCGCGCGTGGGCGCGCGCGCCTCGCTCCGCGAACGGCTCGCGCGTCCTCGCGCGCGTGGGCGCGCGCGCCTCGCTCCGCGAACGGCTCGCGCGGCTCCAGGAAGCGGCACCCGAGGTGTACGACCTTGACGAACCGGCGGACCTCTACGGCAACGGAGTCGTCGAGGCACTGGAGGCGCGCGTCGCGGCTCTGCTGGGCACCGAGGCCGCCGCGTTCTTCCCGACCGGCACGATGGCCCAGCAGGTGGCCCTGCGCTGCTGGGCGGCCCGCACCGGCAACCCCACGGTCGCCCTGCACGCCCTCGCCCACCCCGAGGTCCACGAACGCAACGCCTTCCGCGAGGTCGCCGGCCTGCGCACGGTGCGCGTGACCGCTGAGCCCCGGCTGCCCACCGCCCAGGAGATACGCGGCTTCGAGGAGCCCTTCGGGGCGCTGATGCTGGAACTGCCCCTCAGGGACGCCGGTTACGTGCTGCCTTCCTGGGAGGAGCTCACGGAGGTCGTGGAGGCGGCGCGGGAGCGCGACGCGGTGGTGCACTTCGACGGCGCGCGCCTGTGGGAGTCGACCGTCCACTTCGGGCGCCCCCTGCACGAGATCGTGGACCTGGCGGACAGCGTCTACGTGTCGTTCTACAAGTCCCTCGAAGGATTCGGCGGCGCCGCACTGGCCGGCCCGAAGACCCTGGTCGAGGAGGCGAAGACCTGGCGGCACCGGTACGGCGGGACGGTCTTCCAGCAGTTCCCGACCGCGCTCGCGGCCCTGGCCGGCCTGGAGCGCGAGCTGCCCCGCCTGCCGGACTTCGTACGGCACGCGCGCGTGGTGGCCGGGGCGCTGCGCGAGGGCTTCGCCGAGGCGGGCCTCCCCTG
The DNA here is from genome assembly GCF_055580905.1 of Streptomyces sp. NPDC031497. Lineage (NCBI taxonomy): Bacteria > Bacillati > Actinomycetota > Actinomycetes > Kitasatosporales > Streptomycetaceae > Streptomyces > Streptomyces sp. NPDC031497. The sequence goes on from NZ_JBVIKO010000026.1 coordinate 43,388, forward strand.
GGCGCGCGTCTTTCCCGAGGAACCGCACACCCACCAGTTCCAGGTCTGGCTGCCGTACGACGGCGACGTGCTGCTGGAGGCGGCGGTGCGCCAGGCGGAGGAGACCGGCACCTACCTGTTCAGCGGCCCCTGGGAGGCCACGGGTCCGGGGCTGGCCACGACCGAGGTGACCGTGACGGCGGCGGGCCTGGAGTGGACGGCGGCGGAGGTGCGGGCGGCGGTCGCGGACTTCGTGGAACGGTTGCCTTAGACGCCGCCTACCGAAAGTCCCCCTCGGGGGCGCGGGGAACTGCGCGAGCAACCACACACGGCCCGCACCCGCCGTCGCGCAGCACCTGGCACCGCCGTGAGCGACCGGCGCACGCCCCTCACCACGCGCGCGGGCGCACCCACCGCGCCAGAGCCCCCCGAACCGGCCCGCGCGCCGGCCGCCCCGCGACGACGGCGCGGAAACGTCGGTACTCACGCGCCTCGCGCGCCACGCGTATGTCGTGCGCGCCGGGCGCCGGCGGCGCGGGCTCCCCGTGCTGCTGAGCGCGGTATGTGTCGAGGAAGTACTGCTGGACGATGCTCATGGCTCCCCAGCCTGCGCGCCCGCCGGGCGGCCGTCGCGTCGATTGACGGCGCCCGTCAATCGAGGGAGGCGTTGTCGGTGGCGGGGTGCACGATGGTGACATGAGCGTGCGTATCGACATCGCGGGGCTGCGGCCGGAGAGGGTCACCGTCGTGCCCTCACCCCTGGCCGAACTCGGCATGGCGCTGCACGCGCTGTCCGAACCGGGGCACCATCCCGGCCTCCAGGGCTGGGTGACCGGCGTGACCGCCCGGATGGAGCCGCATCTGGCCGACCGGATGTGCGAGGCGGACTTTCTGTGGCGGTCGACGTTCTCGGACCTGTTCCTGCCGTACGCGGCCGTTCCCGGCGCCGTCCCGGGCGGCACGCTGGCCGAGGAGCTCGGCCAGCTGGACAAGCTGACGGACGAACAGTTCGTGGACGCGGCCCTGGAGTTCACGTGCGTGCTCTCGTACGACACGCGGGCACCGGCTCTCCTGTCGGATCCGGTCGGGCGCCGGAGGGCGCTGGAGGTGGCGGCCTCGCGCGGTCCGCAGCAGGTCCGGTTCGCGCAGCGGCTGCTCGACGATCCCCCGAGTGTGCGCGCGTGGCTGCGCCGGTTCCTGGAGGACTGCGCCGAGGCGTTCTTCGACGATGCCTGGTCACGGCTGCGCCATCAGCTGGCGGCCGACGCCCGGCACAAGACGGAGCTGCTGCGCCGCAAGGGGCTGGCCGAGGCGCTCGCGGCGGTCTCGCCGGTCGTGACGCTCGACGAGGCGGGCGCGCGGATCACCGTGGACAAGCTCACCGACGGCCACGCCGTGGCCGAGGCCGACGGCCTCCTGCTGGTGCCCACGAGCCTGGGCTGGCCGCATCTGATGGTCCTGCACCGCTACGGCTGGCAGCCGGTGCTGCACTATCCGGTCGGCTCCCCGGAGCTGACCTCCCCGGCGTCGGTGGAGGCGCTCACGCTGCGGATGGCGGCGCTGTCCCATCCCGTCCGGATGCGGCTGTGCCGGTACCTGGCGCGCAGCGCGTACACCACCAGCGAGCTGGCGCAGGTGCACGGCCTGTCGGCTCCCGAGGTGTCCCGGCACCTGGGCGTGCTCAAGAAGGCGGGCCTGGTCACGACGCGCCGCCGCGGCCGGTACGTACTGCACCAGCTGGACGTCACGGTCGTCGCCCGCCTCGGCAGCGACTTCCTGGAAGGGATACTCCGCTAGCCGCTAGCCGCAAACCCCTAACCGCGCGGCCGTACGCCGGCCACGCGCGCGGGTCAGCCGTGGCCGCCGCCCGCGCGGACCAGCCCGGTCTCGTAGGCGAGGACGACCACCTGCACCCGGTCGCGCAGCCCGAGCTTGGTCAGGATGCGGCCCACGTGGGTCTTCACGGTCGCCTCGGAGAGCACCAGCCGGCTCGCGATCTCGCCGTTCGACAGGCCCTGCGCGACGAGCACCATGACCTCACGCTCGCGGTCGGTGAGCCGGTTCAGCTCCTGGTGCTGGGACTCCTTGCCGGCGGAGGGCAGCATCGGTGCGAAGCGGTCGAGGAGCCGCCGGGTGGTGGAGGGAGCGACGACGGCGTCGCCGCTGTGCACGGAGCGGATGGCGGCCAGCAGTTCGCCCGGCGGCACGTCCTTGAGCATGAAGCCGGAGGCTCCCGCCTTCAGCCCCGAGAAGGCGTACTCGTCGAGGTCGAAGGTGGTCAGGATGAGCACCTTCGGCGGGTCGGGCTCCAAGCAGATGCGGCGGGTGGTCTCCACCCCGTCCAGCTTGGGCATGCGCACGTCCATCAGAACGACGTCCACGTCGCTGGACTTCAGCACCTGGAGGGCCTCGACGCCGTCGCCCGCCTCCGCGACGACCTCCATGTCCGGCTGGGCCGCGAGCACCATCCGGAACCCGGTGCGCAGCAGCACCTGGTCGTCGACGAGCATCACGCGGATCGTCATCGGGTCCTCTTCCGTTTCCGTTCATCGGCTTGTTGCGGGGCTTTCCCGGGGGCGTGACAGGTGTCAACCAGGGGCGTGCGTCCGTGTCAATGCGCCGGTTTGAGCGGCAGCAGAGCACTGATGCGGAATCCTCCGCCGGGACGGGGCCCCGCGTCGAGGGTGCCGCCGACCATACCGACCCGCTCGCGCATGCCGATCAGGCCGTGCCCCTGCCCGTCCGCGCCGCCCTCCTCGTACATCTCGTGCGGGGCGCCCTTGCCGTCGTCCTCGACCAGCAGGCCGAGCCCGTCGTCGAAGTAGACCAGCCGCACGCTGGCGCCCGTGTTGGGACCGCCGTGCTTGCGGGTGTTGGTGAGCGCCTCCTGCACGATCCGGTAGGCCGTGAGCTCGACGCCGCTGGGCAGCGGACGCGGGGTGCCCTCGACCTTGAAGTCGACGGGCAGGCCGGAACTGCGGCACTGCTCGATGAGGTCGTCTATCTGCTCGACGTCCGGCTGCGGAACGTACTCGCCGACCTCCTTGTGCTCGCCGGTGCGCAGCACGCCCAGCAGACGGCGCATCTCGGCGAGGGCCTGGCGGCCGGTGGAGGAGATCGTCTCCAGGGCCTTCTTTGCCTGGTCGGGGGCGGCGTCGAGGACGTAGGCGGCGCCGTCGGCCTGGACCACCATCACCGACACGTTGTGCGCGACCACATCGTGCAGCTCGCGCGCGATCCGGGCGCGCTCGGCCGCGACCGCGACCTTGGCCTGCGCCTCGCGCTCCTTCTCCAGCCGGGCGGCGCGCTCCTCCAGCTGCGCGAAGTAGGCGCGGCGGGTGCGCATGGAGTCGCCGAGCACCCAGGCGAGCACGAACGGCACCGTCTGGAACACCACGATCGCCAGGTGCCCCAGGAGGCTCGTCCTCTCCTGCGGCCACCGGATCTGCGCCAGCGGCGCCGCGCACAGCCCCGCGTAGAGGGCGAACCGGGACGCCCAGCGCTCGCCGACAGCGGCGACCGTGCAGACGATCACCAGCATGGCGAAGTTGGCGACCGTCGTCTCGACGTTCAGGATCAGCTGGGCCAGGCCGGTGGCGGCGGCCAGCACCAGCATCGGCTCCGGGAAGCGGCGGCGCAGCGCGACCACCACGGCCATGACGACGGACACCGCCAGCATGGCCGCGGTCGAACCGTGGTGGTCGCGCGCCTCACTGAGATTCACGACGCTCACGCAGGAAACCCCGAGCAGGACGACGGCCCAGAAGCTGTCGACCCATGTCGGGTTCCTGCGGAGGAAGTCATAGAGGCGCTGCACGTAACCCAGAGTAGGGAAGCGTGATAGGTGCAGGGGTCAACCGGAGGGCCGATCCCTGTTCCGCACACGTACTCCGCAAGGTGGAGAAGGTGATCACCTGTGCGCCTAGTCTGGCCCGGTGACGGATGAGGCGACGCGAGAGACGGCAGACGACGTCCGTGGCTGGCGTGCGGCCACCGAGGCGGCCCTGTACGGCCCCGGCGGCTTCTACCGCCGCCCGGAGGGACCAGCGGGGCACTTCCGTACGTCGGTCCACGCGTCGCAGTTGTTCGCCGAGGCGGTGGCCGGGCTGCTGTGCCGCGTCGACGAGGCCCTGGGGCGCCCCGAGACGCTGGACTTCGTCGACATGGGTGCCGGCCGGGGCGAGCTGGTCGCCGGCGTGCTCGCCGCGCTGCCCGCCGATGTGGCGGCACGCACGCGTGCCTGCGCCGTCGAGGTCGCCGACCGCCCGCCCGGCCTGCCCGACCGCGTCACCTGGCTGACCGAGCTGCCGCGCACGGTCACCGGCCTTCTCTTCGCCAACGAATGGCTCGACAACGTCCCGGTCGACGTCGCAGAGGTGGACCCGGCCGGTGTGCCCCGGGTGGTGCGCGTCCGGCGCGACGGCACCGAACTGCTCGGCGAGCGGGTGTCGGGCGCGGACGCGGAGTGGCTCGCGCGGTGGTGGCCGCTGGGCGCCGAGCCGGGGCTGCGCGCGGAGATCGGGCTGCCCCGGGACCGGGCGTGGGCGGACGCCGTCGCCTGTGTGCGGAAGGGGCTCGCGGTGGCCGTGGACTACGCGCACACCGTGGACACGCGCCCTCCGTTCGGCACGCTCACCGGTTTCCGTGAGGGGCGCGCGACGGCGCCCGTCCCGGACGGGTCGTGCGACATCACGGCGCACGTCGCGCTGGACGCGTGCATGGCGCTCGACACGGCGTACGGCCTCCCCGAAGCGCTCTTCTGCACACAACGCGTCGCCCTGCGCGCCCTGGGCCTCGTAGGCGCACGCCCCCCGCTCACGCTCGCCTCCACACACCCCGCCACCTACATGCGCGCCCTCGCGAGCGCCGGCGAGGCCGCCGAACTCACCGCCCCCGGCGGCCTCGGCGACTTCGGCTGGCTGCTGCAGCCGGTCGGCATCGAGAATCCGCTGCTCTGACACCCACCCGGCGCGCGCACACCCTCGCCTCGCACCGCACGCCCGGCGTGCACGGCCCAGCGCCGCACCTCTCACACGCCCGCGCGCACGACCCCGCGCCTCGCACTGCACGCCCGGCGCTCACAATCCCACGCCGCGCGCCGCACAACCCCGCCCCCACACACACCCCGCGTCCTACTTGTCGATGTCCCCCACCACGAAGAACATCGACCCCAGAATCGCGACCATGTCCGCCACCAACGTCCCCGGCAGCAGCTCCATCAGCGCCTGGATGTTGTTGAACGACGCCGAGCGCAGCTTCAGCCGGTACGGGGTCTTCTCGCCCTTGCTGACGAGGTAGTAGCCGTTGATGCCGAGGGGGTTCTCGGTCCAGGCGTAGGTGTGGCCCTCGGGCGCCTTGAGGACCTTGGGGAGCCGCTGGTTGATCGGCCCCGGCGGCAGCTCGGCGACCCGGTCCAGGCAGGCGTCGGCCAGGTCCAGGGCGTTGTGGGTCTGCTCCAGGAGGCACTCGAAGCGGGCCAGGCAGTCGCCCTCGGTCCGGGTGACCACCCGGAGGGTGTCCTGGAGCTCGCCGTAGGCCAGATAGGGCTCGTCCCGGCGCAGGTCGAAGTCGACGCCCGAGGCGCGCGCGATGGGCCCGCTCACGCCGTACGCGTGCACGGCCTCCGGCGTGAGGGTGCCCACGCCCCGGGTGCGCCCGCGGAAGATCTCGTTGCCGAGGACCAGGCCGTCGAAGACGTCCATACGGGAGCGGACGGCGGAAACGGCGGCACGCGCGCGTACGGTCCAGTCGGCCGGGAGGTCCTCCTTGAGGCCGCCGACGCGGTTGAACATGTAGTGCATGCGCCCGCCGGAGACCTCCTCCATGACGTTCTGGAGCTCCTCGCGCTCGCGGAACGCGTGGAAGACCGGGGTGATCCCGCCCAGCTCCAGTGGGTAGGAGCCGAGGAACATCAGATGGTTGAGCACCCGGTTCAGCTCGGCCAGCAGGGTGCGCGTCCACACCGCTCGGACGGGCACCTCCATGCCGAGCATGCGCTCGACGGCGAGGACGACGCCCAGCTCGTTGGAGAAGGCCGACAGCCAGTCGTGGCGGTTGGCGAGCATGATGATCTGCCGGTAGTCGCGCGCCTCGAAGAGCTTCTCCGCGCCGCGGTGCATATAGCCGATCACCGGCTCGGCGGAGACGATCCGCTCGCCGTCCAGCACGAGCTTCAGGCGCAGCACGCCGTGCGTGGAGGGATGCTGGGGGCCGATGTTGAGCACCATGTCGGTGCTCTCCGCGGCGCCGCCGATGCCGACCGTGGTCTCCGTCGTAGGAGTCATGGACCCAGTCTCTCGTACGTACGCTGACCTCATGGAGACGGGGAGCCCGGCCGGCGCCGGGGCGACGGAGACCGAACCGGTGTGGGCAGGGCTGCCGCCCGGCCTGCTGCGGATGCGCAGGCTGCTGCTGGTGGTGTGGCTGGGGCTGCTCACGCTCGCCGTGGGCCTGCTGACGGGTCTGCTCGCGGGTCCGGTGTGGGCGGCCTTCGCGCTGCTGCCGCTGGCCGTGGCGGCCTGGGGCTGGGTGCTGCTCGGCCGCAACTGGCGTTCCTGGCGGTACGCCGAGCGCGAAGACGACCTGCTGATCAGCCGTGGTGTGCTGTGGCGCGAGGAGACCGTGGTGCCGTACGGGCGGATGCAGCTGGTGGAGGTGACCTCGGGGCCCGTCGAGCGGTACTTCGGCCTGGCGAGCGTGCAGCTGCACACCGCGGCCGCGGCCACCGACGCGGCCATCCCCGGCCTCGACCCGGCCGAGGCGGAACGGCTGCGCGACCGGCTCACCGAGCTCGGTGAAGCCCGATCGGCGGGCCTGTGACCGCGCCCGGCGTGGACGGCGCCATACGCCCCGCCAAGGCCGTGGGCGAGCGGCGGCTGCATCCCGTGACGCCGTTCCGGCGGGCGTGGGCGCCGGTCGCGGTGCTCACCGGCTGGGCGGTGCACGACCCGAACCAGGCCCAGGAGCAGCTGACGAAGCTGACCACGACCATGCTCCTGGCCGGACTCGCCGTCCTGGTCACGGCGGGCGCGCTATACGGCTTCCTGAGCTGGTGGTTCACCTACTTCGCGGTGACCGACAGCGAACTGCGCATACGCACCGGCCTGTTGTTCCGACGCACCGCGCACATCCGGCTGGAGCGGATCCAGGCCGTCGACGTGACCCAGCCGCTCCTCGCGCGCGTGGCGGGCGTCGCCAAGCTGCGCATCGATGTCGTCGGCACCGACAAGAAGGACGAGCTGGCCTTCCTGGGGCAGGGCGAGGCGCGTGCGCTCCGTGCGGAACTGCTGGCGCGCGCCGCCGGATTCGCGCCCGAGACGGCGCGCGAAGTCGGCGAGGCGCCGGCGCACGAGCTGATGCGCGTGCCGCCGGGCAAGCTCGCGCTCTCCCTCGTGCTGACGGGCGCCACCTGGGGCTCCCTGGCCGCCGCCCTCGTCGTACCGCCGGTGCTGTGGCTGGCCACGCACAGTGTGTGGACGGTGCTCGCCACCGCCCTGCCGCTGCTCGGCGCGGCGGCCACGACCAGTGTGGGGAGGTTCGTCGGGGAGTACGACTGGACGCTCGGGGAGTCCCCGGACGGGCTGCGTATCGACCACGGGCTGCTCGACCGGACGCACGAGACGGTGCCGCCGGGGCGGGTGCAGACCGTGCGGATCGTGGAGCCGCTGCTGTGGCGGCCGCTGCACTGGGTGCGGGTGGAACTGGACGTGGCCGGGTCGGCGAACTCGGTGCTGGTGCCGGTCGCCCCGCGCGCGGTCGCCGAGTCGGTCGTGGCGCGTGTGCTGCCCGGTGTGACGGTGCCCGGTGAGCTGCCGCGGCCGCCCCGGCGGGCCGGCTGGTGCGTGCCGTTGTGGTGGCGCGGGTACGGGCTCGCGGTCACGGACACGGTGTTCGCCGCGCGGCACGGGCTGCTGCGCCGGCGCCTGGCGCTGGTCCCGCACGCCAAGGTCCAGAGCGTACGGCTGACGCAGGGGCCCTGGGAGCGGCTGTGGCGGCTCGCGGACGTTCATGTGGACACGGGGGCCGACAAGACCGTGACGGCCCGTCTGCGGGACGCGGAGGCGGCCGCGTCGCTGCTGCGGGAGCAGGCCGAACGGTCCCGGACGGGGCGCCGGTCGGCCCGCCCGGACCGCTGGATGGCCTGAGCACGCACCCGAGGCGGCGCGGAGGCCCGAGGACGGGCCGAGGACGGGCCGAACACGGGCCGAACACGGGCCGAACACGGACCGGGGAACGCTTGAGCCGGGGCACCCGGCGGGTGCCCCGGCTCAGGACCGGCGCGGGTTTCCGGTGGTGTTCAGGAGGCGGCGCTGCGCAGGCCCCCGATGTTGATCTGCTCGGTCTCGTCGTGCGCGGTCAGGTCGATGACCTGGCCGACGCGCCGGGTCTCCGGGTCGGCGGGCTTGAACTCGGCCTCGGACTCGGCCTTGTGGAGGGCGAGCGCCTCCTGGCCGACGACGTCCGCGAGGTCCTCGTTGTGCATGGACTCCAGCCCGCCGGCGGACGCGCCCTTCTGGGTGCCGAAGAAGTCGAACCCGCCGGTGACCAGCGGACGCGGGATGGGTGCGGCCGGCAGCACGGCCACCGCGGTCGGCACCGTGAAGTGCCCGCTGGGCTTGACGGAGTTGACGGACGGTGCCGTCGTGGTGGGGGCTTCCTGCTCGGTCGGCGCCGGGGTGGTGTCCGCCGGCTCGGCGGTGGTGACGGCGGCCGCGCGCGTGTGCCCGTCGACCGCCTCGGGCTGCCCCTGTTCCTCGTCCTCCGGTGCGGACTCGCTCTTCGGCGCCTCGGGTGCGGCGGCCGTCTCCGGCACGTCCTCGGTGCCGGTGTCGGCCTCGGCCGCCGGGGCATCGCCCTCGTCGAAGCGGGCCAATGCCACCTTGGCCCGCAGGAACAGTTTGGAACCCTCCGGGGAGAAGACCGCGGGAGTCGTCTCCTCGACCTCCAGCTCCGCACCGTCCTCGCCACTCAATTCGAGCTCCTCCGCCTCTTCGGCGGTCCGGGCGGCAGGCAGCGCGTTCGACGGCGCGGTGGCCTCGATCTCCAGCAGCCGGCGGCCCTCCAGGGCGCTCGCGCGCTCGGTCTCGGCGGTGGCGTAGCGGCGCAGCAGGGACGCGTGCTCGTTGCGCAGTCCCGCCAGCTCCGCCCGCTTCGCGCGCAGCCGCTGCTCCAGCTTGGCGCGCAGCTCCCGCGACTCCTCGAGGTCGGTCTCCAGCTCGGCGATCCGCTCCTCGTGGCGCCACTCGTCGCTCGCACGCGCGCGTGACAGGTCGGCCACCTGCTTGCCCGCCTCGGTGTCCCAGCGGCGCATCACGGCCGCACCGACGGCCGCGGTCGCCGCGGCTATCGCGGCCAGCGTGCGCAGGGCCGTCGGTTGGGAGAACAACCAGGGGCCCAGCGCGCAGACGAGGGAGACACCGGCGATCGCCGAGGGAGGCAACAGCCTGTGCAAAGGCGGGGAATGACGGTGACGTCCACGTGGCATGGCCAGAAACTTACCGCGCGTAGGCGAATCGTGGTGCCCCGGGCCGTAAAAACACGGCGACAACGAAGTCTTCACACGGCATCGCCGGAGACCGGGGTCAGCGGTCACTCAATCGGCCGCTGATCCACTGGAGCGTCGCGGGGATCTCGCGGCGCCAGGTGTTGAAGTTGTGGCCGCCGCTGTCGAGGATGATCGACGAGATCCGGGTCAGGTTCGTGGCCTGCACGCGCGCGATGAATTTCAGCGTGTCCTTGTAATTGGTCTCTCCGATTCTGCTGCTGGTGACCAGCAAGGACGTGTCCGGAGCGGGTTCGTGCCCGAGGAGCCACCACAGGTTCGCGCGGTCGCGAAGTTCTCCGTCGCCCTGGAAGAGATCACCGGTCGTGGGGTCGACGGGCGCCTTGTAGTACGGGGACAGGCCCGCGCCGGCCGCGTACACGCCGGGGTGGTGCATCGCCAGCTTGAGCGCGCAGTAGCCGCCGGTCGAGTCTCCGACGATCCCCCAGCTTCCCGGCTTCCCGCCGACCCTGTAGTGCGCGGCCACAGCGTCGGGCAGGTCCTTGGCGAAGAAGCTCTCGCTCCGCGGGCCCCCCGGGACGTCCACGCACTCGGTGTCCCGGGGCGGTGCGACCGTGGGCCGCAGCATCACCAGGATCATCGGCCGCATCCGCCCGTCCTTGGCCAGTTGCTGTGCCGTACGCGGGTAGTGCAGTTTGTCGACGAGCGACCGCGCGGTGCCCGGGTAGCCGGTGAGGACGACCGTCACCGGGAACGTGCGGGTGCGGTACTGCGGCTGGAAGTACTCCGGCGGCAGGTACACGTAGGCGGGCGTGGCGATGTGGGTCGTTCGGCCGACGATGTCGACCTGCTGGATCTGACCGGCCGACTGTGGCTGCACACCGGGGGCGCCGTGCACGCGGGAGGTGGCGATCACGTGGAGCGGGCCGCCGCCCGCGCCGCCCACCGCGTGGTCGACAACGACACCCTGGTCCGTCTCCCTGCCGAACAGGTCTGCCCAGCTGGCGTAGAAACCGAAGGACTGGTTGGCCGCTATCCCGAGGCATGCGAAGAGCACCGTCTGCGTGGCCAGGAGAAGGCCGACGCGACCGCTGACGGCCTGCCAGTTCCGGCGGGACAGCCGGGGCCACAACCACACCGTGCCGGCGAACAGCAGTACGGCGAACAGGATCGCCAATGCCAGCGTTTTATCGCTCGTGAGTCCCATGAGGTGCTCCCTGCCTGCGCTTTCCCCCGTGACGACCGCCGCTTTCAGCGAGGCTTGCCCCGGACTTTCCTTGGCCTTTGACCCGGCTTTCCGATGGGGAGTGAACCTCTCCCCCCGAGACACCGTCCTAGAGGGCGCAATGTCGCCGGATGCCCGAATCGGGCCCGGATCCAAGGTCTCTCGCAGAACTACGGGATGCGATGTCTGTCAGGATAGATGGGGAAATGTCGGGCGGGGTTCCGGGCCGATCAAGCCGGGCGCGGCGCATAGTCCGTGGTCCGCGCCCTGAGGCGGTCCCCGCTCTGGTCGGCAGGGCGTGCGCGGTCGTAGGCGTCCTGGACATCGCCGCGGGTGTGTTCCCGCGCTTCCGGCACAGCCGTATGCACGCCATGGCCGAGGTACTGCCCGGGTCGCTGGGGCCGTTCGCCGCCGCGCTCTCGCTCAGCGTGGGCGTGCTGTTGCTGCTGCTCGCGCACGGGCTCAAGCGGCGCAAGCGCCGGGCGTGGCGGGCCGCGGTCGCGCTCCTGCCGGCCGGCGCGGTGTCGCAGTTCGTGTACCGGCACTCGCTCATCGGCGCCCTGATCTCGCTGGCGCTGTTCGTGCCCCTGGTGCTCCACCGTGACGAGTTCAAGGCACTGCCGGATCCGCGCAGCCGGTGGCGCGCGCTCGCCAACTTCGTTCTCATGAGCGCCGGTTCGCTCGCCCTCGGGCTGGTCGTCGTCAGCGCCCACCCGAAGCGCACGATCGGCGACCCGAGCCTGGCCGACCGCATCACCCACGTCCTGTACGGCCTGTTCGGCTTCGAAGGCCCCGTCGACTACGAGGGATCCACCTCCTGGACGGTCGCCTTCTCGCTCGGCGCCCTCGGCCTGATCACCGCGGTCACCACCATCTACCTCGCCTTCCGCCCCGAGCACCCCGCCGCGCATCTCACCGCGGAGGACGAGGCCGGCCTGCGCGCCCTCCTGGAGAAACACGGCGCCCGCGACTCCCTCGGCCACTTCGCGCTCCGCCGCGACAAGGCGGTGGTCTTCTCGCCCAGCGGCAAGGCGGCGGTCACCTACCGCGTGGTCTCCGGCGTGATGCTCGCCAGCGGCGACCCGATCGGCGACGTGGAGGCCTGGCCCGGCGCCATCGAACGCTTCATGGACGAGGCCAAGGCCCACTCCTGGACCCCCGCCGTGATGGGCTGCTCGGAGACGGGCGGCGAGGTGTGGACCCGGGAGACCGGCCTGGACGCCCTCGAACTGGGCGACGAGGCGGTGGTGGACGTAGCGGATTTCTCGCTCGCCGGACGCGCGATGCGCAACGTGCGCCAGATGGTCAAGCGCATCGAGCGGGCCGGCTACGAAACCCGGGTGCGGCGCATCCGTGACCTCGGCGAGGCCGAACTGGACCGCATCCGCCGGGCGGCGGAGGACTGGCGCGGCACCGACACCGAGCGCGGCTTCTCGATGGCCCTGGGCCGCATCGGCGACGCCGCCGACGGCGACTGCCTGATCGCCACCGCCCACAAGGCCGACGAGACGCCCGGTCCCTACGGCGACCTCAAGGCGATCCTGCACTTCGTGCCCTGGGGCACCGACGGCGTCTCCCTCGACCTGATGCGCCGCGACCGCGCGGCCGACCCTGGGATGAACGAACTGCTCATCGTGGCCGCCCTCCAGGCCGCCCCGAAGCTCGGCATCACCCGGGTCTCGCTCAACTTCGCGATGTTCCGCTCGGCGCTCGCGCGGGGCGAGAAGATCGGCGCGGGCCCGGTGCTGCGCGCCTGGCGCGGGCTGCTGGTCTTCCTGTCGCGCTGGTTCCAGATCGAGTCGCTGTACAAGTTCAACGCCAAGTTCCAGCCGCGCTGGGAGCCGCGCTTCGTGGTCTACCGGGCCTCCGGCGACCTCCCGCGGATCGGTCTCGCCGCCATGCAGGCCGAGGGCTTCGTCAACCTCGCCCTCCCGCTGCCGCGCTTCCTGCGCCGCGGCACCCCGGCCGCCCGCCCCTGCGCCCACGGCGTAGCCGAACATGGCATACGGGCGGCATGACCGCATGACCGGCCCGAGCGGACGCCCCTCCCCCTCCAGCCCGCGGGCTCCGCTCGGGCCCACCCGAAGGCCGCACGGCGAGGCCGCCGTAACCTGGGCCTACGCTGAACGTATGAGCAACCACAGCGGACGTGGCCAGGTGACAGGGCTTCCGGCATGGGACCGGTGCGCGGTCATGGGGGTCGTGAACGTCACCCCCGACTCCTTCTCCGACGGCGGCCGCTGGTTCGACACGACGATCGCCGTCAAGCACGGACTCGACCTCGTCACCGAGGGCGCCGACCTCGTCGACGTCGGCGGTGAGTCCACCCGCCCCGGCGCCACCCGTGTCGACGAGGACGAGGAACTGCGCCGTGTCATCCCGGTCGTCCGCGGCCTCGCCGCCGAGGGCGTCGTCGTCTCCGTCGACACCATGCGCGCCCGCGTCGCCCAGCAGGCCCTCGCCGCCGGCGCGGCCCTCGTCAACGACGTCAGCGGCGGCCTCGCCGACCCCGACATGATCCCCGTCGTCGCCGAGTCGGGCGCCCCCTTCGTCGTCATGCACTGGCGCGGCTTCCTGGAGGGCGGCAACGTCCGGGGCGTGTACGACGACGTCGTCGCCGAAGTCCTCGACGAACTGCACGCGCGCGTGGACGCCGTCCTGGCCGGCGGCATCTCCCCCGACCGCATCATCGTCGACCCCGGCCTCGGCTTCTCCAAGGACTCCGAGCACGATCTGACCCTGCTGGCCCACCTCGACCGGCTGCACGCCCTCGGGCACCCGGTACTCGTCGCCGCCTCCCGCAAACGGTTCCTCGGCCGGGTCCTGGCCGGGCCCGAGGGGGCGCCCCCGCCGGCCAGGGAGCGCGACGCGGCGACGGCCGCCGTCTCCGCCCTCGCGGCGCACGCCGGCGCGTGGGCGGTGCGCGTGCACGAGGTGCGCGCCACGGCCGACGCGGTTCGGGTCGCGCGCGCCATAGAGGTCGCGCGCACCATAGAGAGGGCGCGCACGGGACCGGACACGCCGGGCGCGCACACCTCACAACCGGCGCACGCCTCGCATGCCTCGTCGGCCGCGCAACCCGCACACGCCTCGCCGGCCTCACAGCCCGCGCACGCCTCGCAGAACCCTCCCCGCCCTCCCCGCCGCGCAGAGGGAGCCCGGTGAGCGCCCCCCACACCGACGTCGAGCAGGTCGAGGCCGCCAACACGGCCTTCTACGAGGCGCTGGAGCGCGCCGATTTCGAAGCGGTGTCCGGCCTCTGGCTCACCCCCGCCGACCTGGGCGTCGACGAGGAGTACCACGATCCGGCGGACAGCGGCGTGGTCTCCTGCGTGCACCCGGGCTGGCCGGTGCTGACCGGCCGCGGCGAGGTCCTGCGGTCGTACGCGCTGATCATGGCGAACACCGACTACATCCAGTTCTTCCTCACCGATGTGCACGTCTCCGTCACCGGCGACACGGCCCTGGTGACCTGCACGGAGAACATCCTCAGCGGCGGCCCGGCCCCCACGGGCGGGCAGGAGCTCGGCCCGCTGGTGGGGCAGCTGGTCGTCGCCACGAACGTGTTCCGGCGTACCCCGGACGGCTGGAAGCTCTGGTCCCACCACGCCTCCCCGGTGCTGTCCGAGACCGACGAGGACGAGGACGACGACACGCCCTCCTGAGCGGCCGCGCCGGCCGCGCGGTCCGCGTGGCGCAAGGAGTGGCTGGAATCACGAACTCGCCGGTAGGTCCGGCTACCGGCCCGTGAGCCGCCGGGTTCTCCAGGGAAAACGCGCGATGAACCCTGGCGCCCCCGGCACGGGCCGCCGCCCCGTGTCCCGGCTCTGTCAGTGCTCGCAGGTAGATTCGTCTGAGGCCGGTCGATCGCCCGCACACGATGCGACCTCGCCGTTACCGACGATTGCAGGAGTGATTCGCGTGGATCGTGTCGCGCTGCGCGGCCTGAAGGCCCGCGGGCACCACGGTGTCTTCCCCAAGGAGCGCGAGGAGGGCCAGACCTTCCTCGTGGACCTCGTCCTTGGGCTGGACACCCGGCCTGCGGCGGCCGACGACGACCTGACGAAGACCGTGCACTACGGCGTGGTGGCCGAAGAGGTCGTCGCCGTGGTCGAGGGGGAGCCGGTGAACCTGATCGAGACGCTCGCCGAGCGGATCGCCCAGGTCTGCCTCAAGCACGAGGGGGTAAGAGAGGTCGAGGTCCAGGTCCACAAGCCGGACGCGCCCATCTCCGTCCCCTTCGACGACGTCACCGTCACCATCACCCGGAGCCGAGTATGACCGCATCCTCCCTGCGGGGTCCCAGCGACCCGACTGTCCAGCCGGTGCCCGCCTCCGTCGTCGAGCAGGTCGACGCCGCCGACACCACCCTCTCCAACCCCAAACGCGCCGTGGTCGCCCTCGGCTCCAATCTCGGCAACCGCCTGGAGACCCTGCAGGGCGCCATCGACGCCCTGGAGGACACCCCGGGCGTCCGCATCAAGGCCGTGTCGCCGGTGTACGAGACGGAGCCGTGGGGCGTCGAACCCGGCAGCCAGCCGACGTACTACAACGCGATCGTGGTGCTGAAGACCACCCTCCCGCCGTCCTCGCTGCTGGAGCGGGCGCACGCGGTGGAGGAGGCGTTCAACCGGGTGCGGGACGAGCACTGGGGGCCGCGCACCCTGGACGTCGACATCGTCGCGTACGCGGACGTCGTCTCCGACGATCCGCAGCTGACCCTCCCGCACCCGCGGGCCCATGAGCGCGCCTTCGTGCTGGCCCCCTGGTACGACGTCGACCCCGAGGCGCAGCTGCCCGGCCGCGGCACGATCGCCGACTTGCTGGCGGTCGTCACCCGGCACGGTGTGGAAGCACGTGCGGACCTGGAACTCCGACTGCCCGAGTAGTCGTTAAGGTCGACACGACCACATCACTGCGGGGGAGCTGAAGGAACACAGTGAAAGAGCTGCGGATCAGGGTGCTGGCCGGCGTCTTCGTCGTGGCCGGGGTGCTCTCCTGGGCGGGGGCCCGCCTGTGGAACTCGGTGGGGACCCTCCCCAGCGTGCCGGTGGCCGCCCCGATCGTCCTCGCCCTGATCGCCGTGGTCCTGCTCTCCACGGCGCTGTCGCTGCGCGCGCGCCTCAAGGCCCAGCGCGAGCGCCGCCCCGGGGCCAAGGGTGTCGACCCCCTGATGGCCGCCCGCGCGGTCGTCTTCGGCCAGGCCAGCGCCCTCGTCGCCGCCCTCGTCGCCGGCATGTACGGCGGCACCGGCGTCTTCCTCCTGGAACTCCTCGACCTCCCCACCCGCCGCGACCAGGCCCTCTACGCGGCCTTCTCGGTGGTCGCCGGCATCGGTGTCATAGCGGCGGCGGTGTTCCTGGAGCGGGTGTGCAAGCTCCCGGAGGACGACGACAACCACCACAGCGGGGCCGAGCCCGTCGCCTGAGCCCCGCCCGGGGAAGGTCAGCGCGCCAGTATCAGGCTCATCGCCTCGGCGCGCGTCGTGGCGTCCCGGAGCTGGCCTCGGACCGCCGACGTCGTCGTCTTGGCGCCCGGCTTGCGGATGCCCCGGACCGACATGCACATGTGCTCCGCCTCGACGACGACGATCACACCCCGGGCCTCCAGGATCCGCATCAGGGAGTCGGCGACCTGCGTGGTGAGACGTTCCTGCACCTGCAGACGGCGGGCGAACACCTCGACCAGGCGCGCGAGCTTGGACAAGCCCGTGATCTTGCCGGTCTCCGCCGGGATGTAGCCGACATGGGCGACGCCGTGGAACGGCAGCATGTGGTGCTCGCACAGGCTGACGATCTCGATGTCCTTGACCAGGACCATCTCGTCGTGCCCGAGGTCGAACGTCGTCGTCAGGACCTCTTCGGGCTGCTGGTAGTTCCCGGCCAGCAGCTCGCGGTACGCCCGCGCCACCCGCGCCGGAGTCTCCCGGAGCCCTTCACGGTCGGGGTCCTCGCCCACCGCGATCAGGAGTTCACGTACGGCGTTCTCGGCGCGTTTCTCGTCGAATTCACCGATGGTGCCCTCGCCGTCCAGGGTCACGGGGTCGGTCATCTGGGTGCCTCGTTCCTTAGGGAGGGCGCCTGTGGGTCACGCGCCTCATCTGCGGGCATACCGGAATGCCGCGCCCCCCAGGCTAGATCCTGGGGGGCGCGGCATCCATTCCGAGCCAGGCGAGACCGGTGTGAGTCAGCTCTCGGGACGGTCCTCCGGGGCCTTCTCGACCGCCGGGGCGGACTCGGCCGCCGTGGACTTCGCGGTGCTGATCGCCGGCGTCGCGCCGTTCGCCCCGTTCGTCAGTGCGAGCTCCCTCGGGGAGAGCACCGGCGGGCGGGTGGACGGCGTACGGCGGGAGGAGCCGGTCCACGCGGGCCGCGCGGGCCGCTTGTGGAGCGCCGAGAAGATCTCGGCGATCTCCTCCTTGCCCAGGGTCTCCTTCTCCAGGAGCTGGAGCACCAGGTTGTCGAGGACGTCGCGGTTCTCGACCAGGATCTCCCAGGCTTCGTTGTGAGCGTTCTCGATGAGCTTCTTGACTTCCTCGTCCACCAGGGCGGCGACCTCTTCCGAGTAGTCGCGCTGGTGGGACATCTCACGGCCGAGGAAGGGCTCGGTGTTGTCGCCGCCGAACTTGATCGCGCCGAGACGCTCGGTCATGCCGTACTGGGTGACCATCGCGCGGGCGGTGGCCGTGGCCTTCTCGATGTCGTTGGCGGCGCCGGTGGTCGGGTCGTGGAAGACCAGTTCCTCGGCCGCGCGGCCGCCCATCATGTAGGCGAGCTGGTCGAGCATCTCGTTGCGCGTGGTCGAGTACTTGTCCTCGTCCGGCAGCACCATCGTGTAGCCGAGAGCCCGGCCGCGGGACAAGATCGTGATCTTGTGGACCGGGTCGGAGTTGGGGGAAGCCGCCGCGACCAGGGCGTGGCCGCCCTCGTGGTACGCGGTGATCTTCTTCTCCTTGTCCGACATGATCCGGGTCCGCTTCTGCGGGCCCGCGACCACGCGGTCGATCGCCTCGTCGAGCATCTGGTTGTCGATGAGCTTGCGGTCGCTGCGGGCCGTGAGCAGCGCCGCCTCGTTCAGCACGTTCGACAGGTCCGCGCCGGTGAAGCCCGGCGTGCGGCGGGCGACCGCCGCGAGGTCGACGTCGGGCGCGACCGGCTTGCCCTTCTGGTGGACCTTGAGGATCTCCAGACGGCCCAGCAGGTCCGGCGGGTCGACCGCGATCTGGCGGTCGAAACGGCCCGGGCGCAGCAGCGCCGGGTCGAGGATGTCGGGCCGGTTCGTCGCGGCGATGAGAATCACACCGCCCTTGACGTCGAAGCCGTCCATCTCGACGAGCAGCTGGTTCAGGGTCTGCTCGCGCTCGTCGTGACCGCCGCCGAGGCCGGCGCCGCGATGGCGGCCGACCGCGTCGATCTCGTCGACGAAGACGATCGCCGGGGCGTTCGCCTTGGCCTGCTCGAAGAGGTCGCGGACCCGGGAGGCACCGACACCGACGAACATCTCGACGAAGTCGGAACCGGAGATCGAGTAGAACGGCACCCCCGCCTCGCCGGCGACGGCGCGCGCGAGCAGCGTCTTGCCGGTGCCGGGACGGCCGTAGAGGAGCACGCCCTTGGGGATCTTGGCGCCGACCGCCTGGAACTTGGCCGGCTCCTGGAGGAATTCCTTGATCTCGTGGAGTTCCTCGACGGCCTCGTCACAGCCCGCGACGTCCGCGAACGTCGTCTTCGGGGTGTCCTTGGTGATGAGCTTCGCCTTGGACTTGCCGAAGTTCATGACCCGGGAGCCGCCGCCCTGCATCTGATTCATCAGGAACAGGAAGACGACGACGATGAGGACGAAGGGGAGCAGGGAGAGCAGGACACCGACGAAGGCGTTCTGCTTGGTCGGCGAGACGGTGTAACCGTCGGGGATCTGCTTGTCCTGGAACTTGCCTTGCAGGGTGTTGGCGATGGTCACGCCCTGGTCGCCGATGTAGCTCGCCTGGATCTTCGAGCTGCCGTCGACCTTCTCGCCGTTCTTGAGCGTGACCTTGATGGTCTGCTCGTCACCGGTGGTCAGCTTCGCCGATTCCACCTTGTTGTTGTTGATCGCCGCCACGACTTGGCCGGTGTCTACCGTCTTGTAGCCGCCGGACGAGCCGACGACCTGCATCAACACGACCACGGCAAGGACGGCCAGCACGATCCACATGACCGGCCCACGGAAGTATCGCTTCACGTCCATCCATACGGAGCGTGTCGCCCCGTCCCTCCTGCCATAGTGAGTTTGATAAGACAGTTCTTCTGACGGTACCCCAGCATGAGTGCCCGAAGCCGCACGGAGCGACTCGGACGACTGGTAAACCCGTCTCTGCATGCTCCAACGGCGCGAAACCCGCTGGGGTTCCCGATCGTCTTACGCAAGTGGACCCTCCGGCGTCTCAGCCGGGGTTCAGCCGCCGTAGACGTGAGGCGCGAGCGTACCGACGAATGGAAGATTGCGGTACTTCTCGGCATAGTCGAGGCCGTAGCCGACGACGAACTCGTTGGGAATGTCGAACCCGACCCACTCGACGTCGATGGCCACCTTGGCCGCGTCCGGCTTGCGCAGCAGGGTGCAGATCTTCAGGGTCTCGGGCTCGCGGGAGCCGAGGTTGTTGATCAGCCAGGACAGGGTCAGTCCGGAGTCGATGATGTCCTCGACGATCAGGACGTGCCGACCCTTGATGTCCGTGTCGAGGTCCTTGAGGATCCGCACCACACCGGAGGACTGGGTGCCCGCGCCGTAGGAGGACACGGCCATCCAGTCCATGGTGACAGGGGTGGACAGCGCCCGGGCGAGGTCTGCCATGACCATCACGGCGCCCTTGAGGACGCCGACGATGAGCAGGTCCTTGCCCGCGTACTCCGCGTCGATCTTCGCGGCCAGCTCGACCAGCTTCGCGTCGATCTCTTCCTTGGTGATGAGTACCCGCTGGAGATCGGCACCCATGTCTTTCGCGTCCACCCGCATCACTTTCGGTCGTCCCACCGGCGGAGCCCGGACCCCGGGGGGTACGGAATCAGCCTTGCCGGATCACCAGTCTGCCACCCTGGCGCTGAGCCACGACCTTGCCGGGGAGATTGATGGCTCCCTGGCCGCGCCAGCCGGTGATCAGCCGGTCGACTTCCTCGATGTGCCGGGCGAAGAGCGAACCGGCCGGTGCGCCCGCCTCGATGGCCGCGCGGCGCAGGATCCGGCGGCGGACGGCGGGCGGCAGGGCGTAGAGCTTGGCGCACTCCAGCAGACCCGCGGCGTCCCGTACGGAGGCCTCGGCCTGGCTGGCCCAGGTGTCCAGGGCGTCGGCGTCGTCCCGGGATAGCTGGGCGGTACGGGCAAGGGCCTCGACGACGCCCTTGCCCAGGGCTTTCTCCAGCGCGGGCAGGCCCTCGTGGCGGAGCCGGGAGCGGGTGTAGGCCGGGTCCGCGTTGTGCGGGTCGTCCCAGACCGGCAGGGACTGGACCATGCAGGCCTTGCGGGCGGTCTGCCGGTCCAGCTGGAGGAACGGGCGGCGGTAACGGCCGTCGGCCCCCGAGACCGCGGCCATTCCGGACAGGGAGCGGATGCCCGAACCGCGGGCGAGGCCGAGCAGGACGGTTTCGGCCTGGTCGTCTCTGGTGTGGCCGAGCAGGACCGCGGTGGCGCCGTGCCGCTCGGCGGCGGCGTCCAGGGCGGCGTAGCGGGCGTCCCGGGCGGCGGCCTCGGGCCCGCCGTCGCGGCCGACGATCACGGTGATCGACTCGGCCGGATCCAGGCCGAGTTCGCGCAGCCGTAGGACGACCTCTTCGGCCCGCAGGTCGGAGCCGGGCTGCAGGCCGTGGTCGACGGTGATGCCGCCCGCGCGGACGCCGAGTTTGGGGGCCTCGAAGGCGAGGGCGGAGGCGAGCGCCATCGAGTCGGCGCCGCCGGAGCAGGCCACGAGGACGAGCGGGGAGGGGGGCCGCTCGTTCGGTGACTGTTCCGGGATGTCTCCGACGGGGCGCGTGAGGCGCGCGACGATGCGCCCACCGGCGCGCTCACCGGTGGTACGGCTGCATCGGCTGGTGTCGGTGAGGATGTCGTGGAGGACGCGGCGGACCGCCAGGCGTATCGCCGCGACCGCAGGATGGGGACCCATGTCCGGTTCCCTTCATGAAGTTTTCGGGGGGTGAACCCGAGATCGGTCACTCAGAGTGTGTAGATGGTGACAGAACCGGGCCGTTCCCCGAGCATCGCACGCCTACCCATCGCTCACGGTCCCTCGGACGGGTGATTGGAGGGGCGTTCGCCTGCCGTAGGCGGGATCCGATTCACCACACCTGCGTCGGTTCACGACTCGGCCTTGCGATGCACCCGCGCGACCCAGTCCGCCGGTTTGGCGATCTCGGCCTTGGTCGGCAGGGTGTTCGGGGAGGTCCACACCCGGTTGAAGCCGTCCATGCCGACCTGTTCGACGACGCCCCGGACGAACCGCTCGCCGTCCCGGTACTGGCGGAGTTTGGCGTCCAGGCCGAGCAGCTTGCGCAGGGTCATGTCCAGCCGGGAGGCACCCTTGGCGCGCCGCTGCTGGAACTTCTCCCGGATCTCGGCGACGGTCGGTACGACCGCCGGTCCGACCCCGTCCATGACGAAGTCGGCGTGGCCCTCCAGGAGGGACATGACGGCGGTGAGCCGGCCGAGGATCTCGCGCTGGGCCGGGGTCTGGACGAGTTCGACGAACGACCGTCCGCCGTCGTCCTCCTCGGCCTCGGGGCGGCTCCCGGCGAGCGACTGGGCGGCGTCCCGGATCCGTTCGAGGACGGTCATCGGGTCGACGTCGGTCTCCGACAGGAACCCCTGGATCTCGCCCTCCAGATGGGCGCGCAGCCACGGCACCGCCGTGAACTGGGTGCGGTGCGTCTCCTCGTGCAGGCACACCCACAGGCGGAAGTCATGGGGCTGTACGTCGAGTTCGCGCTCCACGTGGACGATGTTCGGGGCGACCAGCAGCAGCCGTCCGCCGCCGTGCTCGTCCGCGGGGAGGTCGCGGGAGGCGGGGGCGAAGGTCTCGTACTGGCCGAGCACCCGGGAGGACAGGAACGACAGCAGCATGCCGAGTTCCACGCCGGTGACCTTGCCGCCGACCGCGCCCAGGACCGCGCCGCCCGGGCTGCCGGCCCGCCGCTCCTGCATCTTGTCCAGCAGCGGCTTGAGGAGTTCGCGGAACCCGGCGACGTTCGCCTTCACCCAGCCCGGGCGGTCCACCACCAGGACGGGGGTGTCGTGGATGTCGTCGTTGCCCATACGAGTGAAGCCCCGGACGTGTTCCTCCGAGGCCTTCGCGTGCCGCCGCAGCTCCGCGACGATGGCCCGGGCCTCGTCGCGGCTCACCTCGGGGCCCGGCCGCACGAGCCGGGTCGCGGTCGCCACCGCGAGATTCCAGTCGACCATCCCAGAAGAAGCAGCGCCACCGATGCTCGTCATGCGTCAACCGTACGTTAGCGCTCCCACTTGGGGCAGGCCGTGGAGGTTGGTGGAGGTGCGGCTGTTTTGTGCGGTGGGCGGGGTCGGTGGTGCTTGCGCCGGCCGATGCGGGCGTCGGTCCACGGCGGCCGGGCGCCGCGGTTCACAGGCCCGCCAGCGCCGTCGCCGTCCGGTCCAGTGCCTCCTGGGCCTCCTGCGGACTCGTCGTGTCCGCCGCGAGGAAGGCGAACGCCAGCAGGCGGCCGTCCTTGTCGACGACCGTGCCCGCCAGGGTGTTGACGCCGGTCAGGGTGCCGGTCTTCGCGCGTACGACGCCGGCCGCGCCGTTGGTGTAGCGGCTGCTCAGGGTGCCCGTGAAGCCGGCCACCGGGAGGCCGGTGAGGACCGGGCGCAGGCCCGGCCGGTCCGCGTCGGCGGCCTTGACGAGCAGGGCGGTGAGCAGGTTCGCCGTCAGCCGGTCGTCACGGTTCAGGCCGCTGCCGTCGTGGAAGGAGGCGCCGGTCATCGGCAGGCCCAGCTTGGTGAGTTGGGCGTCGATCGCGGCGGCTCCCCCGTCGAAGCTGGCCACCTTGCCGCTCGCGAGCGCGGTCTGGCGGGCCAGGGCCTCAGCGATGTCGTTGTCGCTGTTGGTCAGCATGCGCTCGACGATCGCGGACAGCGGCGGCGAGGAGACGGTGGCGAGGGTGTCGGCCCGGCTGCTCGCCTTGGAGGTGCCGGGCGCCGAGGTCTTGATGCCGGCCTCGGCCAGGAAGCCGGCGAACTTCTGTGCCGCGGCGGCCGCCGGGTCGCTCACCCGGGCCACCGGCCCCTCGACGGAGTCGTCGGTGCGGGCCTCGTCGGCCATGAGGGGGCTCACGCGCGCGAGGTTGTCGTTGACGCCGATGGGGTGCAGGTCGGGGCCGCTGTAGAGCGTGGTGTCGTACGAGAGCGTGATCTGTTTGATGCCCCGCGCGGTCAGTGATCTGGCCGTCTCGGTGGCGAGGGTGCGCAGGCTGGCCCAGCTGCCGGCGTTCTTGCGGGCGGTCAGGGTGGGGTCGCCGCCGCCGACGAGGACGACTTCCCTGGTGCCGGGTTCGAGGGCCACGCGCGTGGTGATGCGGTGGTCGGGGCCGAGCGCGGAGAGGGCGGCGACGGCGGTGGCGATCTTGGTGGTGGAGGCGGGCGTGAGGGCGGTGTCGGCGCCGGCGCCGTAGAGGCGCCCGCCGGTGGCCACGTCGACGACCACGGCGGTGCGGGTGTCACCGAGCGCCGAGGCGTCCAGGAGGGGCCCCAGGAGGTCCGTGACGGCCGTTCCGGTGATTCCGGCGGGCTCACCGCTCGGCGCCGACTTCACGGTGTTCGTGGCGGCGCCGAGGCCCGTCAGGACGGATCCGGCGCTGGGCGCGGGGCTGGGTTCTCTCGCAACGGAGTCGGAACCGTGATCTGCGCCACCCGTCCGTTCCAGAGCGGCGGCCCGGTTCCGCTCGGCCGTACGCTGACCGTCGGCGTCCCACGGGCCCGCCGCGGTCACCGCACCGGCGGCCAGCGCGAGCCCGGCCGTGGCGGCGCCCGCGGTGTACTGCCAGGTCCTGAAGGTCCGAGGACGAGGGGGGCGGACCAGAGTGCGCGGCCGGGGTCCGGTCACGCGCCCGATGCGTGCCAACTGCGGCCCCACGGCCCGCGCCAACCGCGTGACCTGCGGTTTCGTGGCGGTCACCACGCGTGTCAGACGCGGACGCACGGCACTCGCGATCTTCCGCACACGCGGTTTCGCGGACTGCCAAGGCCTCAGCTCTGGCACGACCACCAGCCCCTTTCGCGATCACACACCAGCGTGAGGGACACTTAACCACCAGAACTATGTGTTGATCATGGAGGAGCCACCGGTGGAGTTCGACGTCACGATCGAGATCCCGAAGGGTTCGCGGAACAAGTACGAGGTGGACCACGAGACCGGTCGGATCCGCCTGGACCGTCGTCTCTTCACCTCGACCGCCTACCCGGCCGACTACGGCTTCGTCGAGAACACCCTCGGCGAGGACGGCGACCCGCTGGACGCGCTGGTCATCCTGGAGGAGCCGACGTTCCCGGGCTGCCTCATCAAGTGCCGCGCGATCGGCATGTTCCGGATGACCGACGAGGCCGGCGGCGACGACAAGCTGCTGTGCGTCCCGGCCACCGACCCGCGCGTGGAGCACCTGCGCGACATCCACCACGTGTCGGAGTTCGACCGCCTGGAGATCCAGCACTTCTTCGAGGTCTACAAGGACCTGGAGCCCGGCAAGTCCGTCGAGGGCGCCAACTGGGTGGGCCGCACCGACGCCGAGGTGGAGATCGAGCGGTCTTACAAGCGCTTCAAGGAGCAGGGCGGTCACTGATCCAGTCCGCGCACGGGAAACGGGCCGCACGCACGCGTGAGGCCCGTTTTTCGTGTCCGCAGCGGGTCCACCGGCCCGCACGGGCGGGTTTTTGGTGGCCGCTGTGTGGTCATGCGCATACTGAGGCGTAAGTGAAGTTGTCGTTCCAGGGAGCGTTACGACGGTGACGGAGGAGGACGACCGCAAGCCCCGGTCGGACGAGGCGCGGTACGACCCGGAGATCACGTCCGAGTTCGCCCTTCCGGCGGGCATCGCGGTCCCCGAGGCCGGCGTCGAGCCCGAGACCACGTCCGAGTTCGTGGTGCCGAAGGGGCTGGCGACGTCGCAGCCGGTGCCCGGCGAGCCGGAGGGCTCGGCGTTCACCATGCCGAGCACCTTCAGCGCCTACGACGCTCCGGCCGCCTTCACGCCCGCCTCCGGGTTCCCCACGGTCAGTCTCGTCAAGGACGCGCCGTGGCAGGACCGGATGCGCACGATGCTGCGCATGCCGGTGGCCGAGCGGCCGGCGCCGGAGCCGGTGCAGAAGGCCGAGGAGGGCGGGCCAGCCGTTCCGCGCGTGCTCGACCTGACGCTGCGTATCGGGGAGTTGCTGCTGGCGGGCGGCGAGGGCGCGGAGGACGTGGAGGCCGCGATGTTCGCGGTCTGCCGGTCGTACGGGCTCGACCGCTGCGAGCCTGGCGTCACCTTCACGCTGCTGGCGATCTCCTACCAGCCCTCGCTGGTCGACGACCCGGTGACGGCGTCCCGGACGGTACGGCGGCGCGGAACCGACTACACGCGGCTGGCCGCCGTCTTCCGGCTCGTGGACGACCTCACCGACCCCGAGACCCATGTCTCCCTGGAGGAGGCCTACCGGCGGCTCGCGGAGATCCGCCGCAACCGGCACCCGTACCCCGGCTGGGCGCTGACCGGTGCGAGCGGGCTGCTCGCCGGGGCCGCCTCGGTGCTCGTCGGCGGTGACTACCTGGTGTTCGTGGCGGCCGCGATCGGCGCGATGCTCGGCGACCGGCTGGCGTGGCTGTGCGCGGGGCGGGGGCTGCCGGAGTTCTACCAGTTCATGATCGCCGCGATGCCGCCGGCCGCGATCGGGGTGGCGTTCGCGCTCGCCCACGTCGACGTCGCGGCGTCCGCCGTCGTCACCGGTGGACTGTTCGCGCTGCTGCCCGGGCGGGCCCTCGTCGCGGGCGTACAGGACGGGCTCACCGGCTTCTACATCACCGCCTCCGCGCGCCTGCTGGAGGTCATGTACTTCTTCGTCGGCATCGTCATCGGGGTGCTGACGATCCTGTACTTCGGCGTGAAGCTGGGCGGCCGGCTCAACCCCGACGCGACGCTGATCGGCTCCCAGCGGCCGCTGCTGCAGATCGCCGCGTCGATGGTGCTGTCGCTGACCTTCGCGGTGCTGCTCCAGCAGGAACGATCCACCGTGCTGGCCGTGACCCTCAACGGCGGTGTGGCGTGGTGCGTCTACGGCGCGATGCACTACGCCGGGGATATCTCGCCGGTCGCCTCCACGGCCGCGGCGGCCGGGCTGGTGGGGCTGTTCGGACAGCTGCTGTCGCGGTACCGGTTCGCTTCCGCGTTGCCCTACACGACCGCGGCGATCGGGCCGTTGCTGCCGGGGTCGGCGACCTACTTCGGGCTGCTGTCGATGGCCCAGAACGAGGTCGACAAGGGGCTGGTGTCGCTGGCCAAGGCGGCGTCGCTCGCCATGGCCATCGCCATCGGGGTCAATCTGGGGTCGGAGATCTCGCGGTTGGGGCTGCGGGTGGGTTCTGCGGGGAAGCGGCGGGCCGCGAAGCGGACGCGGGGGTTCTGAGCGCGTCAGTTTGAGCGGCGCGGTCTGAGCGGCGCGGTCTGAGCGCCTCGGGAGGGGCACATCGGTCCGTGCGCGACCGCAGGTCGTGGGGGTTGATCGCGCGGTTCCCCGCGCCCCCAGAAAGCGGGTGTTGCCGCTTACGGTGCTTGGTAGTGGTCCTCGCTGTACGGGTACTGCTGCTGGCCGTAGCCGTTCTGGCTGTAGCCGTTGTCGCCGTAATACGGCTGCTGCTGGTACGGCTGCTGCGGTTGGCCGTACTGCGGCTGCTGCTGCTGCGGCTGGCCGTACTGCTGCTGCGGCTGCGGTTGGCCGTACTGCTGCTGCGGAGGCTGCTGCCGGCCGTACTGCTGCTGGGGCTGCTGCTGGGGCTGCTGCTGGGGCTGGCCGTACGTCGGGTCGATCCTGCGGAGCTGGGTCGTCGCGTCGTCCATCATCGGCGGGGCAGGGTGCTGCGGGAGCGGCTGCTCCGTCGGCGTCGCCTTCCTGCTCTTCGAGCGGGCCCGCAGGAACTCGATGATGATCGGGACCACCGAGACGAGGACGATCAGGATCAGGATCGCCTCGATGTTGTTCTTGACGACGTCGATCTTGCCGAGCCAGGAGCCGAGCAGGGTGACACCGGCGCCCCAGAGGACACCGCCGATGACGTTGAACACCAGGAACGAGCGGTAGGCCATGCCGCTGACGCCGGCGATGATCGGCGTGAACGTGCGGATCACCGGCACGAAGCGGGCCAGGATCAGGGACTTCGGGCCGTGCTTCTCGAAGAACTCGTGCGCCTTGGCGATGTTCTCCTGCTTGAAGAGGCGGGAGTTCGGGCGGTTGAAGAGCGACGGGCCGACCTTCTTGCCGAACATGTAGCCCGCCTGGTCGCCGAGGATCGCGGCGACGCAGATCAGCGCGACGGCGGCCCACAGGGGGAAGTCCAGCTGGTTCGAGGTGATCAGCAGGCCGCAGGTGAACAGGAGGGAGTCACCCGGCAGGAAGAAGCCGATCAGAAGGCCGGACTCGGCGAAGACCACCAGGAGCAGGCCCCAGATGCCGAACGAGTCGAGAAGTTGGTTCGGATCCAGCCAGCTCGGGCCGAGGGCGAGCGTCATCACGGTTCCGGGCTCCTGTGGGGTGAGGGCACTGCGGGTTCCTTGTGCGGCCGCACAAAGCTATCAACGCAATGTGTCCACCCCAGGTTCCACCGATGGATCCAGGATGCACTGTGCCCGCCCTGGGGAATAGCTGTGGACATGGGAATCGAGGAATACGGCGGCGGTCAGGGGCCCCAGCCCGATGTGCTGGTGGTCACCACGAACGACGTTCCCGGGTACCGGGTGCGGGAGGTCATCGGCGAGGTCTTCGGGCTGACCGTGCGCTCCCGGCACCTGGGCAGTCAGATCGGCGCGGGTCTGAAGTCGATGATCGGCGGTGAGCTGAAGGGGCTGACGAAGACGCTCGTCCAGACCCGCACGCAGGCGATGGAGCGGCTGGTGGAACAGGCACGCGCGCGTGGCGCCAACGCCGTGCTGGCCTTCCGGTTCGACGTGACCGAGGCGGCGGACGCGGGGACCGAGGTGTGCGCGTACGGCACGGCCGTCGTCCTCGACAAGCTCGACCAGGCCTAGCTGGGCCAGATGGGCCCAGGCGGGCCTGGACAGGCGCAGACAGGCGTAGGCGGGGCCCAGACGGGCCCGGCCGGCCGCCGGGTCACGGCGTGTGCCGGGCCGCGTTCGCCTCGATAGCCCCCTTCAGGTGTTCGGCCAGGCCCGGGGCCATCGAGTCGTAGAACGCCTTGAAGCGCTCGTCGGACACGTACATCCCGGCGAGACAGCGGTGCATCTCGTACGGGCAGTCGTAGAACCAGGCCGAGATGTGCCGCCGGTGCTCCTCGGCCATGTCCATGGCCCGCGCGCCGGTCGGCGGCTCGGCCTGGTTCACCAGGGCGGCGTAGCGCTCGCCCCAGTCGTCGGCTTCGGCCTTCATGCGCTGCCAGTCGGCCTTGGTGTAGCGGGCGGCCCGGCGCTGCGACTCGGCGTAGGCGTCGGTGCCGCCCCAGCGCTGCTCGGCCTCGTCGGCGTACTGCTCGGGGTCCTTGTCGCCGAAGACCTCGAAGCGTTCCTCGGGCGTGAGGTTGATGCCCATTCTGCGTGCCTCCATGGCGTGCTCCACGGCCTCGGCCATCTTCCGCAGCTTCTCGATCCGGGCGGTCAGCAGTTCGTGCCGGCGGCTCAGCCGCGCGCGCGGGTCCGCTTCCGGGTCGTCGAGCAGGGCCGCGACCTCCTCCAGCGGGAAGCCGAGCTCCCGGTAGAACAGGACCCGCTGCAGCCGGTCGAGGTCGGCGTCGCCGTACCGCCGGTGTCCGGCGGGGCTGCGCTCGCCCGGGACCAGCAGGCCGATCTCGTCGTAGTGGTGCAGGGTGCGCACGGTGACCCCGGCGAATCGGGCGACCTGTCCTACGGAGTAGCTCACTTCCGCTCCTTTCCGCGCTCCACCTTGGGTCCTCACGTCACGTGAGGTGCAAGTCCGTTGGGTTCGGGGCCTCCCGGCGGCCGTGCACTCCAGGATGTTGTGTCCGTTTCGCCCGCTTATGGTGAGGCCGTGGCCCAGGACACCGCGCGGCAGGCGCTCCCCACCCCGCCCTCGGCCCCCGCGCGTGCCCTGCTGCCGCTGATCCTGCCCGCCCTGGTCGTCGGGGTCGGCAGCAGCCTGCTGTACCTGGTGGTGAGCTCGCTGGCGGAGCGGTTGCAGCACGTGCTCTGGAACAACCTGCCGGACGCGCTCGGCATCGGGCGGTACTCGGTGCTGTGGATGCTGGTGATGCTGACCGCGACCGGTGTCGCGGTCGGGCTGGTGGTGTGGAAGGTGCCCGGGCACGCGGGGCCCGATCCGGCCACCCTCGGTCTGGAGGCGGTGGCGCTGCCTCCCGTCGTCCTGCCGGGGCTGCTGCTGGCGACCGTTCTGATGCTGGCGGGCGGGCCGAGTCTCGGCCCCGAGAACCCGATCATCGCCGTGAACGTGGGGCTGGCGCTGTGGCTGGGACGCCTCGCGATGCCCCGGATGCCGGGGTCGCTGTGGCCCGCGCTGGCCGACGCGGCGACCCTCGGCGCGCTGTTCGGCACGCCGGTGGCGGCGGCCCTGGTGATCTCCGAGGCACTGGCCGGGAAGCCGCTGAAGGGAGCGCTCTGGGACAACCTCTTCGGGCCGCTGATGGCCGCGGGCGCGGGAGCGATGACGACGGCCCTGGTGGCCCGTCCGGCCCTGGACCTCGGGCTGCCCGCGGTCGGGCGGCTGCGCTGGGCCGATCTGCTGACGGCCCTGGTGATCGCCCCCGTGGCCGCGCTGCTCGGCATGCTCGCCGTCTACGCCTTCCCGTACGCCCATGGGGCCTTCCGGCGCCTCGGGCACCCCATGGTGGCTCTTCCGGCCGGCGGTGTGGTTCTGGGCCTCCTGGGCGCGCTGGGCGGCCATCTGACGCTCTTCAAGGGGCTGGACGAGGTCGCGGAGCTGGCGAAGGACCCGGAGGGCTGGTCGGCCGGGCAGTTCGCGGTGATGGCGGTCGTCAAACTGGCCGCGCTGCTGGTGGCCGCCGCCTGTGGTTTCCGCGGTGGCCGGATCTTTCCGTCGGTTTTCATCGGCGCGGCCCTCGGGCTGTGCGCCCACGCCCTGGTGCCCGCCGTCCAGCCCTCGGTGGGCGTGGCGGCAGGTGTGCTGGGCATGCTGTTGGCGATCACCAGACAGGGCTGGGTGAGCCTGTTCACGGCCGCCGTGCTCGTGGCCTCGCCGACGATCCTCGCCCTGCTGTGCATCGCGTCGCTGCCGGCCTGGCTGCTGGTGACCGGACGGCCGAAGATGCAACTGCGGGCGGACGGCACGGCCCTGCGCTGAACTTTCTGAAGCCGAACCTTGTGAAACTGCCCTAGGAGGCACCTGTCATGCCGCTCCACAAAGGATCCGGGAAGCACCGCGAGCGCTCCCTGTCCGTCAACCCGTTCTTCGGTGAGGCGAACCCGGTCGCCGGCATGGCCGAGGCCCCGCCCACACACCGGCTGCCGGACGGCCCGCTGCCGCCCTCGACCGCCTACCAGCTGGTTCACGACGAGCTGATGCTGGACGGCAACGCCCGGCTGAATCTGGCCACGTTCGTCACCACCTGGATGGAACCGCAGGCCGGGGTCCTGATGGCGGAGTGCGACGACAAGAACATGATCGACAAGGACGAGTACCCGCGCACCGCCGAGCTGGAGCAGCGCTGTGTGGCGATGCTCGCCGCACTGTGGAACGCGCCGGACCCGGCCGGCACCATCGGATGTTCGACGACGGGCTCCAGCGAGGCCTGCATGCTGGCCGGGTTGGCGATGAAGCGCCGCTGGACGCAGCGCAACGCCGACCGCTATCCGGGCACCGCCCGGCCGAATCTGATCATGGGCATCAACGTCCAGGTCTGCTGGGAGAAGTTCTGCAACTTCTGGGAGGTGGAACCCCGGTTCGTGCCCATGGACGGCGACCGCTACCACTTGGACCCGCAGGCCGCCGCCGAGCTGTGCGACGAAAACACCATCGGGGTGGTCGCCATCCTCGGCTCCACCTTCGACGGGTCGTACGAGCCGGTCGCCGACCTCTGCGCCGCCCTGGACGCCCTCCAGGAGCGCACCGGGCTCGACATCCCGGTCCATGTCGACGGCGCGTCCGGCGCGATGATCGCGCCCTTCCTGGACGAGGACCTGGTGTGGGACTTCCGTCTGCCGCGGGTGGCGTCGATCAACACCTCGGGGCACAAGTACGGCCTGGTCTACCCGGGCGTCGGCTGGGCGCTGTGGCGCGACAAGGAGGCGCTGCCCGAGGAGCTGGTCTTCCGGGTCAACTACCTGGGCGGCGACATGCCCACCTTCGCCCTCAACTTCTCCCGCCCCGGCGCCCAGGTGGTCGCGCAGTACTACACGTTCCTGCGTCTCGGCCGGGACGGCTACCGCGCGGTGCAGCAGGCCTCCCGGGACGTGGCGACCGGGCTCGCCCAGCGCATCGAGGCGCTCGGCGACTTCCGGCTCCTCACCCGGGGCGACGAACTGCCCGTGTTCGCCTTCACCACCGCCGACCACGTGACGTCGTACGACGTCTTCGACGTCTCCCGGCGGCTGCGGGAGAGCGGCTGGCTGGTGCCGGCGTACACCTTCCCGGCGAACCGGGAGGACCTGTCCGTGCTGCGGGTGGTGTGCCGCAACGGCTTCTCCAAGGACCTGGCCGAGCTGTTCCTGGAGGACCTGACCCGGCTGCTGCCCGAACTGCGCCGGCAGCCGCATCCGTTGACCAGGGACAAGGACGCGGCCACCAGCTTCCACCACTAGAGGCGGCCTAGAGCGGCTAGCTACGAGGCCTGCTCCAGGGCCACGAGTTCGAACGCCGTCTTCCCGTCCAGGGACTCGCGGACGATGTCGGCGTGGCCCGCGTGCCGGGCGAGTTCGCGGATCAGGTGGAGGCAGACCCAGCGCATGGAGACCCGGCCCTCCGGCGGGAACCAGGGCTGGGGCGGGAGCGGGAAGGTGTCGTCGAGGCTGTCGACGGAGCGGATGAACTTCTCCGTCTCGGCGGCGACCTCCTCCCAGTAGGCGAGCTGCGAGGCCACCGTCTCGTCGCCGACCAGCTGGAAGGTCTCGTGCCAGTTCGACTGGTCGCGCTCGATCGCCGGCGGCTCCTGCTTGGCGCGGGCGATCCAGCTCTGCTCGACCTCGGCGACGTGCTTGAGCAGGCCCGACAGGGTCAGCTCGCTGGCGCTGGGCCTGCTGGCCGCCTGCTCGTCGGTCAGGCCGAGCAGTGTCCGGCGGATGCCGCCGCGCTGCTCCTCGATGAAGGAGAGCAGTGCTCCGCGCTCGTCGCCCTGTGCTTCGGGGGAAACGTGAGTGACCATGACCGGCAGCCTTTCCTCGGGTCGTGTCTTGCCCTGACACCGACGAAGCTACGGGCCCTTTAGGACAGATCGCGTCCTAAAGGGCCCGTCGCGGCCGAACTCGTCCGAGGGGGCTAAGGGCCTGTCTGACAATTCCCGTCTGCCTCACGACGCCATGCACGCACTCTCGCCGCACCGGGCGCAGACCCAAGTACGTCCAGTACGAGGGCCTACGCCCGGCACGCCGAGAGCACGCACCTGACGCCGCGAGGCCGCCCTCCGGGCAACGACGGGAATTGTCAGACAGGCCCTAGAACGGGAAGCCGCTCCGGCCGTGCTGGACCGAGATCCACTTCAGGGTGGTGAAGGAGTCCACGGTGGTCTCGCCGTTGAGGCGGCCGAGGCCGGAGTGCTTCTCGCCGCCGAAGGGGACGACCGGCTCGTCGTGGACCGTGCCGTCGTTGACGTGGAACATGCCGGTGTCGATCTGCTTGGCGAAGGAGACGCCCCGCTCGATGTCACCGGTGTGGACCGCGCCGCTGAGGCCGTACGGGGTGTCGTTGACGAGGCGTACGGCCTCCTCCTCGCCGTCGAACGGGATGAGGAAGGCGACCGGGCCGAAGACCTCCTGCCGGAGCAGGTCGGAGTCGGCCGGGACGTCGGTGAGGACCGAGGGCTCGACCAGGTTGTCGGTGGTCGTGCCGTGCAGCAGGGCCGTAGCGCCCTCGGCGATGGCCTGCTCGACCGTGGCCGAGATCGACTCCGCCTGCTGGGAGTTGATCAGCGGGCCGATGACGGTCGCCGGGTCGCTCGGGTCGCCGGTCTTGAGGGTCTTCACCTTGGCGACGAACTTCTCGGTGAACTCGTCGGCGATCGAGCGGTCGACGAGGACGCGGTTGGCGGCCATGCAGACCTGGCCCTGGTGGACGTACCGGCTGAAGACCGCCGCGTCGACCGCGTAGTCGATGTCGGCGTCGTCGAGGACCACGATCGCGCTGTTGCCGCCCAGTTCGAGCACCGAGCGCTTGAAGAGCGAGGCGCAGACGGTGGCCACGTGCCGGCCGACCTTGTCGGAGCCGGTGAAGGAGATGACCTTCGGAATCGGGTGCTCGATGAAGGCGTCGCCGATCTCCGCGATGTCGGTGACGACGACGTTGAGCAGGCCGCCCGGCAGGCCCGCGTCCTCGAAGAGCTTCGCGACCAGGGTGCCGCCGACGATGGGGGTGTTCTGGTGCGGCTTGAGGACCACGGCGTTGCCGAGCGCGAGCGCCGGGGCGACCGACTTGATCGACAGCAGGAAGGGGAAGTTGAAGGGGCTGATCACGCCCACGACACCGACCGGTACCCGGTAGACGCGGTTTTCCTTGCCGTCCACCGGTGAGGGCAGGATCCTGCCCTCGGGACGCAGCGACCACTGGATCGACTCGCGCAGGAACTCCTTGGCGAGGTGGAGCTCGAAGGCGGCTTTCAGACGGGTGCCGCCAAGCTCGGCGATGATCGCCTCGGAGATCTCCTGCTCACGCTCCTCGATGAGGCGCAGGGCCTTCTCGAAGACGGCACGGCGGGCGTAGGGATTGGTGGCGGCCCACTGCTTCTGGGCGCGCGCGGCGGCCTGGTAGGCCTGATCTATCTCCTCGACCGCGGCTATGGTGATCGACGCGAGCTTCTCCCCGTCGTACGGGTTGAAGTCGATGATGTCCCAGGAGCCGGTCCCCGGGCGCCACTCACCGTCGATGTACTGCTGGGCCAGGTCGGTGAAATAGGACGACATGTGATCCCTCGATCCCCTGCTGCGTCGGCAGTCGATGCAGACACCCGATCCACATCCACATCACGGTCTGATCACGCGTCATCGTACTTGCGTGACAGGGGAGTTGGGACACCAGTTCGGCGATCTTCCGGCAGGGTCGAGGGTAATCCCCCGGTGCGTCGATATATCTACGACAGCTGGAGCAGCCCGCGCAGCAGATCCCGGCTCTCGTCCGGTCCGGGGCTGTCCTGCTGGAGCTCCTTGAGCGCCTGCTCGTACTGGGCGACGTCCTCGCGCTTGTCGAGGTAGAGGGCGCTGGTGAGCTGCTCCAGGTAGACCACGTCGGACAGGTCGGACTCCGGGAAGCTCAGGATCGTGAAGGAGCCGCCCTCACCGGAGTGGCCGCCGAAGCTGAACGGCATGATCTGGAGCCGTACGTTGGACCGTTCGGAGATCTCGACGAGGTGCTGGAGCTGACCCCGCATCACCTCGCGGCTGCCGTAGGGCCGGCGCAGGGCGGCCTCGTCGAGGACGATATGGAAGTCGGGGGCGTTTTCGGCCACGAGGTACTTCTGCCGCTCCATGCGCAGGGTGACCCGGCGCTCGACATCGTCCTCGCTGGCCCCCTTCATGCCGCGCCGCACCACGGCGCGCGCGTACTCCTCGGTCTGGAGGAGGCCGTGCACGAACTGCACCTCGTACGCGCGGATCAGATGTGCCGCGCCCTCCAGGCCGACATAGGTGGGGAACCAGCTCGGCAGGACGTCCGAGTAGCTGTGCCACCAGCCCGCCACGTTGGCCTCCCGGGCGAGGGAGACGAGCTGTTCGCGCTCGGCCTCGTCGGTGATGCCGTACAGCGTCAGCAGGTCTTCCACGTCCCTCGTCTTGAAGCTCACCCGACCCAGCTCCATACGGCTGATCTTCGATTCGGAGGCACGGATCGAGTACCCCGCGGCCTCGCGGGTGATGCCCCGGGCCTCACGCAGCCGCCTGAGTTGCGAGCCGAGCAGCATTCGCCGCACCACCGATCCGGGCTCTCCCGCGCTCACGTTCGCCAGCCTCCCCAACCGTCTTCAGGGCCCGCAGTCTGCCACTAAAACACTTCGAGCAGTACTCGTCCGGTTACGGAAACGGCAAGCGGCCAAAGTTTATGCACAGGAAGTTGCAAGCAGGTAGTGAGCCATCGGCTGCAAGTTGGCGGAAAAAATGGCCAACAAGCGGTACGGGAGGGTCCAATTCGGTCGCGTGCACGTGCATCTGCCCTTGCATCTGCTGTGCGCATCCGAAACCATGGTCCCGCGCCACCGCTGCATCGCAACGACCGCGAATTCCCGGGAGTGCCTCGCATGGGGACGAATGGATCGACCATGCTCAAGCCATTACGGCAGGGCCTTCCGCCGCTTGATCCCGCGGCCGTGTCCAACGCCGCCTCCTGCGCCCTGCCGGCCCGCTACGAAGCGGTGCGCGAGGCCCGGCTGTTCACCCGGAGAACGCTCGACCAGTGGGACGTCGGCGAGCGCTTCGACGACGTCTGCCTCGTCGTCTCGGAGCTTGTCACCAACGCCCTGCGGCATGCGGTGCCCGGCGAGTCCGAGCACTCCGTCGCGCCGCAGGCGCCGGCCGTGCGGCTGCACCTGATGCGGTGGACCGAGCGGCTGGTGTGCGCGGTGCGCGACCCGAGCCACGGCACCCCCGTCCCCGGAGACTCCGACGACTCCTCGGCGGAGTCCGGACGTGGGCTCTTCCTGGTCGACTCCTTCAGTGACAGCTGGGGCTGGCACCCGCTGGCGGGCACCCTCAGCGGCAAGGTCGTATGGGCCCTGTTCCGGCTCCCGTCCCCCGAATAGGAAACCCGGCGTCTTCGGACGCCGGGTTTCTACGCGCGTTACCGTGCGCGCTGCTACGAATGCGCCGGGTTTCTGCCGATGCGCCCGGCCTCAGCTCACTATCAGGTGATCGAACTCGCCGTCCTTGACGCCGAGGAGCATCGCCTCGATCTCCGCGCGGGTGTAGACGAGCGCGGGCCCGTCCGGGAAGCGCGAGTTGCGGACCGCCACGTCACCGCCCGGCAACCGCGCGAACTCGACGCAGGAACCCTGCGAGTTGCTGTGCCTGCTCTTCTGCCAGGCCACTCCGTCCAGCTGCGTCGCAGCCATGCCGTTGTACACGTCAAACCCCCCGTACACGCCGTCAACGTCGAGGTCCACAGGTCGCTCCCCGGTGGTGCACTAACTGGCTGATGTGGCCATTGATGCTGTGGTCAACTGACCCGGATCATAACCCTGTTCACGTGCAGATGCATGAGCAGATGCACGTGCACGCGGGGTGTTCCTCCGGTTACAGCTTTGACGACCGCTTTACCCAAGCTGTTCCAGCGTCTGCCCCAGACCTGCGCAGACATGCGACCGCCAGCCCGTCCATGATCTTGCGCGCCACCATCTGCGCCGGGTCCTCCGGATCGAACCCCTCATGTACTAGGAAGAGACGCGTACCGCGGCCCTGGTGTTCCAACGTCCGTGTGATGGTCCGGTGAGCGAGATCGGCCGGATCGGGATCGGGCCACCGGACGGAGAGCATCCACTCCGGGTCGTCGGCGGGAAACCGCAGGTCGACGAGGTCGCAGAGGGTGTCAGGACGCGTGGACCGACGTCATCCGGTACCGGTGACCTGGCCTCAGGACGGAAGTTCACGGCCCCCTGCATCTGCCGCTGCACGAGCGGATCGGGCCCCGCGGGGGCTCGCCAGACCTTCACGGGCGGATACGGAAGGAACCGGTCCACACGGATAGTAGGTCACGTCCGCCTGGACCTGCGGGTCGGGCCGGTTCTTCACCGGCTCGCGACCGGTCGTGCGGGGCAGAGCGGGGTCAGACCTCCAGGAGGGTGTCGAAGGCGGGCGGCAGCCGTTTCCAGGCGGCGCGCCCGCCGGCGTACTCGGCGTCGGTCAGCAGGCAGGACTCCAGCAGCCGTTCGAGCCCGTCGCGGTCCAGGCCGGGGGACGTGAAGACGAGGTGCTGGCAGCAGTCGCCGTGCTCCGGGTGCCAGTCCAGCGCGGCGGCGGCCCGGCGTACCGGGGGGACCAGCTCCCAGGCCGCCTCCGGGAGGGCGGCGAGCCAGGGCCCCGCGCTCTCCACGCACAGGGCGCCGCCCGCCGCGTCCCAGTGCAGCAGCACGTCGGGCTTCTCGGCGAGCCAGAACCGGCCCCGGCTGCGGGCGGCCGCACAGGTCAGGTCCTCCAGGGCCGCGTACAGCCGCTCGGGGTGGAAGGGGCGCCTGCGGTGCCAGACCAGGGTGGTGACACCGTGGCCGTCGGCCTCGGCGGGCAGCAGGGCGCAGGCCGGGTGCTGGGCGGCGGCGGCCGCCTCCACGTCGAAGCCGGCGAGGGCGGCCCGGGCCAGCGGGGTGTCCGGCCCGGGGCCCGCCGAGTCCCCCGGGTTGCCGCCCGGCAGGAGGACTCGGCGGGCTGTCGGGGGGCCGCCCGGGAGGGGGAGCCGGCGGGCGGTGGGGTGGAGCTGCGCGAGCAGCTCGCGGTCCTCGTCGTCGGCCTCCGGGGAGTCGACGACGGCGAGGACAGGGGCGTACTCCAGCTGCCGGGCGAAGGTGTCGGCGACCGTACGCCGGTCGGTGGCGGCCGCGGCCAGGCCGGTGTCGGCGAGGTCGTCGCCGTTGCCGAGGTACGGCAGCAGCAGCGCCGGGTCGACGGCGGTGATCACACCGGTGACCGTGAGCCCGCCCGCGACGATCACCTCGGCCATCGCCTTGGGCTCGACGGAGTCCCACAGCTCGACGATCGCGAGCCGGTTGACGCCGTCGGCGGCGAGCCGACGCAGTTCGGGCACCAGGTCCTCGCGCAGGGCACAGCAGGCACAGTCGTCGACCGGGGGCGTCTCGGCGGTGGACAGCAGGCCGGTGGCGTCCCGGACGGTGCGTACGACCATGCCCTCGGCGGCCGTCGAGAGGTCGTGGTGGAGGACGACCGCGCCGGGGACGTCGGCGAGCAGCCGGGTGACCGCCTGCCTGCGGGCGTCGGCGTGCAGCCCGCCGACGATCACGACGGGGAGCGGGGAGGCGGGGAGCATCAGCCCTGCCGCCTTCCGTACCGCCGCTCGAAGCGCTCCACGCGCCCGGCGGTGTCCAGGACGCGGGCGGTGCCGGTGTAGAAGGGGTGGCTGACGTTCGAGATCTCGACGTCGACCACCGGGTAGGTCCGGCCGTCCTCCCACTCGATCGTCTTCTCGCTCGTCATCGTCGAGCGGGTGAGGAAGGCGTGGTTCGCGGCGCGGTCACGGAACACGACCGGGCCGTAGGAGGGGTGGATTCCCTTGCGCATGGCGGCGGTTCAGCGCTCCTCTCGGAAGTCGACGTGCCGGCCGGCGGCCGGGTCGAACTTGCGCAGGGTCATACGGTCCGGGTCGTTCCGGCGGTTCTTGCGGGTCACGTAGGTGTAGCCGGTCCCTGCGGTGGACCGGAGCCTGATGACCGGACGGAGTTCGTTGCGTGCCATGGCTGCCATTACTGAAAATGAATCCCATTAGCACTAATTTCCAGGACGAGAGGTACGTCACCATGTCCGCGCACTGCATGCTGACCGGCGCCCGGCCCGGCTTCGGCAACCGGATCTCGCACTCCCACCGGCGGACCTCCCGCCGCTTCGACCCCAACATCCAGACCAGGCGCTACTGGCTGCCGGACGAGAACCGGCACGTACGGCTCCGGCTGAGCGCCCGTGCCGTGAAGACGGTCGACACGATCGGCGTGGCGGCGGCCGTGGCGCGCATCCGCGCGCGGGGCGTGAAGGTCTGACGGGGGCGAGGCACCGATATGGCGAAGAAGAGCAAGATCGCGAAGAACGAGCGGCGGCGGGAGACCGTCGCCCGCCACGCCGCCCGCCGGGCCGAACTGAAGGAGATCCTCCGGCGGCCGGCCGGCACCGCGGCCGAG
The DNA here is from genome assembly GCF_055580905.1 of Streptomyces sp. NPDC031497. Taxonomy (NCBI): domain Bacteria; kingdom Bacillati; phylum Actinomycetota; class Actinomycetes; order Kitasatosporales; family Streptomycetaceae; genus Streptomyces; species Streptomyces sp. NPDC031497. Next base: position 82,295 of record NZ_JBVIKO010000026.1, read on the forward strand.
CGGCTCGCCGCCGGGCGTGAGCTGCGCGGGCAGCCGCGCGACGCGAGCGCCACGCGCGTACGCAACCGCGACCAGGTGGACGGCCGCCCGCGCGGCTACTTCCGCGCTTTCGGTCTGTCCCGCGTGAATCTGCGGGAGCAGGCTCACAGCGGATACCTACCTGGCGTCCGTAAATCCTCCTGGTGACTGCTGGTAGCTTGCCGCTGTCGTTCGGGCGAACGGGCGGCCGACCCCTGGAGCTTGGGAGCGTTGCGGTGACCACGGCTATGGCGAGTACGGCTACGACGCACACGGAGACAGCGGCGGCTTCGGCCGCGACCGCTGCCGCGGCGCACATGGAAACGGCTTCCGCCGGGGCCTCGGCCGCGGCGCGTGGGGCATCGGCCGCGGCGCGTCGGGAAGCGGCCGCGACGGTCGCATCGGCCGCGCGGCCGACCGCGCGGATCGTGGCCGCCGCCGCGGCGGCGCTGGTGGGCGCACTCGGGCTGGCCGCGTGCAGCAGCGGCGGCGACTCAGGCGGCTCCGGCGACTCCTCGGCCACCTCGTCGGGCACGTCCGCGGCCGCGACGGCCACGTCCGGATCGGACGGCGCCACGGCCTCGTCCGACGCTCTGCAGGGCAGTTGGATCACCACGAGCGGTGGCAAGATCGTCGCCCTTGTGATCACCGGAAAGCAGGCCGGACTCTTCGAGACCGGCGGGTCCGTGTGCAGCGGAACCGCCGGCGAGGAGGCCGGGATGCGGATGATCCACCTCACCTGCACGGGCGGCAGCAAGGACCGGGTCACCGGAATGGTCGACTCGGTCAGCAAGAGCGGCATGAACGTCACCTGGTCCGGTAAATCCGGCGAGGAGACCTACACCAAGGCGGAGGGCGGCAAGCTGCCGTCCGGGCTGCCGACGGCAAGCCTTGGTCAGTAGGACTAATAGGGGCAATAGGGGCGCATCCGGCGGCTGGGGCGTACTTCCAACGACCCGCGCCGACCGGTGGAAGTACGGCGCAAAGCGGTCGAGGGCGGGGGCGGGCGCGCGGGACCCCGGCGGGGGCGTGATGATGCTGGGACACCGCCACGACCTCGATGGGGATCTGCTCATGCGCGCCATTCCGCTTACCGTCACAGCCCTCGCCGCCGCCCTCGCCCTGACCGCCTGCGACGACGGCAACGCCGGCACCAGCGGCAAGAACAGCACGGCCTGCGAGGTCGGCAAGGTCTCCGTCCAGGTCGGCTCCGCGAGCGTCGCGCCGGCCGCGGGGGACACCGGCGAGGTGCCGGTGTCCATCACGAACCAGAGCGCACCGTGCACGCTGGACGGTTTCGCCGGTGTCACGCTCAAGGCGGGCGGCACGTCGGCGACGCTGACCACCCTGTCGGGCGCGAAGTCCGAGAAGCTCAAGCTCGCCAAGGGCGACTCCGCGACGTTCTCGATCAGTTACGTGCGCGGCAAGGACGGCGACAAGGCGAGCCTCGCGGCCACGTCGGTGACGGTGTCCCTGCCGGGGAGCGACGCGACTGAAAGCTTCCCCTGGAAGTACGGCCCGGTGGCCGGCAAGGGCTCCGCGGACAAGCCGGACGCGACGGTGGGGGCGTTCCAGCAGGCAGGGGACTGAATTCCTGGCGGGCGGCCGGACCGGGCTGGGCTGGCCGGACGGGTTGGGCCGGGTTGGACCGAGCCGGACCGGGTTGGACTGGCCGGACTGCTGAGCCGGGCCGGGCTGGACCGGACCGGGCCGGACTGAGCCGGGCCGGGCCGCTCGCTGGGCCTAGGGCAGTGGGGAGCGTGAGTGGACCTGGGCCCGGTCCGCCGCTCTCGTGCCCTCCGTCCAGCCCGCCTCGTCGGTCACCCCGCGCAGGCGGGTCGTGGTGGTCTCCGGGAACATCCGCTCCATGCGGTCGGTCACGGCCATCTCTCTGGTGGCCAGGACCGGCAGCAGGTCCTGGGGTGCCTCCGTCTCGGTGACGGCCGCCCGCGCGGCGGCCGCCAGCCGGTCACCGACCCGGTGGGCGTACGCCGCCAGGAAGGACTGCCGGAAGGTCTTCGTCCGCTTCCGGCCGCCCCTCCTCTGCGCCGCCTCCGCCTTCGTCATCGCGTGCGTGGCCTGCACCAGCAGGGAGGTGTAGAGCAGCTCGACCGCCTCCAGGTCCGCCTCGAAGCCGACGACCGTGGAGAAGGCCAGCGGCTCGTTCCACACCGCCCGGCAGTGGTTGGCCGTGGCGACCGCGTCCAGCAGCACCGCCTTGGCCTGCTCGTACGGCGGCTCGACCCCGATCCGGCAGGCTCCGGGCGCGTCCGGTGCGGGCGCCCCCGCCGCGAGCAGCGCCTCGTCGACGCTGTGCCGGGCCATCAGCTCCTGCGCCTTGGCACTGAGCGCCTCCGCCTCCTCCGGGAAGCCGGTCGCCTCGGCCTTGGCGAGCAGCGCGCGGATCCGGGTGAGCATGCGGGACTCCGGCCGGTGCGTGGCCGCGCGGGGCCCGGACTCGTCGAGGGGCTCAAGGGTGGGCAGCCGCAGCAGCAGCCGGTACAGCTCCAGGACGGCGGTGGCGTACGAGAAACGGTCGCCCACGCGTGCGTGGGCGACCGGCAGCGCGTCCAACTGCGCCTGCCAGCGGGGGCCGCGCTGCCGGTCGTCCGGCACCTGCGCCCGGATCAGCCCGGCGGCCAGCCGGACGTGCGGGTCGTCCAGCTCGCGCCGCACCAGTCGTACGACGTCGGCGGGCTGCCAGCCGCGCCGCCAGGCCGCCGCGACGAACTCCCGGCCCCGGCGCGTCAGTTCCGCGTCCGCGCCGGAATCGGCCGCGAGGAGGGACGCGCCCGTGTCGAGGCCGGAGTCGGTGCCGTCGTACAGGGCGCTCTGGAAGGCTCGGTCGACGGTGGTGGGCTGGCTGCTGGTCACACATCGATCGTGCCACGTGCCACCGACAGCACCGGACGGTCGTCCACACCCTGTGGACAACTGTCCGACGGCCCGCCGCCCCAGGCCCCGGAATCCGCTCGGACGCGCGCGTGACGGTGCGATGCGCGGTCGGCACCATGCACCACAGGTGTCAACCGAAGGTTGACATCCCCAGGGTGTCAACTTACGGTTGACACATGGCGACCAACCCGAACATCACGGCATCCGTCCGCCTCGACGACCTCATCGCGGCGATCAAGACGGTTCACCCCGAACCCCTCGACCAGCTCCAGGACGCGGTGCTCGCCGCCGATCACCTGGGCGACGTGGCCGACCATCTGATCGGCCACTTCGTCGACCAGGCCCGACGCTCGGGCGCGTCCTGGACCGAGATCGGCAAGAGCATGGGCGTGACCCGGCAGGCGGCCCAGAAGCGCTTCGTGCCCAAGGAGTCGGCCGACCTCGACCCCAGCCAGGGCTTCAGCCGCTACACCCCCCGCGCGAAGAACGTGGTCATGGCGGCCCACAACGAGGCGATCGCGGCACGCAACCCTGAGGGCCGCCCCGAGCACCTGGTCCTCGGCCTCCTCTCCGAGCCGGACGGCATCGCGGCGAAGGCGATCGTCGCGCAGGGCGTCCTGCTGGACACCGTGCGCCAGGCCGCGACGGCCGCGCTCCCGCCGGCCGCCGAGAACGTCCCCGACCTCGTCCCCTACGGCCCGGAGGCCAAGAAGGCCCTCGAACTCACCTTCCGCGAGGCCCTACGTCTCGGCCACAACTACATCGGCACCGAACACCTGCTGCTGGCCCTCCTGGAACACGAGAACGGGGAGGGCGTCCTCAGCGAACTGGGCATCACCAAGCCCGCGACCGAGGAGTACATGCGCAAGGTGCTGGGACTGCTGCTGGAGCAGAAGAACGCGGCGGCGGAGGCCGCGGGCGCGGCGGCGGAGGCGGGCGGGCCGAAGGACGGCGAGGCGAAGGAGGGCGAGGCGGGCTGAAAAGTCCGTCGAGACGCAGAATCTCCAGGCCAGAACCCCAGGTCAGGACCATTGTCAGTGCCGGGTGCCACACTCGCAGCATGACCGACCGGTGGGCTCTCGCTCCGGCCGAGGACGGTGGCGTGGATGTCGCCCCCCTCGGTCCGGACGGGCTGCCCGCCGGGCCGGTGCGGCGGGAGTCCGATCTCGCCGGGGCGGTCAGGGGCCGCCCGGAGGTCACGCGCTGGGTGTGGCGGTCGACCGCCGACGTCTACCCGCGTCTGCTCGCCACGGGGGTGCGAGTAGAGCGGTGCTACGACATCGAGGACGCCGAGACACTCCTGCTGGGCCACGAGGGACGGTCCGGTGAGCCGCGTTCGGCCGCCGCCGCCCTGGCCCGCCTCCGCGGCGGCCCCGTACCACCCGATCCACCACAGCGCTCGGCCGAACCGGGCGCGCAGTCCCCGCTGTTCGAGCCTCAGGGCACCGCCCGCCTGACGCTCGACGAACTCCTCGCGGTCTACGCCGAGCAGCAGCGCCGGCACGACCGGACCGAGCACCCGGAGCGGATGCGGCTGCTGACGGCCGCGGAGTCGGCGGGGATGCTGATCGCCGCCGAGATGAACCGCGCGGGCCTGCCCTGGAGCGCCGAGGTCCACCGCGAGGTGCTGCGCGAACTGCTCGGCGAGCGGTACGCGGGCGGCGGTGAGCCCCGCCGGCTGGCCGAGCTGGCGGACGAGGTGTCGGCCGCGTTCGGCAGGCGGGTGCGCCCGGATCTGCCCGCCGATGTGATCAAGGCCTTCGCCCAGGCCGGGATCAAGGTGAAGTCCACCCGCCGCTGGGAGCTCTCCGGCATCGACCATCCGGCGGTGGAACCGCTCCTCGCCTACAAGAAGCTGTACCGGATCTGGGTGGCGCACGGCTGGACCTGGCTCCAGGACTGGGTGCGCGACGGCCGGTTCCGGCCCGAGTTCCAGGCGGGCGGCACGGTCACCGGGCGCTGGGTGACCAACGGCGGGGGCGCGCTGCAGATCCCCAAGGTGATCCGGCGGGCCGCGGTCGCCGACCCCGGCTGGCGGCTGGTGGTCGCCGACGCCGACCAGATGGAGCCGCGGGTGCTCGCGGCGATCTCCCGGGACCCCGGGCTGATGGAGGTCGCGGGGCGGGAGACCGACCTGTACCAGTCCGTCTCCGACCGCGCCTTCTCCGGCGACCGCGGACAGGCCAAGCTCGCCGTGCTGGGCGCGGTCTACGGCCAGACCTCCGGCGACGGCCTGAAGAACCTGGCCGCGCTCAGACGCCGTTTCCCCCGGGCGGTGGCCTACGTCGACGACGCGGCGCGGGCCGGCGAGGAGGGCCGGCTCGTGCGGACCTGGCTGGGCCGGACCTGTCCGCCGGCGGCCGGTGCGGGCGACGGCACGGAGGAGGCGGGCATGCCCCAGCAGGAAGCGGAGGAGCCCGCGGCCGACGGCTGGGTACCGGGCTACGCGTCCACCAACTCCCGGGCCAGAGGCCGCTTCGCCCGCAACTTCGTCGTCCAGGGCAGCGCCGCCGACTGGGCTCTGCTGATGCTCGCCGCGCTGCGCCGGACCTGTGCGGACCTGGCGGCCGAGCTGGTCTTCTTCCAGCACGACGAGGTGATCGTGCACTGTCCCGAGGAGGAGACCGAGGTGGTCGTGGCGGCGATCCGGGAGGCGGCCGACCTGGCGGGACGGCTGACGTTCGGGGAGACGCCGGTCCGCTTTCCGTTCACGACCGCGGTGGTGGAGTGCTATGCCGACGCGAAGTGATCAGTCACCGGCCGCCAGCAGCTCGCGCAGCTCCACGAGGACGTCGGGCTCGTCGGTGCCGTCCAGGGCGGCCAGGGCCGCGCGCCAGACGTCGTGCGCCTCGTTCGTGCGCCCCTGCTCGCGCAGGAGCAGACCGAGCTGGTGGCGGGCGAGACCGCCGCTGTAGCGGTCGGCGCGGGCGTCGGCGCGGTGCAGGAGTTCGGCGCACTCGTGGTGGGCGCGGTCGGTGCGGCCGAGTTCGCGCAGGGCACGGACCAGACCGAGCCGGGTCTGGGACTCGCCGTGCCAGTCGCCGTGGCGGCCGAGGATGCGCAGGCTCTCCTCGAAGTGCGGGGCGGCGGCCGCCGGTTCGCCGAGGGCGAGGTGGGCGTAGCCGATGTTGCAGTGCGCCGAGTGCTGGACGATGACGGCGCCGATGGCGTCCCCGATCGCCAGTGAGCGCCGGTGCTGCTCGATGGCGGCGCGGGGGTCGGTGTGCTCGTAGAGATTGCCGAGGTGGCTGTGGGTGACGGCCTCGCCGTAGGGGTCGTTCAGCTGCCGGGAGTACTCCAGGCTCTGCCGCAGCGCCTCGCCCGACTCGTCGTACCGTCCGAGCCCCTCAAGGAGCAGCCCCCGGTTGTTCAGGCAGCGCCGGATCCAGGACACCACGTCCAGCCGCCGCCAGACGGCGAGGGCCTGGTCGGTCAGGGCGAGGGCCTCCCGCTGGCGGCCGGTCAGGAAGTGCAGCCCGGCGAGGTCGCCCAGGGCGTAGGCCTCGGCGGGCTCGTCGCCCAGACGCCGGGCGGCGGCCAGACCGGCCGTGCCGAGCACCTCCATCTCGGCGACCCGGCCGCTGCGCAGGACGTAGGGGAAGAGCAGCCGGACGAGCGTGGAGAGGTGGGCGCTGATCCGCGGGTCGGCGGTGTCGGCGTACCGCTCCACCAGGGCGACGATGTTCTCCAGCTCCAGATCGCCCCAGGCGAAGGCATGTTCGGCACACTCGAAGGGGGGCAAGGCGGCGGAGTACGGCTGGTGTTCGGCGGGCTGGGCGGTGGTGGGCCGGAGCCGGTCGCCCTGTTCGAAGCCGGGTTCGAGGATGGCGACGAGGGCGAGTTCGGCGACGGCGGCGAACCAGCGCAGGGCGGTGAGTGCGGACTCGGTGCGGTCGGGCCGGCCGGTCCCCTCGGCCAGCTCCCGTGCGAAGTCCCGTACCAGGTCGTGCGGGGTGTAGCGGCCGTAGGCGGTCTCCTCCAGGAGAGCCACGTCGACCAGCCGGTCCAGGGCGGCCTCGGCGCGGCGTGCGTCGGTGCCGGTGAGGCGGGCGATCAGGGGTGCGCCGTAGGTGGGCAGGTCGAGGGCGCCGATGTGGCACAGGGCGAGGGCGGCGTCGCGGTCGGGTGACCGGTCGGAGGCGGCGAGGGCGTCATGGGCGACGGCGAGGGAGCGCCGGACGCTCAGGTCGTCGTATTCGAGGTGCTGCAACCTGCCCTCGGTGGCGGCGAGTTGACCGGCCAGCACCTCGGGGGTGAGGGCGCGGCGGGCGGCCAGCCGGGCGGCGACCACCCGCAGGGCGAGCGGCAGTCGGCCGGTGAGGCCGACGAGCGGGTGACCGGCGTCGATCTCGTCCCGCCCGCTGACCGTGCGCAGCAGGGCCGCGCTGTCCTCGCCGGTCAGCGGTCCGAGCGGAAACCGGCGGGCGCCGTCGAGCGCAGTGAGCGGCGAACGGCTGGTGACAATCACCGCGCAGCCGGGGCCGCCGGGGAGCAGCGGCCGTACCTGGGCGGCGTTCGCGGCGTCGTCGAACAGCAGCAGGGTGCGGGTCGGCGCGAGCAGGGAGCGCAGCAACGCAGCGGCCGCGTCCGGGTGTTCGGCGATGTGCCGGGGGTCGGCGCCGAGGTCCCGCAGCAACGCGACGAGCGCCTGGGCGGGGGCGAGCGGGGGCACGCCAGGGGTCGCGCCGTGCAGGTTGACGTAGAGCTGACCGTCAGGGAAACGTTCCCGCAGCTGATGGGCGACATGCAGGGCGAGGGCGCTCTTGCCGACACCGGCCATCCCGCTGACGACGGCGACGGCCGGGGCGGGCCCGGTGGTGAGCGCACTGCCCAGTTCTTCCCGGACGGCGGTGCGTCCGGTGAAGTAGGCGGGGGGCGGGGGAAGTTGAGCGGGCCGGGGCGCCGGGGAGTCGCCGCGCGTAGAACCGGGACCGGCGGGCTGCTCCTCATCCGGACCATACCCCGCACCGGCGTCAGCGCCCTCGCCTGCCGACCGACGGTCCGCCGACGCGCCGGTCAGAGACGCGGGCCGACCGTCCACCGACGTGCCGGTCAGAGACGCGGGCCGACCGTCCACCGACACGCCCGGCGGGGACGCAGGTCGACCGTCTGCCGACGCGCCCGGCAGAGACGCGGGCCGACCGTCCGCCAACGCGCCCGGCAGGGGCGCGGGGAACCGCGCGACCAGCCACGACGCTCCCGCACCCGCCTCACCACCCTCACGCGCCTCCTCACCCGGCATGACCTCGCCCGGCACCCGCGCGTCCAGCCCACCTCTGTCGGCCGCATCGGCGCCTCGCACGCCCTCGTACGACCCGCCGCCGGTCTCCCTCATCCCGCCGCTCCCCCGCAGCACCTCCACATGGGCCTCGCGTACCGACGCCCCCGGCTCGACGCCGAGTTCCTCGATCAGGCGGTTGCGCAGGTCGCGGTGGACGGCGAGGGCCTCGGCCTGGCGGCCGGTGCGGTGGAGGGCGAGCATCAGCTGGCGGTGGTACGCCTCACGCAGCGGGTACTCCGCGACGAGCGCCGCCAACTCGGGTACGACGCCGCCCAGTCGCGGCCCGCCGAGGGCGAGCTCCGCGTCGTAGCGCCATTCCAGCAGGAGCAGCCGGGCCTCCTCCAGGCGCTGCACGAAGGCGTAGCCGCCGAAGTCGGCGGAGAGGCCGCAGAGCGGACTGCCGCGCCAGAGCGCGAGCGCCTCGGCGCACGCGCTCAGCACCGGCGCCCACTCCTGGCGCCCGTGCGCCGTGCGCGCCCGCGCCACCCGCGTGTCGAACACGTCGACGTCCAGCTCACCGTCGTCGACGCGCAGCAGATAACCGGGCGGTACGGCGCGCAGCCGCTCCGGGTCGTCGAGGAGACGGCGCAGCCGGGTGACGTGGTTGTGCAGCGAGGCCTGCGCGGACACCGGGGGCGCCCCGCCCCACAGCGCCTCCTTGACCGACCCGACGGAGACGACCCGCCCGGCATCCAGGAGCAGCGCGGCCAGCAGGGCGCGCACCTTGGGGCTGCCGATGGGCCGGACCTCACCGCAGGGGAGATACAGCACCGGCGGTCCCAGCAGTCCGAACCGCAGCTCGTACCGCCGCATCACTCCGCCCATCACCTTCCCGCACGGTCGTGGCCGACCGCGCCGCACGGCGGGGATGCCCGCCGGTACCCGGCTCCTGGCGGAATCCGATCCCGTCGAGGACGAGTTCCCGCCACCTTCTCCGTGCCGTCGGGGCCGGAATCCGCAGGGTTTCCGGCCTGTTCCCGGAGTCGTACGACGCCTTCACGCCAACCGGCCGGCGACCTCCGGGAGAACCGCTGGCCATATGTTAGCGATCCGTTGGCGAACCCTGATGTGATCTTCGCATCGGACCGGGCCCGACGGCGCGCGTGTATACCGCGCAACTCGGGGGAGTGTCGCCGCAGGCCTGGATCCGGGGACGCGAGAGGGTCCCGGTCGTCGGAGGTGAACGCCCGGGGCCCTCGTCCTGTTTCCAGCACGGCCACCGGGCTCAGATGACGGGCGGGCGGCCGAGCCGGGTGAGCCGCCAGACCGTGCGCCAGCGCATGGGCCGGCGTTCGCCGGCGGGTTCGCGCATCCCCTCCACGAAGCCCCCGAACCACGCGCGCAGTCCGCCCGTCGAACGAGTGCGCAGGACGGTGATCAGCGTCCACACGGCCAGGTGGACCGGGATCAGCGGCAGGGGCAGCCGACGGCGGGTCAGCCAGACGCGGTTGCGGGCGGTCACCCGGAAGTAGACGGCATGCCGGGCCGGCGAGGTCCGGGGGTGCTGGAGGAGCAGCTCGGGTGCGTAGAGGATCTTCCAGCCGGCGTCGGCGGCCCGCCAGGCCAGGTCGGTCTCCTCGTGCGCGAAGAAGAACTCGGCGGGCCAGTCGCCGGTCTCCGCGAGCATGGCCATGCGCAGGGCGTGCCCGCCGCCGAGGAAACCGGTGACATAACCCCCGCGCATCGGGTCGGCGTTGCCGACGCGCGGCACGTGCCGCTGCTGGGTCTCGCCCTGTTCGTCCGCGATGCGGAAGCCGACGATGCCGAGGCGGGGGTCGGCGGCGAACAGATCCCGGACCTGCCGGAGCACCTCGACGTCGACGAGCACCCCGTCGTCGTCCAGTTCGACGACGACGTCCACGTCGCCGTACACCCGCAGCCGGGCGAGGGCGATGTTGCGGCCGCCGGGGCAGCCGAGGTTGTCCTCGACGTCGACGGTGGTGACCTCGCCGGGCAGGTCGAGGCGGCGGGCGAACTCGGGGAGCCGGCAGCCGTTGCCGACGATCACGATGCGGTCCGGGGCGAGGTCCTGCTTGGCGACGGACCTGAGCAGGGCGTCGACTGCGTCGGGCCGGTTCCCCATGGTCACCACGGCAACCGCGAGCCTCGGCTGCACCATGCCCTCACCCCATCCCGCCGGCGGCGGTACCCCCGCCTGACCGAGGGACACTCACCGTTCACCAGGATGTTGCCTCACATACCCCATAGCTCCGGGCATGGGCCGACTTTGTGTCGGCTTTGACAATGATTTGATCGACTATTTTCGCCGACCATAAGTTCCCCTCCGCGAGGACCTGTTCCACAACTCCTTGTTCGATTCGCCTGCCGGAACCGCGGGATTCGCGCTCCCCACCGGGAACGGGACATGACGGCGGAACATGACGATGTCACGCAGGCCATGACATCACATGACTTGGCTTCATGTCGGCACCGAGTGTGACGGCACGTCAGCACAGAACGTGATCGACAGGACACGAACGGGGGACGACTGCTCAGCCTCGCCACCTGGGACGCCCGGCACGAGCCCTTCGAACGCCGGCTGGAGGGCGCGGCGCTCGGACAACTGCGCTCGCCGGCCCGCTCGGCCGAGTGGAGCGACGGCCGGCCCGGCCAGGTACGCGCCGCCCTGATGGACGACTTCAGCGCCGTCGCCTTCCACCGGCGCCGGACGCGCTGCGGGGCGGACTCGTACAACCGGAGCCTGCCGGGCGCGCGGCGGGCCGCCTACCGTGCCGCCTGGCCGGCCGACCGGATGGGCGACGGCCGGCCGGGCTCCCCCGGTGTGCTCGCCTGGTCGCCTGGTGGGGATGACCGCGTGGACACCCCACCGGGAGCGCCCTCGGTGTGACGGCCATGGCTCAACCGGTCACGTCGGCCGGCCTGCCCGACCTCGACGGCCGTATGGACCTGATGGACGACCCGTTCCGCGGTGCCGTGATCGACCAGGGCAGGATCGTGCTGCCGGGCGCCCCCGGGACCGGGCGCGCGCTCGCGCCCCGACAGCGAGCACACCTGGGAGAACCGACATGAAATTCCGCTGCGCCGTACTCGACGACTTCCAGAACGTGGCGAGCACGTACGCCGACTGGTCGGCGCTGGGCGACCGGGTGGAGGTCGTCTCCTTCACCGAGCACGTCGCCACCGAGGACGAACTCGCCGCCACTCTCGCCGACTTCGACTTCGTGGTCACCCTGCGCGAGCGGGTGCCCTTCCCGGCCTCGCTGCTGAACCGGTTGTCCCGCCTGAGGCTGCTGATCGCCTCCGGTATGCGTAACTCGGTGATCGACTACGCGGCCGCGAAGGCGGCAGGCGTCACGGTGTGCGGCACCCAGAGCTCGTCGACACCGCCGCTCGAACTCACCTGGGCCCTGCTGCTCGGCCTCGCCCGCGGCATCGTCCAGGAGAACAACGCCCTGCGCGACGGCGGCCCCTGGCAGTCCACCGTGGGCGCCGACCTGGACGGCCGCACGCTCGGCCTGCTCGGGCTGGGCAAGATCGGCAGCCGGGTGGCCCAGGTGGGGCTGGCCTTCGGCATGAAGGTCACGGCCTGGAGCCAGCACCTCACGAAGGAACGCGCGGACGAGGTCGGCGTCGAACTGGCCTCCTCCAAAGAGGAGTTGCTGGCGATCAGCGACTTCGTCTCCGTCCACCTCGCGCTGGGCGACCGGACCCGTGGCCTGATCGGCACCCCCGAGCTCGCCCTGCTCAAGCCCACCGCCTATCTGATCAACACCTCGCGGGCCGCGATCGTCGACCAGGACGCCCTGCTCGCCGCGCTGCACGAGGGCCGTATCGCCGGAGCCGGCGTCGACGTCTTCGACGTGGAACCCCTGCCCGGCGACCACCCGATGCGCACCGCGCCGCGACTGCTCGCCACCCCGCACCTCGGCTATGTCTCCCGCGCCAACTACGAGCGCTACTACGGCCAGGCCGTGGAGGACATCCAGGCCTACCTCGCCGGCGACCCGATCCGGGTCCTCGGCTGACGTGCCGCCGTGAGCTCCGGCGGCGGCCCGGGGTCCCTTCCCGCCCGGAACGGGCAACGGAGACCAGCACCGGGACCGCTGCCGGCCGCCCGGCCCGCGCCAAGCGTCGCCGTTGCCTCCGCTGAACGAAAAAACCCAGCTCAGACACTGTCCGAGCTGGGTTTCCAGTGGAGCCGCCTTCGGGATTCGAACCCGAGACCTACGCATTACGAGTGCGTTGCTCTGGCCATCTGAGCTAAGGCGGCGCGTCGCCCGCACTATGGTGCGATCAGCGACGTCGGTAAGTCTACACAGTTTCCGAGGGTGCTCGGGACACGCCCCCGCAGCGGGGCTCCCGGGGCGCGGGCAGGGGCTATGAGCAGCGCTTTCCCTGCGCCGGAGGGGTGCCCTTGAGGAGGTAGCTGTCGATCGCCGAGTCGATGCAGGCGCTGCCCCGGCCGTATGCGGTGTGGCCGTCGCCGACATAGGTGAGGAGACGGGCCGAGGTGAGCTGGCGGGCCAGGGACCGGGCCCAGGGGTACGGCGTCGCCGGGTCCCGGGTGGTGCCGACCACGACGATCGGCGCGGCGCCCTTCGCCTCGATGCGATGCGGCTCCCCTGTGGCCCTCACCGGCCAGTACGTGCAGTTCAGCGAGGCCCAGGCCAGGTTGGCCCCGAACACCGGCGACGCCTTCTCGAACTCGGGCAGCGCCTTCTCGACCTGTTCGGGGCCGGTGAAGGCGGGCGGCAGGTCCAGGCAGTTCACCGCGGCGTTGGCGAACATCAGGTTCGAGTAACGGCCGTCGGGATCACGCTCGTAGTAGCTGTCGGAGAGGGCGAGCAGGCCCGCGCCGTCGTTCTCCTTCATCGCCGCATGCAGCGCGTCGCGCAGCTGTTCCCACTCCCCCTGGTCGTACATCGCCGCGATCACACCGGTCGTGCCGAGGGACTCGGTGAGCTTGCGGCCGTCCGCGTCGCCGGTCGGGATCGGGTGCGCGTCGAGCTTGCGGAAGAACGTGCTGAGGTTGTCCGCGATCTGCGTCGGCGTGCTGCCCTTCGCGCCCAGCGGGCAGTCGGTGCGCTTCGCGCAGTCCTTCGCGAAGGACTGGAACGCCGTCTCGAACCCCGCCGTCTGCTCCAGGTTCATCTGGCGCGCGGACAGGGAGGGGTCCATCGCGCCGTCCAGGACCATCCGCCCGACCCGCTCCGGGAACAGCCCCGCGTAGGTCGCGCCGAGGAAGGTGCCGTACGACGCCCCCACGTAGTTCAGCTTCGGGTCGCCGAGCACCGCCCGCAGGATGTCCATGTCGCGTGCCGAGTCGGCGGTGGAGACATGGCGCAGCAGTGCCGCCGAGTGCGTCCCGCACGCCTCCGCGAACTTCTTGTACTCCCCGACCAGTTCGGCCGTCTCCTGCCGGTCGTCGGGCGTCACGTCGGTCTCGGTGTACGTGTCCATCTGCGGTCCGTCGAGGCACTCGACGGGCTCGCTGCGGGCGACTCCACGCGGGTCCATCGCGACCATGTCGTAGCGTGCCCGCACCTCGGAGGGGTAGCCGATACCGGCGTACTGCTGGAGGTAGTCCACCGCCGAGCCGCCAGGTCCGCCCGGGTTGACCAGCAGCGAACCGAGCGGCTTCGCCTTGCCGGTCGCCTTCTTCCGGGCCACCGCCAGCCGGACCTCACCCACGCCGGGCTTGGCGTAGTCGAGCGGGGCCTTCATCGTCGCGCACTGGAAGCCGGGGACGCCGCAGCTGCGCCAGCTGAGCTTCTGGTCGTAGTACGGCGCCAGCGCGGACGGGGTCGAGCGGGGCAGCGCGGCCAGCTGCGCGGTGCCGGCCGAGGCCGAAGTCGACGCGCTGTCCGGCGAGGAACACCCGGAGACGAGCAGGGCGGCGGCCGACAGCAGAGCCGCCGCGGTCAGGGCGCTGGTGCGAGTCCGGGTCCGGGTAAGCGTCCGGGAACGGGTATGGATCCGGGTACGGCGGAGGGTTCGCCTGGTGTGCATCAATCGAGCGTAACGCTGAGAGATGATCTACGTGCGGTGCGTGTTGACTGTGGCTCGTACGGGTGACCCCGGTCAACGACGTGAACGCCGCCCCTCGGTGCGACGCTCAGCCCGCTCTGAGTGCCATCGTCATCGCCTCCACCGCCAGCAGCGGCGCCACATTGCGGTCGAGGGCGTCCCGGCAGGCGGCGATCGCCTCGATCCGGCGGAGGGTGGACTCGGGCGAGCCGGCGCGGGCCAACCGCTCCAGGGCGTCCTCGGCGTCCCCGTTGGCGATCGCGACCCTGGAGCCCAGCTGGAGGGCGAGAACGTCGCGGTAGAAGCCGGTGAGGTCGGTGAGGGCGACATCGAGGCTGTCCCGCTGGGTCCTGGTACGACGGCGCTTCTGCATGTCCTCCAGGTCCTTCATCACACCCGCCGTGCCGCGCGGCAGCCGCCCGCCCTGGACGGCGCCGAGTGCCGCCTTCAGCTCCTCGGTCTCCTTGCCGTCCACCTCCTCGGCGAGCTGCTTGGCGTCCTCGGCCGCCGCGTCCACCAGCTCCTGGGCGGCCTTCAGGCACGCGCCGATCTCGTCCAGCCGCAGCGGCAGCTTCAGCACGGCGGCACGGCGCGCACGGGCGGCCGGGTCGGTGGCCAGCCGGCGGGCCCGGTCGACATGTCCCTGGGTGGCGCGGGCGACCGCCTCGGCCACCTGGGGCTCGATGCCCTCGCGCCGTACGAGCATGTCGGCGACCGCCGCCACCGAGGGGGTGCTGAGGTTCAGGTGACGGCAGCGGGAGCGGATCGTGGGCAGCACGTCCTCGATCGACGGCGCGCAGAGCAGCCAGACCGTGCGGGGGGCCGGCTCCTCGACGGCCTTGAGGACGGCGTTGGCCGACTTCTCGTTCAGCCGCTCGGCGTCCTCGACGAGGATGATCTGCCAGCGGCCGGTCGCCGGAGACGTGTAGGACTTGCGGACCGTGTCGCGCATGTCCTTGACCAGGATCTCGGAACCGACGGCGGCGACCGCGGCGACGTCCGCGTGGGTGCCGATCAGCGTGGTGTGGCAGCCGTCGCAGAAGCCGCAGCCGGGGGCTCCGCCGAGGGCGCGGTCGGGGCTCACGCACTGGAGCGCGGCGGCGAAGGCCCGTGCCGTCTGGTTCCGCCCGGCGCCGGGCGGGCCCGTGAACAGCCAGGCGTGCGTCATCTTCGACGTCTCCGGCAGCGGCTGGTCGGCCGCGACGGCGGTGACCAGGGCGTCGGCGTCCCGGGCGGCGGCGGTGAGCACCTCGCTCACCCGCTCCTGCCCGACGAGGTCGTCCCATACGGTCATGGGTCACGCCGCCCTTTCGTCCGTCACGCGTCCTGATCCCTGATTCCGGATCCGGAGTCCACCGGTTCCGTGGCCTCGCCCTCCATTGTGCGGGCGCCCACTGACAACGGGTTCCACACCGACGGTTCCCGCGCCGACAGCTCCCGCAGCCCCGACGGGTCCCCCACCGACGGCAACGGGGGCGGCACCGGCCGGCATCCCGACCCGCACCGCCCCCGTACGAGCGTCTCCGGCCCGCAACGGGTCAGCCGCGCCGCCCGCGACCCCGGCGGCCCCGCCCGTCGTCGAACTCCTCCTCCTCGTACGACCCCAGCAGCTCGTCCGCCAGCGACGGCAGGTCGTCCAGCGGGGTCTCCTCGGCCCAGTCGGGCCGGGGGCGCTGTCGCCGGGCCGTGCCGTCGTCGTCGACCTGCGGCAGCTCGCGCGTACGGCCCTCGGAGCCGTCAGGGTTGCCGCCGGGGCCGTCCGCCCGCTCGTCCCGGAAGAAGCCGGGCGGCATCCGGTCCGCCGGAGCATCGGCGGGAGCGGTGGCGTCGTCGCGCACGGGAGGCAGGACGGCGGTCTCGTCGGCCGCACCCACCGAAGGCAGCACTGCCGTCTCGTCGGCCGCACCCACCGAAGGCAGCACGGCCGTCTCGTCCGCGGCTCCCGGCACCACAGGTGGCAGCACGGCCGTCTCGTCGGCCGCGCCCGCCGGCGGCTGCGGCAGCTGCGCCGTCACCTCGGACTCGGACTCCCGGGGCGCGGGCTCGCGGTCCGCGCGGACCGGCCGCAGCACCGTCGTCTCGTCCACCGCGCGCCTGGGCGCGGCGGGCGGCTCCTCGTCCGGCCGCACCACCGGAGTCGGCATGGTCGTGGCCTCCGGTGTGACACCGGGCGCCGTCGGCCGGGGCGCGGACGACTCCCGGGCGGCCACGTCGGCCGCGGCCGCCGCCTCCGCCGCGGCGCGCCGCGCCTGCTCGGCCTTGAGCAGGGCCTCCTCGGCCTTGCGCTGCTTCTCCAGACGCCGTTCCTCGGCCTCGGCGTGCAGCCGGGCCTCCTCCTCGGCCTGCTGGCGGCGCCGCTCCTCCTCAGCCTGGCGGCGGGCTTCGGCCTCCGCGCGGGCCTTCTCCTCGGCGAGCAGCCGGGCCTGCTCCTCCTCGGCACGCCTGCGGGCCTCCTCGGCGCGCAGCCGGGCCTCCTCCGCCTGCCGTTCGGCCTCGCGGCGCTGCGCCTCCTCCAGCTCGCGGCGCTTGCGCTCCTCCTCCTCGGCGCGGAGCTTGGCGAGCTGCTCCTGGCGCTCCCGCTCCAGGCGCTCCTCCTCGGCCTTGCGCGCGGCCTCTTCCTCGGCCTTGCGGCGGGCCTCCTCCTCGGCGGCCTTCCGGGCCTCCTCGGCGGCCTTGATCTCGGCCTCGGACAGCGGCAGCACGGTGTCGAGCCGGGCCCTGATGACGGTGGTCACCGACTCGGGCTCCTGGCCGGCGTCGACGACCAGGTAGCGGCCGGGGTCGGAGGCGGCCAGGGTCAGGAAACCGGCCCGCACGCGCGCGTGGAACTCGGCGGGCTCCGACTCCAGCCGGTCGGGTGCCTCGGTGAACCGCTCGCGGGCGGTCTCCGGCTCCACGTCCAGCAGGACCGTGAGATGCGGGACCAGTCCGTCGGTCGCCCAGCGGTTGATACGGGCGACCTCGGTCGGGGAGAGATCGCGTCCGGCGCCCTGGTAGGCGACCGAGGAGTCGATGTACCGGTCGGAGATGACGACCGCACCGCGCTCCAGCGCGGGCCGGACGACGGTGTCGACGTGCTCCGCGCGGTCGGCGGCGTACAGCAGCGCCTCCGCACGGTGCGACAGACCGGCGGACGAGACGTCGAGGAGGATCGAGCGCAGCCGCTTGCCGACCGGGGTGGCGCCGGGCTCGCGGGTGAGGACGACCTCGTGCCCCTTGGCGCGGATCCACTCGGCGAGGGCCTCGGCCTGGGTGGACTTCCCGGCGCCGTCGCCGCCCTCCAGGGCGATGAAGAAACCGTTGGTCGTGGGCGTCTGCGCCGGGTCGTCGCCGCCGAGCAGCGCGTCCCGCAGGTCGTGCCGGAGCGGTACGCCCGCGCGGTCGTCGACCTTGGCGAGCACCAGCGCGGCCACCGGCAGCAGCAGCGCGCCGACCAGCATCAGGGTGAACGCGGCGCCGCCGTGCGCGAACACGAACTTGCCGTTCTCCAGCCGGTGCGGCCCGATCAACGCGGCCACCAGGGGCGCGATCACCGCGCCGAGCGCTATGGCGACCCGGACCACCGCGTGCAGATGCTCGGTGGTGCGGGCCTTGCGGTAGTCCTCGGTCTCCTGGTCGAGCAGGGTGTGCCCGGTGTTGGCGGCCACACCGGCGCCGATACCGGCCAGGGCGACGATCAGCAGCACGGTGGTGACGTCCGGGACCAGGCCGGCGGCCAGCAGCGCGATGCCGGTGAAGGCGATGGCCAGCGAGAGCAGCCGGCGGCGCGAGAGCGTCGGCAGCAGCGCGGGCGCCGTACGGATGCCGACGGCGACTCCGCCGGTCAGCGCGAGCACCAGCAGGCCGTACAGGACCGGGCCGCCGCCCAGGTCCTTGGCGTGCAGCACGGAGACGGCGACCGCCGCGGAGATCGCGCCGGCGACGGCGGCGCAGGCCGTCACGAGCAGCGGGATGGCGCCGGTACGGCCCCGGTCGATGCCGGTGCCGGCCTTGGGGCGGCGCAGGCCCTCCAGAGGCGACCGCGCGCGCGGGGTGCGCGTGCCGGGCACCTCCAGGTAGACCAGCACCGAGAGGGAGGCGGCGAACAGCCCCGCCGCCACGTACGACCCAAGAGCCGCCTGGTGCTGGGCGAACCACTCGATGCCCGTGCCCAGCAGGTTGTTGATCAGAGAGGCGACGACGAGCGCGGCGGCCGCGAGCGGTACCGCCAGGAAGGTCGTACGCAGGGACAGGCGGCGCAGCCCGTCCAGGTGGTCCGGCAGCGGTCGTACCGTCGCGCCCTCGGGGGGCGGGGCGGGCAGCAGCGCGGGGGCCGCGCTTTCCCGGCAGACCGTCCAGAAGCGCTCGGCGACGCCGGTGACGAAGGCCGTCACCAGCAGCACTGCCGGGGCGTTCTCCGGCGTCCAGTCGATCCACAGGGGCGCGACGATCAGCAGGGCCGCGCGCAGGCCGTCGGCGCCGACCATGGTCCAGCGGCGGTCCAGCGGGCCGTCCTGGGCGGTCAGCGTGGTCAGCGGGCCCAGCAGGACCGCACCGAAGAGCAGGGTGGCCAGAATGCGCACGCCGAAGACGATCGCCACCGCGAACGCCACGCCTCGGTAGCCACCGCCGAACGAACCCTGCGTGATCGCCGCCTGAAGCGTGAGCACGACAAGCACGAGGAGCGCCAGCGTGTCGCCGACGCCGCTGACTAGCTGGGCGCTCCACAACCGCCTCAGCTCGGGTCGGCGCAGCAGCGAGCGGACGGCGCGTTCGCGGGAATCCGCTACCAGTGCGTCGTCCGGTTCTGTCTGTGGGGCCGTTGGCTGCTCGGCTGGCGTCATGCTTTCAGCCTATCGGCAGCCACCGACAGGTCATGGCGACCGTCCACAGGTACGCACACCCCGACACCAAGTTGATGCCGGGGCGTTCGCATTGCGAAGGCGGTGTGAACCAGTGTGGCCGATATGCACCGACCTGGCCGATATGAACCGGTGTAACCAGTATGAGTACCTGAGGGTGGCTCAGTCCTCTGCGGTCGCCTTGGCAGCCGTCGCCTTCTTGGCGGCCGTCTTCTTCGCGGCCGTCGTCGTCTTGGCGGCGGTCTTCTTGGCAGCCGTCTTCTTCGCGGGCGCGGCCTTCTTGGCGGCCGTGGTCTTCTTCGCGGGCGCCTTCTTCGCCGTCTTCTTGGCGGGCGCCTTGGCCCGCTTCTCGGCGAGCAGTTCGAAACCGCGCTCCGGGGTGATCTCCTCGACGCTGTCGCCGGAGCGCAGGGTCGCGTTGGTCTCCCCGTCGGTGACGTACGGCCCGAAGCGGCCGTCCTTCACCACGACCGGCTTCTCGCTGACCGGGTCGGTGCCCAGCTCCTTCAGCGGCGGCTTGGCGGCGGCCCGGCCCCGCTGCTTGGGCTGGGCGTAGATCGCCAGCGCCTCTTCGAGGGTGATCGTGAAGAGCTGGTCCTCGGAGGTGAGCGAACGCGAGTCCGTGCCCTTCTTCAGGTACGGCCCGTAACGCCCGTTCTGCGCAGTGATCTCCTGGCCCTCGGCGTCGGCGCCGACCACGCGGGGCAGGGACATCAGCTTGAGGGCGTCGGCGAGGGTCACCGTGTCCAGCGACATCGACTTGAACAGCGAGGCCGTGCGCGGCTTGACGGCGTTCTTGCCGGTCTTCGGGGTGCCCTCGGGGAGCACCTCGGTGACGTACGGGCCGTAGCGGCCGTCGCGGGCGATGATCTGGTGGCCGCTCTCCGGGTCGGCGCCCAGCTCGAAGTCGCCGCTCGGCTTGGCGAGCAGCTCCTCCGCGAGCTCGACGGAGAGCTCGTCCGGCGCCAGGTCCTCCGGCACGTCCGCGCGCTGGTGGCCCTCGGAGTCCTTCTCGCCGCGCTCGACGTAGGGGCCGTAACGGCCGACCCGCAGCACGATGTCGTTGCCCACCGGGAACGACGACACCTCGCGCGCGTCGATCGCGCCCAGGTCGGTCACCAGCTCCTTGAGGCCGCCGAGGTGGTCGCCGTCGCCGTTGCCCGCGTCGGCCGCACCGCCGGTGGCTGCGCCCTCGCCGAAGTAGAAGCGCCGGAGCCACGGCACCGCCTGGGCCTGGCCGGCGGCGATGCGGTCGAGGTCGTCCTCCATCCTGGCGGTGAAGTCGTAGTCGACCAGCCGGCCGAAGTGCTTCTCCAGCAGGTTGACCACGGCGAAGGACAGGAAGGACGGCACGAGGGCCGTGCCCTTCTTGAAGACATAGCCGCGGTCGAGGATCGTGCCGATGATCGACGCGTACGTCGACGGACGGCCGATCTCGCGCTCTTCCAGCTCCTTGACCAGCGAGGCCTCGGTGTAGCGGGCCGGGGGCTTGGTGGAGTGCCCGTCGACCGTGATCTCCTCGGCGGAGAGCGCGTCGCCCTCGCCGACCTGGGGCAGCCGGCGCTCGCGGTCGTCCAGCTCGGCGTTCGGGTCGTCGGCGCCCTCGACGTAGGCCTTGAGGAAGCCGTGGAAGGTGATCGTCTTGCCGGAGGCGCTGAACTCGACGTCCCGGCCGTCGGCGGCGGTGCCGGCGATCTTCACGGTGACGCTGTTGCCGGTCGCGTCCTTCATCTGGGAGGCGACGGTCCGCTTCCAGATCAGCTCGTAGAGCCTGAACTGGTCACCGGTCAGGCCGGTCTCCGCCGGGGTGCGGAAACGATCACCCGAGGGACGGATCGCCTCGTGCGCCTCCTGGGCGTTCTTGACCTTCGCGGCGTACACACGGGGGGACGAGGGCAGGTAGTCGGCGCCGTACAACTGCGTGACCTGGGCGCGGGCGGCCGTGATCGCGGTGTCGCTCAGCGTCGTGGAGTCCGTACGCATGTACGTGATGTAGCCGTTCTCGTACAGCTTCTGGGCCACCTGCATGGTGGCCTTCGCGCCGAAGCCGAGCTTGCGGCTGGCCTCCTGCTGGAGGGTCGTCGTACGGAACGGGGCGTAGGGCGAGCGGCGGTACGGCTTGGACTCGACCGAGCGGACCGCGAACCGGGTGTTCTCCAGGGCGGCGGCGAGGGCGCGGGCGTTCACCTCGTCGAGGTGGAGGGTGTTCGCGGTCTTGAGCTGCCCGAGCGAGTCGAAGTCGCGGCCCTGGGCGACGCGCTTGCCGTCGACGGCCTGCAGGCGGGCGACGAGGGACGAGGGGTCGCTCGGGTCACCTGCCCGGCCGGTCGCGAAGGTGCCCGTCAGGTCCCAGTAGTCGGCGGAACGGAACGCGATGCGGTCGCGTTCCCGCTCGACCACGAGCCGGGTCGCGACGGACTGGACACGGCCGGCCGACAGGCGCGGCATGACCTTCTTCCACAGGACCGGCGAGACCTCGTAGCCGTAGAGGCGGTCGAGGATCCGGCGGGTCTCCTGGGCGTCGACCATGCGCTGGTTCAGGTCGCGCGGATTGGCGACGGCCTCGCGGATCGCGTCCTTGGTGATCTCGTGGAAGACCATCCGCTTGACCGGGACCTTGGGCTTGAGGACCTCCAGGAGGTGCCAGGCGATGGCCTCGCCCTCGCGGTCCTCATCGGTGGCGAGGAAGAGTTCGTCGGAATCCTTCAGCAGGTCCTTGAGCTTCTTGACCTGCGCCCTTTTGTCGGCGTTGACGACATAGATCGGCTCGAAGTCGTGCTCGACGTCCACGCCGAGGCGCCGGACCTCGCCGGTGTACTTCTCGGGCACCTCCGCGGCGCCGTTGGGAAGGTCGCGGATGTGCCCGACGCTCGCTTCGACGACGTATCCGGGGCCCAGATAGCCCTTGATCGTCTTCGCCTTGGCAGGCGACTCGACGATGACGAGTCGGCGGCCGCCCTGTGCGGTCTCGCTGGTCGGGGACAACTTCGCTCTTCTCTCCGGTCGACGCTGGGGCCTCCCCAGGCCTTGCTCCCGGGGTCGTGGCACGGGCACGGATACCCGCTCACTTGGTGACGCTGCGGAGTGTGACGGTACATCCCGCCCCCGTGTCAAACGGGAAAAGCCCACAACGGCCACTCGAACGGTAACCCGACTACCGCCATTCCTGCCGCCCGGAGTCCCCGGCCGCCCTTCCGGCCCTGCCCGGAGCGTGATGCTCCGATTACCGGCACCGCACCCTCAGAGGCGGGTCAGGCAGTACGCCCCGAGGCCCAGCGCGATCACCGCGGCGAGGCTTGCGAGGGTCGCCGATGCGATCTGACTCACACCCTGGGCGACGGGTTCACCACGCCGGACCCGGATGCCGGTCCACACCAGCAGTGCGCCTCCGAACAGGGCGAACACCGCCCCCGCGAAGATCGCCGGTCCGTTCTCCATGACCCGCGCGCCCCTTCCCTGCCGTCCGTGACTGTCCAGCGCCGGGAGACTGACACGGGCGGACGGCGGGCGGGAGGCGGGCGGGCGAAATCGAGGTGAACGAGACACCGTCACCGTCTCGAACATGTGACCGACGGACTACGGGGCAAACATTCTGGCCACATTTTTCCGGCCCTTTTCTTTTCCCGGCGTGTCCCACGGGCCGCCGGACCCCACCGCGACGGGCCGCCCGGGCCCCTCACCCCGAGTGCACGGCCGCCGAGTGCACGGCCCTCGGGTGCACGGCCCTCGGGTGCACGGGGGAGCTCCGGCGGCCCGGCCTTCCGGTCCGTCAGCCCGCCGGCTCCAGGAACCCCTGTTCCACCAGCAGCCGGATCTGCGCGGGCGTGCGGTCGCGGAGCAACACCGGGTCCTCGCCCATCAGCTGGGCGATGGCGTCGAGAATCCGCCCCGCGCTCAGCGAGCCGTCGCACACTCCTGCGAACCCGGCGCCGACCGTGTCCACCTTGGTCGCGCGGCGCATACCGCGGTGCTGGCGCAGCACCACGTGCTCCGGGTCCTCGGCGCCGGGCAGCCCGACCTGCTCCTGGACCACCTCGACGGCGAGCCGGAAGTGGCCTTCGAGCAGATCCGCGTCGTCGTGCTCACGGAGATAGTCGAGGCGGTCGAAGTGCGCGCGGATCGTCTCACCGAGCGGCTGTTCGATCGGATGCGGCCACTCCTCCACCGTGACCGAGGGCACAGCGGCCGCCGTCTTCCGCAGCGTGATCCAGCCGAATCCCACCCCCTTGACCTTGCGCGCCTCGAACTCGTCGAGCCACGCGTCGTACCGCGTCTGGTACTCCGCCGTATCCCCGCGGTGGTCACCGGAGTCCCGGAGCCACAGCTCGGCGTACTGGTTGACGTCCTGCACCTCGCGCTGCACGACCCACGCGTCGCACCCGCGCGGCACCCACGACCTGACCCTGTCCTGCCAGTCCTCCCCCTCGACGTGCTGCCAGTTGGCGAGGAACTGCGCGAACCCGCCCTCGGCCAGCCGCTCCCCGGCCTGTTGAACGAGCGAGCGGCACAGATCGTCCCCGCTCATCCCGCCGTCCCGGTACGTCAGCCGGGCGCCCGGCGAGATCACGAACGGCGGGTTGGACACGATGAGGTCGTACGTCTCCTCCTCCTTGACGGGCTCGAACAGCGAGCCCTCACGCAGGTCGGCCACCGGGGCGCCGGACAGCGCCAGCGTGAGCGCCGTGATGTGCAGCGCGCGTGGGTTGACGTCGGTCGCCGTCACGCGCGTGGCGTGCTGGGCGGCGTGCAGAGCCTGGATTCCGGAGCCGGTGCCGAGGTCGAGGGCGGCGGAGACAGGCATGCGGACGGTGATGCCGGCCAGCGTCGTGGACGCGCCGCCGACACCCAGGACGACACCCTCGTTGCGCTGTCCGATGCCGCCGGCGCCGCCGACCGCGCAGCCGAGGTCGGAGACGATGAACCAGTCCTCGCCGTCGGGCCCGCCGTACGGCCGTACGTCCACGGTGGCCGCGACCTCGCCGCCGCCCGCGCGGGCCAGCCAGCCGCTCTCCAGAAGGTCGTCGACGGGCAGCATGCCGGCCACGCGCGCGTGCGGCACGGGCTGCTGGAGCAGGAACAGCCGGACGAGCGTCTCCAGCGGTGTGTCCCCGCGGGTGGCCCGGAGCGCGGGCACCGTCTCGCTGCGGGCCAGCGCCGCGTACGCGGGGGCGCCGAGCAGTTCCAGGAGCCCGTCGGCGGTGAAGGAGGCGCCCAGCAGGGCGGTGCGCAGCCGGGCGGCGACGTCGGGACGGTCGGAAGCGGGGAGGGTGGCGAGGCCGGAGTCAGTCACGCCCTCCATTGTGGCCCGCACCCCCTCGCGGACACCGCCTCAGCTCGCGGCGACCGGGGCCCTGCCCGGCACCCACCGACCCGCGGAGCGGCGCCCCGCCGGTCCGGGCGCCCGGACCGGCCGCCGGGCCCCTCGGTCCCTGACCTCCGGCCGCCGGCTTCCGGCCTCCAACTGCCAGCTTCCGGAACGATCACCGGCCCCCCGCGACAGACCCCAGGCCTTCGCGTTGGACGCCGGCTCGTGCCGTCAGCTCGCGGTCGATGAGGCCGACGCGGGAGCCGACGCCGTCGCGGACACCTTCTTGCAGCTGGCCTGCTCGGCGATCGCGTTCTTGACCTCGCCCTGCTCCAGGGCCTGCAGCGCCGCGGTGCCGCTCTTGTTCTGCGTCTCCAGGTCCGCCATCTGGGAGGCCACGTCGTGCAGACCGGAGGCGAACTTCGCCTGGTTCTTCGTGTCGAGCCCGTCGACCTTCTTCTTCAGGTCGGCATAGGACGCGGAGAGGCTGTTGAGATTCTTGACGACGTCCTGCTGGCGCTTGGCGCCGTCGTCGATCCCGGGGGGCGCGCCGGCGCTGCCGATGGCCGTGGCGAGCGCCTTGTAGCCGTCGGACATGTCCTGGAAGGCCTGGGAGTCGGTCTTCTGGATGGTCGCGGGCGAACTCGTGGTGTCCGAGGCCGTCTGCGCGATGGCCTCGTTGGCCGCCTTGATCTTCGCGTCCTGCGCCGGCACCGCGTCGCACACGGTCTTGGCCCAGGCGATCAGCTTGGGGTCGGTGCCCTTGTTGCTGCTGCACCCGGACAGCGCCACTACGAGTACCGCACCGCCGGACAGTGCGGCCGCGAGCTTCTTGTTCACCGGATAGGTCCCTTCAATGGCTCTCGGCCCCCGGAATCTACACGGCGCACGGACAGCACCCCCATGGACAGCACCCACTAAGTATGCTTTTAGGCATATTTGCACCATGAGAGAGAAGGCTCACGACGAGACGAGGGGCACACCCGGAGCCGGAGCGCACGCCCACACCCAACCGCGCACGAGAACCGGCGGGCGCCCCCGGCGCACGAAACGGGCGGACGGCGTGTCAGTACACGCCATCCGCCCGCTCGTTGGCCGGGCCCCCTCGCGAGAGCCCTGGTGGCCGTCGTAAGACCGCTTACGAAACCACCGCTGGATCGGCCGACTTGGCCACGCGTTCCGCGCTGTCCTCGTCGTCGCCGACGGTGATGCCGCGCCGCTTGGAGATGTACACCGCGCCGACGATCACGACCAGCGCGAGGACCGCGATCAGGATCCGGATGCCGATGCTCTTGTCATGGCCGTAGGAGAACCTGATCACCGCGGGTGCGATGAGCAGGGAGACCAGGTTCATGACCTTGAGCAGCGGGTTGATCGCGGGTCCCGCGGTGTCCTTGAAGGGGTCACCGACGGTGTCGCCGATCACCGTGGCGGCGTGGGCTTCGCTGCCCTTGCCGCCGTGGTGGCCGTCCTCGACGAGTTTCTTGGCGTTGTCCCAGGCACCGCCGGAGTTGGCCAGGAAGACGGCCATCAGGGTGCCCGCGCCGATCGCGCCGGCGAGGTAGGAGCCGAGGGCGCCGACGCCGAGCGTGAACCCGATGAAGATGGGCGCCATCACGGCGAGCAGTCCCGGCGTGGCCAGCTCCCGCAGGGCGTCCTTGGTACAGATGTCGACGACCTTGCCGTACTCGGGCGTCTCCGTGTAGTCCATGATCCCGGGGTGCTCGCGGAACTGCCGCCGCACCTCGTAGACCACCGAACCCGCCGACCTCGACACCGCGTTGATGGCGAGTCCGGAGAAGAGGAAGACGACCGCCGCGCCGGCGATGAGGCCGACGAGGTTGTTGGGCTGTGAGATGTCCATCGACAGGGTCAACGGAGCGCCCGCACCGGTCAGTTTCACCCCCACGTCCTGCACGTTCGTGGTGATCGCGTCCCGGTACGACCCGAAGAGCGCCGACGCCGCGAGGACGGCGGTGGCGATGGCGATGCCCTTGGTGATGGCCTTGGTGGTGTTGCCGACGGCGTCCAGGTTGGTGAGCACCTGCGCGCCCGCGCCCTGGACGTCGCCGGACATCTCGGCGATGCCCTGGGCGTTGTCGGAGACCGGCCCGAAGGTGTCCATCGCGACGATCACACCGACCGTGGTGAGGAGGCCGGTGCCGGCCAGCGCCACCGCGAACAGCGCCAGCATGATCGACGTACCGCCGAGCAGAAACGCCCCGTAGACGCCGAGGCCGATCAACAGGGCGGTGTAGACGGCCGATTCGAGGCCGACCGAGATGCCGGCGAGGACCACGGTGGCCGGGCCGGTCAGCGAGGACTTGCCGATGTCCATGACCGGACGCCGGTTGGTCTCGGTGAAGTAGCCGGTCAGCTGCTGGATGACGGCCGCCAGCAGGATGCCGATGGCGACCGCGACCAGTGCGAGGATCCGCGGATCGCCGTCCTTGGCCCTGATGGCCGCGTCGGAGATGCCGTCGAGGTCGGCGTACTTACCGGGCAGGTACACGAAGACCGCGATCGCGACCAGCACGAGCGAGATCACCGCGGAGATGAAGAATCCGCGGTTGATGGCGCTCATGCCGCTGCGGTCGCTGCGGCGCGGAGCGACCGCGAAGATGCCGATCATGGCGGTGAGCACACCGATGGCCGGTACCAGGAGCGGGAAGGCCAGACCCGCGTCCCCGAAGGCCGCCTTGCCGAGGATCAGCGCGGCGACCAGGGTCACCGCGTACGACTCGAAGAGGTCGGCCGCCATGCCCGCGCAGTCGCCGACGTTGTCGCCCACGTTGTCGGCGATGGTCGCGGCATTGCGCGGGTCGTCCTCCGGAATGCCCTGTTCGACCTTGCCGACCAGGTCGGCGCCGACGTCGGCGGCCTTGGTGAAGATGCCGCCGCCCACACGCATGAACATGGCGATCAGAGCGGCACCGAGGCCGAATCCTTCGAGCACCTTCGGCGCGTCGGCCGCGTACACCAGCACCACACAGGAGGCGCCGAGCAGGCCGAGCCCCACCGTGAACATGCCGACCACGCCGCCCGTGCGGAAAGCGATCTTCATGGCTTTGTGCGAGACGGCGGTGAGATCCTTTTCCGGCTCGCCTTCCGCCGGGGTGGCTTCCCGGGCCGCCGCGGCGACACGGACATTGCTGCGTACGGCGAGCCACATGCCGATATAGCCGGTGGCCGCCGAGAAGGCCGCGCCGATCAAGAAGAAGATCGATCGGCCGGCGCGTTGATTCCAGTCGTCCGCGGGCAGCAGCAGGAGCAGGAAGAACACCACGACGGCGAATACGCCCAGGGTGCGCAACTGCCGGGCCAGATAGGCGTTCGCGCCTTCCTGGACCGCCGCCGCGATCTTCTTCATGCTGTCGGTGCCCTCGCCGGCCGCGAGTACCTGGCGCACCAGGATCCAGGCGACCACGAGCGCGGCCAGCGCCACGACGGCGATCACCGCGACCAGGACCCGGTTGTCGTCGGTCAGGACCGCGGCCGCGAGGGTTGTGGGGTGACCCAACTGATGAGGGGTAGAAAGCCCCGCCATTCGTCCTCCTTGACGCTTGGGCTGAGCTCAAGATGTGGACGGATTCTAGGTACCCGCGAGTGATCTAAACAGGGGACGGTAAGCGGAATTGGCCTTCTCGTGCTCTTCAGCAAATGATCGAGGTCACGCCGACGAACCCGAAAGTGGTAACGCCCTAAAACCATTGACGATCACCTTTGGCCTATTCGGCGCTTGATCAAATTATCGGGCGATCCGTCGGGGCATTGATCGTGAATTCTTTCACGAATTCGGCGACCGGATGACATCCGAAGGAAAATAACAAGAAGGGCCCTGCTCAGCAGGGCCCTTCTCATGATCGGGTGACTCTCAGGTGAGCGCGACTCCGGGCGGGGTGGTCGGCCAGGTCATGCGGATCAGGCCGCCGTGCTCCCCGGCGGTGACCTCAACGTCGTCGACGAGACCACTGATGACCGCGAGGCCCATCTCGTCCTCCTCGGCCTCCACGTCCGCGTCCGGCGTCGCACCGGTCGCCCGGTCGACGGGGACGGAACGGGGTGCCTCGTCGCCGACCTCGATGGAGAACTGCTTCTCATCCTCGATCAGCGCCACCCGCACCGGCTCGGTGATGCCGGCGCTCTGGTGCAGACCGACAGCACGGGAACAGGCCTCGCCGACGGCCAGCCGGACCTCGTCCAGGACGGCCTCGTCCACTCCGGCCCTGCGTGCCACCGCCGCCGCCACCAGTCGGGCGGTGCGGACGTGCTCGGGCAGCGCGCTGAAGCGGAGTTCAACGGTGGCCATACGTCCCCCTCGGAACTACAGGCGTGCGGTAGGGGGCCGGATCGCCGAAAACCCGGCCCCCCGATGAATTGCGTCCGTCGCGGGCCTGCGACCCGTGAACGGCTGCCGGCACGGGCATGCGGGCCCGAGCGGGCGGGGGCGACACGGGCCTGCGTACGGCTCTGTACGAGGCCGTGTCGGAGGCCGACCGGACGGCGCGGACCGATCGGCGGTCCGGGAGACGTCGGCCGGCCCGGGTCAGTCGGTGGCCGCCACCGCTTCCTCGACCGAGGTGTGGATCGGGAACACCTTGGTGAGACCGGTGATTCGGAAGATCTTCAGAATGCGCTCCTGGTTGCAGACCAGGCGCAGTGAGCCCTCATGGGCTCGCACCCGCTTCAGGCCGCCGACCAGCACGCCGAGCCCGGTGGAGTCGAGGAAGTCCACGCCCTCCATGTCAACGACGAGGTGGAAATTCCCGTCGTTCACCAGCTCGACCAACTGCTCGCGCAGCTTGGGCGCGGTATATACGTCGATTTCGCCACCGACCTCAACGACCGTGCGATCGCCGACGGTACGGGTCGACAGGGACAGGTCCACGGATCCTCCAGCACCTTGCTATCGAGCGGGTCGCCCCTTGGGACACCTCGGCTTGCGGCCCCCGGGACGGTACGCCAGCCGCGATGGCATTCAATCACTTACCGGCAGGCGTGCACGACGCCTTGGCCCCATTGTCCGTCACGCCAGTGACACACTCGGTCCCGATGGCCATAAATCACCGATCCGATCGACCCTCGGTTCCGGCCGCGTCCGGGTTCTCTCCGGGCACGGTCCTGGACCGGCTCGCCTCCGGGCCGAGCCGGGCTTCGCGCATCACTCATACGGAGCACTTGCCCCCGCGAGCGGGTCGGCATGCCGTCTGGCCTGACCGGATTCGTTCGGAGGTTGTCGCCGCCGTGCAGGCGGGCGGCATCGAGCACCCCTGGGAGCACCAGGCGCTGGCCGCCGAGCACGCCCTGGACGGCGACTCGGTGGTGGTCGCCACCGGCACCGCCTCCGGCAAGTCCCTGGCCTATCTCGTGCCGGTCCTCTCCACCCTCCTGGACGGCTCCGAGGCACCCAACGGCCGCGGCGCCACCGCCCTCTACCTGGCGCCCACCAAGGCACTGGCGGCAGATCAGTGCCGTTCGGTGAAGGAACTTTCACAACCGCTGGGTACCGCCGTACGGCCCGCGGTGTACGACGGCGACACCCCGTACGAGGAACGGGAGTGGATCCGCCAATACGCCAACTACGTCCTGACCAACCCGGACATGCTGCACCGCGGGATACTTCCCGGGCACGCCCGCTGGTCCTCCTTCCTGAAGTCGCTGAAGTACGTCGTCATCGACGAGTGCCACACCTACCGGGGTGTCTTCGGCTCGCACGTCGCCCAGGTGCTGCGCCGCCTGCGCCGCCTGTGCGCCCGCTACGGCGCCTCCCCGGTCTTCCTGCTGGCCTCCGCGACCGCCGCCGAGCCGGCCGTCGCCGCCCGCCGTCTCACCGGCCTGCCGGTCGTGGAGATCGCCGAGGACGCCTCCCCGCGCGGCGAGCTGGTCTTCGCCCTCTGGGAACCGCCGCTGACCGAGTTGCACGGCGAGAAGGGCGCCCCGGTCCGCCGTACCGCCACCGCCGAGACCGCCGATCTGCTGACCGACCTCGCCGTGCAGGGTGTGCGGTCGGTGGCCTTCGTGCGCTCCCGGCGCGGCGCCGAGCTGATCGCCCTCATCGCCCAGGAGCGGCTCGCCGAGGTAGACCGTTCCCTCGCCCGGCGTGTCGCGGCCTATCGCGGCGGCTACCTCCCCGAGGAGCGGCGCGCCCTGGAACGCGCGCTGCACTCCGGGGAACTCCTCGGACTGGCCGCCACCACGGCCCTGGAGCTGGGCGTGGACGTCTCCGGGCTGGACGCCGTACTGATCGCCGGTTACCCGGGTACGAGGGCCTCTGTGTGGCAGCAGGCGGGCCGCGCCGGCCGCTCGGGGCAGGGCGCCCTCGCGGTCCTGGTGGCCCGCGACGACCCGCTGGACACGTTTCTCGTCCACCATCCCGAGGCCTTGTTCGACCAACCGGTGGAATCGACGGTCCTCGACCCCGACAACCCGTACGTCCTCGCCCCGCACCTGTGCGCCGCCGCCGCCGAGATCCCGCTCACCGACGACGACCTCGACCTGTTCGGTCCCGCCGCCAAGGAGCTGCTGCCGCAGCTGGAGGCCGCGAAGCTGCTGCGCCGCCGTACCAAGGCCTGGCACTGGACCCGGCGGGAGCGGGCCGCCGAGCTGACCGACATCCGCGGCGAGGGCGGCCGCCCGGTGCAGGTCGTCGAGACGGGCACAGGACGGCTGCTCGGCACGGTGGACGCGAGCGCCGCGCACTCCACGGTCCACGAGGGCGCGGTCCACCTGCACCAGGGCCGCACGTACCTGGTGCGCTCCCTGGACCTGGAGGACTCGGTCGCGCTGGTCGAACAGGCCGAGCCGCCGTACTCCACGGTCGCCCGCGACACCACGGCCATCTCCGTCCTGGAGACCGACATCGAGGTCCCCTGGGGCGACGGCCGCCTCTGCTACGGCTCCGTCGAGGTCACCAACCAGGTGGTCTCCTTCCTCCGCCGCCGGCTCATCACCGGCGAGGTGCTGGGCGAGACGAAACTCGACCTCCCTCCTCGGACGCTGCGCACCCGCGCGGTGTGGTGGACCGTCACCGAGGACCAGCTCGACGAGGCCCGGATCAACCCGGAGATCCTCGGCGGCGCCCTGCACGCCGCCGAACACGCCTCCATCGGCCTGCTCCCGCTCTTCGCGACCTGCGACCGCTGGGACATCGGCGGCGTGTCGATCCCCCTGCACCCCGACACGCTCCTGCCGACGGTCTTCGTCTACGACGGCCACCCGGGCGGCGCGGGCTTCGCGGAGCGCGCCTTCCACACGGCCCGCGCGTGGCTCACGGCCACCCGGGAGGCGATCGCCGCGTGCGAGTGCGACGCGGGGTGCCCCTCCTGCATCCAGTCGCCCAAGTGCGGGAACGGGAACGATCCGTTGCACAAGCGGGGAGCGGTACGGCTGCTCAGTGTGCTGCTGAAGGGGGCACCGGAGGAGAAGCCGGAGGAGGGCTAGCGGCAGTGGGGCCCGCTCTGGCCCGGACCTCCGCCGTGAACGGCCCACCACCCGACGCCGCCGTCACATCCGAGACGTCTCCCACGATCACGCACCGCGTCAGCCGTACGCCCTGCGCTCGCGCGACGCGGTCCGCCCGCGCGCAGGCCGCAGTGGTCCCCTCGGCCCAGTGGTCCGCCGCCGCGAGGGCCGCCATGTCGGCACCCCCGGCCGCGCGGTGCCGGACCACGACAGCCTGTCCCAGCCCGATAACCACGCCGAACACCACGCAGAGGACGCCGATCGCGCCAACGCTCCAGACGGTGGCCGACCCCCGATCCGAATACCGGCGTCTCACGGCCCCGCCTCCTCCGCCAACGCCACCGCCGACTCCCGCACCTCGAACGGCAACCCGCCCAGCACCGGCGGCCTCGCCACCACCGTGACCCGAACCTGATCGCCTGCCCGGCCGATCGTGACCGTCGCTCCGTCCGGCGCCGCCTGCTTCGTCACGGTCACCACCGCGTCCTCGGCGTCCTGCCGCGCGGCGGCCCGCGCCCCGGTGCGGGCGGCGTCCACGCACCGGATCTGGGCGGCCACCACGAGCAGCCCCCACACCAGCGCCATCGTGAACGCCACCAGCACCGGCAGCACCACGGCCGCCTCCGCCGTCACGAACCCGCGGTCCGCCCCGCGCCCTTGCTCACATCCGCGCACTGAGGGCTCGTTTCACGATGTTCTGGAGCTCCGCGCTGACCTGCCCGCTCGTCACGACCGCGTAGAAGACCGCCGCGAACGCGACGGCGGCGATGATCCCCATCGCGTACTCGGACGTGACCATTCCCGCGTCCCCGCGCAGCAACTTCCGCATCTTCCGGTACATCCCGACTCCCTTGAATCCCTTGAATCCTGTTAATCCGGTGATCAGTTCCTGATTTCGGCCCGTTGTCGCCCCCCGGTCATCCACCACCCCCTCGCAGCACCCCGCCCGCCAGCCCGATCACCACGGGCAGGACCCCGACCGCGATGAACGCGGGCAGGAAACACAGCCCGACCGGCGCGGAGATCAGCACGGCCGCCCGCCGCGCCCGTGCGGTCGCGCTTCTCGCCCACTCCGCGCGGGCGTCCGCGGCGAGCCGCGCGACCGGGGTGGCCGCCGGCAGCCCGGACTCGTCCGCGCGCTCCAGCAGCCGGGCGAGGGCGGCGGCACCCGGCAGTGCCGCCAAGCGTCGCCAGGCCTCGGCCGGTTCGCCGCCCAGCCGGACCTCCGCCGCACCTCGCGCCAGCCCTTCCCCGACGGGTCCGCCGAGTGCCTCGCCGACGGCCTGGGCGGCCTCCACCGGGCCCGCCCCGGCGGCGATACAGGCGGCCAGCAGGTCGGAGGCGAGCGGGAGTTGGCGAGCGGCCCGGGACGCCTCGGCCTGCGCCGCTCGTCCCGCGTCCCCCTCCCGGCGCTGCCACTGCCACAGCCCTACAGCGACGGCCAGCCCCAGCAGCACTCCGACGACCCCACCGACCAGCACCCAGCCGCCGCACACCACACCGGCCACCGGCAGCCACCCGCGGACGGCACCGCCGACGTCGGACCGCCGCTCCGGCATCTCCAGGGCCAGCAGTTCGGCCACCCTGCGCCGGGCCCAGCGCCTGCGCCTGGCCCGCTCCAGCCGCCACGCCGACCAGCCCAGGGCCGACAGCGCCGCGACCGTGACCGCCAGCCGGTGGACGGCGTCCGCGCTCATGCCGCCTCAGCTCCCCGCACGATCCGGGCCGCCCACCACATCCCGGCGCCCTCGAACACCGCTCCGACGACCAGACAGCCCAGCCCGGCCCCGGTGTGCAGCAGTACGCGCAGCGGGTCGGCGCCCATGGCCGAACCGAGCAGGAGGCCGAGAGCGGGCAGCGCGGCGAGCAGCACCGCGGTGGCCCGGGCGCCGGACAACTGGGCGCGCAGGTCGGCGCGCTGGTCCCGTTCGGCGCGCAGGGCCGCGTCCAGGCGGTCGAGGCCGGCCGCGAGCCCGGCACCCTGGTCGACGGCCACCCGCCAGCAGGCCGCGAGCCCCAGCAGGCCGTCGGCGCCGGGCCGGCGTGCGGCCGTCGCGAGCGCGCCGGGCACGTCCCCGCCGAAGCGTGCCGCCGCGACCACGGCCGCCTGGGCCTCGCCCAGCCCGCCGGAGTCCCGGGCGGCCCGCAGCAGCGCCTCGCCGGGCTGCCGTCCCGCGCGCACTTCACCGGCGAGCGCCCCGCACAGCGCGATCACCGCGTCGGCGTGCGCCTGCCGGACCAGCCGCGCCTGCCGGGCCAGCCGCAGCCGGCGCAGTACCGGCACCCCGGCCGCCCCCGCGAGGACCGGAAGCACCGAGGCGGCGAGGAGGGCCAGCGCGATGCCGGCGGCCAGGGCCCACCACTCACTCCGCCAACGGCCGCACAGGCGCCGCACCTCCCCGACCGTCTGCTCCCAGGAGGGCGGTCCGGCGGCCACCGCCCCGCCCCCGGCGAGCAGCAGCCGCGCCCGCCGTACCTCGCGCTGCCGTTCGGCGAGGAGCCACGCCATGACCCCGCCGCACACCACGGCCGCACCGACCGTCATCTCACCCATCACACAAACCCCTTTCAACTCACAGATCACTTGGGTCACTTCGGACCGGGCGACTCGACCACTTCGGATCGGGCGACTCGACCGCCTCGGACCGCGCGACTCGACCACTTCGGACCGGGCGACTCGACCGCCTCAGGCCGGGCGACTCGACCGCCTCGGACCGCGCGACTCGACCACTTCGGACCGGGCGACTCGGCCACCCCGGGCCCACAGACCAGCCGGTCACTTCGGACCCACAGATGGCTCAGATCACTTCGGGCTCACAGACCACTGACGTCACTCCGCAGCAGCCCCCGCAGCCGCTCCCACCCCGGCTCGCGTGCGAAGGCCTCCGTACCCCAGCGCAGCGCCGGTACCGTCCGCACCAGCCCCGAGGGGTGCCGCTCCAGCACATGCACCTCGTCGATCCGCCGCCGGCCCGTGCGGTCCCGTACGAGGTGCAGCACCACCGACAGCGCGGCCGCCAACTGGCTGTGCAGGGCGGCCCGGTCGAGCCCGGCGGCCGTACCGAGCGCCTCCAGGCGGGCGGGGACATCGGCGGCCGCGTTGGCGTGCACCGTGCCGCAGCCGCCCTCGTGCCCGGTGTTGAGCGCGGCCAGCAGGTGCACGACCTCGGGGCCGCGCACCTCGCCGACGACCAGCCGGTCGGGGCGCATCCGCAGCGCCTGGCGGACCAGGTCCTCCAGAGTGACCAGGCCGGCGCCCTCCTGGTTGGCGGGTCTGGTCTCCAGCCGTACGACGTGCGGGTGTTCGGGCCTGAGCTCCGCCGAGTCCTCGGCGAGCACGATCCGCTCCCCCGGACCCACCAGGCCGAGCAGCGCGCTCAGCAGGGTGGTCTTGCCGGTGCCGGTGCCGCCGCTGACCAGGAACGAGAGCCGGGCCGCCATGAGCGCGCGCAGGATCCGGTCGCCGCCCGGTGGCACGGTCCCGGCCGCCACCAGTTCGTCGAGCGTGAACGCCCGCGGTCGCACCACCCGCAGGGACAGACAGGTGCAGCCGACCGCCACCGGCGACAGGACCGCGTGCAGGCGGGTGCCGTCGGGCAGCCTGGCGTCCGCCCAGGGACGTGCGTCGTCCAGGCGCCGGCCGGCCACCGCGGCCAGCCGCTGCGCGAGGCGGCGCACGGCCGCCGCGTCCGGGAAGGTGACCGGGGTCAGTTCCAGGCCGCCGCCGCGGTCCACCCAGACCCGGTCCGGGGCGGACACCAGGACGTCGGTGACGGTGGGATCGGTGAGCAGTGGTTCCAGGGGGCCGCTGCCGACCAGTTCGGAGCGCAGTCGCTCGGCCGCGCCGAGGACTTCGGCGTCGCCGAGCACCCGTCCCTGTGCGCGCAGCGCCTGCGCCACGCGCGCGGGGGTCGGTTCGGCGCCGCTCTCGGCCAGCCAGCGCCGGACCCCGTCGAGCAGGGCCGGGCCGTCCGCGCCCGCGGTGCCGGGCCTCATCCGCCGGCCGCCTCGACCAGCGTGCGCTCCCAGAAGTCCTTGCAGAAGCGGGCCAGCGGTCCACGGGCGGCGGACCCCGGTGGTTTTCGGCTGGGGCGGGACAGGCCCGGTTCCGCGGGTACTTCGCCGGCCAGCGGCAGGCCGAGCAGCCGGGCCACCTCACGGTCGTCCAGTCCCGGCGCGTACGGGCCCCGTACCGCCACCCGCAGATCGCGCACGACCATGCCGACGGTGGCCGCCACGCGGCCGGCCGCCGCGATCGCGCGGAGTTCGGCGGGGACCACCAGGACGGCGAGGTCGAGCTGGGTGAGGACCTCGGCGACCTCGTCGTCCAGGCGGCGCGGCAGGTCGACGACGACCGTGCCGCCGCGCCTGCGGACGGCGGCGAGCACCGCGCGGACGGCCGGTGGCGGGATGGCCACGCTGTCGCCGCGGTCCCAGCTGAGGATCCGCAGCGAGTGCAGTTCCGGCAGCGACTCCTCCAGGGCGCCGCTGCCGAGCCGGCCGCGCGAGGCGGCGAACGCGGGCCAGCGCAGGCCCTCGGCCGTCTCGGCGCCGAGGAGTACGTCGATTCCGCCGCCCAGTGGATCCGCGTCCACAAGGAGGGTGCGCAGTCCCTCCCGCGCGGAGGTGACGGCGAGCGCGCAGGCCAGCGTGGAGGCACCGGCCCCGCCCCGGCCGCCGATCACCCCGACGGTGAGCGCCGGGCGGCCCACACCCTCGACGACATCGGCGATCCGGTCCACCAGCCACTGCTCGCCGTCGGGCAGCATCAGGACGTGGTCGGCGCCGATCTCCACGGCGCGTTTCCACACATCGGGGTCGTCCTGGTCCTGGCCGACCAGCACCACCCCGCGTCGGCGTGCGGCCCCGCGTACCCGGCGCGCGGCGTCGTCGCCGACCAGGACGAGCGGTGCGGACTCCCACCCGCCACCGCGTTCCGGGACCCCGTGGTGGACCTCGGGTTTCGCGCCTGCCGCCGCGCACAGGCGCAACAGGTCGTCGAGGAGTTCGGCGTCCTCGGTGACGATCATCGGGCGTCCGGGCCGTCCCGGGGCGGCGGACGGTGGTTCGTGGGTGACAGTTCCGGCCACGTGAGCTTCCCCCTTGGCTGCGTTCTTGCGCGCGGCCTCCGCGGCCACGCGATTCCCATACGTGTGAAGAACCGGCAAGCGGCCTCCATATGCACGGCCGACAGAAACCGGCCATTGGCGCCCGGCAATCGGAACCGGCCATGAACTCGCCGTCGCCGGAGCGCGCTGGAATCACGGTGCAACGAACCCGGAAATCATGTGGATCTTGGTCCAAAACTGTGGACAACTCGGTGGCTGTGAATATCACTGTCACCCATACCGGTGAGTCCCGTTCTGGGCTCTGTGCGACTTCCACAGAGCAGCGTCACGGCTACCCTGCGTGACGGATCATGGGTATGCGAAAGGGGCGGCATCAGCCGCCCGACCAAGATCTCAGGGCCCGGAGAGGAGAGGAAAAATGCGTCCGGACATGCGACGACCCCCACCGGGGGGGAGAGTGGGGGTCGTCTCCACGGCCGACTCGGGGGGGGAGGAGCCGGACCGGGTTAGCACGGTCGCGAACGATCCGTGACTTCCATGGTGTACCCGAGAGGCCTCTCAGGCAAACCCACGCGCCCCACCTTACGCCGAATGGTGGGCGCCTATGCTCGGGGACGTGGAAAACCACTCCTTGCCCCGCACAGCGGCCTTCTTTGACCTGGACAAGACGGTCATTGCGAAGTCGAGCACGCTCACCTTCAGCAAGTCGTTCTACCAAGGCGGTCTGATCAACCGCAGGGCGGCCCTGCGCAACGCGTACTCCCAGTTCGTGTTCCTGGTCGGCGGTATGGACCACGACCAGATGGAGCGAACGCGCGCGTACCTGTCCGGTCTGGTCCGTGGCTGGAATGTCCAGCAGGTCAAGGAGATCGTGGCCGAGACCCTGCACGACCTGATCGACCCGATCATCTACGACGAGGCCGCCTCCCTCATCGAGGCCCACCACCGGGCCGGCCGGGACGTCGTCATCGTGTCCACCTCGGGCGCCGAGGTGGTCGAGCCGATCGGCGAACTGCTCGGCGCCGACCGGGTGGTGGCCACCCGCATGGTCGTCGGCGACGACGGCTGCTACACCGGCGAGGTGGAGTACTACGCCTACGGTCCGACGAAGGCCGAGGCGGTCCGGGAGCTGGCCGTCTCCGAGGGATACGACCTGGACCGCTGCTACGCGTACAGCGACTCGGCGACCGACCTGCCGATGCTCCAGGTCGTCGGGCATCCGCACGCGGTGAACCCGGACCGGGCCCTGCGCCGTGAGGCACTCGGGCGCGGCTGGCCGATCCTGGACTTCCACCGTCCGGTCCGGCTCAAGCAGCGGATCTCCGCACCTCCGCGCCCGGCCCTGGTCGCCGCGGCCGCGATAGGAGCGGCGGCCGCCACCGCGGGCCTGGTCTGGTACGCGAGCCGGCGCCGGAACTCGGTCGCCTGAACCGGCACAGCGCTCCCCCTTTCACCCGTTCGGCCTAACAATGCACCTTTAGTGCCGCTTAGCGCGTCTTTGAACCTGAAAGTAAAGAACTGCAGGCAGGGGTTCCGCTTGCTCCCGGCTTGCAGTACAAAGGGGTTAGCGGCCCGCGAGACCGAAGGACATCCGAGAGGATCACCTTTAAAACGCATTTGGCCCCACGGACCCAGCATGGACACCGGGCACCCACGCGACGTCGACCCGTCGATTACGGGCCAGCCGCACCAGGTGACGGGCAAAGTACCCGACCTGATGGGCGACATTTCGAGGACGCCTGGTAACCCGGTGAACATGCCAGCGGCGGTACGAGGACTCGTACCGCCGCAACCCGTTTCCGCGGCCGTCCGGCCGCTCCAGGGGCTTTACGCCGCCCCGCGCTGCAACGCCTCGCACACCGCGGTCGACTCCCGCGCACCCAGCTCCACCGCACGGCCGCAGTGCGCGATCCAGGCCGCCATGCCCTCCGGAGTGCCCGAGACATAGCCGTCCAGGGCGGCCAGATAGGAGGCGCGGCCCAGTTCGGCGTGGCCGACCTCGGCGGGGCAGACCGACTTGGGGTCGAGTCCGCTGCCGATCAGCACGATCCGCGCGGCCGCGCGCGCGACCAGGCCGTTGCGCGAGGTGAAGGGCCGCAGCGCGAGCAGCTCGCCGTGCACCACGGCGGCCGTCACCAGCGCCGGCGCGGAACTCCCCGCGATGACCAGCTCGGAGAGTCCGTCAAGGCGCCCCGACACCTCGTCGGCGTCCGGCAGCGGCAGCTCGATCAGCGGCTCGTCGACACCTTCACCGGACCGGCGCGGCCGCCCCACCTCGTCGTCGCCGGTCGCGGCCGCCACCAGGTGCAGCCGGGCCAGCACGCGCAGC
Organism: Streptomyces sp. NPDC031497; assembly: GCF_055580905.1. Lineage (NCBI taxonomy): Bacteria > Bacillati > Actinomycetota > Actinomycetes > Kitasatosporales > Streptomycetaceae > Streptomyces > Streptomyces sp. NPDC031497. Next base: position 121,482 of record NZ_JBVIKO010000026.1, read on the forward strand.
GGTGACTGCCGCCAGATGGACAGCAGTTGGCCCGCCTCGGCGGTCAGCCGAAGGGCCGCACCCACCACGCGCGCGTCGTCGACACCGAAGTCGGAGCGCCGCCGGACCTCCTCCAGTGCCCAGTCGGCGCCGGACAGCGCCGCACTGCCCCGGGCGCCGCGCAGCGCGGCCTCGGAGGTGACGGCGTCGCTGCGGCGCCGCATGACCCGGTGCCCGTAGACCCGGTCCACGGCCTTGCGCACGGACTCCACGGACTCGGCCACGCCGGGCAGCGAACCCAGGGCCGCGAGCGGATCGGCGGTCGCACGTGTCGTACTCATGAGTACGACCCTACGCACCCTCGGCCCGCCACTCCACGAAGGAGTGGTCTTCTTCACTTCGCCTGACACGTACAGCTACTACGCGACTACCCTTCGTGAACATGAAAATTGCTTTCGTCGGGAAGGGCGGCAGCGGCAAGACCACGCTCTCCTCCCTGTTCATCCGCCATCTCGCGGCCGCCGGCGCGCCGGTCGTCGCCGTCGACGCCGACATCAACCAGCACCTGGGCCCCGCGCTCGGCCTCGACGAGCGGGAGTCGGCGGCGCTGCCCGCGATGGGCGAGCGGCTCTCCGTGATCAAGGACTACCTGCGCGGCAACAACCCGCGCATCGCCTCCGCCGCGACGATGATCAAGACCACGCCGCCCGGCGAGGGTTCGCGGCTGGTCCGGGTACGGGAGCCCAATCCGGTGTACGACGCCTGTGCGCGCCCGGTGGAACTCGACGGCGGTGCCGTCCGTTTGATGGTCACCGGGCCCTTCACTGACGCCGACCTGGGGGTCTCCTGCTACCACTCCAAGACGGGAGCGGTGGAACTGTTCCTGAACCACCTCGTCGACGGCCCCGACGAGTACGTCGTGGTCGACATGACGGCGGGTTCGGACTCCTTCGCCTCCGGCATGTTCACCCGTTTCGACATCACGTTCCTCGTCGCCGAGCCGACCCGGAAGGGGGTCTCCGTCTATCGCCAGTACAAGGAGTACGCCCGGGACTTCGGCGTCGTGCTGAAGGTCGTCGGCAACAAGGTGCAGGGGCAGGACGACATCGACTTCCTCCGCACGGAGGTCGGGGACGACCTGTTGGTCACGGTCGGGCACTCGGACTGGGTGCGCGCCATGGAGAAGGGCCGCCCGCCCCGGTTCGAGCTCCTGGAGGACGCCAACTCCCGTGCCCTGCGCACCCTCAAGGTCGCCACCGACGCGACGTACGAGCTGCGGGACTGGGAGCGGTACACCCGGCAGATGGTCCACTTCCACCTGAAGAACGCCCAGTCGTGGGGCAACGAGCGCACCGGGGCCGACCTGGCGGCGCAGATCGACCCCGGCTTCGTACTCGGCGAGGAAGTGGCGGCGTCCGTCTGACGGAGGTGGACACTCCGCCGGTGGGGCGCCGGCTCCCGCCCGTCGCCTACTGCTTGACCGCCGGCGCTCCGGGCACCCCCTTCGGCGCCGGGGCGGGACGGCCGGAGAGGAAGGACGCCCAGCCCTGACGCGGGGTCTCGCCCACGTTCAGGGTGCGCAGTCTCGACAGAACCTGCGGGTCCTGGGCGTCCAGCCAGTCGGCCAGCTGATGGAAGGAGACACAGCGCACCTCGGGCTTGTTGCAGACGTTCTCGACGACCTCGTCGATGGCCCGCATGTAGGTGCCGCCGTTCCAGGACTCGAAGTGGTTGCCGATGACGAGCGGCGCGCGGTTGCCGTTGTAGGCCCGGTTGAAGCCCTGGATCAGCCCGTCACGCATCTGGTCGCCCCAGTAGTCGTACTTGTCGGGGTCGCCCTGGGTCGAGGTGCCGGACTGGTTGACCATGAAGTTGTAGTCCATGGTCAGCTGCTCGAAGGAGTGGCCGGGGAAGGGGACGAGCTGCATCGACAGGTCCCACAGTCCTTCCCGCTTCTTGGGCCAGACCTGGTCGTTGACACCGCTGGTGTCGTAGCGGAAGCCCAGCTGGCTCGCCGCCTTCGTGAAGTTCTTCTGTCCCTCCAGACAGGGGGTGCGGGCGCCGATGAGCTCCTTGTCGTAGTCGAAGGGCAGTGGTGCGGCGTTCTTCATGCCCGTGTTGGTCTTCCAGTTCTTCACGAACTGCTTGGCCTGGGCGATCTCGCTCTTCCACTCCGCCACCGACCACTCACCGACACCCCCGTCGGGGCCACAGAAGTGCCCGTTGAAGTGGGTGCCGATCTCGTTGCCCTCCAGCCAGGCCAGCCGCAGCTGCCGGACGGTGTCGGAGATGCCCTGCCGGTCGTTGAAGCCGATCTCGGAGCGGCCGGGCGAGTGCTGCGGGGGCCGGTAGAGGTCACGTTTCTCCTCGGGCAGCATGTAGACGCCGCTGAGGAAGTACGTCATGGTCGCGTTGTTCTCCTTGGAGACCTTGCGGAAGTGCGAGAACAGCTTCTGGCTGTCCTCGCCCGCACCGTCCCACGAGAACACCACGAACTGCGGGGGCTTCTCGCCGGGCTGGAGCTTCTCCGGCCGGGGCAGATGCGGCTGCGTCCCGGTGTACGCGGTGGACCCGTCGCCGATCAGACGGACCACGCTCTGGGGCGCCGGCGCTCCCTTCGGCGGCCCGGACGCCCCTTCCTTGGAGTTGGTGCCGGTCGCGCAGCCCGCCAGCGACGCGGCACAGGCCGCGGCGGTCACGGCGCCGACGGCGATCCTCTGGGTGGCGGCCAATTCCGCCCACCTTCTTCCTTCTCTCGGCGAACGCCGATCACGGCGTTTATGGCGGTGTGCCGGGTATGTGCCGACAGCGCCGCCAAGGTCGCATAGGACCGAGAGAGGGATTAATACGACAAGCCGATGAACTGCTCACTTCACCCATGGAGGTGAAGAGGTGCCCCATTTGCGCAGAAAATCCATGCTTGACCTTTACTCTGCATTACGATTCGTTTACCGATTGTTGATTCATCCCGCCACTGCACGCCGTGACCCACGGCCGCGACCGAGCCCCAGCCCACTGGCGAGGGGACCCCCTGATCCGCGACCGCGCTGCCCCGGAGGAGACGGGAAACATGTCATCAGCCTGCGTACCCACCCACCCCGAGAACCTCGGCCCGGCCCGGGCCGGCGCCCGTGCCGAAGCCACAAGGCCCCAGCCCGCCAAGGGCGCCGACCGGCCACCGAGCCCGCCCACGCCCCCGCGCCGCCGCTTCCGGATCGAGGGCGCCGACCTGTCCGCGTCCGTCTCGGTGTTCCTGATCGCCCTGCCGCTGTCCCTCGGCATCGCCCTCGCCACCGGCGCCCCGCTCCAGGCCGGGCTGGTCGCGGCGGCCGTCGGCGGAGTGGTCGCCGGGCGGCTCGGCGGCTGCCCGCTCCAGGTCAGCGGCCCGGCCGCCGGACTCACCGTGGTCACCGCCGACCTGATCCACCGTTACGGCTGGCGGGCCACCTGCGGCATCACCGTCCTCGCCGGACTGGCCCAACTGGGCCTGGGCTGCCTGCGCGTGGCCCGCACCGCACTCGCCGTCAGCCCGGCCGTGGTGCACGGCATGCTCGCCGGCATCGGTGTCACCATCGCCGTCGCCCAGCTGCACATCGTCCTCGGCGGCACCCCGCAGAGCTCGGTCCTCGCCAATGTCCGGGCGTTGCCCGCCCAGTTGGTGAACCTGCACCCGGCCGCCGTGACGATGAGCGCGCTGACCCTGGCCCTGCTGTTCGGCTGGCCCCGGATCCCCGGCAGAGCGGGCCGTCTGCTGCGCACGGTTCCGGCGGCCCTGGTCGCCGTCGCCGGTGCCACCGCGACCGCCTCGCTCACCGGGCTCGCCCTGCCCCGGGTCGACCTGCCGTCCTGGAGCAGCCATGCCCTGGCGGGGCTGCCCGAGGGGCCGGTGCTCGGAATCGTCGCCGCCGTCCTCACCACCACGCTGGTGTGCAGCGTGCAGTCGCTGCTCGGTGCGGTCGCCGTGGACAAGCTGGTGGCCGGGCGCCCCGGACTCCAGTCCCGGGTCGGCCGGTCCCGCCTGGACCGCGAGCTGCTCGGTCAGGGCGCCGCCAACATCGTCTCCGGGGCGCTCGGCGGGCTGCCGGTCGCGGGGGTCGCGGTGCGCAGTTCGGCGAATGTGCAATCCGGTGCCGTCAGCCGGAACTCCACGATGCTGCACGGCGTTTTCGTAGTAGTCGCCGCGCTGCTGATGGTCCCGGTCCTGGATCTCATCCCGCTCGCCTCGCTCGCCGCCCTGGTGATGGCCGTCGGCATCCAGATGGTGTCCCTGCACCACATCCGCACGGTGACCCGCCACCGTGAGGTCGCGGTGTACGTCGTCACCACCCTCGGCGTGGTGGTGCTCGGCGTCCTGGAGGGCGTGCTCCTCGGGGTCGCCGTGGCCGTCGCCGTCGCCCTGAACCGCGTCGCCCGCACCCGTATCACCCATGAGGAGAAGGGGGGAGTCCATCGCGTACATGTAAGAGGTCAGCTGACGTTCCTCGCCGTGCCCCGGCTCAGCAGAGCCCTGCATCTCGTACCCCAAGGCGCCCACGCCGTGGTGGAGTTGCACGGTTCGTTCATGGACCACGCGGCGTACGAGTCACTGCGGGACTGGCGCAGGGCCCACACCGCACAGGGCGGCTCCGCCGAGCTGACCGGCTGCCGGGTGGGCGTGCGCTCAGCGGAGTACGGCCGAGGACAGGAACAGGAGGAGGTTCGCGAGCCTCGTGCGAGTCACGGCCGGGAACCGGGCCTCGCCCATGGACCTGGCCTCGTCAGGTCGGGCATCGCCCGGTGGGGCGGCGGCGCAGCGGACGGTGCCGGTCATGAACTCGCCCGCGGGATCAGCGCGTTCCAGCGCGACACCGCGCCCCTGGTGCGGGAGGAGCTGGCCCGGCTGGCGCGCGAGGGGCAGCGGCCGTCGCAGCTCTTCCTCACCTGCGCCGACTCCCGGCTCGTCACGTCGATGATCACCTCCAGTGGTCCGGGTGACCTGTTCGTGGTCCGCAACGTCGGCAACCTGGTCCCCCTTCCGGGTGAGGAGAACGGCGACGACTCGGTGTCGGCCGCGATCGAGTACGCGGTGGACGTGCTGAAGGTGCGGTCCATCACGGTGTGCGGGCACTCCGGGTGCGGGGCGATGCAGGCGCTGCTGAGTTCCGGGTCGGGGGGCGGCACGAGTCCGCTCGGGCGCTGGCTGCGGCACGGGCTGCCGAGCCTGGCGCGGCTGGCCGACGACGGCTGGCCGGGGGTCCGGCTGGCCGGGCGGGCGGCGGCGGACGCCACGGAGCGGCTCTGTCTGACCAATGTGGTCCAGCAGCTGGAGCATCTTCGGGCCCACGACTCGGTGGCGCGGGCGCTGGCGGCCGGTGAGCTGGAGCTGGATGGGATGTACTTCCATGTGGGCGAGGCGCAGGCGTATCTGCTGCGCCGGGCCGGAGGCGAAGAAGAGGGAGAGGTGTTCGAGGGGGTACCGGGCGCGGAGGAGCTGCGCAGCCCGGCCTGAGGAAAGGGCGGCGGGGGCCTGTCGGCGCCGTCCAGGCCGGCACCGGCGTGCCCCTACGTTCCGCCGCACCCGACAGGTCTAAACCAATTTTCTGACGGCCCTTGTCACCGGACCCCAGGTCTGATGAGCTGTGGCCCGGGACACAACGGACACCCTTGGAAAGGGAGATGTCGTGAGCAACGAAAGCCTGGCCAACCTCTTGAGGGAGGAGCGACGCTTCGCGCCGCCCGCTGACCTGGCCGAGAACGCCAATGTCACGGCCGAGGCGTACGAACAGGCCAAGGCTGACAGGCTCGGCTTCTGGGCCGCGCAGGCCCGCCGGCTGACCTGGGCCAAGGAGCCGACCGAGACGCTGGACTGGTCGAACCCGCCGTTCGCGAAGTGGTTCAAGGACGGCGAGCTCAACGTCGCGTACAACTGCGTGGACCGGCACGTGGAGGCCGGCAACGGCGACCGGGTCGCCATCCACTTCGAGGGCGAGCCCGGCGACAGCCGCGCGATCACCTATGCCGAACTGAAGGACGAGGTCTCCAAGGCGGCGAACGCCCTGCTGGAGCTGGGCGTCCGCAAGGGCGACCGGGTCGCGGTGTACATGCCGATGATCCCGGAGACGGCGATCGCGATGCTCGCCTGCGCCCGGATCGGCGCCGCGCACTCCGTGGTGTTCGGCGGCTTCTCGGCGGACGCGCTCGCCACCCGTATCCAGGACGCGGACGCCAAGGTGGTCATCACCTCCGACGGCGGCTACCGGCGCGGCAAGCCGTCCGCGCTCAAGCCGGCCGTGGACGAGGCGGTCGGCAAGGCCGGCAATGTCGAGCATGTGCTGGTCGTCCGGCGCACCGGGCAGGAAGTGGCCTGGGACGACACGCGGGACGTGTGGTGGCACGAGGTCGTGGAGCGGCAGTCGGCCGAACACACGCCCGAGGCCTTCGACGCCGAGCACCCGCTGTTCATCCTCTACACGTCCGGGACGACCGGTAAGCCGAAGGGCATCCTGCACACCTCGGGCGGCTACCTCACCCAGGCGTCGTACACGCACTGGGCGGTGTTCGACCTCAAGCCGGAGACGGACGTGTACTGGTGCACGGCCGACGTCGGCTGGGTGACCGGCCACTCGTACATCGTGTACGGGCCGCTGGCCAACGGCGCGACGCAGGTGATGTACGAGGGCACCCCGGACACCCCGCACCAGGGCCGGTTCTGGGAGATCGTGCAGAAGTACGGGGTGACGATCCTGTACACCGCCCCCACCGCGATCCGCACGTTCATGAAGTGGGGCGACGACATCCCCGCGAAGTTCGACCTGTCCTCGCTGCGGGTGCTGGGTTCGGTGGGCGAGCCCATCAACCCCGAGGCCTGGATCTGGTACCGCAAGCACATCGGCGCCGACAGGACGCCCATCGTGGACACCTGGTGGCAGACCGAGACCGGCGCGATGATGATCTCGCCGCTGCCGGGTGTCACCGCGACCAAGCCCGGTTCCGCGCAGACCCCGCTGCCCGGCATCTCGGCCACGGTGGTGGACGACGAGGCGCGCGAGGTGCCCGACGGCGGTGGCGGCTACCTGGTGCTGACCGAGCCGTGGCCGTCGATGCTGCGCACGATCTGGGGCGACGACCAGCGGTTCCTGGACACCTACTGGTCGCGTTTCGAGGGCAAGTACTTCGCCGGTGACGGGGCGAAGAAGGACGACGACGGCGACATCTGGCTGCTCGGCCGGGTGGACGACGTCATGCTGGTCTCCGGGCACAACATCTCCACGACCGAGGTGGAGTCGGCGCTGGTGTCGCACCCGTCGGTCGCCGAGGCGGCGGTGGTCGGCGCGGCGGACGACACGACCGGGCAGGCGATCGTCGCCTTCGTGATCCTGCGCGGTACGGCGAACGCCGAGGACGAGGGCCTCGTCAACGAGCTGCGCAACCACGTCGGTGCCACGCTCGGCCCGATCGCGAAGCCCAAGCGGGTCCTGCCGGTGGCGGAGCTGCCGAAGACCCGCTCCGGCAAGATCATGCGCCGACTGCTGCGCGATGTCGCCGAGAACCGCCAGCTCGGTGATGTGACCACGCTGACGGACTCGACGGTCATGGACCTCATCCAGGCGAAGCTCCCGGCGGCGCCGAGCGAGGACTGACCCCGACCGACGGTCCCCAAAAGGGGCGCCCGGCGCGAAACGCGCCGGGCGCCCCTTTTGCACCTACCGTGAGACTCACCTGACAACTCCCGCCACACCTTAGGTAAACTAAGCAAAGCAGCGTGTTCCTCAAGGTGTGCCGGGAAGTCTGGTCGGCAAGTAGCCCCGTCCTGCCCACCGACCGGAGGTCTCCGTGCCCGCGCCCCGCACCACCCCCGCCCGCAAGGTCCTCGGCCGGCTCTCGCTGCCCGAGCGGACCATCGTGGCGGACGCGCTGCGGACCGAGACCGTCGGCGGTGTGCTGCTGCTGATCGCCGCGATAGCCGCACTGGTCTGGGCGAACGTACCGGCGCTGCACCACAGCTACGAGACCGCCGGCGACTTCCACCTCGGCCCCGGCGCCCTCGGCCTGAACCTCTCCGTCACCCACTGGGCCGCCGACGGCCTGCTCGCGGTCTTCTTCTTCGTCGCCGGCATCGAGCTCAAACGAGAACTGGTGGCCGGGGACCTGCGGGATCCCAAGGCGGCCGTGCTGCCGGTGGTCGCCGCGCTGTGCGGCATGGTCGTACCGGCGCTCGTCTACACCCTCACCAACTTCGCCGGCGGCGGCTCCACCCAGGGCTGGGCGGTGCCCACGGCCACCGACATCGCCTTCGCGCTGGCCGTGCTGGCCGTCATCGGCACCTCGCTGCCGAGCGCCCTGCGCGCCTTCCTGCTCACCCTCGCGGTCGTCGACGACCTGTTCGCGATCCTGATCATCGCGGTCTTCTTCACCGCCCGGATCGACTTCGCCGCGCTCGGCGGCGCGGTCCTGGGCCTGGCCGTCTTCTGGCTGCTGCTGAGGAAGGGCGTACGCGGCTGGTACGTGTACGTGCCGCTCGCCCTCGTCATCTGGGCGCTGATGTACAACAGCGGCGTGCACGCGACCATCGCCGGTGTCGCCATGGGCCTGATGCTGCGCTGCACCACCCGCAAGGGTGAGGAGCACTCCCCCGGCGAGCACATCGAGCATCTGGTGCGGCCGTTGTCGGCGGGGCTCGCCGTGCCCCTGTTCGCGCTCTTCAGCGCCGGCGTGAGGGTGTCCGGAGGGGCGCTCGGGGACGTGTTCGGCAAGCCCGAGACGCTCGGGGTGGTGCTCGGGCTGGTGGTCGGCAAGACGGTCGGGATATTCGGCGGGACCTGGCTGACCGCCCGCTTCACCCGGGCCTCGCTCAGCGAGGACCTCGCCTGGGGCGACCTCTTCGCGGTCGCCTCGCTCGCCGGTATCGGCTTCACCGTGTCGCTGCTCATCGGCGAACTCGCCTTCGCCGGCGACGCCGTGCTCACCGACGAGGTCAAGGCCGCCGTACTCACCGGCTCGCTGATCGCGGCCCTGTGCGCCACGGTGCTGCTGAAGATACGCAACACCCGCTACCGGCGGCTGGTCGAGGCCGAGGAGCGGGACGAGGACCTCGACGGCATCCCGGACGTCTACGAACAGGACGACCCGGCGTACCACCTGCGGATGGCGGAGATCTACGACCGCAAGGCCGCCGAGCACCGCCGGATAGCCGCCGAGAAAGCCGGGCAGGCCGCCGGGTAGGGGCCGACCAGGGCCCCCGCGGGGCAAGACGCGCGTGCCGAAGTGGCGGGCGGGGCAGGCGCGCAGGGCAACCGTCCGGCATGATCTGACGAGACGGTACAAAAGACGATGACAAGTACGCAGAGGGAGACCGCGATGAGCGCACCCGACGGCAGCCCGGTCGGTGCCGAACGCAGCATCGGCCAGTTGTTCGCCTCGGCCACGGCCGAGATGTCGGCGCTGGTGCACGACGAGATCGCGCTGGCCAAGGCCCAGCTGAAGCAGGACGTCAAGCGGGGCGCGACGAGCGGCGGCGCCTTCTCGGCGGCCGGTGTGCTCCTGCTGTTCTCCCTGCCGATGCTCAACTTCGCGCTGGCCTACGGCATTCGGACCTGGAGCCACTGGAACCTCGCGATCTGCTTCCTGCTCTCCTTCGCGGCGAACGTCCTGGTGGCCGTCGCCCTCGCGCTGATCGGCGTGGTGTTCGCGAAGAAGGCCAAGAAGGGCAAGGGCCCGCAGAAGGTGGCCGCGTCGGTGAAGGAGACGGCGGGCGTACTGCAGAACGCCAAGCCGCATCCGCGTCCGGCACTCCCCAGGGATGACGTGCCGGCCATCGAGGCTGTGGGACGCTCGTCGTCATGAGCGATCCCGCCCCCTCGGCCGTACGGCTCGAAGGCCCCTGGACACACCGGGACGTCGCGGCGAACGGCGCGCGCTTCCACATCGCCGAACTCGGCGACGGCCCGCTGGTCATGCTGGTGCACGGCTTCCCGGAGTTCTGGTGGGCCTGGCGGCACCAGCTGGTCGCGCTCGCCGACGCGGGCTTCCGGGCCGTCGCCATGGACCTCAGGGGCGTCGGCGGCAGCGACCGGACCCCGCGCGGCTACGACCCGGCCAACCTCGCCCTCGACATCACCGGCGTGATCCGCTCCCTCGGCGAGCCCGACGCCGCGCTGGTCGGACACGACCTGGGCGGCTACCTGGCGTGGACCGCGGCCGCGATGCGTCCCAAGCTGGTACGACGGCTCGCAGTCGTGTCCATGCCACACCCGCGGCGCTGGCGCTCGGCGATGCTCCGGGACCGCCGGCAGTCCGCCGCCGCCTCCTACATCTGGGGCTTCCAGCGGCCGTGGGTCCCCGAGCGGCAGCTCACCGCCGACGACGGCGCGCTGGTCGGCCGGCTGATCCGGGACTGGTCCGGCCCACGGCTGCCGGACGACGAGGTGGTGGAGACGTACCAGCGAGCCATGTGCATCCCCTCCACCGCGCACTGCTCGATCGAGCCGTACCGCTGGCTGGTGCGCTCGCTGGCCCGCCCGGACGGCATCCAGTTCAACCGCCGGATGAAGCGCCCGGTGCGCGTCCCGACGCTGCACCTGCACGGCTCCCTGGACCCGGTGGCCCGCACCCGCAGCGCGGCCGGCTCCGGCGAGTACGTCGAAGCCCCGTACCGCTGGCGGCTGTTCGACGGGCTCGGGCACTTCCCGCACGAGGAGGACCCGGCCGCGTTCTCCACCGAACTGGTCAACTGGCTGAAAGACCCCGAGCCGGATCGGTGACCGCGCCGATGCGCCCGGTATCCGGATCTGCACACCTGTTCTACGAACGGCCACATGCCCCGCGCATAGGCCGATTGAGGGCCACGCCGGAGGTTATCGACCTTGGGGCGGGGGCAGACGTCGGGGTATGGGCTGGACGCACGACTACAGTGACGCACCCCGCAACCGCCGTACGACAGGCGGTCTGAACTCCCATCGAGGAGCCGCCCCGCAGCTGCCGGGCACGGACCTCAGGGTGGGGATTCCGCACATCCTGCGCCGCCGGGCCCGCTGGGTCTCGGTCCGTCTGCGCCATACCCGCGCATGATCCCTCACAGTGCGCAGCTGTCGGTCCCGACCTGCTGATTCGCGGTACGGCCCCGGGCGATGTCCGCCTGGATCTCGTCGGCCGTGAGGGCGTACCCGGTGTCGGCGTCGTCCAGTGACTTCGCGAAGACGACCCCGTACACCTGGCCCTTGGGCGTGAGCAGCGGGCCGCCGGAGTTGCCCTGACGGACGGTCGCGTACAGCGAGTAGACGTCACGGCGGACGGTGCCACGGTGGTAGATGTCCGGGCCGTTGGCGGTGATACGGCCGCGCACGCGGGCGGCACGGACGTCGTACGACCCGTTCTCCGGGAACCCGGCGACGATCGCGCTGTCGCTGGTCGCCGCGTCCCCGGTGGAGAACGTCAGGGCCTTCGCCGGCAGGTCCGGCACATCGAGTACGGCGATGTCGCGCTGCCAGTCGTAGAGGACGACTTTGGCGTCGTACTTGCGGCCCTCGCCGCCGATCTGGACGGTGGGTTCGTCGACGCCGCCGACCACGTGCGCGTTGGTCATGACCCGGCGGTCAGCGAAGACGAAGCCGGTGCCCTCGAGGATCTTGCCGCAGCTCTGCGCGGTGCCCGTCACCTTGACGATGGACCGCTTGGCGGTGGTGGCCACCGCGCTGTTCGCGAGGGCGGGGTCGGGCGGTGAGACATCGGTGATCGGCTCGTTGGCGAAGGGGCTGAAGACCTGCGGGAAGCCGTTCTGCGCGAGGACCGCGGAGAAGTCCGCGAACCAGGTGTCGGCCTGGTTGGGCAGCGCTCTGGACACCCCGAGGAGCACCTTGGAGTTGCGGACCTCCTTGCCGAGCGTCGGCAGCGTGGTGCCCGCGAGCGCGGAGCCGATCAGCCAGGCGACCAGCAGCATCGCCAGCACGTTGACCAGCGCGCCGCCGGTGGCGTCCAGGGCGCGGGCCGGGGACCAGGTGATGTACCGGCGCAGCTTGTTGCCCAGATGCGTGGTCAGGGCCTGGCCGACGGAGGCGCAGACGATGACGACGACCACGGCGACCACCGCGGCGGTCGTGCCCACCTCGGCGTTGTCGGTCACCGCGTCCCAGATCACCGGCAGGACGTAGACGGCCACGAGTCCGCCGCCCAGGAAGCCGATCACCGACAGGATGCCGACGACGAACCCCTGGCGGTAGCCGACGATCGCGAACCACACGGCGGCGACCAGCAACAGGATGTCCAGCACATTCACGGTGGACACCCTGTCATGACCGCCAGTCGAGCGGGACCAGCTTCTCGCGGTCCCAGGAGCGCTCCCATCCCGCGTAGTGCAGCAACCGGTCGATCACCCCTGCCGTGAACCCCCACACCAAGGTCGATTCGACCAGGAATGCCGGACCTCGGTGGCCGCTGGGGTGCACGGCGGTGGCCCGGTTGGCCGGATTCGTGAGATCCGCCACGGGGACCGTGAAGACCCTCGCCGTCTCGTTCGGATCCACCACCCCCACCGGGCTCGGCTCGCGCCACCAGCCCAGCACCGGGGTGACCACGAAGTGACTCACCGGGATGTAGAGCCTGGGCAGCACCCCGAACAGCTGGACGCCGGCCGGATCGAGGCCGGTCTCCTCCTCGGCCTCGCGGAGAGCGGCCCGCAGCGGCCCGTCGGCCTTCGGATCGCCGTCCTCGGGGTCGAGGGCGCCACCGGGGAACGAGGGCTGCCCGGCGTGTGAGCGCAAGCTGCCGGCCCGCTCCATGAGCAGCAGCTCCGGCCCCTGCTCGCCCTCGCCGAACAGGATCAGCACGGCCGACTGCCGCCCCGCGCCGTTCTCCGGCGGAAGGAAGCGGCTCAGCTGGACCGGCTGGACCGTCTCGGCGGCCCGCACCACCGGGTCCAGCCACTCCGGCAGGCCGTCCTCGCTGAGCGCCACGCCTCCACGCGGATCCCCCGTGTGCGCCTTGCCGCCCTGTGTCATGGCATCCCCCGTCCTGCCCTGCTGCCCCCGTCTGCCCGTTCCAACGCCCGAAGACTCCTTGATCGTTCCGTTTCTCGCCCCTCAGAAGATCCCTAGGTCATGTCCCTGATGCGGCGCCCAGCGGCGGCGCCGGCCTGCCACCCGCGTCCAGATACGCCTGCGGCGGCCTGAGGCGCTGGCCGGGGAAGCCGCCCTTCTCGTACTTGAGCAGCTTCTTCGCCTTCTCCGGGTCGGTCTCGCCCTCGCCGTAGGCCGGGCAGAGCGGCGCGATGGGACAGACCCCGCAGGCGGGCTTGCGGGCGTGGCACATCCGGCGGCCGTGCCAGATCACGTGGTGCGAGAGGTCGGTCCAGTCGCTCTTGGGGAACAGCGCGCCGACGGCCGCCTCGATCTTGTCGGGGTCGGTCTCCGCCGTCCACCGCCAGCGGCGGACCAGGCGCTGGAAGTGCGTGTCCACGGTGATGCCGGGGCGCCCGAAGGCGTTGCCCAGCACGACGAAGGCGGTCTTGCGGCCGACGCCGGGCAGCTTGACGAGGTCTTCGAGCCGCCCCGGGACCTCACCGCCGAACGACTCCACCAGGCCCTTGGAGAGCCCTATCACCGACTTGGTCTTGGCCCGGAAGAAGCCGCACGGCCGGAGGATCTCCTCGACCTCCTCCGGGTTGGCCTCGGCCAGCTCCTCGGGGGTGGGGTACTTCGCGAAGAGCGTCGGGGTGGTCTGGTTGACGCGCAGGTCGGTGGTCTGGGCGGAGAGCACCGTGGCGAGCAGGAGCTGGAAGGGGTTCTCGAAGTCCAGCTCGGGGTGGGCGTAGGGATACACCTCGGCGAGCTCGCGGTCGATCCGGCGGGCACGGCGGACCAGCGCGGTGTGCGACTCGGGCTTCCAGGCCACCTGCGGCTTCTCGGCAGCGGCCTTCTTGGACGCGGCGGCCTTGGACGCGGGCCGCTTCGAAGCCGTCTGCCCGGCCGCGGTCTTCGCCGGTGCCGTCTTCTTCGCCGCGGCCTTCTTCTGCGCCGCCTTCTTCGTCGCGACCGGAGTCTTCGCGGCCGGAGTTTTCGCGGCAGCCACCTTCTTCACGGCTTTTGCCTCTTTCGTCGCCTTTTTCGGCTCACCAGGGGCAGCATCGGACCCCTGTTCGCCCACGGCGGAATCACGACGTACAACCACCCGTCCAGCTCCCTTGGCCTGTGCTCTCACCGGCGATTTGGACACCCGGCCAGCCTAGAGCCCGGCACCGACATCCGCCCCGGACCCGGAAGATCAGCCCCCGATTGGACCCCTGCCGCTTACCTCCGGAGACCTGTGCGGCATCCTTGTGACAGATCACACTGTTTGAATCCTCCGGCAAAATGGGGAGCACGGTCCCCTGGTACCAAGGGGGAGCAAGATCCCCTGAGCAGGTCGACAAGGAGAGAACTCGTGGACGACGTTCTGCGGCGCAACCCGCTCTTCGCGGCGCTCGATGACGAGCAGTCCGCGGAGCTGCGTGCCTCCATGAGTGAGGTGACCCTCGCACGTGGCGACTCCCTGTTCCACGAGGGCGACCCGGGTGACCGGCTCTATGTCGTCACCGAGGGCAAGGTCAAGCTCCACCGCACTTCCCCCGACGGCCGCGAGAACATGCTCGCCGTCGTCGGACCCGGCGAACTGATCGGCGAGCTGTCGCTGTTCGACCCGGGCCCGCGTACGGCGACGGCGACGGCGCTGACCGAGGTCAAGCTGCTGGGCCTGGGCCACGGTGACCTCCAGCCCTGGCTGAACGCCCGCCCGGAGGTGGCCACCGCCCTGCTGCGCGCCGTCGCCCGCCGGCTGCGCAAGACCAACGACGCCATGTCCGACCTGGTCTTCTCCGACGTTCCGGGCCGTGTCGCGCGCGCCCTGCTGGACCTCTCGCGCCGCTTCGGCGTGCAGTCCGAGGAGGGCATCCACGTCGTCCACGACCTCACGCAGGAGGAGCTGGCCCAGCTGGTCGGCGCGTCCCGTGAGACCGTGAACAAGGCGCTGGCGGACTTCGCCCAGCGTGGCTGGCTGCGCCTGGAGGCGCGGGCCGTGATCCTGCTGGACGTCGAGCGTCTGGCGAAGCGTTCTCGGTAGTAGCCGGTTTCTGGGATCGGCGTTCGGCCTCGTCCTCAAGCGCCGGACGGGCTGATATCTGGTTCCCCATGACTGAAACAGTCGCGTCCCGGGGTCTCGACCCCCTGGGCTTCATCGAGCGCGAAGGCTCGCACGCGCGCGTGCCGCACGTTTTCCGTCCCGTGGTCGCCGCCGCCCGCGACCGGCTCCTGGACGTCTTCGGGGCACGGCTGGACAGCGCCTACCTCTACGGATCGATCCCTCGCGGCACCGCGCACGTGGGGCGCAGCGACCTGGATCTGGTGGCCGTCCTGCGCGCGGAGCCCACCGGCGCCGACCGGGACGCGGCCGGTGCCCTCGGCGAGGCCGTCGACAAGGAGTTCCCTGAGATCGACGGGGTCGGGACGCTGCTCTACTCCCGCACGCGGGTGCTCAGCGAGCTGGAACGGTACGACATCGGCTGGTTCGTGGCCTGCCTGTGCACCCCGCTGCTCGGCGAGGACCTCGCCGAGTTCCTGCCGCGCTACCGCCCCGACTCCCTGCTCGCCCGCGAGACCAACGGCGACCTGGCCCGGTACCTGCCGCGCTGGCGGCAGCGGATCGCGGCCGCGGGCGACAGCGAGGAGGCCTTGCGGCCCCTGGTGCGTTTCATGTCCCGGCATCTCGTGCGCACCGGCTTCACCCTCGTCATGCCCCGCTGGAACGGCTGGACCAGCGATCTGCGGGAGATGGCCGAGGCGTTCGCCGGCTACTACCCGGAGCGGTCCGAACAGCTGCGCCGCGCGGCCGAGTTGGGGTACGAGCCGGTCGGTGACCGCGCGGTGCTGCGGACGTATGCCGACGACCTGGGCCCGTGGCTCGCAAACGAGTACGCGCGCGTGCACGGCGTGAAGGCCCCCAGACCTGAGGGCTGGGAGTAGCTCCGGGGTCAGATCAGCCCGTGCTCGCCGAGGTAGTCCAGCTGGGCCCGTACCGACAGCTCCGCGGCCGGCCACAGGGAGCGGTCCACGTCCGCGTAGACGTGGGCGACGACTTCGGCGGGGCCGCGGTGGCCGTTCTCCACGGCCGTCTCGACCTGGGCGAGCCGGTGGGCGCGGTGGGCCAGGTAGAACTCGACGGCGCCCTGGGCGTCTTCCAGGACGGGTCCGTGGCCCGGCAGGACGGTGTGGACGCCGTCGTCGACGGTCAGGGAGCGCAGCCGTCGCAGCGAGTCCAGATAGTCGCCCAGACGGCCGTCCGGGTGGGCCACGACCGTCGTGCCGCGCCCCAGGATGGTGTCGCCGGTCAGGATCGCGCGGTCGGCCGGGAGGTGGAAGCTGAGGGAGTCGGCGGTGTGACCGGGTGTGGGTACGACCCGGAGCTCCAGGCCGCCGGTCGTGATCACGTCGCCGGCCGCCAGTCCCTCGTCGCCCAGGCGCAGCGCCGGATCGAGGGCACGCACGCGCGTGCGGGTCAGTTCGGCGAAGCGGACGGCGCCCTCGGCGTGGTCGAGGTGGCCGTGGGTCAGCAGGGTGAGCGCGATGCGCTTGCCGGCCTTCTCGGCCGTGTCGACGACGTTCTCGAGGTGGCCGTCGTCCAGCGGACCGGGGTCGATCACCACGGCCAGGTCGGAGTCCGGCTCGGCGACGATCCAGGTGTTGGTGCCGTCCAGGGTCATCACGGAGGCGTTGGGGGCCAGCACGTTGACGGCCCGCACGGTGGCGGGCCCCGAGAGGACCCCGCCGCGCGGCTGGCCGGGCAGGGCTGCTGCGTTCGTCATGCTCAGGCTCCCCCGGTCGTGAGGTCGGTCGGTATGTGCTTGGTGAACTCGTCGTGGCCCGGCCAGGTCAGGACGATCTCACCGCCCTCCAGGCGGGCGCGGGCCAGCACCGGCGTCATGTCCCGCGCGGGCGCCGCCGTGAGCGTCTCGGCGGCCGTGGCGTACGACGTCAGCTGGCGCAGGGTCGCGATGGTGGGCGGCATCATCAGCAGCTCGCCCTTGTCGTAGCCGGCGGCCGCCTCCGCCGGGCGGATCCACACCGTGCGGTCGGCCTCCGTGGAGGCGTTCCGGGTGCGCTGGCCCTCCGGGAGGGCGGCGACGAAGAACCAGGTGTCGTAGCGCCGGGTCTCGAACTCCGGGGTGATCCAGCGTGTCCAGGCGCCCAGCAGGTCCGAGCGGAGGACCAGGCCCCGCCGGTCCAGGAACTGGGCGAAGGACAGGTCACGGGCGACCAGGGCCGCGCGGTCGGCCTCCCAGTCGTCCCCGGTGGTGTCCCCGACCACGGAGTCGGCGGCCGGGCCCGCGAGCAGGACGCCGGCCTCCTCGTACGTCTCCCGCACGGCAGCGCAGACGATCGCCTGGGCGCCCGCCTCGTCGACGCCGAGCCGCTGCGCCCACCACGCGCGCGTGGGGCCCGCCCAGCGGACCTGGTGGTCGTCGTCACGCGGGTCGACACCGCCGCCGGGATACGCGTACGCGCCTCCGGCGAAGGCCATGGAGGCGCGTCTGCGCAGCATGTGGACCACGGGGCCGCCAGGGGTGTCCTTCAGGAGCAGGACGGTCGCCGCGCGCTTCGGGGACACCGGTACGAGGGTGCCCTCCGCGTGCGCGCGGATGCGGTCCGGCCACTCCGGGGGATACCACTGTCCATCGGCCATTACCGGAGGCTATCCCGTGGGGAGCGAATGTTCGAGAGGGGCTCCGGGGCACCCGGAGGTGCCACGGGGGCGGCCGGAAGCGGTCACGTCGGCGGCCGGACGCCGTTCACAGCAACAGCCGGGTGCGGCTACGGCGGCGGCCGGCCGGACGCGGCCACGACGGCAGCCGGACGCGGTCGCGCCGGCAGCCGGATGCCGGATGCCGTTCACAGCAACAGCCGGATGCGGCTACGGCGGCGGCCGGCCGGACGCGGTTACGGCAGCAGTTCGACCTGGACCTCGACCTCGACCGGTGCGTCCAGCGGCAGCACCGCGACGCCCACCGCGCTACGCGCGTGCACGCCCTTGTCGCCGAGGACCTCGCCGAGCAGCTCGCTGGCGCCGTTGATCACACCGGGCTGGCCGGTGAAGTCGGTCGCGGAGGCGACGAAGCCGACGACCTTCACCACGCGCGCGATGCGGTCCAGGTCACCGGCGACGGACTTCACGGCGGCCAGGGCGTTCAGCGCGCAGGTGCGGGCCAGTGCCTTGGCCTCCTCCGCGGTGACCTCGGCGCCGACCTTGCCGGTGACCGGGAGCTTGCCGTCCACCATCGGCAGCTGGCCGCTGGTGTAGACGTACGCACCCGACCGGACGGCCGGCTGGTAGGCGGCGAGCGGCGGGACGACCGCCGGCAGCGAAAGACCGAGTTCGGCCAGCTTGGCCTCGACGGCGCTCGTCACGGCTTCTCCCGCTTCAGGTAGGCCACGAGCTGTTCGGGGTTGTTGGGCCCGGGCACGACCTGGACGAGCTCCCAGCCGTCCTCGCCCCAGGTGTCCAGAATCTGCTTCGTGGCATGGACGAGCAGCGGCACGGTTGCGTATTCCCACTTGGTCATGGGGCCGACTGTATCCGCTGTGACGGACGGGACACGTGGCCGACTGCCGGGCCGGTCAGGGCGGTCGGCCACCGGCTCCGGCGGCCCACCGTACGCACGGTTGTCCACAGCCTCCCGCGTGAGTGTCCGGCCGACTGGTTAGTCTCGAAGATGTGAGCAGGCTCCAGGTCGTCAGCGGCAAGGGCGGGACCGGAAAGACGACGGTCGCCGCCGCACTCGCGCTGGCCCTCGCGACCGAGGGGAAGCGGACGCTTCTCGTGGAGGTCGAGGGTCGGCAGGGCATCGCCCAGCTCTTCGAGACGGAGGCATTGCCCTACGAAGAGCGGAAGATCGCGGTCGCGCCGGGAGGGGGTGAGGTCCATGCGCTGGCCATCGATCCCGAACTGGCCCTTCTGGACTACCTCCAGATGTTCTACAAGCTCGGCGGGGCCGGCCGGGCCCTGAAGAAGCTCGGCGCGATCGACTTCGCCACCACCGTCGCGCCGGGGCTGAGAGACGTCCTCCTGACCGGCAAGGCGTGCGAGGCGGTCCGCAGGAAGGACAAGGCCGGCCGCTTCATCTACGACTACGTCGTCATGGACGCCCCGCCGACCGGCCGCATCACCCGCTTCCTGAACGTGAACGACGAGGTGGCCGGCCTCGCCAAGATCGGCCCGATACACAATCAGGCGCAGGCCGTGATGCGGGTGCTGAAGTCCAAGGAGACGGCCGTGCACCTGGTCACCCTCCTGGAGGAGATGCCGGTCCAGGAGACCGCCGACGGCATCGCCGAACTGCGCGCCGCGCGGCTGCCGGTGGGCCGGGTCATTGTGAACATGGTCCGGCCGGAGATGTTGGACGCGGCCGACCTGGAACTCGTACGGACGGTGCCGCGCACCGCCGTGGCGCAGGCGCTGTCGGCCGCGGGGCTGGGCGGGGCGCGGCGCGGCGGGAAGGCCGGGCAGCTGGTGGACCCGCTGCTCGCACAGGCCTCCGAGTACGCCGAGCGGTACGCGCTGGAGCACGAGCAGCGCGCGGTCCTCGCCGAGCTGGACCTGCCGCGGCACGAACTGCCGCTGCTCGCCGAGGGGATGGACCTGGCGGGCCTGTACGAACTCGCCACCGAGCTGCGGAAACAGGGGATGTCATGACTTCGGACCCGGACTCGGAGCCGACGCAGGACGGCACGCGCCGGCTGGCCCACGCGCCCGCACTCGACGTCGACGCGCTGCTGGACGACCCGAACACCCGGATCGTGGTGTGCTGCGGCTCGGGCGGGGTCGGGAAGACGACGACCGCGGCGGCGCTGGGGCTGCGGGCGGCCGAGCGCGGCCGCAAGGTGGTCGTGCTCACCATCGACCCGGCCAAGCGGCTGGCGCAGTCCATGGGCATCGACTCGCTCGACAACGTGCCACGGAAGGTGAAGGGCACGGAGGAGCGCACAGGGTCACCGCACGGCGACTCGGCCGAGGACGGCGGGCGGCGGGCCGGCGGCGAACTGCACGCCATGATGCTCGACATGAAGCGCACCTTCGACGAGGTCGTCGAGGCGCACGCGGACGCCGAGCGGGCGGCCGCCATCCTGGCCAACCCCTTCTACCAGTCGCTCTCGGCGGGCTTCGCGGGCACGCAGGAGTACATGGCGATGGAGAAGCTGGGCCAGCTGCGGGCCCGGGACGAGTGGGACCTGATCGTCGTCGACACCCCGCCCTCCCGCTCCGCGCTGGACTTCCTGGACGCGCCGAAGCGGCTGGGCTCCTTCCTGGACGGCAAACTGATCCGTCTGCTCACCGCGCCGGCGAAGCTGGGCGGCCGGGCGGGCATGGCCTTCCTGAACGTCGGCATGTCGATGATGACCGGCACGCTCGGCAAGCTGCTCGGCGGGCAACTGCTGAAGGACGTCCAGACGTTCGTGGCCGCGATGGACACGACGTTCGGCGGGTTCCGCACGCGCGCGGACGCGACGTACAAGCTGCTTCAGGCGCCCGGTACGGCATTCCTGGTGGTGGCGGCTCCGGAGCGGGACGCGCTGCGTGAGGCCGCGTACTTCGTGGAGCGGCTGGCAGCGGAGGACATGCCACTGGTCGGTCTGGTCCTCAACCGCGTGCACGGCAGCGGTGCCGGCCGGCTGTCCGCCGAGCGTGCGCTCGCCGCCGCGGAAAATCTCGAGGTCGCGGAAAATCTTGAGGAGCCCGGCATTGTGGATCAGGGTGGCGGGAAAGCTGGACTTCGTAACTCTCCCGACACGTACGGCAGTTCTGAATCATCCGCGTCCGAGTCCGAGTCCGACGGCTCCCCCTCGTCCGGACTCGACGCGACGACGACGCCCCAGGCACCTCAGGCACCCCAGGCCGACGAATCCCCCTCGTCCCAGCCCGGGCCCGACGCGTCCGAGTCCGACTCCTCCGGTGGCCCGGACCGCACCGTCGACCAGCTCACCGTAGGCCTGCTGAGGCTGCACGCCGAGCGCATGCAGCTGCTCTCCCGCGAGCAGCGCACACGTGACCGTTTCACCGCGCGCCACCCCGAAGTGGCCGTGGTGGAAGTGGCCGCGCTGCCCGGCGATGTGCACGACCTCGCGGGACTGCGGGACATCGGCGACCGACTCGCGGCCGGCCGACCGGAGCTGCCGTAGCCGTATGCCCGCAGTCGGACAGTAGGCCCGTGGCCGTAGCCGGTAGCCGGTCGGCCATAGGCCCGCGGCCGTAGTCGGTCACAGGCCTCGTAGCCGTATACCGGTAGTCGGTCACAGGCCCGTAGCCGCATGGCCGTAGTCGGTCACAGGCCCGTAGTCGTATACCCGCCTAGTCTCCGGAGGGCGTATGCCCCCGGCAGGTTCGGCGGGAAGTGCAGTCGGTGGTGCGACGGGTGATTCAGCCCACCGCCGCGAAGTTCTCGTACACCTCGTCGCTGTCGAGGGGGACGATGCCGGTCCCCCGCTCGTACTCCGAGCGCGCTGTCTCCAGGAGCCTGCGCCAGGAGGTCACGGTGGGCCGCCTGCGCAGCAGTGCGCGGCGCTCCCGCTCGGTCATTCCTCCCCACACGCCGAACTCGACGCGATTGTCCAGCGCATCGGCGAGGCATTCCGTGCGTACCGGACACCCGGTGCACACCGCCTTGGCCCTGTTCTGCGCTGCTCCCTGAACGAACAGTTCATCCGGATCGGTAGTGCGGCAGGCAGCCTGCGCACTCCAGTCGGTTACCCAGCCCATACCGGCGCCGTCCTCTCCCGAATCGAGGCTCCCCCACGGCGGCAGCGGCATATTCACCGCCGCCAGTTGAGGACGTTACGGAAGGTGGGCACAGCGCAACACCCCCTTCGGGCCCAATCTTGAATGGCCCGAACGGACTATGGGTAAGCGGCAGATCACCCGCGGGAGTGAGCTGGCGACATGCGTGATCATCCCGGCAAACCGGGACAGCTATGGTGCGCCACAACGGACGCCGGATGACACACGAGGCGGATTCGGACACGCCATCAACACATCACCCGAAAAAAAGTGGGCAGGTTCCGGAACGATTCGGGGTCGCCGGACGTATTGATACGTGGCCGCGCTGCTGTGACAGTTGAGAGCAGCTTAGGCCAAGGCCTGCGCGCGTGTCCGGCGAATGGCAAGGTAGGCCGTTCATGTCGTCGCGCCGTCGGCGAGGCGCCGCCATGCCGTCAGGCCGATCGGGCCGCGGCACACCCCGCGGCAGCGCACCCCGTACTCCTCCGGTCGCGTCGCCCCCTATGTCACGATCCGGCACTTGAACATCCCGAGAGCCACCCGCTCACGCGGAATGCTCATCCCTACGGATTAGGCTGCCCCCATGCCAAAGAAGCGCTCGGGCGGTGGTCTGTCGGCCACGCAGCAGGCCGCCAAGTTCCTCGGTGTCAGTGTGCTCGCGGGAGCCGTGATGGCGGGCATCGCACTGCCCGCGGCCGGTGCCCTGGGCCTCGCGGCCAAGGGCTCGGTCCAGGGCTTCGACGACATCCCGGCCAACCTGAAGAGCCCGCAGCTCAGCCAGCGGACCAGGATCCTCGACAGTCAGGGCAACCAGATCGCCCAGGTCTACTCCCGTGACCGCACGGTGGTGGACCTCAAGGACATCTCGCCGTACATGCAGAAGGCGATCGTCGCGATCGAGGACTCGCGCTACTACCAGCACGGCGCCGTCGACCTGAAGGGCGTCCTGCGCGCGCTGAACAAGAACGCCGTGAGCGGCGGGGTCGCCCAGGGCGCCTCCACGCTCACCCAGCAGCTGGTGAAGAACTACTTCATCGAGGAGGCCGGCGACGACCCCACCAAGGTCGCCCAGGCCACCCAGCAGACCCTCGGCCGCAAGGTCAAGGAGCTGAAGTACGCGATCCAGCTGGAGGAGAAGCTCGGCAAGAAGAAGATCCTCGAGAACTACCTGAACATCACCTTCTTCGGCGAGCAGGCCTACGGCATCGAGGCCGCCTCCCAGCGCTACTTCTCCCAGCACGCCAAGAACCTCAACCTCCAGCAGTCGGCCCTGCTGGCCGGCATCGTGCAGTCGCCCAGCCGCTACGACCCGGTCAACGACGAGGCCGAGGCCACCAAGCGGCGCAACGTCGTCCTTGAGCGCATGGCCCAACTCGGCGACATTTCCCAGGCGGAGGCCGCCAAGGCCAAGGAAGCACCGCTCGGTCTGCATGTCACCCAGCCCAAGAACGGCTGCATCACCGCCACCAAGGGCGCCGGATTCTTCTGCAAGTACGTCGAGAAGGTCTTCCTCACCGACCCCTCCTTCGGCAAGACCCCCGAGGCGCGTGCCAAGCTCTGGAACCAGGGCGGCCTGACCATCCGTACCACCCTGGACCCGCAGGCCCAGGAGTCGGTGCAGACCTCGGTCAAGGACCACGTCTACAAGGCCGACTCGGTCGCCGCGGCCGCCACCCTCGTGGAGCCCGGCACCGGCAAGATCCTGGCGATGGGCCAGTCGAAGCCGTACGGCTACAACAAGAACGAGACCGAGTACAACTTCTCGGTCGACCGGGACTACGGCGGCTCCAACTACGGCTTCCCGACGGGTTCGACGTTCAAGCCGTTCGTGGCCGCGGCCGCCATCGAGGGCGGCAAGCCGGCGACGCAGGAGTACTCGGCGCCGTACAAGATGAACTACCCGAGCCCCGTCCAGCAGTGCGACGGCAAGCAGTGGGTCAACACGGAGAACGAGCAGGTCGAGAACGAGAGCGAGTCCGAGGTCGGGCCGTACCAGATGAAGAAGGCGATGGCGAAGTCCATCAACACCTACTTCGTCCAGCTGATCTCCGACATCGGCCTGTGCCCGGTGGTCAAGATGACCGACGCGCTCCACGTCCACCAGGGCGACGGCTCGAAGCTCCCGCAGACCCCGTCCATCGCCCTCGGCGCGATCGGCCTCTCCCCGTTGACCATGGCGAGCGCGTACGCCACCTTCGCCGACCGCGGTATGTACTGCACGCCGGTCGCCATCGAGTCGATCACCCAGAAGGTCGGCAACGAGCAGAAGTCCCTGGCCGTGCCGAAGTCGACCTGCTCGCGGGCGATGAGCGAGAAGACCGCCGACACCATCAACACCCTGCTGCGCGGAGTGGTCGACTCCGGTACCGGTCAGGAGGCCGGCCTGGACGACCGCGAGAGCGCCGGCAAGACGGGTACGACGGACTCCCGCAAGAACGCCTGGTTCGTCGGCTACACGCCCAACCTCGCGGGCGCGGTCTGGGTCGGCAGCGCCAAGCAGAACATCGAGATGACCAACATCACCATCGGCGGCGTCTTCCACAGCGAGGTCTACGGCGCCGACACCCCCGGCCCGATCTGGAAGGACGCCATGACCGGCGCCCTGGAGGGCAAGCAGTCGGAGTCCTTCAACCTCATCGACATCCCGGACGAGAACGACCACGACAAGGGCAACGGCAACGGCAACGGCAACGGGGACGGCCACGGCCGCGGCGACGACACGGGCGGCCTGATCGGCGGGCTCATCGGCGGCGGCACGGGCGACGGCGGCACGACGGACGGCGCGACCACCGCGGGCACCACCACCCCGAACCCGACCTTCTCCTTCCCCGACGGCTTCATCCAGGGCAACGAGAACGGCGGGAACAACGGGAACGGAGGAGGCAGAGGCTGACCTGCCTCTGGCTTTCCTACTGTCGGTACGACGGCGGGGGGGGGGGGGGGGGGGGGGGGGGGGGGGGGGGGGGGGGGGCGGGGGGGGGAGGGGGGGGGGGGGGGGGGGGGGGGGGGGGGGGGGGGGGGGGGGGG
>NZ_JBVIKO010000027.1:0-139136 GCF_055580905.1 Streptomyces sp. NPDC031497
ACGCCCGGTTACATTCCGAACCCGGAAGCTAAGCCTTACAGCGCCGATGGTACTGCAGGGGGGACCCTGTGGGAGAGTAGGACACCGCCGAACAATTATTCAAAGGGCTGGACCCGGAACTTCCGTTCCGGGTCCAGCCCTTTTTTGGTATGCGTAACGCAAAGTTCACGTTGCGCGCCGAGCATCCCAGCATGGGTACTGCTGCAATGCTCAGGGCCGCCGGCGTCGGAGTCGGTGACGAGGTCATCGTGCCGGCCTTCGGGAACGCGGAGG
Organism: Streptomyces sp. NPDC031497; assembly: GCF_055580905.1. Classification (NCBI taxonomy): domain Bacteria; kingdom Bacillati; phylum Actinomycetota; class Actinomycetes; order Kitasatosporales; family Streptomycetaceae; genus Streptomyces; species Streptomyces sp. NPDC031497. The sequence goes on from NZ_JBVIKO010000027.1 coordinate 274, forward strand.
TCGCTGAGGCCGTGACACTCGCCGGTGCGCTTCCGGTGTTCGCCGACATAGATCCGGTCACCTACTGCCTCGACGTCTCGGCGGTGGAGGCGGCGGTAACTCCCCGGTCCTCGGCTGTGGTTGTCGTACACCGCTTCGGACGGTGGGCCGGCATCCGGGAGTTGCACGCGCTGGGGCAGCGGCACGGGCTGCTGGTCCTGGAACAGGGCGAGTCCGAGGTGCCGTACGCCGAGGTCGCTCAGCGGCGGCAGCGGGCCGCCTACCTCGATGCGAAGCTGCGCGGGGTGCGGACGCCGGACGGCGGCGACGGGCACACCTACCAGCAGTACGTCGTGCGGGTGCCGGGGAACGGCCGGCCCGACCGGGACGCCTTCGCGCGGGCCCTGCGGGGCAAGGGAGTCGACTGCCGGGTGCCGGTGAAGACGCCCGTGCACCGGCTGCCGGAATTCCGGCGCTGCGTGTCGCTGCCGGAAACCGAGCTGGCCGCCGACGTGACGCTGGCGCTGCCCGTCGACGCCTCGCTGACGAAGCGGGAGATGCAGCGGATCGTCTCCGCGTGCAACGCCCTCGGCGGACTGCTGCAGCCCGCCTTCTGAACGAGTTTGGGAACTCGGGTCCGTTCAGGGTATGATCTATTCCGTTGCCGCGGGGGAAACTCCGAAAAGGCAACTGGCCCCTATAGCTCAGTCGGCAGAGCGTCTCCATGGTAAGGAGAAGGTCAACGGTTCGATTCCGTTTGGGGGCTCCGGCAAGAAAAGTCCCGCCCGAATGGGCGGGACTTTTTTGCGTCCTCTTCCGTCCCCGCCCTCAGTCCTTCTGAAGGCCGGGGACCCGCATCGCCAGAATCGCCATGTCGTCCGACGGAGCGTCCGACGCGAAGCGCTCCACCGCGCGCATGATGCGTGCGGCGACCGCACCCGCCGTCAGACCCGTGCAGGTCGTGAGGACATCGGCGAGGCCGTCGTCGCCGAGCATGCGGGTGCCCTCCCGGCGTTCCGTCACGCCGTCGGTGACGCACAGGAGGACATCACCCGGGTCGAGGGTGATCGTCTGCTCGTAGAGTTCCAGGTCCTCGATGACGCCGAGGAGCGGCTGGGGGTCGGCGGCCGCCTCCACTGTGCCGTCCTGGCGCAGGCGCAACGGCAGCGGATGGCCGGCGCACACCACCTTCATCTCCGCGCTGCCGTCGTCCTGCGGGCGCATCTCGCCGTACAGCAGGGTCAGGAAGCGGCTGCGGGCGCCCTCGTCCAGGATGGCCGAGTTGAGGCGCTCCAGGACCGCCGGGCCACTGAGCCCCTCCCGGGCCAGCAGGCGCAGCGCGTGCCGCGCCAGGCCCGTCACCGCGGCCGCGTTGGGGCCCGTACCGCAGACGTCGCCGATGGCGAAGCCGTACGTGCCGTCGGAGATGGGGAAGACGTCGTAGAAGTCGCCGCCGACCTCGTTGCCCTCGCCGGCCGCGCGGTAGATGACCTCGACCTCGACGCCTTCGATGTGCGGGGTGCCCGGGGGCAGGAGGCTGCGCTGGAGGGCCTGGCTGATGGCCGTGCGCTCCGAGTACAGGCGGGCGTTGTCCAGGGCCAGGGCGGCCCGGCGGGACAGGTCCTCGGCCAGTTCCAGGATTTCCTGGCGGAAGTGTTCGTCGGTGGGCTTGCCCAGGGTGAGCATGCCGATGACGCGGTTGCGGGCGACCAGGGGGAGGACCACGGTCTCACCGCCCACGGCGGAGGCCGTGGCGAGCGTCGGGCCGATGGCGGAGGACACCTGACGGGCGGGGCCGCCGCCGGTCATGCCCAGGCTGCGCATGGAGCTGCGCAGGGCGGCCTGGTGGGCGTGTTCGCCGGGGGCCGTCCAGACGCGGGCGCCCGGGGTGGGAACCGGGTCCGGCGGGGGCACCTTGGAAAGCAACGACTTGATGCCGTCGATGAGTTCCTCGTCCTCGTGCAGGACGTACGACAGGTACGGCTCGGAGGCCTGGTCGGCGATCGTGTACACCGCGCACCAGGTGGCGAGCGTCGGGACCGTCATCTGCGCCATCAGGGCGAGGGTCTGGTCGCGGTCCAGGGTGCCGGCGAGCAGGTCCGAGGCCTCGACCAGGAAGCTGAGCGAGCCGCGGCGCAGCCGCTCCAACTCGCCCAGTCGGGCCGACTCGACGGCCAGGGCGATGCGGTCGGCGGCGAACTGGAGGCGCAGCGCCTCCTCGTTGGAGTATCTGCCCGGCGCCTCGGCGGCGACGCCCAGGGAGCCCGTCAGACGGCCCTCGACCTTCAGCGGGACCGTGACGACCGAGCGCATGCCCGTGCCGCCCAGGAGGGGCACCGCGCCCGGAACGGCCGTCAGATCCTCGTGTACGGCCGGCATACGGGCCGAGCCGTAGCGGCCGGGGCCGGCTTCGACGGGCACGCGCGCGAAGCGCTGACGGGCGGACGGCAGCCCCGTGGAGGCGCGGACCTCCAACTCGGTCTCGTCGTCGGTCGCCAGGAGCACGAACGCGGAGTCGGCGTCGAGCATGTCGCGGGCGCGCTCGACTGTGCGCTGGAGGAGGCCGTCGAGGTCGTCCGGGGCCGGCGAGCCGATGAACACCTCGAAGGGGTCGGTGCTCTGGCCGTCGGAGGTGCCGCCGCCGTCGGAGGCGGGGAGGCGCAGCGGGGTCTGGAGGACGGCGCGTTCGTGGTCGCGTACCAGGAGGCAGACGGTGGAGGGCTCGCCGCCGGTGTCGCGGACCCTCAGGTGCGAGGCGTAGACGGAGGTGACCCGGCCGTCGGCGCCGCGGATGCCGTAACTGCCCTCCCAGCGGGAGAGCTGGAGGGCCTCGGCGACGCCGGTGCCGGTGCCCGGGGTGTGCGGCCAGGCGGCGAGGTCGCTGAGCGGCTTGCCGGTGACGTCGGCGGCGGTGTGGCCGAAGAGTTCCTCGGCGTCCTCGTTCCAGGCGGTGACGGAGCCCTTGCGGTCGATCTGGACGACCGCGACCCGGACCCGGCCGTCGGCGAGGGGCAGCAGGTCGGCGGGGAGGGCCGGGCCGGCCGCGCGGGTGCCCACCGGGCGCTCGGGGAGATCGAGCTGGAACCAGACATTCTTGTACGTGGGCGTGTACTCGACACCCCAGCGGGAGGCGAGGGCCGCGCAGAGCTGGAGGCCGCGGCCGCCCTCGCGGTCGGGGCTGCCCATGTTGACGGCGGAGCCCTGGAGGGGGACCTCGCGTTCCGGGTAGCGGTCGGCGACCTCGATGCGCACCCCGTCGTCCGAGCGCAGGCACAGCACATCGGCGTGGGTACCGGCGTGCACGACCGCGTTGGTCACCAGTTCGCTGGTGAGGACCACGGCGTCGTCGACGACGTCCGCGAAGCCCCAGCCCTGGAGGGTGTCGCGGACGAAGGCCCTGGCGGTCGCGACCGATCGCCCGACGGGCTCGAAGCTGGCGGCCGCACGCGCGGTGATCACAGAACTCCTCGACCGGTTCTCGACATACGGGCTTCCCTGGCCGGCCGACTCGTGCCGCTGCTGCGGCATCCGCTCGCCCGTGGGCCGTGGCTCCGGGGTGTGTCCCCCGGGGATCACTCCGGTGGTCATGGTCTGCGGCCGCCCCTCCGAATGCCCGCTCGTTCTCGTGCCACCGCCCAGGCCGAACAAACCGGCGCGGCTGGACAGCCGCGTGCAAGGTTACTTACCTTCGCCGTCCGAGCGGATGCCGGTCGCCAGTGTTTACGTCCCCAGGGTGTGCGGACGATGTGCGAAGCTGCCGAACTGTTATGGCCTGGTTCGGCCAGGGTGAAACACTGGGCAAGCTTCTGATGAAGGTACGGGCAGGCTGAATGCGTTGTGTGTACGGCGGGCAGCAGCCCCTGGTGTGGCCGGATCCGATCTGGCAGAAAGACGCAGCAGTAACGGGTACGCCGAAGTAAGCGGTACGCCGACTACGGCGGTATCCGAGCACAGTGGTACGGGCACAGTGGTAACGGTCGACCCCTGCGGGAGGGACACAGTGGAGTCTGGCGCAGCGGCGCGGGGCACTAAGGCGCGCGCGAAAGGCGGACCGTCCCTGAGCAGGCAGCGGGGCGGTGACGGGACCACGGCGGTGGACACGGCTGCCCTGAACCGGCTGCTGGTGGCTCTCGAGGCGATGCGCGACGGGAACTTCCGCAAGCGGCTCACGGTGTCCGGGGACGGCGTGTTGTCGGAGATCGCGGCGGTCTTCAACGAGGTCGCCGACCGCAATCTCCACCTCACGGGTGAGCTGTCACGGGTACGGCGGGTGGTCGGACGTGAGGGAAAACTCACGGAGCGGCTGGAGACGGGTGCCTGTGAGGGCTCCTGGGCGACCGCCGTCGACAACTCCAACGCCCTCGTCGACGACCTCGTGAGGCCGGTCTCCGAGGTGGGCCGGGTCCTGACGGCGGTGGCCGAGGGCGATCTGTCGCCGCGGATGGATCTGCGGTCGCCGTCTCCCGACGGGGCCGGACATCCGCTGCGCGGTGAGTTCCTGAAGGTCGGCCGGACCGTCAACAACCTGGTGGACCAGTTGTCGACGTTCACCGACGAGGTCACGCGGGTGGCCAGCGAGGTGGGTACCGAGGGCAAGCTGGGCGGACAGGCCCGGGTGCGCGGTATGTCCGGTTCGTGGCGGGATCTCACGGACTCGGTCAACACGATGGCGTACCGGCTGACGGCCCAGGTGCGGGACATCGCGCTGGTGACGACCGCGGTCGCCAAGGGTGATCTGTCCCGGAAGGTCACGGTTCAGGTGGCCGGCGAGATGCTGGAGCTGAAGGAAACCGTCAACACGATGGTGGACCAGCTGTCGGCCTTCTCCTCCGAGGTGACCCGGGTCGCCCGTGAGGTGGGTACGGACGGCATCCTGGGCGGCCAGGCGCATGTGCCCGGGGTCGCCGGCACGTGGAAGGAACTCACCGACTCCGTCAACACCATGGCCGGCAATCTGACGGCCCAGGTGCGCGGGATCTCCGAGGTGACCACCGCGGTCGCCAGCGGTGACCTGTCGCGCAAGGTGACCGTCCCGGCCCGCGGTGAGGTCGCGCAGCTCGCCGAGACGATCAACCAGATGACCGAGACGCTGCGGATCTTCGCGGACGAGGTCACGCGCGTGGCCAACGAGGTCGGTGCCGAGGGGCAGCTCGGCGGGCAGGCGAACGTGCCGGGCGCGGCGGGTACCTGGAAGGACCTGACGGACTCCGTCAACACGGTCTTCCGGAACCTGACCACCCAGGTGCGGGACATCGCCGCGGTGACGACGGCGGTGGCCAACGGTGACCTCTCGCAGAAGGTCACCGTGGATGTGGCCGGCGAGATGCTGGAGCTCAAGAACACCGTCAACGGCATGGTCGACCAGCTGTCGTCGTTCGGTGCCGAGGTCACCCGCGTGGCCCGGGAGATCGGTGTCGAGGGTGAGCTGGGCGGCCAGGCGCAGGTGGCCGGGGCCGCCGGCACCTGGAAGGACCTGACCGACTCCGTCAACACCGCGTTCCGCAACCTCACCGGCCAGGTGCGCAACATCGCCCAGGTGACGACCGCGGTGGCCAACGGCGACCTCTCGCAGAAGGTCACGGTCGACGTCTCCGGCGAGATGCTCCAGCTGAAGAACACCGTGAACACGATGGTGGACCAGCTCTCCAGCTTCGCCGACCAGGTGACGCGGATGGCCAGGGACGTGGGCACGGAGGGCCGGCTCGGCGGTCAGGCCCGCGTGGACGGCGTCTCGGGCACCTGGAAGGAGCTCACGGATTCCGTCAACTTCATGGCCGGCAACCTCACCTCGCAGGTGCGGCAGATCGCCCAGGTGACGACGGCGGTGGCGCGGGGCGACCTGTCCCAGAAGATCGACGTCGACGCGCGCGGCGAGATCCTTGAGCTCAAGAACACCATCAACACGATGGTCGACCAGCTCTCCGCCTTCGCCGACCAGGTCACCAAGGTGGCCCGCGAGGTGGGTACCGAGGGCCGGCTCGGCGGTCAGGCGCAGGTGCCCGGTGTGGCCGGTGTGTGGCGGGACCTGACGGACTCGGTGAACGGCATGGCCGGCAACCTCACCGCCCAGGTGCGCAACATCGCCCAGGTGGCGACCGCGGTGGCCCGGGGTGACCTGTCGCAGAAGATCACCGTGGACGCGCGCGGTGAGATCCAGGAGCTGAAGAACACCCTGAACACGATGGTCGACCAGCTGTCGTCGTTCGCCCAGGAGGTCACGCGCGTGGCGCGCGAGGTGGGCACCGAGGGCATCCTGGGCGGCCAGGCCGAGGTGCAGGGGGTCGCGGGCACCTGGAAGGACCTCACGCAGTCCGTGAACTTCATGGCGAACAACCTGACCATCCAGGTCCGCAACATCGCCGAGGTCACGACCGCGGTCGCCAAGGGCGACCTGTCGAAGAAGATCACCGTTGACGCGAAGGGCGAGATCCTCGAACTCGTCACGACGGTCAACACGATGGTCGACCAGCTGTCCAGCTTCGCCGAGCAGGTGACCCGGGTGGCCCGCGAGGTGGGCACCGAGGGCATCCTGGGCGGCCAGGCGCACGTTCCGGGTATCACGGGTATCTGGAAGGACCTCAGCAACAACGTGAACCTGATGGCCAACAACCTGACCACGCAGGTGCGGAACATCTCCCAGGTCGCGGCGGCGGTCGCCAACGGCGACCTGACCCGGCAGGTCACCATCGAGGCGAGCGGTGAGGTGGCCCAGCTCGCCGACACCATCAACACGATGGTCAAGACGCTGAGTTCGTTCGCCGACCAGGTCACCAAGGTGGCCCGTGAGGTGGGTACGGACGGCATCCTCGGAGGCCAGGCGCACGTACCGGGTGTGGCGGGTACGTGGAAGGACCTCACCGAGTCGGTGAACGGCATGGCGTCCAACCTGACCGGCCAGGTGCGCAACATCGCGATGGTCACCACGGCCATCGCCAAGGGCGACCTGACCAAGAAGATCGACATCGACGCCCGCGGCGAGATCCTCGAACTCAAGACGACGATCAACACGATGGTCGACCAGCTGTCCAGCTTCGCCGAGGAGGTCACCCGGGTGGCCCGCGAGGTGGGCACCGAGGGGCAGCTGGGCGGTCAGGCACGCGTGCGTGACGTCGACGGCACCTGGCGGGACCTCACCGAGTCCGTGAACGAGATGGCCGGGAACCTGACCCGGCAGGTGCGTGCCATCGCGCGCGTGGCGACCGCGGTGACCCGCGGCGACCTGAACCTGAAGATCGACGTGGACGCCTCCGGCGAGATCCAGGAACTCCAGGACTACATCAACAAGATGATCGCCAACCTGCGCGACACCACGGTCGCCAACCAGGAGCAGGACTGGCTCAAGGGCAACCTGGCGCGTATCTCGGCGCTGATGCAGGGCCGCCGCGACCTGGCGGACGTGGCCTCGCTGATCATGAGCGAGCTGACGCCGGTGGTCACCGCGCAGCACGGCGCGTTCTTCCTGGCGATGCCCCTGGTCGACGGCAAGGACCTGAGCGCGGAGACCGAGGAGGCCTACGAGCTGCGCATGCAGGGGTCGTACGGCTACTCGATGGGCTCCATGCCGACGTCGTTCCGGCCCGGTGAGGCGCTGATCGGCACGGCCGCCCAGGAGAAGCGCACGATCCTGGTGGAGAAGGCGCCCACCGGCTACCTGAAGATCTCCTCCGGGCTTGGGGAGGCCCCGCCGGCGCAGGTGATCGTGCTTCCGGTGCTGTTCGAGGGCAATGTCCTCGGGGTGATCGAGCTGGCTTCCTTCACGCCGTTCACCCAGATCCAGAAGGACTTCCTCAACCAGATCGCCGAGATGATCGCGACCAGCGTCAACACCATCTCCGTCAACACCAAGACCGAGGTACTGCTGAAGCAGTCGCAGGAGCTGACCGAGCAGCTGCGGGAGCGGTCGGCGGAGCTGGAGAACCGGCAGAAGGCCCTTCAGGCGTCCAACGCCGAACTGGAGGAGAAGGCCGAGCTGCTGGCCCAGCAGAACCGCGACATCGAGGTGAAGAACACCGAGATCGAGGAGGCCAGGCAGGTCCTGGAGGAGCGTGCCGAGCAACTCGCGGTCTCCATGCGCTACAAGAGCGAGTTCCTCGCCAACATGTCGCACGAACTGCGCACCCCGCTCAACTCGCTGCTGATCCTGGCCAAGCTGCTCGCCGACAACGCTGAGGGCAACCTCTCCCCGAAGCAGGTGGAGTTCGCCGAGACCATCCACGGCGCCGGCTCGGACCTGCTCCAGCTGATCAACGACATCCTCGACCTGTCGAAGGTCGAGGCGGGCAAGATGGACGTCTCCCCGACGCGTATCGCGCTGGTCCAGCTCGTGGACTACGTGGAGGCCACCTTCCGGCCGCTGACCGCGGAGAAGGGCCTGGACCTGTCGGTACGGGTCTCCCCGGAGCTGCCCGCGACCCTGCACACCGACGAACAGCGGCTGCTGCAGGTGCTGCGCAACCTGCTGTCCAACGCGGTGAAGTTCACCGACTCCGGCTCGGTGGAGCTGGTGATCCGTCCGGCGAGCGGCGACGTGCCGGTGGGGATCAGGGAGCAGCTGCTCGAGGCCGGTTCGCTCAGCGATCCGGACGCGCCGCTGATCGCCTTCTCGGTGACCGACACCGGCATCGGTATCGCGGCCAGCAAGATGCGGGTCATCTTCGAGGCGTTCAAGCAGGCCGACGGCACGACCAGCCGCAAGTACGGCGGTACGGGCCTCGGTCTGTCGATCTCGCGGGAGATCGCGCAGCTGCTCGGCGGTGAGATCTACGCACAGAGCGAGCCGGGCCGCGGTTCGACGTTCACGCTGTATCTGCCGCTGCACCCCAGCGAACTGCCGCCGCAGGGCTACCAGCAGTCCGTGCCCGCGCTGGAGGCCGGGGACCTGGTCGCCTCGCAGAACCACGGCTCCGAGCTGACCGGCGTGGAGATCGAGACGCCGGCCGAGGTGAAGTCGTACCAGGAGACCCAGAACGGTGCCGCGGCGCTCTTCCGGCGCCGCCGCCGGGCCATCCCGCAGATCGCCGAGTCGTGGCCGGTGCTGGCCGAGCAGGAGGCGACGACCCCGGCGCCGCGCCGGGGCGTACGGTTCGGCGGGGAGAAGGTGCTGATCGTCGACGACGACATCCGCAACGTCTTCGCGCTCACCAGCGTCCTGGAGCAGCACGGTCTGTCGGTGCTGTACGCGGAGAACGGCCGTGAGGGCATCGAGGTCCTGGAGCAGCACGACGACGTCGCGGTCGTCCTGATGGACATCATGATGCCTGAGATGGACGGTTATGCGACGACCACGGCGATCCGTCGGATGCCGCAGTTCGCCGGGTTGCCGATCATCGCGCTGACCGCCAAGGCGATGAAGGGCGACCGGGAGAAGGCGATCGAGTCCGGCGCCTCCGACTACGTCACCAAGCCGGTCGACCCCGATCACCTGCTGGCGGTGATGGCGAAGTGGATGCGCGAGGAGTGACCGGAGCGGACGGATGTGATGTGAACGTTTCGGGAACCTTCCGTGTGTACGAGGAGTTGCTGACTCAGGGTTGCGGAACCCGTGTAGAAGTACGGGATTGGGGGAACCTTCTGGTCCCCGGCTGCGTTTCTGCTACGTGCACAGTGACATCGCGGTGACAGGGTGTGGCGACAGGCGGGGTGCGGCTACCATGACCGGCACAAGGACGGGCGGCGAAAGGGAGTCGTCCCCTGGGGCGGCGCCCGGTGCACATCCGGGGCGAGGAGGGCGGGCCATGGTGCAGAAGGCCAAGATCCTCCTGGTCGATGACCGGCCGGAGAATCTGCTGGCGCTGGAGGCCATCCTCTCTGCGCTCGATCAGACACTGGTGCGGGCATCGTCCGGGGAGGAAGCGCTCAAGGCACTGCTCACGGACGACTTCGCGGTCATTCTGCTGGACGTCCAGATGCCGGGCATGGACGGTTTCGAGACCGCGGCACACATCAAGCGGCGGGAGCGGACCCGGGACATCCCGATCATCTTCCTCACCGCCATCAACCACGGCCCGCACCACACGTTCCGGGGCTACGCGGCGGGCGCGGTGGACTACATCTCCAAGCCCTTCGACCCGTGGGTGCTGCGCGCCAAGGTCTCGGTCTTCGTCGAGCTGTACATGAAGAACTGCCAGCTGCGTGAGCAGGCGGCGCTGCTTCGGCTCCAGTTGGAGGGCGGCGGCAAGGGCGCGGTCGCCGGCAAGGAGTCCGCGGGGCTGCTCGCCGAGCTGTCGGCGCGGCTCGCGGCCGTCGAGGAGCAGGCCGAAGCGCTGTCCAAGCAGCTGGACGACGAGTCCGCGGACGCGGCGGCGGTGGCCACGGCGGCCCATCTGGAGCGCAAACTCACCGGCCTGCGCCGGGCGCTGGACGCCTTGGAACCGGGCACCGCCGGCGGCGCTCCACCGCTTCCCTCGCAGAACTGACCACGACGGCGGTCACAGTTGCCGATGAGCGCGCGTCAGTTCCGCGCCCCGGCAAGGGCGACACGAACGGGTGAAGCAGTGGGCACACGTGTCCCTTGTCGCATCCCCCGGTAACCTCACACCCATGGCCTCACGTCCCTCGGCAGCCAAGAAGCAGCCCCCGAAGAAGGCCGCTCCCTCGAAGGCGCCGGCGAAAAAGGCCGCCGCGAAGAAAGCCCCGGCCAGGAAGGCGCCAGCCAAGAGGGCCGCGGCGAAGAAGTCCGCGCCGGCGCCCAGGCCGGCGCCCAGCCCGACCGGGGGCGTCTACCGCCTGGTGCGCGCCCTCTGGCTCGGCCTCGCGCACGCCGTCGGCGCCGTCTTCCGCGGCATAGGACAGGGAGCCAAGAACCTGGACCCGGCCCACCGCAAGGACGGCATCGCGCTGCTCCTGCTCGGTATCGCCCTGATCGTCGCCGCCGGCACCTGGGCCGACCTGCGCGGCCCGGTCGGCGACCTGGTGGAGATCCTGGTCACCGGCGCCTTCGGCCGCCTCGACCTGCTCGTGCCGATACTGCTCGCGATGATCGCCCTGCGGTTCATGCGCCACCCCGAGCAGCCGGAGGCCAACGGCCGGATCGTGATCGGCCTGTCCGCGCTCGTCATCGGCGTGCTCGGCCAGGTCCACATCGCCTGCGGGTCGCCCGCCCGCAGCGACGGCATGCAGGGGATAAGGGACGCCGGCGGCCTCATCGGCTGGGCGGCGGCGACCCCGCTGACGTACACCATGACCGAGGTCCTCGCCGTACCGCTGCTGGCGCTGCTCACGGTCTTCGGGCTGCTCGTGGTCACCGCGACCCCGGTGAACGCGATCCCGCAGCGGCTGCGCGCGCTCGGCATCCGCCTCGGGCTGCTGCACGACCCCCAACCCGACGAGTACGGCGAGTACGGCGAGCACACCGACGACGAGCGCTACGACGAGCAGTGGCGCCAGGCGCTGCCCGCACGCTCCCGCAGGCGCTCCGGCGCACCCCAGGACTTCGACCCGGACGTCGCCGAGCAGGAGGCCCTCGCCAAGCGCCGGGGCCGCCCGCGGCGCTCCGCCGTGCCGCAGCCCGAGATGGGCCGTCAGATGGACGCCGTGGACGTCGCCGCGGCCGCCGCTGCCGCCCTCGACGGCGCGGTCATGCACGGCATGCCGCCCTCGCCGCTGGTCGCCGACCTCACCCAGGGCGTCAGCGTCGGCGACCGCGAGGACACCACGCCCACGCCCGTGCCGGCCCCCAGCCCCAGCCCCAGTCCGGTCCCGGCCGCGCGGCCCAAGCAGGAGCAGCTCAACGTCGGACCGGTCGTCGCCGACCTGACCAAGCCGGCCCCCGAAGCGCCCCGCGACCTGCCCCCGCGCGCTGAGCAGCTCCAGCTCTCCGGCGACATCACCTACTCGCTGCCCTCCCTGGACCTGCTCACCCGGGGCGGCCCGGGCAAGTCGCGCAGCGAGGCCAACGACAAGGTCGTGGCCTCGCTCTCCAACGTCTTCTCCGAGTTCAAGGTCGACGCGCGCGTCACCGGCTTCACCCGCGGTCCGACGGTCACCCGCTACGAGGTCGAGCTCGGCCCCGCCGTGAAGGTCGAGCGGATCACCGCCCTCACCAAGAACATCGCGTACGCCGTCGCCAGCCCGGACGTGCGGATCATCAGCCCGATCCCCGGGAAGTCCGCGGTCGGCATCGAGATCCCCAACACCGACCGGGAGATGGTCAACCTCGGTGACGTGCTGCGGCTCGCCGAGTCCGCCGAGGACGACGATCCGATGCTGGTCGCCTTCGGCAAGGACGTCGAGGGCGGCTACGTCATGCACTCGCTGGCCAAGATGCCGCACATCCTTGTCGCGGGTGCCACCGGCTCCGGCAAGTCGTCCTGCATCAACTGCCTGATCACCTCGGTCATGATGCGGGCGACCCCGGAGGACGTCCGGATGGTCCTGGTCGACCCCAAGCGGGTCGAGCTGACCGCCTACGAGGGCATCCCGCACCTGATCACGCCGATCATCACCAACCCGAAGCGGGCCGCCGAGGCGCTGCAGTGGGTGGTACGCGAGATGGACCTGCGCTACGACGACCTGGCGGCGTTCGGGTACCGGCACATCGACGACTTCAACCAGGCCATCCGCGACGGCAAACTGAAGACGCCGGAGGGCAGCGAGCGGGAGCTCAAGACCTATCCGTACCTCCTGGTGATCGTCGACGAGCTCGCCGACCTGATGATGGTCGCGCCCCGGGACGTCGAGGACTCGATCGTGCGCATCACGCAGCTCGCGCGGGCGGCCGGCATCCACCTGGTGCTCGCCACCCAGCGCCCGTCGGTCGACGTGGTCACCGGCCTCATCAAGGCGAACGTGCCCTCGCGGCTCGCCTTCGCGACCTCCTCGCTCGCCGACAGCCGCGTCATCCTCGACCAGCCCGGCGCCGAGAAACTCATCGGCAAGGGTGACGGGCTCTTCCTGCCGATGGGGGCGAACAAGCCGACCCGTATGCAGGGCGCGTTCGTCACCGAGGAAGAGGTCGCGGTGATCGTCCAGCACTGCAAGGACCAGATGGCGCCGGTCTTCCGGGACGACGTCACCGTGGGCTCCAAGCAGAAGAAGGAGATCGACGAGGACATCGGCGACGACCTCGACCTGCTGTGCCAGGCGGCCGAACTGGTCGTTTCCACGCAGTTCGGCTCCACCTCCATGCTCCAGCGCAAGCTGCGCGTGGGCTTCGCCAAGGCGGGCCGGCTCATGGATCTCATGGAGTCACGCGGGGTGGTCGGGCCGAGCGAGGGGTCCAAGGCGCGCGACGTTCTGGTGAAACCCGATGAGCTGGACGGAGTGCTTGCTGTGATCCGTGGGGAGTCTGAGGGGTAGGTCTGTCTCAGGGCGACGGGCGCCTGTGGACCGGGTGGAGGCGGTCGTGATCCACCCGTTAGGGATCGTCGGGCAACCGTTTCCCTTTGACGTACGTCAAGTTGAGCGAGAGGAAAGGTGGGTACCCCACCCTGGGGCGCACGCCTGACCCGTCATCGGGATGCCCGGCCATACCGATGGCGTACAAAGTCCCACCGCCCGGTTGCCCCACCCTTTCGTACCCCCCATAGACTGAACTTCCAGCACAGGTGGCTACACGCTCGAAAGGCGCCCCCGTGTCCATCGGCAGCAACTCCCCTGAAGACGAGCGTCCGTTCCCAGACGTGTCCGAGGAAAACCGCCCCTCCGTAGGCCGAGCCCTCAAGCAGGCCCGCATCGCCGCCGGGCTGACCGTCGACGAGATCAGCGGGAGCACCCGGGTCCGCATCGCCATCGTGCATGCCATCGAGGCCGACGACTTCGCCCCCTGTGGCGGCGACGTCTACGCCCGCGGGCACATCAGGACCCTGGCCAAGGCCGTCGGCCTCGACCCCGAGCCGCTGCTGGCGCAGTTCGCGGCCGAGCACGGTGGTGGGCGGCCCGCGCCGACGCCCGCCGCGCCCCTGTTCGAGGCGGAACGTATCCGCCCCGAGCGCCGAGGACCCAACTGGACGGCGGCCATGGTCGCCGCCATCGTCGTGGTGATCGGTTTCGTCGGCTTCACCGCCTTCAAGGGCGGCGACGGCGACGACGCCAAGCAGTCGGTCGCCGGCGGAGCCGCCCCGACGACCAGCAAGCCGGCCTCGCCGACCCCCAAGGAAAGCAAGCCCGACAAGACCCCCGAGCCCTCCGACAGCGCGATCGCCGCCGCGCCCCAGGACAAGGTCACCGTCCAGGTCAGCGCGGTGAACGGACGCAGCTGGATCTCGGCCAAGGACCACAACGGCCGGATGCTGTTCGACGGGCTGCTGAAGAAGGGCGACTCCAAGACCTTCCAGGACAGCTCCAAGATCAACCTGATCCTCGGTGACGCCGGAGCCATCCAGCTCTTCGTCAACGGCAAGAAGATCGAGGACCAGTTCCGGCCCGGGGCCGTGGAGCGTCTCACGTACACCAAGGGCGACCCGGAAGTCGGATAAACGTTCGGAACGAACACGTACCCAAGGGGTTGGCCATGATCGGCCAGCCCCTTCGACGTGGGCTGTCGGTGAGACGAAGTAGTCTTGAGCCCATGCCTGAACGCCGTACCGTCGCACTAGTCACTCTCGGCTGCGCCCGTAACGAGGTGGACTCGGAGGAGCTCGCAGGCCGTTTGGAGGCGGACGGCTGGCAGCTCGTCGAGGACGCCCAGGACGCGGATGTCGCCGTGGTCAACACCTGTGGATTCGTCGAGGCCGCCAAGAAGGACTCCGTCGACGCCCTCCTCGAGGCCAACGATCTCAAGGGTCACGGCAGAACCCAGGCCGTCGTGGCGGTGGGCTGCATGGCCGAGCGGTACGGCAAGGAACTCGCCCAGGCGCTGCCCGAGGCCGACGGCGTCCTCGGCTTCGACGACTACGCCGACATCTCCGACCGGCTCCAGACCATCCTCAACGGCGGCATCCACGCCTCGCACACCCCGCGCGACCGGCGCAAGCTGCTGCCCATCAGCCCGGCCGAGCGGCAGGACTCGGCCGCGTCGGTGGCACTGCCCGGGCACGGCCCGTCCGACCTCCCGGAAGGCCTGGCGCCCGCCTCCGGCCCCCGCGCGCCCCTGCGCCGCCGGCTGGACGGCGCCCCGGTCGCCTCGGTCAAGCTCGCGTCCGGCTGCGACCGGCGCTGCTCCTTCTGCGCCATCCCCTCCTTCCGCGGCTCCTTCATCTCACGCCGCCCCAGCGACGTGCTGAACGAGACCCGCTGGCTGGCCGAACAGGGCGTGAAGGAGATCATGCTGGTCTCCGAGAACAACACCTCCTACGGCAAGGACCTGGGCGACATCCGCCTCCTGGAGTCGCTGCTGCCGGAGCTGGCCGAGGTCGACGGCATCGAGCGGGTGCGCGTCAGCTACCTCCAGCCGGCCGAGATGCGCCCCGGCCTGATCGACGTCCTGACCTCCACACCGAACGTCGTCCCGTACTTCGACCTGTCCTTCCAGCACTCCGCCCCGGGCGTCCTGCGGGCCATGCGCCGCTTCGGCGACACCGACCGCTTCCTGGAACTGCTCGACACCATCCGGACCAAGGCACCGCAGGCCGGCGTCCGCTCCAACTTCATCGTCGGCTTCCCCGGGGAGTCCGAGTCCGACCTGGCCGAGCTGGAGCGCTTCCTGAACGGCGCGCGGCTCGACGCGATCGGCGTCTTCGGGTACTCCGACGAGGAGGGCACCGAGGCGGCGACGTACGAGAACAAGCTCGACGAGGACGTCGTCGCCGAGCGTCTGGCCCGGGTCTCCCGGCTCGCCGAGGAACTCGTCTCGCAGCGGGCCGAGGAGCGCGTCGGCGAGGCCGTGCACGTCCTCGTGGAGTCGGTGGACGAGGAGGACGGCGTCTACGGCCGGGCGGCCCACCAGGCGCCGGAGACGGACGGGCAGGTGCTGCTCACGAGCGGTGAAGGGCTGCGCGTCGGCCGTATCGTCGAGGCGAAGGTGGTCGGTACGGAGGGCGTCGACCTGGTGGCCGAGCCGCTCCAGGGCGGGCCCGAGTGGAGTGAGGAGGCCGGCAGATGACCGGAGTCCCGGCGTCCGCCGCGGGCGGCTCCTCCGGCGCACAGGGCGCCGTCCCGGGCTCCGCCACCACCTCCGGCGCCGCTCCGGATCTCTCCGGTCCGCAGAACACCGGTCCGCAGAACACCGGTACGGAGGACTCCGGTGCCGGGAACGTCGGTGGCGGAAGTGCTGGTGCCGGGAACGTCGGCGGCGAGAGCGCTGGTGTCGGGAACGTCGGTGCCGAGAGTGCCGGTGCCGGGAGTGCTGGGGCCGGGAACGCCGGCGTCGGGGGCATCGGGGCCGCGGGTTCCGGTTCCGGTGACGGGGAGAGGAACGCGCGCGGTGGGAGGAAGATCGCCGCTGCCGCCGTCAACCAGGCCAGCCTGTGGAACGTCGCCAATCTGCTGACCATGCTCCGACTGGTCCTGGTCCCCGGCTTCGTCGCCCTGATGCTGGCCGGCGGCGGATACGACCCGGCCTGGCGCTCGCTCGCCTGGGCCGCCTTCGCCATCGCCATGATCACCGACCTCTTCGACGGGCATCTGGCGCGCACCTACAACCTGGTCACCGACTTCGGGAAGATCGCCGACCCCATCGCCGACAAGGCGATCATGGGGGCGGCGCTGATCTGTCTCTCCTCGCTCGGCGATCTGCCCTGGTGGGTGACGGTCGTGATCCTCGGCCGGGAACTCGGGATCACCCTGCTGCGTTTCCTGGTCATCCGCTACGGCGTGATCCCGGCCAGCCGCGGCGGCAAGCTCAAGACCCTCACCCAGGGCGTGGCCGTGGGGATGTACGTACTGGCACTGACGGGGTGGCTGGCGACCCTGAGGTTCTGGGTGATGGCCGCGGCCGTCGTGCTGACGGTCGTGACGGGTCTCGACTATGTGAGACAGGCCATTGTGCTGCGGCGGCAGGGAATCGCCGAGCGCGCAGCGGCGTTGGAGGAGACGGAAGCGTGAATTCCACGGCCGCCGAACTGGTGCGACTACTGACGGTGAGGGGTCAGACCCTGGCTGTCGCCGAGTCGCTGACCGGCGGCCTGGTGGCGGCGGAGATCACAGCGGTCCCCGGGGCGTCCAAGGCGTTCCGGGGTTCGGTCACCGCCTACGCCACCCAGCTCAAGCAGGACGTGCTGGGTGTCGACGCCACCCTGCTGGCCCAGCGCGGCGCGGTGGATCCGCAGGTCGCGGCTCAGATGGCGGCCGGAGTACGGAAGGCGCTGGGCGCCGACTGGGGCCTCGCGACCACCGGAGTCGCCGGCCCCGAGCCCCAGGACGGCCGCCCGGTCGGCACGGTCTTCGTGGCCGTCGACGGCCCTTCCGGCGCCGGTTCCGGTTCTGCCGCTGGCGGAAAAGTGGAGGCCCTGCGGTTGAACGGCGACCGTGCGGAAATTCGTAGAGAGAGTGTACGGAGCGTACTCGCACTGCTTCTGAGGGAGCTTGCGAGCGAACAGACCGGGAATGAGCGGACACAGGATACGGAACAGAACGGGGGGTTTTGATGTTTGCAGCCCTGAGTGAACACGACATCGCTCCCCGCACGGCCGCGGCGCAAGGCGGTACGGTGGGGCGTGAAGGATGCGGCTACGCGGTCCGAGGAGGGAGCCACCGATGATTCTGCTCCGTCGCCTGCTGGGTGACGTGCTGCGTCGGCAGCGCCAGCGCCAGGGCCGTACTCTGCGCGAAGTCTCCTCGTCCGCCCGAGTCTCACTCGGCTATCTCTCCGAGGTGGAGCGGGGGCAGAAGGAGGCTTCCTCTGAGCTGCTCTCCGCCATCTGCGACGCGCTGGACGTACGGATGTCCGAGCTCATGCGAGAAGTGAGCGACGAACTCGCCCTCGCCGAGCTGGCTCAGTCCGCTCAGGCCACCGAGTCCGTGCCCACGTCGGTTCGCCCGATGCTGGGAAGCGTCTCGGTGACCGGTGTGCCACCGGAACGGGTGACCATCAAGGCGCCCGCCGAGGCAGTGGACGTGGTCGCCGCGTGACGCCTGTGCGGGCGTAGCCCGACGCGGCGCCGACCCGGCGTCGAAGAAGTGTGCGAGGCCCCGGCCGGGGCTTCTCCAGGCAGACCTGGGGAGGCGCGGCCGGGGCCTTCGCATACCTGCCGGCGGTGTGCGTCCATTTGCCGGTGTCCGGTGGTGCGGTCATGGTGGAGGGACCGACAGGGGGCGAAACGACCGGAGAGACGCATGTACGTCGTGAAGAGCCCGCTGTCCGACGCGGACCTGAAGACCGTGGCCGAGGCACTCCAGGGTGCCCTCGTCGACCTCGTGGACCTGGCACTCATCGCCAAGCAGATCCACTGGAACGTGGTCGGCCCCCGCTTCCGGACCGTCCACCTCCAGCTCGACGAGGTCGTCGGCACGGCCCGGACGCACTCCGACACGGTCGCCGAGCGGGCCTCGGCGTTGGGCGTCTCACCGGACGGACGCGCGGCCACGGTGGCCGCCGACAGCGGCATCGCCACCGCCCCCGGGGGCTGGGTCAAGGACTCGGACGCGGTGGGTGCCCTGGTGGACGCGCTGGGCGCGGTGATCACCCGGATGCGGGGGCGGGTCAGGGCCACCGCGGAGCCGGATCCGGTTTCCCAGGACATCTTCATCGGGATCACGGCGGATCTGGAGAAACATCACTGGATGTTCCAGGCGGAGAACGCGTAGCCGTGGCCGACGCCGGCCGACGGCCGTTGCATCGGTGAGCCCTCGGTGCGCCTCCCCGGTGGACCGGGCGGCGTTCTAGCGTCCGGCTGGAGGTGGCGGCCATGGTGGGACGGATAGCGCGCTGGGGAGTTGCCCTGGGATTCGCGGCGGTGTGGTGGTGGGCGGTGCTGCGGATCACCTTCGCCGACGGTGCCGGGGCCCTGGAGGGGGCCGTGGTCGCCGGAGGATGGGGACTGAGCCTGCTGCCCGTGCACTGCGTGCCGCGGACCCGCGCGGCGGGGGCCATGGGCCCAGGGCGGTGGCGGGCCGCCTGGCGGACACCGGGCGCTACCAGGGCATCGCGACCCCTCCGTTCGGGCGCAGGATCTGGCCCGTCGTGAACGAGGAGGCGTCGGACGCCAGATACAGCACGGCGTGTGCGACGTCCGCCGCCTCGCCGACCCGGCCCAGCGGCGACATCCGGGCCATCCACGCCTCCGTCTGCCGCTGCTCCTCGCCGTCGTCGCGCTCGGTCATGGGGGTGCGGGTCCAGCCCGGGGCGACCGCGTTGACGCGGATGCCGTGCCGGCCGACCTCGTTGGCGAGCGTCTTGGTCAGCTGGACCACGGCGGCCTTGGCCGCGCCGTAGCAGAGCAGGCCGGGGCCGCCGGTGTCGATCGCACCGGAGGCCATGGTGATGATGCTGCCCCCGTTCCGCCGGTCGAGCATCAGGCGTGCCGCCTCCTGGCAGGAGTGCAGGACGCCTTTGAAGTTGACGTCCAGCACCCGGTCGAGGTCCTCGTCGCGGGTCTCCAGCACCGGGCTGCGGTGCATGATCCCGGCGATCGCCGCCATGACGTCCAGCCGCTCGCAGGACCGGACGGCCTGCTCGAGCTGCGCCCGGTCGGTGACATCGACGGTGTGGGTGTGGGCGGTGCCGCCGGCGTCCTTGATCAGGGTGGCCGTCTCGTGCAGGCCTTCCGCGCTCCTGTCGGCACAGTGCACGGTCGCGCCCGCCTCGGCGAGCAGCACGGCGGAGGCCCGGCCGATACCGCCGGCGGCCCCCGTGACGAATGCGGTGCGTCCGGTGAGGTCGTACGCCTTGAGGGACATGAGGGGACGGTACGAGCGTTTCTGACGGGGCGTCAATTGGTCGGGCGGGGGCGGCTTCTCGGGGCGTGTCGAGAGCTGGGGGCGGGGCCGGTCTGGCAGGCGGGGCACCAGTAGGTGGGACGCTCACGGGAGCCGTCGCCCTGGTCGGCCACCCGGATCGGGGTGTGGCAGCGCAGACAGGGGCGGGGCGCGCGGCCGTAGACGAACAGGTCCTGGTCGCGCAGGCCCGTGGTCCGGCGGACCGGGCGGTCGCGGTTGGCCTCCAGGAGGCGCTTGGCGAGATCGGGGAGTTTCGCGGCACGGTCGGCGGGGAGCGCGCCGACCGGGAGCCAGGGAGTCGCGCCGATGAGGAAGCAGAGCTCGCTCTTGTAGATGTTGCCGATGCCGGCGAGGTTGCGCTGGTCGAGCAGGGCCTCGCCGAGCTGGCGGGCCGGGTCGGCGAGCAGGTTGGCGAGGGCGCGCTCGGGGTTCCAGTCGGGGCCCAGCAGGTCGGGGCCGAGGTGGCCCACGGCGCGTTCCTCCTCGCCGGTGCGGAGGAACTCCAGGACCTGGAGACGGTAGCCGACGGCCGTGCGGTCGGCGGCACCGAGAACGGCCCTGATCTGGTGGGCGGGGCCGCCCTTCCAGCGTTCGCCGCTCCCGTAGACCTTCCACGCGCCCTCCATCCGCAGATGCGTGTGCAGGGTCAGGCCGCCCTCGAAGCGGGTGAGCAGGTGCTTGCCGCGCGGAGCGGTGCCGAGGACGGTACGGCCGGTGAGGTCGACGGTGGCGTACTTGGGCACCCGGAAGTCGCTGCGGGTCAGCACCTTGCCCGCGAGCGCCTCGTGCAGGCGCCGTGCGGCCTGCCAGACCGTGTCACCTTCGGGCATGGGTCAAGGGTGACACGGGGGCGTGGAGCGCGCGGTGGGGGCACGGGCGCGGGTGGCGGTGGCGCGTGCGGCGCACGGGGGGTGCGGTGTTCATGTCCTGGCGGATCACGCCCGCAGGCGCAGACCGCGCGGGGTCGCGATGAAGCCCGCTGCTTCCAGCAGGGTGCCCAGGGGCGAGGTCAGGGCCGTGGCGCCGTTGACGCGCTCCACCGTCACCGTGCCGAGAGTGCCGGCGCGGGCGGCGGCCGCGAGGGCCTCGGCTGCCGTCCGCAGGCGGGGGTCGTCGCCGGCGTCCGTGTCCGGGGCGGACGGCCAGGCCAGCAGGGTCTTGCCGCCGCGCTCCATGTAGAGGGTCAGCTCGCCGTCCACCAGGACGACCAGCGAGCCCGCCTTGCGGCCCGGCTTGTGCCCGGCACCGGTCGGCGGCTCGGGCCAGGAGAGGGCCGCGCCATAGGCGTTGGCGGGGTCGGCGGCGGCGAGGACCACGGCTCTGGGGTCGGGGGCGGCGGGGGTGCGGGTGTGGTGGTTGCCGTAGGTGTAGGGGTTCGCGGGACTGCCGCCTCGGGGGCCGCCGTAGCCGGGGGCGGCGAAGGGGTCGGTCGCGGCGACGTCCTTGGGGGAGACGTAGTCGCCGGGGGCGGTGGGGGGTTCGGGGGGCCAGGTGAAGTCGCCGTCCAGAGCGGGGAAGTCGGCCTCGTCGATGGGGCCGAGGGGGATCTCGGTCCCGAAGGCGGCGGAGGTCACTGGGCCGCCGTTTCCGAAGGCCGCGGGAGCCGTTGGGCCGCCGTTTGTGAAGGCGGTGCCCGGCAGTGCCTCGCCGCGGTCGCGGGCGTTGGACACGGCGCGCAGCCGGTCGACCGCGCCGTCCATCGCGAACTGGGCCGCGCCGAGCCCCTCGACGACGTAACCCCGGCGGGCCTGCCCGCTCTCCTCGAACGCCGACAGGATGCGGTACACCGCCGAGAAGCCGCCCTCGACGCCCTCCGCCGCGACCGCTCCCCGGGTGACCACGCCGTGCCGGTCGAGCAGGGTGCGGGCCAGGGCGTGGGCGCGCACGGTGGTGTCCGGCTCGCGCTGCGGGAGCAAGGACCAGCGGCCGGCGACGGTCGGCGGGCCGGTACGGGAGGCGGTGCGGGCGGCGGCCGTCAGGGAGCCGTAGCGGCCGCGCGGGACGGTGCGCTTGGCGCGGTGGGCGGTGGCACCCGCGGTACGGCCCGAGCCCAGCAGGGCGCGCATCGGGGCCAGCGTGTCGTTGGTGAGCCGGCCGGACCAGGCCAGGTCCCAGACGGCGTCGGCCAGTTGGGGGTCGGTGGCGTCCGGGTGGGTGGTGGCGCGGACCTGGTCGGCGATCTGGCGGAAGAACAGGCCGTAGCCACCGGAGAGGGTGTCCAGGACGGACTGATGAAGGGCCGTCAGCTCCAGGGGGTGCGGCGGAGGCAGGAGCAGCGGGGCCGCGTCCGCCAGATACAGCGAGACCCAGCCGTCCTTGCCCGGCAGGGCGCCCGCGCCGGCCCACACGATCTCTCCGGCGGCGGTGAGTTCGTCGAGCATCGAGGGCGTGTAGCCGGCCACCCGGGACGGCAGGACCAGTTTCTCCAGGGCCGACGCCGGCACCGACGCGCCCTGCACCTGCTCGACGGCGCGCACCAGTCCGTCGACGCCGCGCAGCCCGTGCCCCTTGCCGATGTGCTGCCACTGGGGCAGGAACTGGGCGAGCGCGGCCGGTGCCACCGGCTCCAGCTCGTGCCGGAGCGCGGCCAGCGAGCGGCGGCGCAGTCTGCGCAGCACGGCCGCGTCGCACCACTCCTGGCCGATGCCCGCCGGATGGAACTCGCCCTGCACCACCCGGCCGCCCGCGGCGAGCCGCTGCAACGCGCCGTCCGTGACCGCGGCTCCGAGCCCGAACCGGGCCGCCGCCGTGGCCGACGTGAACGGGCCGTGGGTGCGCGCGTACCGGGCGAGGAGGTCGCCGAGCGGGTCCTTCACCGGCTCGGTGAACGCCTCGGGGACACCGACCGGCAGGGCCGTGCCGAGCGCGTCGCGCAGCCGGCCCGCGTCCTCGATCGCCGCCCAGTGGCCGGCGCCGGCGATCCGGACCCTGATCGCCCGGCGGGCACCGGCCAGCTCCTCGGCCCACCGCGGCTCGGCGCCCCGCTCGGCCAACTCGGCGTCCGTGAGCGGCCCGAGCAACCGCAGCACGTCGGCGACGCCTTCCGGGTCCTTGATCCGGCGGTCCTCGGTGAGCCACTGGAGTTCACGCTCCAGCTCGGTCAGCACATCCGCGTCGAGCAGTTCGCGCAGCTCCGCCTGGCCCAGCAGCTCGGCCAGCAGCCGGGAGTCCAGGGAGAGCGCGGCCGCGCGGCGCTCGGCGAGCGGGGAGTCGCCCTCGTACAGGAACTGGGCGACGTAGCCGAACAGGAGGGACCGGGCGAAGGGGGACGGTTCCGGGGTGGTGACCTCGACCAGGCGGACCTTCCGGGACTCCAGGTCACCCATCAGCTCGACCAGGCCCGGCACGTCGAAGACGTCCTGGAGGCACTCGCGGACCGCCTCCAGGACGATCGGGAAGGACCCGAACTCGCTCGCCACCTGGAGCAGTTGGGCGGCACGCTGACGCTGCTGCCACAGCGGGGTGCGCTTGCCGGGGCTGCGGCGGGGCAGCAGCAGCGCACGGGCCGCGCATTCGCGGAACCGGGCGGCGAACAGGGCCGAGCCGCCGACCTGGTCGGTGACGATCTGGTCGACCTCGCCCTTGTCGAAGGCGACGTCCGCCGCGCCGACGGGCGCCTGCTCGGCGTCGTATTCGGTGCCCGCCTTCGTAGGGGCCTGGTCGAGCAGGTCCAGGCCCATCAGGTCGGCGTCCGGCAGCCGCAGCACGATGCCGTCGTCGGCGTGCATGACCTGGGCGTCCATGCCGTACCGCTCGGACAGCCGGGCGCCGAGCGCCAGCGCCCACGGAGCGTGGACCTGCGCGCCGAACGGGGAGTGGACGACGACCCGCCAGTCGCCCAGTTCGTCGCGGAAGCGCTCCACGACGATCGTCCGGTCGTCGGGGACATGGCCGCAGGCCTCGCGCTGTTCGTCGAGGTACGACAGCACGTTGTCCGCCGCCCAGGCGTCCAGGCCCGCCGCGAGCAGGCGCAGCCGGGCGTCGTCCTTGGCGAGCGAGCCGACCTCGCGCAGGAACGCGCCCACCGCGCGGCCCAGTTCGAGCGGGCGGCCCAACTGGTCGCCCTTCCAGAAGGGCAGGCGGCCCGGCACCCCGGGGGCGGGGGAGACCAGGACGCGATCGCGCGTGATGTCCTCGATGCGCCAGGAGCTGGTGCCCAGGGTGAAGACATCGCCCACCCGGGACTCGTACACCATCTCCTCGTCCAGCTCGCCGACCCGGCCGCCGCCCTTCTTGGGGTCGGCGCCGGCGAGGAAGACACCGAACAGGCCGCGGTCGGGGATCGTGCCGCCGGAGGTGACGGCGAGCCGCTGGGCGCCCGGGCGCCCGGTGACCGTGCCCGTGACCCGGTCCCAGACCACGCGCGGGCGCAGCTCGGCGAAGGCGTCGGACGGATAGCGGCCCGCGAGCATGTCGAGGACCGCGGTGAACGCCGACTCCGGGAGCGAGGCGAAGGGAGCCGCGCGGCGGACCATGGCCAGCAGGTCGTCGAACTGCCAGGTGTCCAGCGAGGTCATCGCGACCAGCTGCTGTGCCAGCACGTCGAGGGGGTTGGCCGGGACCCGCAGGGACTCGATGGAGCCGGTGCGCATCCGCTCCGTGACCACGGCCGCCTGCACCAGGTCGCCCCGGTACTTGGGGAAGACCACGCCGGTGGAGATCGCACCGACCTGGTGTCCCGCGCGGCCGACGCGCTGGAGGCCGGAGGCCACCGAGGGCGGGGACTCGACCTGGACGACCAGGTCCACCGCGCCCATGTCGATGCCCAGTTCCAGGCTGGAGGTGGCCACCACGGCGGGCAGCCGGCCGGCCTTCAGGTCCTCCTCGACCAGGGCCCGCTGCTCCTTGGAGACCGAGCCGTGGTGCGCGCGGGCGATGACCGGCGGGGCGCCCTGGGCCGCGCCCGAGCCGCCCATCAGCTCGGCGGGGGAGTGGTGCTCGTCCAGCGGCTCGCCGGTCACGCGCTCGTACGCGATCTCGTTGAGCCGGTTGCACAGCCGCTCCGCCAGCCGGCGTGAGTTGGCGAAGACGATCGTCGAGCGGTGGGCCTGGACGAGGTCGGCGATCCGCTCCTCCACATGCGGCCAGATCGACGGCCGGTCCCCGCCCTCCTTGGCGTCGGTGGCCGGAGAGCCGCCCAGCTCGCCCATGTCCTCCACGGGTACGACGACGGAGAGGTCGAACTCCTTGCCGGACTCGGGCTGGACGATCTCCACCTTGCGGCGCGGCGAGAGGTAGCGGGCCACCTCGTCGACCGGGCGGACGGTCGCCGACAGGCCGATGCGGCGGGCCGGCTTCGGCAGCAGCTCGTCCAGCCGCTCCAGGGAGAGCGCGAGATGCGCGCCGCGCTTGGTGCCGGCGACCGCGTGCACCTCGTCCAGGATCACCGTCTCGATGCCGGTCAGCGCGTCGCGTGTGGCCGACGTCAGCATCAGGAACAGGGACTCCGGGGTGGTGATCAGGATGTCCGGCGGGCGGGTGGACAGGGCGCGGCGCTCGGCGGGCGGAGTGTCGCCGGAGCGGATGCCGACCCTGACCTCCGGCTCGGGCAGACCGAGGCGCACGGACTCCTGGCGGATGCCGGTCAGCGGACTGCGCAGGTTCCGCTCGACGTCGACCGCGAGGGCCTTGAGCGGAGACACGTACAGCACCCGGCAGCGCTTCCTCGGGTCGGCCGGGGGCGGGGCCGAGGCCAGCTGGTCCAGGGCCGCGAGGAACGCGGCCAGCGTCTTGCCGGAGCCGGTCGGGGCGACCACCAGCACGTCCGAGCCCGCCCCGATGGCCTGCCACGCGCCCGCCTGGGCCGCGGTGGGCGCGGAAAACGCCCCCGTGAACCAGCCGCGGGTCGCGGGGGAGAAGCCGTCGAGGGCTCGGTGCGCGGATTTCGCCATGCGTCCATCCTGCACCCGGCCACTGACAACCGGGCCTGACCTGTGGAGATGCGGGAGGTAGGGGTGGGGGAGAGGACGTGGGGAAGGCCGGACCGGGGTGGCTGCCGAGAGGCCGGGCGGGGGCCGTGACCGAGGAGCGCCGGGACGGGGGTGGCCGCGCCGGCGGCCGGGCGGGAAGCGGGGGCCGAGGCGCGAGGTGAGGGCGGTCGGGTGGGGTGGGGCCGGGCGGTCGACAATGGGCGTATGACGGGATCGGACGAGCGGGCGCGGCACTGGCGGTACGAGGCGCTGCCCGATGTCGATCTGTTGCGCGCCCGGTATGTCCGGAAGACGTTTGTCCGGCACACCCACGAGCACTTCGTGATCGCCGGGATCGTGGACGGGGTCGAGGTCTTCCGGCACCGGGGGTCCGACGTGACCGTCGGCGCCGGGGCGCTCGCGCTCGTCAATCCCGACACCGCGCACACCGGCCGGGCCGCGGTCCCCGAGGGCTGGCGGTACGGGGCGGTCTACCCGTCCCCGGAACTGGTGGCGGCGATCGCCGCGGAGACGACCGCGATCCGGGGCACCCCCGGCTTCGTCAGCCCGATGCTCGACGATCCGTACTGCGTCGCCCTGGTGCACCGGGTGCTGCGCGCCGCCGACGAGGGCAACGCGCTCGCCGCCGACACCCTGCTGCGGGTGGTGGTGACCCGGCTGCTGCGGTCGAACGGCGGCCCGCTGCCGCAGCGGCAGGTCCGCACCGCCGGCGCGCGGCTCGCCGCACGCGCGCGTGCCGTGCTGGAGGAGCGGATGGCCGAGCCGCCGACGCTGGAACGGCTCGCCACCGACCTCGGCACCAGTCCCTTCGCGCTGCTGCGGGCGTTCCGTGACGCCTACGGCATGCCCCCGCACACCTGGCTGACCGACGCCCGGGTGCGCCGCGCCCGGCTGCTGCTGGACGCGGGCACGGCACCCGCCGAGGCGGCCGTCGTCGTCGGCTTCACCGACCAGCCGCACCTCAACCGGCACTTCGCCCGGATCGTCGGCGTCCCGCCGGGCGCCTACCAGCGCGAGCGCGGTCCCGGTGCGCGTCCGGGCGGGCGCAGGAACGTACAAGGCGGCCGCAAGAACGTACAAGACGGCCGGGACGGCGGTACGTAGCGTCCTGGGCGTGGCACAGCAGACAGCACTCGCAGACATACGCGGCGAAGGCGAGCCGAAACCGGACTCCGCCGTCGTCCGGGACGCCCTCGGGGTCGGCGTCGCCGTGGGACTCTCCGGGTTCGCCTTCGGGGTGACCTCGGCCGGCAGCGGGCTCGGCCTGCTCCAGACCTGCGTACTCAGCCTCCTGGTGTTCACCGGCGCCTCCCAGTTCGCCCTGGTCGGGGCACTCGCGGCGGGCGGCAACCCGCTCACCGCGGCGGCCGGCGCCTTCTTCCTGGGCGTACGCAACGCGTTCTACGGGCTGCGTCTGTCGCAGCTGCTGGCCCTCCCGCGCGCGCTACGGCCGCTGGCCGCCCAGTGGGTGATCGACGAGACCACGGCGGTGACGCTCGCCCAGCCGACGCGGCGCGCCGCGCGGATCGGCTTCACCGTCACCGGACTCAGCCTGTACGTGCTGTGGAACCTCACCACCCTGTTCGGCGCGCTCGGCGCCAAGGCCGTCGGCGACACCGGCGCCTGGGGCCTGGACGCGGCCGGACCCGCCGTCTTCCTGGCACTGCTCGCCCCCATGCTGAAGACCACGACCGACCGCGCGGTCGCCGCGCTCGCGGTACTGCTGGGGCTCGGCCTGCTGCCCGTGCTGCCCGCCGGGGTGCCGGTCCTGGTGGCCGCGCTGGCGGCACCGGCCGCCCTGTACGTCTCCGGCCGCCGGTCCGGCCGTACCCGCGACGACACTTCCGAGGAGACCCGTTGAACACCTGGATCGCGATCGCCGCGACCGTCCTCGGCTGCTACGCCGTCAAGCTCGCCGGGCTGCTGGTGCCCGCGGGCGTCCTGGAGCGGCCGCTGGTGCGGCGGCTGGCCGCCCTGCTGCCGGTGGCCCTGCTCGCCGCCCTCACCGCCCAGCAGACGTTCGCCGACGGACACACGCTCGTGCTGGACGCCCGGGCCGCGGGGCTCGGGGCGGCCGCCCTGGCGCTGGTGCTGCGCGCGCCCTTCCTGGTCGTCGTCGCCGCGGCCGTGCTGGTGACGGCGGGGGTACGGGCCGTCGCGGGCTGAGCGGGGGCTGCGGCGGCCGAGAGATGGGTCACCCCGCGAAGTGGCCGTACGCCTTGAGGGTGCGCAGCGCCTCGATCGTCACCATCGGGCGGGCCTCCAGGGCGGTGGTCGGCGCCCACTGGAGCCAGCCGATCGGCCAGCCGCCGTCCTCCTGCTGCTCGGCGGCGAGGTGGTCCAGCGAGCGGGCCATCTCCTCGTCGGTGAACCACGCGCGCGCGAGCGAGTGCGGGGCCTTCGCGAAGTCGTGCGGGAAGTGGTGCTCGCCGGGGGCGTAGCCGGGCGCCACCGGGTACGCGTCCAGCTGCTCCGGGTCCAGCGCGGCCAGCCGGTGCTCGCGCACCAGGCGGCCCAGCCGGTCGGCGGCCGCCTCCGCCCGGGCGCGGTCGGGTACCGCGTCCAGGAACGCGACGGCGGCCTCGACCTCGTAGGGATGCGTCTTCTCCAGCGACTCCACGGCCTCCCAGCAGAAGTCGGTGGCCCGGAACAGCCAGGCGTGCCACACCTCGTTGCGGTGCAGCAGCCCCACCACAGGGCCGGTGGCGAGCAGCTCGCTGGGCGGGTCGTCGGTGATCGGGATGAACGGGGCGGCCGGATAGCCGCGCTGGCTCGGGTGGATCGCCGGCAGCGCCCCGTCCGCGGTGGAGACGGACGTCAGATAGCGGCACACCCGCTCCACCCGCTGCCCGCCGCAGCGCCCGACGGCGTCCAGGACGGACAGCGCGTGCCCGGTGTGCAGCGGCTGGCTCACCGGACCGCGCAGATCGGGCTCCAGCGCATGGCCGTACCCGCCGTCCTCGTTGCGGTAGGCGTCCAGCGCCGTCTCCACCGGATCGGGGCTGCCGTTCAGGAAGTGGTACGCGAAGAGTCGCTGCTCCAGCACGCGCGCGGTGAGCCACATGAACTGTTCGGCGCGGAAGAGCGGGGAGTGCGCCGGGGGCGTAGGGGGGAGTGGGGAAGCTCCGGTTTCGGCCATGCGTCAGACCGTAGGACGGAAAGCGGTCTCGGTAGGCGGTCCCGGGCAGGGCCCACTCTCAGGGGCGGGATACTGGTGTCATGCGGTTGACGGTCTTCTGGCAGCGGATGGCGGAACATTTCGGTTCCGGGTACGCCGACACCTTCGCGCGCGATCATGTGATGACGGAGCTCGGCGGACTCACGGTGCACGAGGCGCTGGCAACCGGCTGGGAGGCCAAGGAAGTGTGGCGTGTGGTCTGCACGGTCATGAACGTTCCAGGAGAGAAGCGCTGAGCGTGCACAAAGATCGGATACGGGCCACGCGTTGTCAGTGGCGTCGGCGAGACTTGCACCGTGGCACCCACTGACGACGACGGGCGGACCGCCCAGGACGCATACCCGGTCGACACGACGCCGCCCGCCGGACCCCCGGCGCCCGGCGCCGCGGCACCGGGCGCCCGCATGCCGCGCTGGCTGCCGCGCGCCATGGTGCTGGCGCTCGCCCTCATCGCCGCCTTCCAGCTGGGCAGCTGGGCCTTCCACCAGCTCACCGGCCTGCTGATCAACATCCTCATCGCGTTCTTCCTGGCGCTCGCCATCGAGCCCGCGGTGAGCTGGATGGCCTCGCGCGGAATGCGCCGGGGGGCCGCGACCTTCCTGGTCTTCCTCGGCCTGGCCATCGCCACCGCGGGATTCGTCACACTGCTCGGCTCGATGCTGGCCGGCCAGATCATCAAGATCGTCGAGGACTTCCCGGACTACCTGGACTCGGTCATCAACTGGGTCAACCACACCTTCCACACCGACGTGAAGCGGGTCGACGTCCAGGAGGGCCTGCTGCACTCCGACTGGCTGCGCAAGTACGCGCAGAACAGCGCGGCCGGCGTGCTCGACGTCTCCGGGCAGGTGCTCGGCGGCCTCTTCCAGCTGCTGACGATCACGCTGTTCGCCTTCTACTTCGCCGCCGACGGTCCCCGGCTGCGGCGCACCCTGTGCTCCGTCCTGCCGCCCGCCCGCCAGGCCGAGGTGCTGCGCGCCTGGGAGATCGCCGTGGACAAGACCGGCGGCTATCTGTACTCGCGCGGTGTGATGGCGCTGATCTCCGGCATCGCCCACTACATCCTGCTGGAGGCCCTGGGCGTGCCGTACGCGCCCGTGCTCGGTGTCTGGGTGGGTCTGGTCTCGCAGTTCATCCCCACCATCGGCACCTACCTCGCGGGCGCGCTGCCGATGCTGATCGCGTTCACCGTCAACCCCCTGTACGCGGTGTGGGTGCTGGTGTTCGTCGTGATCTACCAGCAGTTCGAGAACTACATGCTCCAGCCCAAGCTGACCTCCAAGTCCGTCGACATCCACCCGGCGGTCGCCTTCGGCTCGGTCATCGCGGGCACCGCGCTCCTCGGTGCCGTCGGCGCCCTGATCGCGATCCCCGCGGTCGCCACGCTCCAGGCGTTCCTGAGCGCCTACGTGAAGCGGTACGACGTCACGGACGACCCCCGGGTCAACGGGCGCCCCCGACGCGGCACGGGCGGCCCCGGGCTGCTCACGCGCGCGTGGCGGACGATATGGCAGCGGCCGGCCGAGGACTCACGGGAGAGCTCGGCCTGACGGCCACCGCGATCAGTAGGTGAGTACCGCCCACACCCCGGCGGCGGCCACGGCGGCCGCGTAGCAGCCCACCGCCGTGGCCACGACCCGCCACCTGGCCTGTTCGCTCCAGGCGGTGCGGGACAGCAGCCACGCCAGCGCGGGCAGGACCAGCACCGCGTGCAGGCTCACCCCGTGCAGCGGCTTGAGCGGGGCCGTCGAGTCGTACGCCGCCTGCTGGTGCCCGGTCCGGACGAGCACCACCCCGCGCGCGATCATCGCGGCTCCCGAGGCCAGCGCCACGAGCAGGACCGCGAACCCGGAGCGCACCGCGAGCGCCATTCCCACGGGACCGGCCGGCCGCCGCCGGAACGACACCACGGCGAAGACGGTGAGCAGCACCACCAGGACCCCGCCGCCCACCGCGAGCATCATCGACACCGCCGTGTCGAACGGCGTCTCCATGTCGAGGTGCGAGGGCACCCGGCGCCACGCCTGCAGGGTGATCCCGCCGACCTCCACCACACAGTCGGCGGCGAACACGACGAGCAGCACGGTTCGCAGCCGCTCCCCGATCCTCAGATACGAGGTGACCCACGTGACCGCGATCAGCGTCAGCCCGAAGGAGAGCCCGAACGTGACCGGCTTGCGCCAGGAGACCGGGCCGTACCAGGGGCCGCCGTCCACCGCGAACACCACCAGGTGCACCAGGCCGGAGAGGACGAGGAGGGCCCCGGTCGCATGGCAGAGACGCTCGGCGGGACGGGCCCCGCGCAGGGTGCTCGCCGGTGGATTCCGGCGCGGACTTTCCAGGGAGGCGGCAGTCTCCGCGGAGGACGGACTTTCCAGGGGGGAGGGCATGCGCCCACCCTTGCGGGGGCCGTCCGCGCGGTCGTCGTCCGGCCGAAGACACCCGCCGTACGCCGTGGGGAGTAGGCGTGCGGACGGTCAGGAGACCGTGGCGGCCGGCGGGGTCCACCGCCGGGTGCGGGGCACCGTGCCCGGGACGCCGTAGTCCTTCCTGAGGTGTTCGGGGATGGCGTAGTGCATGACGCGGCCACGGGTGAGGGAGGACAGCTCGAAGACGGCGGTGAGGTGGCCGAGACGGTCCAGTGCCCACGCGCCCAGCGGGGAGCGGTCCTCGATGGTCTCCAGGACGCCGAGGAGGTGCGGTACGGCCTTGACGACGGTGTCCCACGGGGTGCGCGGCACCTCCAGCCAGTCCGCGCAGGTGTCGCCGACGAGGTGGCGGACGAGGGCCGAGACGATCGGGTCGAAGAAGGTGCCGGGGACGACCTCCTCGTAGAGATCGATGAGCTGCCGGGTCAGGTGCGTGCCCTCCTCGGAAGGACCCATGGACCGGATCATGTACTGGTCGAGGAAGTGGCGGGCCTCGTCGAGGGTCTTGGGAACGGCCTCCTGGTCGACGCCGAGCATGGCGCCGACCACCCGCCACGCGTAGTAGTACGCCTCCGCGCCCTCCGTGGACAGATGGATGCCCAGCCGGTGCAGGCTGTCGAGGACCAGCAGCGAGAAGAACATCTGCCCGGCGATCATGTCCTCCTGGCAGATCGGCGTCCCCAGCGCCTCGGCGTCCCAGCGGTTCTCGCGCTTGAGGTGGTGCCGGATGGAGGCGTGCAGCAGACGCACCTTCTGTGCGGCGGGGACGAAGCGGCCGCCGGCCTCGAAGGCGTCGGGCCGCATCAGATAGACGGTGAACTGGCCGGTCTCCGCCATGCGCTTGGAGGGGTAGCTGAGCCCGTGCGTGGCCGACAGCAGCTTCGCCATGCGCGGGACGACGTAACAGGCGGGCATGGAGGCGAAGGAGAGCGCGGTCGCGATGTGCACGTTGTTGTCGATGAAGAACAGCCGGGCCTTCTCCATCTCGCCCCAGTCCACCCACGCCGGCGGGACCCGGGTGGCCTCCAGATACTCCCGCGCGACATCGGGCAGCCCGTCCGGCAGGGGAGCGCCCGCGGTGGAGACATAGCGCATCAGGGTGTTGAGCGTGCCCACCTCCCCGCGTTCGAAGAGTGCGGCGACCGTGGCGTCGGCGAGTTCGTCACCGGCGTGCCGGAGGGCGTCCGACGATGCCTCGGTGTGGGTCACGGCAGGGCTCCTTGTCTTCGCGGGTCTCTCGCGGGTCTTTCGTGAGTCTCTTCGCGGGGGTCGTCCGTGCCACCGGGTGGGTGTCAGGACAGGCGGACCGCCGCCGAGTGCGCCAGCGCGGTCAGGGCGCCGGCGGCGGGGGCCGGCACGTCCAGTGCGTGGAGGGCGTCGAGCGCTTCCGTGACCCGCGCACCGATCATGCGCTCGATCCGGTCGGGCGCCCCGAGCCGGCACATCACCTCGCGGACCGCGTCCAGGCCCTCCGCACCCAGATCGCGTCTGCCGAGCAACGCGCCGAGCCGCTCCCGGTCCTCGTCACGGGCGAGCCGCCAGGTCTCCGCGAGCAGCGCGGTGGGCCGGTGGCCACGCACGTCGTCGGTGTTGGCCTTGCCGGTGTGCTCCGGCTCCCCGAACAGGCCGAGCAGGTCGTCGCGCAGCTGGAACGCCTCGCCCAGCGGCAGCCCGTACGCGGAGTAGCCTTCCCGCAGCCCCTCGCCCGCCCCGGCCAGGGCGCCGCCGATCAGCAGCGGCTGCTCGACGGTGTACTTGGCGGTCTTGTAGCGGATCACCTTCAGCGAGGCCGTGGTGTCCGGGCCGGTCCCGGTGCGCAGGATCTCCAGGCACTCGCCCGCGATCAGCTCCCGGGCCAGCAGCGACCACAGGGGCCGGGCCCGGGCGAGATAGGCGGCGGGCAGACCGCAGGTCGCGAACAGCTGCCCGGCCAGCGACATCAGCAGATCGCCCACGAGCATCGCCAGCGACCGCGCGGTGCCGTCGGCACAGGGATGAGCCGGTACGGCGGTACGCAGGGCGATGTGTGCCGTGGGGCGCCCGTGCCGCAGCGGGCTGTCGTCGATGAGGTCGTCGTGCACGACGGCGGCGGCGTGCACCAGTTCCATGGAGGCCGCCGCCCGCACCAGCGCGTCGCTGTCCGGCTGCCCCACCGCACGCCAGCCCCAGTAGCAGAACGCAGCCCGCAGCCGTTTGCCGTCCGCGACCGCCGCCTCCAGTTGTTCGGCCACCGGGCCCAGGAGCGGATCGACCGCCGCGAACAGGTCGGCCTCCTGGGCGACGAACCGGCGCACTACCTGGTCGACGCGGATCTTGAAGCCGGCCGGGTCCCATCGGTCAGTCATCGGCGGCGGTCCGCCGGGCGAGGGCGTGCCGGGCGAGGATCTCCAGATGGGCCGGCGGGACGGACGCGTACCGGTCCACAACCAGGCGTCCGCGCGCGGTGAGGTCGTGCTCGGCCTCCGCCGCAAGCGCTCCGGCGTCCGAGCGGCGCAGCAGCCCCCGGACCGTACCGACGGCGGTGCCCAGGGTGCTCACCGCCAGATCGGCCAACCCCGCCGCCAGCAGCACGGCCTGCTCGTCCAGGCCGCGTCGTCCCGTCTCACGTGTCATGCGTTCTCCCACCCACGGCACACAGGGGCGCCGCCTGCCGGCCGCCTCTTCGAGCATCGCGGCACGAGGGACGCGGGCATGCGGAAACTCACGATCGGGTGAACGCCCCGACGGGTGGTGCGGATCGCCGTGGCGTGGTTCCGCTTCCGGCGGCCGCCCCCGGCGCACCGCGCGTTCCCGCCCGCGCGCCGCGTACGCCCGATTTCCGGCCGCCGCCCGTCCCCGCCACGCGCGCCCCCTACCCGCGTCCCGCGCGCCCCGTCCCTTTCCGCGCACCGCTCGGAGTCCGTGGGTGAGCGGTGGGTGAGCACCCTGCGGGGAAGTACAGGAGTACCGCGTGGTGCGCTTGACACCAAAATCGAACATCCATTCTTATGGAGGCTCCGGCGGGGTTCCCGACGGGGACTCCAGTGGCAGTTCGACATGGTTTCGGCGGAGAAGTCCCCGAGTTATCCACAGGCCGGGCCGGCGTCGGGGCGCATTGTCAGTGGCAGGCGTTAGCGTCTTTGACGTGAAGCGATCGACTCAAGCAAACCGGGTGGAACCCATGGCAGGTACCGACCGCGAGAAGGCTCTCGAAGCCGCTCTCGCACAGATTGAACGGCAGTTCGGCAAGGGCGCGGTCATGCGCATGGGTGACCGGACGAAGGAGCCAATCGAGGTCATCTCGACCGGATCGACCGCGCTCGACGTCGCCCTGGGCGTCGGTGGCCTGCCGCGCGGCCGGGTCGTGGAGATCTACGGACCGGAGTCCTCCGGTAAGACGACCCTGACCCTGCACGCCGTGGCCAACGCGCAGAAGGCGGGCGGTCAGGTCGCGTTCGTGGACGCGGAGCACGCCCTCGACCCCGAGTACGCGCAGAAGCTCGGCGTCGACATCGACAACCTGATCCTCTCCCAGCCCGACAACGGCGAGCAGGCCCTGGAGATCGTGGACATGCTGGTCCGCTCCGGCGCCCTCGACCTCATCGTCATCGACTCCGTCGCCGCGCTCGTCCCGCGCGCGGAGATCGAGGGCGAGATGGGCGACAGCCACGTCGGTCTCCAGGCCCGCCTGATGAGCCAGGCGCTGCGGAAGATCACCAGTGCGCTCAACCAGTCCAAGACCACCGCGATCTTCATCAACCAGCTCCGCGAGAAGATCGGCGTGATGTTCGGCTCCCCGGAGACCACGACCGGTGGCCGCGCGCTGAAGTTCTATGCCTCGGTGCGACTCGACATCCGCCGCATCGAGACCCTCAAGGACGGCACGGACGCGGTCGGCAACCGCACCCGCGTCAAGGTCGTCAAGAACAAGGTGGCCCCGCCCTTCAAGCAGGCCGAGTTCGACATCCTCTACGGCCACGGCATCAGCCGCGAGGGCGGCCTGATCGACATGGGCGTGGAGAACGGCTTCGTCCGCAAGGCCGGTGCCTGGTACACGTACGAGGGCGACCAGCTCGGCCAGGGCAAGGAGAACGCGCGCAACTTCCTCAAGGACAACCCCGACCTGGCCGACGAGATCGAGAAGAAGATCAAGGAGAAGCTGGGCGTCGGTGTCCGCCCGGAGGCTCCCGCCGCCGAGCCGGGCGCGGACGCGGCGGTCGTCACCGCGGCCACGGACGACCCGGCGAAGACGGTGCCCGCCCCGGCCGCCGCCAAGGCCACCAAGCCCAAGGCCGCCACCGCCAAGAGCTGACACCGTGACACGACGAACCGACTGGGCCGACTACGAGTACATGTCCCCCGGTGCCCCACGGGGGAGGGGCACCGGGGACGGTACCGGGCCCTACGGCACGGGCGGCGACAGGTACGGGGGCGACGGCGAGGGACACCCGGTGGCACGCCGGCACCGGGACGGGGGTGCGACACGGGGGAGCGATGGCTCATACGGGCGTGACGGCTCGTACGAGGACGACGGCCCGCCCGACTCGTACAGCGCGTACGAGGACGGCACGCACGACGGCCCGGCCGGGCCCCGCGGACACGGATCACCCGGCCGTGGCTCGCGGCGGCCCGGGACGCGCCGTCGGCGTGGCTCCGGGGAGCCGTCAGGTGAGGACGGGGGTTCCTCCTCCTTGTCGAGGGCCGAGCAGGGGGAGCCTCCGGCGGACCCGGCTGAGCGGGCGCGGGCGATCTGTCTGCGCCTGCTCACCGGGACCCCGCGCACCCGGAAACAGCTCGCGGACGCCCTGCGCAAGCGGGAGATCCCGGACGACGTCGCCGAGGAGGTGCTGTCGCGGTTCGAGGAGGTCGGGCTGATCAACGACAGCGCGTTCGCGGACGCGTGGGTGGAGTCCCGGCACCACGGCCGGGGGCTGGCCCGGCGCGCGCTCGTCCAGGAACTGCGGACCAAGGGCGTCGACTCGGCGCTCATCGACGAGGCCGTCGCCCAGCTCGACTCCGAGCAGGAGGAGGAGACGGCTCGCGAACTCGTCGCCCGCAAGCTCCGCTCCACCCGGGGCCTCGACCGGGACAAGCGCATCCGCCGCCTCGCCGGCATGCTCGCCCGCAAGGGATACCCCGAGGGCATGGCCCTCAGGGTCGTCCGGCGAGCCCTGGAGAAGGAGGGCGAGGACACGGATTTCCTCGAGGGCGGGGACTTCTGACGGAGGGGCAGGTCTGACGGGCCCTAGAGGTCGGTGCCGTTGTCAGGGCTGACCGGCAGTCCCGCTGCTTTCCAGGCCTGGAAGCCGCCGACCAGGTCTGTCGCGCGGTGCAGGCCCAGCTGGTGCAGGGAGGCGGCGGCCAGACTGGAGGCGTAGCCCTCGTTGCAGATCACGACTATCCGGAGGTCGTGGCCGGTGGCCTCGGGGGTCTTGTGGCTGCCCTGGGGGTCGAGGCGCCACTCCAGCTCGTTGCGCTCTATGACGAGGGCACCCGGGATCACCCCGTCCCGCTCGCGCAGCGCCGCGTACCGGATGTCGACCAGCAGGGCGTCTCCGGTCCGCGCCGCCTCGTACGCCTCGTGCGCCGCCACGCGCCGGTAGCCGGTCCGTACCCGCTCCAGCAACTCGTCGATGCCCACGGAAGGGTGTCCGGAGCCGCTCACTGCCAGTCCTCCGGGCGCTCGACCTGCTCCAGGCGCAGCACCGGTCCGCTGCGGCTGTAGCGGCGGATCCGCGGCAGCGGCGGGTAGTAGGCGTGGACGGAGACCGCATGGTGCTCGGTGGACTCGTTGAGCACCTCGTGGACGTGGTCGCGGCCGAAGGAGCGGCCCTTTCCGGCGGGCAGCCGACGCTCGCGGTCGATGTCCTCGGAGAGCTCCAGGGTCTTCCAGCCGTCGGTGGGCAGCCGGGTGGCGAGCGAGTACTCCTTCAGTTCACCGGTGGCGGTGAGGAAGGCGCCGACCGACTCGGCGTGGTCGTGCCAGCCGGTGCCGGAGCCGGGCGGCCAGCCGATCAGCCAGGCCTCGCTGCCGCCGGGACCGTCGAGCCGTACCCAGGTGCGGCCCTCGGGGTCGAGCGGGAGCGAGGAGATCAGCTCGGTGTCGGCGGCCGTACGCCGGACGAAGTCGAGGAGGTCCGCCTGGGTGGGCGCGGCGCCGGGCGCGGAGGCGGACGGAGAAACGGGGGAGGACGGAGTGGAGAGAGAAGCAGACACGTGCACCGTTCCTGATGAAGATTCGCCGAAGGGGGCGCAGACGGCGCCCCGGGAGAAGGAGGAGAAGAAGCGAATTCAGCAGGACGGAAGACACACGCAGCCTGCGTAGCGGACCAGGTCGACATGGACCTTCCGCCACAGGCGCACAGTGGTGTCGTTCACGTTGCGGAGTACACCACGCCGGTGCGGGCGGGTCAACTCACCGTCAGCATGTGGACCGCGCGATCACCGTGCGCCGGAACCGGCCTGTGCCTGCGCCTCCGCTTCCGTCTTCTCGGGGTCCTTGCCGCCCAGTGTCGCCTCGGCGGCCGCGTACAGATCGGCCGGGCGGACCCCGTTGAGGGCGGTGACCAGATGGCCGTCGGGGCGCACGAGCAGCACGGAGTGCGCCGGTGCGCCCGGGTAGGCCTCGGCGACCAGCAGCTCGGCGGGGTGCGGCAGCGCGGTCACGGCCGCGGCGAGCCGGGGCATGATCCCGGCGGAGACCCAGTGCTTGCGGTCCCACACGCCCGTACCGGGCGCGATGAGGACGACGAGCAGCGCACCGCGGCCGAGCCGTGAGCGC
Source organism: Streptomyces sp. NPDC031497 (assembly GCF_055580905.1). Taxonomy (NCBI): domain Bacteria; kingdom Bacillati; phylum Actinomycetota; class Actinomycetes; order Kitasatosporales; family Streptomycetaceae; genus Streptomyces; species Streptomyces sp. NPDC031497. Next base: position 38,302 of record NZ_JBVIKO010000027.1, read on the forward strand.
AGCTGCACGAAGGTGCCGTCCTCCGCGGTGACCCGGACGTCGGTGACGGGCGCCCCCAACGGGGTGTCGACCGGGATCTCGTGCTCCAGGTGCCGGGGCGCGAGCGGCGACTCGGCGTACGCCCCCGGCGCACCGAGCGGGCCGTGCCCCAGGTGACCGTCGGTGAGGAGCGTGTCGTGCCCCCGGGCCGTGCCGGGCACGATCCCGCGCAGCCCGCCACCGCCGCGCAGCACCGGCAGCACCTGGTCGGCGGCGCGCAGCCGGGCGGCGACCGCCGCCCGCCGCTCGGTCTGGTAGCTGTCGAGCAGCGCCTCGTGCGGGCCGTGGTGCCAGGCCGGGGCCAGCTTCCAGGCGAGGTTGTCCACGTCCCGCAGGCCCTCTTCCAGCCCGTGCGTGCCGAACGCGCCGAGGAGATGCGCCGCGTCCCCGGCGACGAACACCCGGCCCGCCCGCCACCGGCGCGCGAGCCGGTGGTGGACGGTGTGCACTCCGGTGTCGAGCAGGTCGTACGGCGGTGTGGTGCCGTCGGTCCAGCCCGCGAGGGTCTCACGGATCCGGTTCACCAGGAGCTCGGGGGTGACCAGGTCCTTGCCGGGCGGCAGCAGCCAGTCCAGGCGCCAGGCGCCGTCCGGGAGGGGGCGGGCGGTCACCTCCCCGGCCGAGGGCCCGGACATCCGCCACGGCGGGTTCCGATGGAGCAACGCCTGACCGGGCCACGGAAGTTCCGTGCGCAGCGCGGCGACCGCGTGCCGCTCCACCGCCGTACGGCCCGGGAAGCGGATGTCCAGGAGCTTGCGCACGGTCGAGCGGGGGCCGTCGCAGCCCACCAGATAACTGCCGCGCCACCAGGTGCCCTTGGGACCACGGGTGTGCGCGGTGACGCCGGAGCGTTCCTGCTCCACGGTGTCCAGCCGGCTGTCCGTGGCGACCCTGACCAGCGGCTGGTCGGTGATCGCGGCGCGCAGCGCGTTGGTGAGCGTGTGCTGGGCGATGTGCAGCGGGGACGGTTCGCCGGCCTCGTCGAAGACGACCTCGCGCATCACCTGCCTGCGGCGCATCGAGCGCCAGCCGGTCCAGCGGGTGCCCAGCTCGTCCAGCGGGGTGCCGGACAGCCGTGTCAGCAGGGCGGCGGTGTCCTCGCGCAGCACCACCGTGCGCGCCGGGCGCGGCTCGTCCTTGCCCGGGCCCTCGTCCAGGACGACGGACGGCACCTCCTGACGCGCCAGCGCCAGGGCGAGCGTGAGCCCGACGGGCCCCGCTCCGACGATGATCACCGGGTCCACGGCGCGGCGCCCCCTGCCCGTACGCAAGTCCCGACGGACACGGATGAACAGGTTGGTGGAGCAGGGTGCACGATCACAGAACGTATGCAACAGACTGGGCGCCACCCGGTCAAGCGGCGCACCCGGGGACACGTCAGCATGGCGGGCGCGCGGAGCCCGTCAGGCCGTTGCCACGCGGCGGAGGCGACGACCGTGTGGCTGCCGCCTCCGTACCCGGTGCGCGGGTTGACTCCCGGTCAGACGGAGGCTCCTGAGCCGTGGGTACCGGTGATGGAGCCGCCGAGTTCGTCGCCGCGGCCCCGAGTCGGCCCGGGCCCTGTCGGAGAGCGGTGGCAGGGACCGGCGAGGGGAGGCCGGCCAGGGGCACGGCACCCCACTGCGCCTGTTGCCGACCGACGGTCACCGCGGCGGATACGTCCACGACACTTGTCGGCGCCGCCCGCGCATGCCTGATTCCCTTTTCCAGCTCCTATGACGCATGACCCACGCCGGCAAAGCCCACTTCCCGAAAGCACCCCTAAAGGGGGCCGACGAGTAGAACGTGGTCCGTGTGTCCGGGTCTGTGCGGGACGGCGCGGCTGCTGCCCTGCGCATGTCGGGCAACAGCCGCGCCGCAATTCATGACGAGTGAGGAGCTCGCCGTGGCATCTTTTCTACGGGTGCGGAATCAGCACTTGTAGATGCCGACGAAGAAGCCCGACAGCCCCTGCTGGAACTTGATGCTGTCCTTCTTTCCGGCGGGTATCGAGAAGCAGTCCTCCGTGATGGAGCCGTTGTGGTCCTCGATGTGGGCGGCGGCGCGCACCGTGTAGTTGCAGTGGTTGTTGTAGTAGACGGTGGTGGTGACGCTTCCGGGGTGGTAGGAGAAGTTCACTCTCTGCGAGTTGTTGTCGCATCCCCACGAGTTCTTCGCCGCCGGGCCGTCGAACGCCTGAGCGCTCCCACTGAAGACGGGAACCGAAAGGGCGACAGCCAGGGCAACCATGCCGGCCCTGGAGAATACATTCTTCATGTTTCTTCCATTCCTATGGGGGGGTACATGTGGAATGTTTTCATTGGTGGCATGGTGCGGCAATGATCTTGAGCTAGATTTGAGCTTGTTGATCTTGGTGGAATTTAAAATTCCACTTAGGGGTGCTTTTGGTGAGCCGGATTTTGGGGGTGAGAATCGACGAAAGGCAGTGGCGCGCACGCCACTGCCTTTCGTCCAAGGTCACCTCACGTGGGTCCGCGTCAGATGCCGCCGCCGCCCGCGCCGGTGCCGAAACTGCCGCCGACCTCGGCCGCGTTCAGCTCGTCGACCTTCTCGACGCCGAGCACCGCGCCCGTACTGCGCTTGCTGCGCCGCAGTCTGCGCTCCAGCCAGCTCGCGAAGCTGGTCAGGATGAAGTTCAGCACGATGAACATGGCCGCGACCACGATGAAACTCGGGATGACGTTGGCGTAGTTGGCCGCGAGCGTGCCGCGCGAGTTGAGCAGCTCGGTGAAGCCGATCATCACGCCGCCGAGCGCGGTGTCCTTCACGATGACCACCAGCTGGCTGACGATCGCCGGAAGCATCGCCGTGACCGCCTGCGGGAGCAGGATGCTGCTCATCGTCTGCCCCTTGCGCAGACCGACGGCGTACGCGGCCTCCGTCTGTCCCTTGGGCAGCGAGAGGATGCCGGCCCGGACGACCTCGGCGAGCACGGCCGCGTTGTAGAGCACCAGGCCGGTGACGACCGCGTAGAGGGGGCGGTCCTCACTGGTGACGTCCGTGGAGCGGGCGTAGAACTCGTTGGCGAACAGCATCAGGAGCAGGACCGGGATGGCCCGGAAGAACTCCACCACCGTGCCGGCCACGCCCCGCACCCACCGGTGGTCGGACAGCCTCGCTATGCCGAAGGCCGCGCCCAGGGGAAGGGCGATCACCATGGCGAGCGAGGCGGCCTTCAGGGTGTTGGCGAGGCCGGGGAGCAGGTATGTCGTCCAGGCCTCGGACTCGATGAACGGCTTCCAGAGAGCGGAGGTGAGCTGGTCCTTCTCGTCCATCTTCTGCCATGCCCACCACAGGAGCAGGGCGAACAGGACGGCGAAGACCACCGTGAGGAGGACGTTGCGCCGCTTGGCGCGGGGGCCGGGAGTGTCGTAGAGGACCGAGCTCATCGCTTCACCGCCAGTCGCTTGCCCAGCCAGCCCAGCAAGAGGCCGGTCGGCAGGGTCAGTACCACGAACCCGAACGCGAAGACCGCGCCGATGAGCAGCGTCTGCGCCTCGTTCTCGATCATCGTCTTCATCAGGTACGCGGCCTCGGCGACGCCGATCGCGGCCGCGACCGTGGTGTTCTTGGTCAGCGCGATCAGGACGTTGGCCAGCGGTCCGATGACCGAGCGGAACGCCTGCGGCAGCACCACCAGCGTGAGGGTCTGGCTGAAGCTCAGACCGATGGCCCGGGCCGCCTCCGCCTGACCGATCGGCACCGTGTTGATGCCGGAGCGCACCGCCTCGCAGACGAAGGCGGCGGTGTAGGCGATCAGGCCGAGTACGGCCAGCCGGAAGCCCTGGATCTTGAAGTCGTCGGTGCCCATGGTGGCACCGAAGACGTCGGCGAGACCGAGCGAACTGAAGAGGATGATGACCGTCAGGGGGATGTTCCGGACGACGTTGACGTAGACGGTGCCGAAGCCGCGCAGCAGGGGGACCGGGCTGACCCGCATCGCGGCCAGCAGCGTGCCCCAGATCAGAGAGCCCACGGCGGAGAGGGCGGTGAGCTTCACCGTCATCCAGAACGCCCCTAGGACGTCGTAACCTTCAAGAAAGTCGAACACGATCTCCCGCGCTTCCGGGTGGGTGGCGTATGTGGAGGGCGGGGGCGCCGCCGCCGTGATCGCGACGGACGGCGGCGCGCCGCAGAAATCCGCTGGGGCGGGCTGTGACTACGAGGCGTTCGGGACGATGACGCCGATCTTCGGGGCAGGCTCGTACTTGTAGTTCGCCGGGCCGAAGTTGGCCTCGACGGCCTTCTTCCAGGAGCCGTCGCCGACCATCTGCTCCAGCGCCTTGTTGATCTTGTCGAGGGTCGCGGAGTCGCCCTTCTTGACGCCGACGCCGTAGTTCTCGTTGCTCAGCTTCAGGCCCGCGAGCTTGAACTTGCCCTTGTACTGGTCCTGCGCGGCGAAGCCGGCGAGGATCGAGTCGTCGGTGGTCACCGCGTCGACGGCGCCGCTCTGCAGGCCGGCGATGCACTCCGAGTAGGAGCTCAACTGCTTGAGCTTCGCCTGCGGGGCGATCGACTTCTGCACGTTCTGCGCCGAGGTCGAACCGGTCACGGAACACAGCTTCTTGCCGTTGAGGTCCGTGCCCTTGGAGATGTCCGAGCCGGTCTTGACCAGCAGGTCCTGGTGGGCCAGCAGGTACGGGCCGGCGAAGTCCACCTTCGCCTTGCGCTCGTCGGTGATCGAGTAGGTGGCCGCGATGAACTTCACGTCGCCGCGCGACAGCGCGTTCTCACGGTCGGCGCTCTTGGTCTCGACCCACTCGATCTTGTCGGGGGCGTAGCCGAGCTGTTTGGCCACGTAGGTCGCCACGTCCACGTCGAAGCCGGAGTAGGAGCCGTCCGGCTTCTTGAGGCCCAGACCGGGCTGGTCGAACTTGATGCCGATCTTGATCTTGCCGCCGCCCGACGAACCGCTGTTGTCGTCCTTGTCGCCGCTGCCGCACGCCGTGGCGGACAGGGCGAGCGCGAGCACGGCGGCCGAGGCGGCGGTGACCTTGCGGAGCTGCATGATGAACATCCCTCGTTGTGGTGAAGACGTCTGGGAAGGCGTCTGGGAAGGCGTCTGTGAACAGGAAGCGGGTCCTGCTGCGCCTCAGTGGTGCAGGATCTTCGACAGGAAGTCCTTGGCCCGGTCGCTGCGCGGGTTGCTGAAGAACTGGTCGGGCGTGGCCTGTTCGACGATCCGGCCGTCGGCCATGAAGACCACCCGGTTCGCGGCCGACCGCGCGAAGCCCATCTCGTGGGTGACGACGATCATCGTCATGCCGTCCCGGGCCAGCTGCTGCATGACCTCAAGGACCTCGTTGATCATCTCGGGGTCCAGGGCCGAGGTCGGCTCGTCGAAGAGCATGACCTTCGGGTCCATCGCCAGCGCCCGCGCGATCGCCACGCGCTGCTGCTGGCCGCCGGAGAGCTGTGCGGGGTACTTGTCGGCCTGGGTGCCCACGCCGACCCGGTCGAGCAGGGCGCGGGCCTTCTCCTCGGCCTGCTTCTTGCCCGCCCTGCGGACCTTCACCTGACCGAGCATCACGTTTTCGAGCACCGTCTTGTGCGCGAAGAGGTTGAAGGACTGGAAGACCATGCCGACGTCGGCGCGCAGCCGGGCCAGCTCCTTGCCCTCCTGGGGCAGCGCCTTGCCGTCGATCGTGATCGTTCCGGAGTCGATGGTCTCCAGACGGTTGACGGTGCGGCACAGAGTCGACTTACCGGACCCGGAGGGCCCGATCACCACGACGACCTCGCCGCGGGCGATCGTCAAGTCGATGTCCTGGAGCACGTGCAACGCGCCGAAGTGCTTGTTGACGCTCTTCAGGACGACCAGTTCGCCGGTCCCGGCCACATCTTCCTTGGCCACCGATACTTCGGTCATCGCTATCGGGCTCCGTCCTCCTCGGTTGCGGAGGAATGTAGTTACCGCGCATGACCAGCGTCATTACATCTGAGGGAGATCTGAGCATCACGATCCGATAGCATTCGGGCGCGTGTCGTAGCAGCGGTGACCTGTGCGCGTATCGGCCGGGTAACGGAACCAGCGCGCCGACGGAACCCACTTGACGCCGTCGTCGTCCATCAGCGTGACTGCCATCGTGCACACGCGCGCACGCGCGTTTTCTACAAGGCACAGGTTTTCCGCGGGCAAGCGGAGAACGAACCGGGACGATACGACCGCTGAACCGGAGGGGGCCGGGATGAGACTGCTGCTCGTCGAGGACGACAACCACGTCGCCGCCGCGCTCTCCGCGGTCCTGGCCAGGCACGGGTTCTCCGTCACCCACGCCCGCAGCGGCGAGGAGGCCCTCCAGGCGCTCGTCCCCGAGGGCGACGGCTACGACGTCGTCCTGCTTGACCTCGGACTGCCCGACCAGGACGGCTACGAGGTCTGCGGCAAGATCCGCAAACGCACCAGCACCCCCGTCATCATGGTCACCGCCCGCGCCGACGTCCGCTCCCGCATCCACGGCCTCAACCTGGGCGCCGACGACTACGTGGTGAAGCCGTACGACACCGGGGAACTGCTCGCCCGGATCCACGCGGTCAGCCGGCGCACCCACCACGAGGACGGCCCGGGCGGTGGTGACAACGCGCTCCGGCTCGGCCCCGTCCACATCGAACTGCCCACCCGCCAGGTCAGCGTGGACGGCAAGGTCGTCCAGCTCACCCGCAAGGAGTTCGACCTGCTGGCGCTGCTCGCCCAGCGGCCCGGCGTGGTCTTCCGCCGGGAACAGATCATCAGCGAGGTCTGGCGCACCAGCTGGGAGGGCACCGGACGCACCCTGGAGGTGCATGTCGCCTCCCTGCGCGCGAAGCTGCGCATGCCCGCGCTCATCGAGACCGTACGCGGCGTGGGCTACCGGCTCGTCGCCCCGGCCGCGTAGCGGGGACGGGTGCGCACACGTCTCCTCCCGCTGCTCATCGTCCTGCTGGCGGCCGTCCTGCTCGCGCTCGGCATCCCCCTCGCCGCCAGCGTGGCCGCCGCCCAGCAGCAGAAGGTCGTCGTGGACCGGATCGACGACACCGCGCGGTTCGCGGCCCTCGCCCAGTTCGTCACCGACGCGCCCACCACGTCACGCCCCACGGGGACCGACGAGCGCCAGGAGACCCTCCGCCGCGAACTGGCCAGCTACTACGGCGTCTACGGCATCCGCGCGGGCGTCTTCTACCGCAACGCGTCCTCCATGGCCAATGCGCCCGACGACTGGGTCCTGCCGAAGACGGGCGAGGTGCGCGAGGCCTACGACGAGGCGCTCCTCAGCCGGCGCAGCCATGACCCGCGGCAGGTGTGGCCCTGGCAGCGCACCCGGCTCGTGGTGGCCTCGCCGGTGATCCGGGACGGTGACGTGGTCGCCGTGGTCGTCACCGACTCGCCCACCGGGCCGATGCGTTCGCGGACCCTGCGCGGCTGGCTGTTCATCGGCGCCGGCGAGATCGCCGCGATGCTGCTCGCCGTCGGCGCGGCGCTGCGGCTGACCGGGTGGGTGCTGCTGCCGGTACGGGTGCTCGACGCCACCACCCACGAGATCGCCAGCGGCCGGCTCAAGTCCCGGGTCGCGCCGGCCGGCGGTCCGCCGGAACTCAGACGGCTGGCCCGGGCGTTCAACGAGATGGCGGACAACGTCGAGGACGTGCTGGAGCAGCAGCGGGCGTTCGTCGCCGACGCCTCCCACCAGCTGCGCAACCCGCTGGCCGCGCTGCTGCTGCGCATCGAACTGCTCGCCCTCGAACTCCCCGAGGGCAACGAGGAGATCGCCTCGGTCCGCACCGAGGGCAAGCGGCTCGCCCAGGTCCTGGACGACCTGCTCGACCTCGCGCTGGCCGAGCACGCCGAGGCGGACCTGATGCTGACGGACGTCGGGAGGCTGGCGTCGGAGCGGGTCGCGGCGTGGGCGCCGGCCGCGGCGGCGAAGGGGGTCCGGCTGAGCGGGGAGTGCCCGGCGACCACCGGGTGGGCCGACCCGATCACGCTGTCCAGCGCGCTGGACGCGGTGATCGACAACGCGGTGAAGTTCACGCCGGAGGGGGGCGTGGTGGAGGTGGGCGTCGTGGCCGACGGTGCCATGGCGACGGTCGTGGTGACCGACACGGGGCCGGGGCTGACCGACGAGGAACTCGCGCGGGTCGGGGACCGGTTCTGGCGCAGTGGGCGCCATCAGAACGTGAAGGGCTCGGGGCTGGGACTGTCGATCACGCGGGCCCTGCTGGCGGCTGGTGGGGGCGCCATCGCGTATGAGCACCATGCGCCGAGCGGACTGCGGGTCACGGTGGCGGTTCCGAGGGATTCATCTGGGTGAGGGCTGGAGCACGGCCGGATGGCGGTCGGGTGTCTGCTGCCGGTCGGCGGGGGCCTGTCGCGCCCACGCGGCGGAGCCGCACAGCGGAGCCGCAGATCGGACACGGCCCCGCGCCCTTGTCGGGGCGCTTCGATCAGGCGTTCACGGCTTCACCGAGCGGTAGTACCGTCGTGCGCCCTCCTGCAAGGGCAGGGGGTCCGTGTAGATCGCCGTGCGGAGGTCCACCAGTTGGGCCGAGTGGACGTGGGCGCCGATGTCGTCGCGGCTCTTGATGACCGTGCGGGTCACCCACTCGGTGAGGCGTGGGTCCATGTCGTTGCGGGTCATGAGGAGGTTGGAGACCGCGATCGTCGCCACCGTCGTGCCCTTCTGCACCGAGGGGTACGCGGACTCGGGCATGTTGGTCGCCCGGTAGTAGCGCGCGGCCTCGCCCTCGGAGTGCAGCTTGTTGACGAGGCTGTCGTCTATCGGCACGAAGGTGAAGCTGAACTTCTTCGCGAGGTCCAGCAGTCCCTTGGTGGGCAGCCCGCCCGACCAGAAGAACGCGTCGACCTTGCCGCGCCGCAGCTGGTCCGGGCCGGTGTCGATGCCTTCTGCCACGGGGGTGATGTCCTTCGCGGGGTCGATCCCGGCGGCCCTGAGCACCCGGTTGGCGATCAGCCGCACACCCGAGTTGGGCAGTCCTATCGCCACCCGCTTGTGCCGCAGCTGCGCGATGCTGGTGATGCCCGAGTCGCGCCCCACCACGAGCTGGACGTAGTCGTCGTAGAGCCGCGCCACCCCGCGCATCCGGTCGGCACCCCGGCCGTCGTTCAGCTGGTACGTCTCCACCGCGTCGGCCGCCGCGATGGTGAAGTCGACCTGACCGGTCGCCACCCGCCGCACGTTCTCGTACGACCCCGCGCTCTGGACGAGTTTCACCTTCAGGCCCGGCATGTCCCGGCCCAGCTCGGTGCGCAGCCGCTCGCCGTACTCCTGGTAGACCCCGCGCAGCGTCCCGGTGCTGAAGGTGATCGTCCCGGTCGGCGGCTCCTCGCCCAGCGGCAGCAGCCACCACAGCAGCAGGCCGAACACGACGAAGCCGGCGGCCGAGCCCTGGAGCGCGCGGCGCCTGCCGATACGGGGGAACACCTTTGACATGCGCGCGATCCTGCCAGCCGGTCCCGCTCCTGACCAGGGCCGGGGGGTACGGCGGCGGCACCCGGACTGTCAGTGGCGGCCGCTACAGTCGTTCGCATGACCAGCTCCTCGACCAGCTCCTCGGCCGGACCCTCGCCCGCCGCCCTCGTCCGGGAGTTCCACCACGCCTTCGGCCTGGACGCCCGTACCACCCCGGCCGAGGTGTCTCCCGAACTGGCAGCGCACCGGGGGGAGTTGCTCGCCGAGGAGGCCGCGGAGGTCGCCGAGGTGGCGGTCGACGGGCCCCTCGACCGACTCGCGCACGAACTGGCGGACGTGGTCTACGTGGCGTACGGCACCGCGCTGGTGCACGGCATCGACCTGGACGCGGTGATCGCCGAGATCCACCGGTCCAACATGAGCAAGCTGGGGCCCGACGGGCAGGTCGCCCGCCGAGCCGACGGAAAGGTGCTGAAGGGCGAGCACTACCGGGCGCCGGACGTCTCGGCCGAGCTGCGCCGCCAGGGCTGGATACCGGGCGACGCGGACTGACCCGGGCTCAGGGCGTGCCGCCCACCGGCTTCCACTCGCGGTGCAGGGCGCTCAGGTGCCGTTTGCCTTGAAGTCGCCCCGGAGGCTCTGCTCCACGTCGACGGTGATCCTGCCGTCTCCGCCGGCGGGTGGAACCGGGCGGAAACCCGGTGCGGCCCCGAGCATGCCACGCCCGCGGACACCGGGCCTCCACACTCCGGCCACAGCCCAACGTGACCTGAACCACGGCGACTTCAGGACGCCGTGGCCGTTTCCGGGATGGTCAGCCCTGCTGCGCGGCCGCCCGGCGCTGCCGCTTGCCGAGGGGGGCCTGGGAGAGGTCCTCCGCCTTGGACCGGAGGTTCTTGTAGCCGTAGCCGCGCTCGCCGAGCCACGCCCTGGCCGCCTCCTCGGCGCGTTCGGTGGCTTCCAGGATGTCCTCCTCTTCCTCCCCGGTGTCCAGGAAACGGAAGGTGAAGGCGGCTCGTGCGGCGATGTCGTAACTGAGATGGCCCTCGGGGGTGAAGGCCGCGCGCAGCACGTCGTGATCGGCGGCCCGGGACAGCAGTTCGGCGCGCTGCTCGGCGCCGAGGCCGTCGAAGACACCGCGGACGGTGACGCGGAAGGTGCGGGTGGTCATGCCGCGACCCTAGGCAGGGCAGGGCACGCCGTTCCAGCGCATTTACGGCACCCCGCCCCGCGGGGCCCTAGCCGTCGACTTGACCGAGCCGCGGGTGCCGGTGGTCGGTCGGGTCCTTCGGTCGTGGACCTGGTTGAGGCGGAGGTGGCGGTGGTCGGTCGGGTTCCTCAGCCGCTGGCCTGGCCGAGTCGGAGGTTCCAGCGGCCGGGGACGCCGGTGACCTCCGTTGCCGCCAGTGGCGGGACGTCCACACGCCAGAACGCCGTCTCGGGCGCCCCGAGCGCGTGCAGCGCCACGGCCCGTACCACCTCCGGCTCCACCACAGCGATCGTCCGGCCGGTCGTGCGGCCCGTCGCCTCCAGCCACTCGGTGATCCGCGCGCAGAACTCCCGTACCGATTCGCCTCCGTGGGGCGCGGCTCCCGGCTCGGACAGCCACCGGACCAGCGCCTCGGGTTCGGCGGCGCTGACCTCCTCCAGCGTCCGGCCGCGCCAGCGGCCCGCGTCCAGGCCTGCCAGGCCGGGCTCCGCCGAGGCGTCCAGGCCCAGCGCGGCCGCCGTCTCACGGCAGCGCACGCTGGGGGAGCTGACCGCACGACCGGCGGGCAGCGACAGCGCCACCGCCTCCGGGTTCTCGATGGAGTCGCCGTCGTCGAAGCGGGCCCGCCGCAGGGAGGGGGTGATCGCCGGGGCAATGAGGATGACTCGGCAGGTCACGAGGCGGTTCCTCCTGGGGTGTCCACTCGGGTGCGGGTGCCGGACGCGCACGACAGTACGCCGTCCGGCGCCCGGACCGGCATGGCACCCAGCTGGAAGGCCCCCCGATGAAGCTCGCGGCCCTTCGCATCGGCGGTACGCCGGCGACCTGGGCGCCGGGGTCTCCTCCGCCGCCGGGGGCGTCCGGCCCGGTCCTGAGGTGTGGAGGCGGCCGCCCTGGTCCCCGACCAGGAACCGGCGATGTTCGCACCGATACCGCTGACTTCGGCTGACTTCGGCGTCACCGGCCGGAGCGCAGTGCTCGGGACAGGCCCAGGGCCGCTGTCCGTACCGCTGGGGCCAGTTGGGCAGGGCGGAAACGGTCGCAGGGTACGGCCACCGAGAGGGCCGCCACCGCCGTGGGGCCGGCGAAGACGGGGGCCGCGATGCAGCTGACGCCCGGTGCGGCCTCCTCCTCCTCGTAGGCCAGGCCCGCGACCTGGGCCTGTTCGACCGCCGTGCGCAGCCGGCCGGGATCGGTGACGGAGTGCGGGGTGAGGCGGGGGAGCGGCCCGGCGAGCACCTCCTCGACCAGGTCGGCGCCCGAGAACGCCAGCAGTGCCTTGCCGACCCCCGTGCAGGTCAGCGGGAGCCGGCCGCCGATACGGGACGGCAGCCGCAGCACGTCGTGGCCGTGGATGCGCTCGACGTAGACCACCTCGTGGCCCTCGCGCACGCCCAAATGCACGGTCTCGTGCGTGGCCTCGAAGAGGTCCTGGAGGAACGGTAGTGCCGCCTCGCGCAGATCGTGCCGGCGCGGCACCAGCGAGCCCAGTTCGAAGAGGGCGCCGCCGAGCCGGTAGGTCTCCCCGTCCCGTTCCAGCAGACCGAGCCGGACCAGTTCGGCGCAGAGCCGGAACACGGTGGTCTTGGGCAGCTTGGACCGCTCGGTCAGTTCCGTGAGACGGAACGCGCCGCCGTCCGGGCGATAGCAGTCCAGGACCGCGACCGCCTTGTCGAGCATGTTTCCCTGATCGATGTTCCGCGCCACGGAACAAATTTTGCCAGGTCTTCCGGCGCCCGCCTATACCTGTCGGCATGAGCCCCGACCTCGTGACCAAGGTGGCCGACGTCCTCGACGAGGCCACCCGCACCGGCACCCCCTGCGCCCCCGTCCGCGCCCTTCTCCCCGAGGGCGACATCGAGACCGCCTACGCGGTGCAGCGGCGTCACGTCGAGCGGGGCGTCGCCGCCGGCCGCCGCCTGGTGGGCCGCAAGATCGGGCTGACCTCGCCCGCCGTACAACGCCAGCTCGGGGTCGGGCAACCCGACTTCGGGGCGCTGTTCGCGGACATGGCGGTCAGCGAGGGGGAGCCGATCGCGCCCGGTCGGCTGCTCCAGCCCAAGGTGGAGGCCGAGGTCGCCCTGGTCCTGGGCGCGGATCTCCCGTACCGCGAGCCGACCGTCGCCGACCTGCTGCGGGCGACCGACTTCGCCCTGCCCGCGCTGGAGATCGTGGACAGCCGGATCGCCGACTGGGACATCACGATCGTCGACACCGTCGCCGACAACGCCTCCTGCGGACTGTTCGTCCTCGGCGGTACGCCCGTCCCGCTGGACCGGGTCGACCTGCGCGGGGTCCGCATGACCCTGGCCAAGAACGGCGAGACCGTCTCGCAGGGGACCGGCGCCGACTGCCTGGGCAGCCCGCTCACCGCCGCCCGCTGGCTGGCCGCCACCCTGGCCGGCCTCGGTGACCCGCTGCGGGCCGGCGACATCGTCCTGACCGGCGCGCTCGGCCCGATGGCGGTCGCCGCCGAGGGCGACGAGTTCACCGCGCACATCGAGGGCCTCGGCACGGTCGGGGCCGCGTTCGCCACGGAAGGGGCCGGCGCATGACCACGAAGGCCGCCGTCATCGGGTCCGGGAACATCGGCACCGACCTGATGATCAAAATCCTGCGGCTCTCCGAGACCCTGGAGATCGCCGCCATGGCCGGTATCGACCCGGACTCCGACGGCCTGGCCCGGGCCCGCCGTCTGAAGGTGGCCACGACCCATGAGGGGGTGGCGGGGCTGGTCGCCCTCGACGCCTTCGAGGACGTGTCGATCGTCTTCGACGCCACCTCCGCGGGCGCCCACCGCCGCCACGACGAGGTGCTGCGCGCGCTCGGCCGTACGGTCGTCGACCTCACCCCGGCCGCGCTCGGCCCGTACGTCGTCCCGCCCGTGAACGGCGACGCCCATCTGGACGCCCCGAACGTCAACATGGTCACCTGCGGTGGCCAGGCCACCATCCCGATCGTGTCGGCCGTCGCCGCCGTGACGCCCGTGCACTACGGCGAGATCGTCGCCTCGATCTCCTCCCGCTCCGCCGGCCCCGGCACCCGCGCCAACATCGACGAGTTCACGGAGACCACGGCCGCCGCCGTCGAGAAGGTCGGCGGCGCGGCCCGCGGCAAGGCGATCATCGTGCTCAACCCGGCCGAACCGCCCCTGATCATGCGGGACACCGTGCACTGCCTGGTCGGCGAGTGCGATGACGCGGCGGTGACGGCCTCGGTGCAGGAGATGGTCGCCCGCGTGCAGGAGTACGTCCCCGGCTACCGCCTCAAGCAGAAGGTCCAGTTCGAACGGGTGGCCGCCGACGACCCGCTGCGCACCCTGGCACCCGGCGACGCCGTGAAGGTGTCCGTCTTCCTGGAGGTGGAGGGCGCCGCCCACTACCTGCCCGCCTACGCCGGCAACCTCGACATCATGACCTCGGCCGCGCTGCGCACCGCCGAACGGATGGCCGCCCTCCCTCACTCTCGGCTTCGCCCGAGCGGGGGGACCCCCAGCGCCCCGGAGGTGGCGTCCCGATGACCCGTCTGTACGTCCAGGACGTCACCCTGCGGGACGGCATGCACGCCGTCCGCCACCGCTACACCGTCGACCAGGCCCGCATCATCGCCGGCGCCCTCGACGCGGCCGGGGTCCGCGCGATCGAGGTCGCGCACGGCGACGGCCTCTCCGGCTCCAGCGTCACCTACGGCGTGGGCGCGCACACCGACTGGGAGTGGATCGAGGCGGTCGTGGGCGCCGTCCACCAAGCGATCCCGACCACTCTCCTCCTTCCCGGCATCGGCACGCTCCACGACCTCAGGCAGGCGCATTCCCTGGGCATCCGCTCGGTCCGGGTGGCCACCCACTGCACCGAGGCCGACATCTCCGCCCAGCACATCGCCGCCGCCCGGGAGCTGGGCATGGACGTGGCGGGCTTCCTGATGATGTCCCACCTCGCCGAGCCCGCCGAACTCGCCCGCCAGGCGAAGCTGATGGAGACGTACGGCGCGCACTGCGTGTACGTCACCGACTCCGGCGGCCGGCTGACCATGGACGGTGTCCGCGACCGGCTCCGGGCGTACCGCGAGGTCCTGGACCCGGCGACGGAGCTGGGCATCCACGCCCACCACAACCTGGGCCTGGGGGTCGCCAACTCGGTCGTCGCCGTCGAGAACGGCGTCACCCGCGTCGACGCCTCCCTCGCCGGCCAGGGCGCCGGGGCCGGCAACTGCCCGCTGGAGGCCTTCGTCGCGGTCGCCGACCTGATGGGCTGGGAGCACGGCTGCGCGCTGTTCCCGCTGATGGACGCGGCCGACGACGTCGTACGACCGCTGCAGGACCGTCCGGTGCGGGTGGACCGCGAGACGCTCACCCTCGGCTACGCCGGTGTGTACTCCAGCTTCCTGCGGCACGCCGAGGCCGCCGCCCGCCGGCACGGCCTGGACACCCGGGCGATCCTGGTCGAGGTGGGCCGCCGCAAGCTGGTCGGCGGGCAGGAGGACATGATCACCGACATCGCCCTGGACCTCGCCGGGCGCTGACCCAACGGCGACGGGTGGGCTCGATCCCCGTGCCGGCGGACGCGCCGCGACCGGCGGCCCCGTTGTCAGTGCCGGCTGACAGACTGGGCCGCGTGGACACTCAACGCCGGGAACGGGCCGCACGCTTCGTCGAGTTGCACCGGGAGGGCTGCTTCCTGCTCCCCAACGCCTGGGACGCGGGAAGCGCCCGCGTCCTGGAGTCGGCCGGTTTCCCGGCCGTGGCCACCACCAGCGCGGGGGTGGCCTTCTCCCTGGGCCGCCCGGACCACGACTACGTCGACACCTCGTCGGACGGCGACCGGGTCGACCGCACGACCATGATCCGCCGGATCGGCGAGATCGCCGCCGAGGTGCGGATCCCGGTGAGCGCGGACCTGGAGGACGGGTTCGGCGCGGCGCCCGAGACCGTGGCCGAGACGATCTCTATGACCCTCGCGGCGGGGGCGGCCGGCGGCAACATCGAGGACTTCACCGGCGACCGCTCCCGGCCGCTCCACGACCCGGAGCTCTCGGCGGACCGCATCCGTGCCGCCCGGGAGGCGGTCGACACGGCCGACGAGCCGTTCGTCCTGGTCGGCCGCACCGACGTGCTGCTGACCGGCGGACCGCTCGACGAGGCCGTCCGGCGGGCCAACGCGTACCTGGCGGCGGGCGCGGACTGCGCGTTCGTGCCGGGCGCGGCCGACGCCGGGACGATCGGCACCCTGGTGCGCGAGATCGACGGCCCGCTGAACGTGGTGATGGGCCTGACCGGCAACGCCCTGTCCCTGGCCGACCT
The DNA here is from genome assembly GCF_055580905.1 of Streptomyces sp. NPDC031497. Classification (NCBI taxonomy): domain Bacteria; kingdom Bacillati; phylum Actinomycetota; class Actinomycetes; order Kitasatosporales; family Streptomycetaceae; genus Streptomyces; species Streptomyces sp. NPDC031497. Next base: position 54,257 of record NZ_JBVIKO010000027.1, read on the forward strand.
GCGCGACCTCGGGGTGCGCCGGGTCACGGTGGGCGGCAGCATCGCCCGGGCGATGTACGCGCAACTGCTCGGCGCGGCGAAGGAGCTGGCGGACCGCGGCACCTTCTCCTACGCCGAGCACCAGATCCCGCAGCCGGAACTGAACGAGCTCTTCCGGCGGAAGCCCGAGACGGGCTGAGCCGACGGGCCGGCGCCGGCGGCACGCGTCTATCGGGAACTCACCCGGCGTCGCGTTCCTGCCGTCGGCTTCGGTACGCGCCGACGAGGAACACCCAGATCTCGCTGACCGTGGGGAACGGCGCGATGGCGTGCCTGAGCCGCTTCAGCGGGACCTCGCCGGCGACCGCGATCGTGGCCGAGTGCAGCAGCTCGCTGACCCCGGAGCCGACCATGGTCACCCCGAGCAGCACATCCCGGTCCACGTCCACGACCAGCCGGGCATGACCGGTGTAGCCGTCGGCGTAGAGGTTGGCGCCCTGGGCGGCGTTGAAGTCGAGGTCGACCGTCTCGACGCGGTACCCGGCGGCCGCCGCCTGTTCGGCGGTCAGACCCACCGCGCCCGCCTCCGGGTCGGTGAAGAAGACCTGGGCGACGGCGTGCTGGTCGGCGGTGGTGGCGTGATCGCCCCACTCCCCGTCGTCCAGCGGCCGCCCGGCGGCCCGGGCGCCGATGGCGTCCCCCGCCGTCCGCCCCTGGTACTTGCCCTGATGGGTGAGGAGCGCGCGGTGGTTGACGTCCCCGAGGGCGTACAGCCACTCGCCCTCGACCCCGTCGACCAGGCAGGTCGTGTCCACGTCCAGCCAGGAACCGGGGGTCAGGCCGACGGTCTCCAGGCCGATGTCGTCGGTGCCGGGGGTCCGTCCGGTGGCGAACAGGATCTCGTCGGCCTCCAGCTCGCTCCCGTCGTCGAGCGTGACGGTCACCGGTCCGGCGGGGTCCGGACGGCGCAGGGCGGTCACCTGGACGCCGGTCCGCACGTCCGCGCCCGCCTCGGTCAGCCCCTGGGCGACCAGTTCGCCGGCGAAGGCCTCCAGACGGGGGAGCAGCCGGCGGCGGACGAGCAGGGTGACCTGCGACCCCAGCCCCTGCCACAGCGTGGCCATCTCCACGCCGACCCCGCCGCCGCCGACCACGATCAGCCGGGCGGGCACGGTGCTGGAGTCGGTGCCGTGCCGGTTCGTCCAGGGCCGGGCCTCCTCGATACCCGGGATGCCGGGCAGCACCGGCCGGCTGCCGGTGGCGACGGCCACCGCGTGCCGGGCGACGAGGGTCTGCCGGGCGCCGTCGTCCCGGGTGACGGTGACCCGGCGCGGCCCGTCGAGCCGGCCGTGGCCGCGGAAGAGGTCGGCGCCGATGGACTTGACCCACAGCGCCTGCCCGCTGTCGTCCCAGTCGGTGACGTAACGGTTGCGGCGGGCGAAGACCGCAGCGTTGTCGAGCCGGCCGGTGACGGCCTGCCGGGCGCCGTCCACGCGGCGGGCGTCGGCGACCGCGATGACCGGACGCAGCAGCGCCTTGCTGGGGACGCAGGCCCAGTAAGAGCATTCACCGCCGACGAGCTCCCGCTCCACGACGGCCACGGAGAGGCCGGCGGTCCGGGCCCGGTCGGCGACGTTCTGCCCGACCGGTCCGGCGCCCAGGACGATAAGGTCGTAAGTACCGTTTGTATCGGTTTGGTGTGGTGCACTCATTGTTGCCTCGCATGACGATCGGTGCCGGTCCGAGGCGCTGGGTCACCACCTCGCAGGCGGCGGCTCCCTGTGCCGTACGGGTCATGTAACCGCTGGACGCGCGGAGTTGATCGCCCTACGGCCATACGCCTCACAAAGACCCGCCATAAGCGCAACCTCTGGCCGCCCGGCTCCCCTGACCGGCGCAGACGCGGTACGGCCGGGGTGGTGGCGGCCGGGACGGCACACCGGTCCGCGCGCTTATGGAGGCCATCGGATCCGCCGATGGCGGGACCGGAATCCGCGGCGGGACCGGGCGCTTGTGGACTCCCGTCACCTCACGGACGAGGCGACGGGACGACCGGTTCGTCCCCTGCATTTCATACCTGAGGACATCTCATGGGAACTGTTGATCTGACCGGACGCGTGGCCCTGCTGACCGGCGCCACCAGCGGTATCGGTGCCGCGACCGCGACCCTGTTCGCCGAACGGGGCGCTCATGTGCTGGTCGCGGGACGGGACGCGGAGCGCGGCGAGAAGGTGGTCGCGGCCGTCCGGGAGCGCGGCGGCAAGGCCGACTTCCTGGCGGCCGAGCTGCGGGACGCCGACTCGGTGCGGCAGCTGGCCAGGCGGGCCACAGAGCTGGGCGGCGGCCGCGTGGACATCCTCGTCAACAACGCCGGCATCTTCCCGTTCGGCGCGACGGCCGAGACGCCGTCCAGCGATGTGGACGCCGTCTACGACCTGAACGTGAAGGCGCCGTTCTACCTGGTGGCCGAGCTGGCACCGGGCATGGCCGAGCGTGGGCAGGGTGCGATCGTCAATGTCAGCACGATCGTCGCCGAGTACGGGCTCGCGGGCATGGCGCTCTACGGGTCGAGCAAGGCGGCGGTCAACCTGCTGACCAAGGCCTGGGCCGCCGAGTTCGGCCCGCGGGGCGTGCGGGTGAACGCCGTGGAGCCCGGCCCGACCCGTACCGAGGGCACGGCCGCCATGGGCGACGACCTCGACGCCCTGGCCGCCCAGGCGCCGGCCGGCCGGCCCGCCGAGGCACGGGAGATCGCCGAGGCGATCGCCTACCTGGCGAGCGACACGGCGAGCTTCGTGCAGGGAGCGATCCTGCCGGTCGACGGCGGCCGCACGGCCGTCTGACGCACCGGGGGCGCCGGAACCTACCGCCCGGCGCCCCGCCCGAGTCCGGCGGCATCCCGCCCGGGGCTGGTGGCGTCCCGGCCGGCTCGGGCGGCGTCCCGGCCGTTCTCCGGAGGCGTCTCCGGGTCCGGCCGTCTTCGGAGGCGTTTCCGGGTCCGGCCGTGTCCGGCGGGCCGTGGCGGTGTCCCGGTCGTGTCTGGTGAAGCGTCAGGCGTCTGCGGTGGTCCCGGTCGTGTCCGGTGGTGTCCGATGGTGTTCCGGCCGGCTTCGGCGATGCGGCGGCCGTGTGCGGCGGGGTGGCCCCGATCGCCGTCGGTCGGTGTCGGGTCGGGGCGTGCGGGTTCAGGTCCGTGACTGGCGGTCCAGGGCCGTGATGAAGCGGCCCAGGTCGCGGCGGCGGGAGTCGGACGGCCATACCGCCCAGGTGCGCCGTACCAGCGGGTGGCCGATCAGCGGTGACCAGGTCACACCGTCGGGCAACGGCTGCTGCCAGCCCGGCGGAGCCAGTGCGAAGGCCTGCCCGGAGGCGACCGCGGCCAGCTTCACATCGGCGATCAGCGCCTGCCCCTCGGGTGCCTCGGGACCGAGATCCAGGCCGTGCCCGCGCAGGATCGCGGTCAGCTCGTCGTACCAGGCGGGGCTGCCGGCCCGCGGGAACCCGACCCACTGCAACGTGCCGAGCGCGTCGAGTGGGATGCCGTCGGGCCCGGCCAGCTCGGCGGCCTGTTCGACGGCGACCAGCACACCGAGTCTCTCCCGTACGACGAGCAACGCGTCGAACTCCGGCCCCGACGGCCGCTCCCGCAGGAGGCCGACGTCGAGGTCGGCGGCGCGCAGCGCGGTCAGCTGCTGCGCGGTGGACAGATGCCGGGCCTGCACCCGCGTCTCCGGATGCGCCTCGGCCAGTTCGGCGAGCGCCGGGTCGAGCAGCCCGGACGGCAGCTCCAGGGGGATCCCGATGCGCAGCGCCCCGCCGCCCGGACCGGCGTACCCGGCCATCAGCCGCAGCGCCTGATCATGCCGGGCGAGCACTGCCCGTGCCTCACCGGCCAGCGCGGTCCCCGCGTCGGTCGCCCGCACCCCGCTGCGCCCGCGCACCAGCAGCCGCACACCCAGCTGCCGCTCCAGCCCGCTGATCGTCTGGGACAGAGCGGGCTGGCTCACATGCAGCCGCCGCGCGGCGGCGGACAGCCCGCCCTCCTCCACCACCGCCACGAACGCCCGTAGCTCCCGCAACTCCATGCCGCCCATGCCATCACGCCCGGCGACGGGAGTCACGCGCTTGCACAGTTCTCACGCGGCCTATCTTTTATGGCGATAACACTTATCTCCGACTATCTATCCCAAATGGGAAAAAGTGGAGCTTTCCGCTCGTTGGTATGTACGACGGTGAATAACCGGTAGGTCTGTATTCGCCGCCGATGGAAACCACCATCGAGGATCGGAGTGCTGCGATGTCGCTGACGTCATCCGAACGTCCGTACGCCGCTCGCGCGGGCACGGTGACCGCCGAGACCAGGAACCTCACCAAGCGCGGGGAGCGAGCGCGGCACGGCGACCGCTCGGGCGCCCTGCGCGCCGCGGTGTTCGGCGTCAACGACGGCCTGGTCTCCAACACGGCCCTGGTGATGGGCTTCGCCGGGTCCGGCGTCTCCGGTTCCGCCGTCCTGTTCGCCGGAGTCGCCGGACTGCTGGCCGGAGCCTTCTCCATGGCCGCCGGCGAGTACATCTCCATGCGCAGCCAACGCGAGGCCTATGAGCGGGAGATAGCGGTCGCCGCCGATCAGCTGCGCGTCGACCCGGGCGCCCACGAGGCGGAACTCGTCCGGGTCTACCGGGACAAGGGACTGGACGCGGACGACGCCCGGCATGTCGCGACGACCATCATGCGGGACCACGACACCGCCCTGGACACCATGGTCCGCGAGGAACTCGGGCTGGACCCGGACGAGTTGGGTTCGCCGTGGTCGGCGGCGTTCTCCAGCCTCGCCTCGTTCGCCGTCGGTGCCCTGGCCGCCGTACTCCCCTACCTCTTCCTCTCGGGAACGGCCGCCCTGCTCCTGGCCGTCGCCCTGGCGGGCAGCGCCCTCTTCGCCGTCGGCGGTGCGATCGGCCTGCTCACCGGCCGGGCGCCGCTGCGCTCCGGGGCCCGCCAGCTCTTCGTGGGCGCCCTCGCCGCCGCGGCCGTCTTCGGGATCGGGCATGTGATCGGCACCAGAGTCGGCTGAGCCCGGCCGACGGCACCACCGAACGAACTCATCACGCACGGAGGACAACCATGCGCAGCACCACACTGGGATCGACCGGACTACAGGTCTCCCGTATCGCCTTCGGTACCTGGCAACTCGGCGGGGACTGGGGCACCTTCGCCGAGGACGACGCCAGAAAGGCCATCAACCGGGCCCGCGAGCTCGGGGTGAACTTCTTCGACACCGCCCAGGGGTACGGCTTCGGCGCCTCGGAACGCCTGCTCGGAGCCGCCCTGCGAGACGAACTCCGGGGACACCGGGACGAGTTGGTGATCGCCACCAAGGGCGGGCTGCGCCGCACCGGCAGCGGAGTCGCCCGGGACGCGAGCCCCGACGCCCTGCGCGAGGGCGTCGACGCCAGCCTGACCGCCCTCGGCGTCGACCACATCGACCTCTACCAGGTCCACTGGCCCGACCCGGACGTGCCGCTCGCCGAAACCGCCGGCGCGCTGAAGGAGCTGGTCGCGGCCGGCAAGATCCGGCACGTCGGCGTCTCCAACTACTCCGCCGAGCAGATGGCCGAGTTCTCCCGCACCCTGCCGGTGGAGACGCTGCAGCCGCCGTACCACCTCTTCCGCCGCGGGATCGAGGACACCGTCCTGCCCTACACCCGCCGGCACGGCATCGGTGTCCTGGTCTACGGCCCGCTCGCGCATGGACTGCTGACCGGCACCCTCGGCGAGGACACCGTCTTCCCCGCCGACGACTGGCGGGCGAAGAGCGATGTCTTCCGCGGCGAGACCTACCGGCGCAACCTCGGGGTCGTCCACGCACTGGAGGAGTTCGCGGCCTTCCGCGACATGACGGTCAGCCAGCTGGCCATCGCCTGGACCCTGGCCCGGCCGGGCGTGGACGCGGCGATCGTCGGAGCGCGGCGCGTCCACCACGTCGAGGACAGCCTCGCGGCGGCAGACCTCCCGCTCGACGAGACCGACCTCAAGGACATCGACTCGATCATGGCGGCGGCCACCCCGGTCGCCGGGCCTTCCCCGGAGAGTGTGTGATGGCCACATCGACTGAACGGACCGACCGGACTGACCGGACCGAATGGACTGAACGGACCGACCGGACCGGGCAGACAGGAAGGACCCGGGTGGCCGTCCTCGGCACCGGTGTCATGGGCGCCCCCATAGCGCGCAATCTGCTGCGCGCCGGGTTCGACGTGACCGTGTGGAACCGGACCCGGCAGCGGGCCGAGGCGCTGGCCGGCCTTGGCGCGCGGGTCGCCGGGACCCCGGCCGGGGCGGCCGCGGAGGCCGGGTTCCTGATCACGATGCTCACCGACGGCGCGGCTGTGGAGAGCGCGATGACCGGGGCCGACGGTGCCCTGACCGCGCTCGGCCCGGACGCGGTCTGGATCCAGATGAGCACGGTCGGCGTCCACGCCACCCGGCAGCTGGCGGAACTCGCCGAGGGGACCGCCGCGTTCGTCGACGCCCCCGTCTCCGGGAGTTCCGAGCCCGCGGAACGGGGCGAGCTGCTCGTCCTCGCCTCCGGGGATCCGGCACTGCGTCCACGAGTGCAGCCGCTGTTCGACGCGCTGGGCCACCGGACGCTGTGGCTGGACCGCCTCGGCGACGGCAGCCGCTTCAAGCTGGTGCTGAACAACTGGCTCGCGGTCCTGGTCGAAGGCATGGCCGAGACCGTCAGCCTGACCAGCGCGCTCGGGCTGGAACCCGGCCTGGTGCTCGGCACCCTCACCGAGAGCCCGCTGGGATCCCCGTACGCGACGGCCAAGGGCCGGGCCATGGTCGAGCACGACTTCGCCCCGGGGTTCCCGCTGCACCACGCGGGCAAGGACGCGGCTCTCGCCCTGGCGGCCGCCGACCACCGTGGGCTCGAACTGCCGCTCACCGAGGCGTTGCTGAAGCGCTGGGACGAGGCGATCGCGTCCGGCCACGCCACGGACGACGTGGCCGCGGCCATCACCGCGGCCGGCCCGACCCGCCCCTGAGCCCGGCACGGGAGACGCCCGGCCCCCAGCCCGGCGTGGCCTACTGGTTCGACGCCGACGCGCTGGGCACCGTCCCCGTGGTGGTCGAGGGCGTACGGCCCCGGGCGGTGGAGCCCCACGCCCGCGCGCTCTCCGCGGTGCCCGACGTCCGCCGGGTGACCGCGGCGCCCACAGCCGACGGGCCCGCCGGGTCGGGTGTGACCCGGCGGAGCCCGCCGGCCGGAGGATCAGCGTGGGTTCGGCGTCCACGCCACCGGATCGGCTACCAGCCGACGGCGACCAGGAGCCATTGCGGGTTGGCGTGGGAGATGAAGGAGGACTGGCCCGCCACGTCGTCGTAGGGGAAGCCGTAGGCGAGGCGGTTGATGGCGTTGTCGTGCCAGAACTTGGCGTAGTAGTTCGCCGGTGCCGCCGTGTAGAACTGGGCGGGGTCGGACTGCTGGGAGGCCGGCAGGGTGGCGACGTGGCGGTTGAGGGCGGCGCACATGTTCGGGTTGGCCGCCAGGGAGGCCGCGCAGCCGAAGATGTCGGAGGTGGCCGCGGTCACGCCCACGGACTGGGCGTACGAGGTGAAGTAGTTCGCGTTGGCGCCGCCCGCGCGGAAGCTCGGGTCGCTGCCGGGCGCGATGATCCGGTACGGGGCCTGGGTCTGGGCCAGCACGTCGAACTGGGACGGCACCGCGTCGATGAACCGCTGGAACGTGGTGGCGCGGTCCTCGGCGAACGTCTGCCGGTTCTCGCCGACCTCGGTGTCGTAACCGTCCTTGGTGTGCAGCCGCATGGCCAACTTCAGGCCGAAGGCGTCGACGCGGGTGGTGTTTCCGTTGAAGACGTTGTTGCCGACCGTGAACTCGATGAAGTCGTAGTACGCGCTGGTGGGCGAGCCCAGGTAGAAGTACATGCGGCCCGCGGAGTTGGCCGGCATGTCGAGGTAGGGCTGCTCGGCGATGGAATGCGTCTGGCCGTTGAAACTCCAGTACACCTGGCTGTCGGGGTACTTGCCGTTGGTGCGGTTGAGGATCTTCACCTCCACGGCGTTGTTCGCCGCGGGGATGTCGCTGGTGCTGCCCCAGAAGTCGTCCGGCGGGGTGGTGGATCCGGGACCGTAGACCTGGAACTCCCACAGGGAGTAGCCGTAGGGGGTGCCCCGCGCGGTGCCGTAGAGGCGGACGTAGCGTCCGCTGCCGGTGACGGCGAGGCTCTGGGTCCCGCCGGTGGCCGTGGTCGTCGAGTAGACGGTGGTCCAGGTGGCGGCGTCGGTGGAGGTCTGGATCTGGAAGGCGGTCGCGTAGGCGGCCTCCCAGTTCAGGGTGACGCGCGTGAGCTGCTGGACGGACCCGAGGTCGACCTGCAACCACTGCGGGTCGGCGAAGGCCGAGGACCAGCGGGTGCCGGTGTTGCCGTCGACCGCCGCGCTCGCGGGGAAGGACGCGTTCTCGGTCGAGGAGGCGGTGGCGGGCCTGCCCTGGGAGAGCAACTGGTCGGCGGCGTGCGCGGGCGACGGTGCGAGGACTGCGAAGAAGGCGGCGATCAGGACGACGACCAGGCCGAGAGCCGCGCGTGGGCGAACGGCGCCGGCCGGTTGTCTGCGGGTGGGTGCACTGGCGGAACTCTGCATGCGGAGTCTCCTCAAGCCGGTTCGGCGTGCGTGGGGATGGAGCAACAGCAGACATGAGAGCGCTCCCTCGGGTTGTAGACCCAGCGATGTCCGCCGTCAACAACTGAAGCCGAAATCAATGGGGTTGCGACCCTGTTGACGACACGGCGCTGATCCCGGCCCTGCCATCGCGCACAACGCGTACGCAGCCTTCAGTTCCCGACCGCTCGGGCGGTCCCGGGCAGACCCGCTTTTACAACCCTTGACGCGACCGGTACGGACCTTTCCGTGCCGTCATGCCGCCGCCCCGGGAGATCACGAGCAGGTCGTACGGGTCCCCCGGGCAGGACCGGGACAGAGGCTGGTCCCCTGCGCCGCGAGCACCGCACGGCACCCCCTGCCGGGTAGCGCGAGTGTGCGGGAGCGTCCGGTGCCGTCGACGACGTGCGGGCGAGGCCGTCCTGGTGCCGGGCGCCGTCATGTCGATTTCCCGCCTTCGGTGCGTGCGGCAGGTCCATGGGTCCGCGGGCCGGCTCACGCCGTGCCCGGAGCCCGCCTCGTACGGGGCCGGGCCGTCCGTCCTCCCTGGTCCGTCGGCGAAGCGGCGGCGGCCGAGACAGGCCCCGTTCGCGACCGCCTACTCTTGACTCATGACCAGCAGCAGTGACCGGAGCGCGGCAGTGGACGTTCGTTCATCTCAGACCTATGAAATCCGCACCTACGGGTGCCAGATGAACGTCCACGACTCCGAGCGATTGTCCGGGCTGCTGGAGGAGGCGGGATACGTCCGCGCGCCCGAGGGCTCCGACGGCGACGCGGATGTCGTGGTCTTCAACACCTGCGCCGTCCGGGAGAACGCCGACAACCGCCTCTACGGCAATCTGGGCCGCCTCGCCCCGATGAAGACGAAGCGCCCCGGCATGCAGATCGCGGTCGGCGGCTGCCTCGCGCAGAAGGACCGCGACACCATCGTGAAGAAGGCCCCCTGGGTCGACGTCGTCTTCGGCACGCACAACATCGGCAAGCTGCCGGTCCTGCTGGAGCGCGCCCGGGTGCAGGAAGAGGCGCAGGTCGAGATCGCCGAGTCGCTGGAGGCGTTCCCCTCCACGCTGCCGACCCGGCGCGAGAGCGCGTACGCGGCCTGGGTCTCGATCTCCGTCGGCTGCAACAACACCTGCACCTTCTGCATCGTCCCGGCCCTGCGCGGCAAGGAGAAGGACCGCCGCACCGGCGACATCCTCGCCGAGATCGAGGCCCTGGTCGGCGAGGGTGTCTCCGAGATCACCCTGCTCGGCCAGAACGTCAATGCGTACGGCTCCGACATCGGCGACCGCGAGGCCTTCAGCAAGCTGCTGCGCGCCTGCGGCACCATCGACGGCCTGGAGCGGGTCCGCTTCACCTCCCCGCACCCCCGTGACTTCACGGACGACGTGATCGCGGCCATGGCGGAGACGCCGAACGTCATGCCCCAGCTCCACATGCCGCTCCAGTCCGGCTCGGACACCGTCCTGAAGGCGATGCGTCGCTCGTACCGGCAGGACCGCTACCTCGGGATCATCGAAAAGGTCCGGGCCGCCATCCCGCACGCCGCGATCACGACGGACATCATCGTGGGCTTCCCCGGCGAGACCGAGGAGGACTTCGAGCAGACCATGCACGCGGTCCGGGAGGCCCGCTTCACCCAGGCCTTCACCTTCCAGTACTCCAAGCGACCCGGCACCCCGGCCGCGACCATGGAGAACCAGATCCCCAAGGAGGTCGTCCAGGCGCGTTACGAGCGTCTCGTCGCCCTTCAGGAGGAGATCTCCTGGGACGAGAACAAGAAGCAGGTCGGCCGCACCCTGGAGCTGATGGTCGCCGAGGGCGAGGGACGCAAGGACGGCGCCACCCACCGCCTCTCCGGCCGCGCCCCCGACAACCGCCTGGTCCACTTCACCAAGCCCGACCAGGAGGTCCGCCCCGGCGACGTCGTCACGGTCGAGATCACCTACGCCGCCCCGCACCACCTCCTCGCCGAGGGCGCCGTACTGGACGTGCGCCGGACCCGCGCGGGCGATGCCTGGGAGAAGCGCAACGCCGCCGAGGCGGCCAAGCCGGCGGGCGTGCTGCTCGGACTGCCCAGGATCGGCGTACCGGAGCCGCTGCCGGTGACCTCGGGAAGCGGCTGCGGCTGCGACTGACGGCCTGCCGCGATACGGGTGGAACGGAGCATCGACCTGACCGACGTGCTGATCGAGGACCGACCAGGGGCGGCCGCCGCCGCTGACTGACCTTCGGGGGCCGTCGCCGCTACCCTGCCGATCATGCTTGTCGTCGCCGCCGTCTGCCCCTGCCCGCCGCTCCTCGTCCCCGAGGTCGCCGCGGGTGCCGCCCCCGAGCTGGACGCCGTCCGGGCCGCCTGCGCCGACGCGGTGGGCGTGCTCGCCGCCGCGCGGCCCGACCTGCTGGTGGTGGTCGGGCCCGCGGAGAAGTCCGGGCGGGGCGTGTTCCCGCAGGGCAGCCGGGGCTCCTTCCGCGGCTTCGGCGTGGACGTCGGCGTACAGCTCGGCAGCGGCGCGGCCGGTGAGCGGGAGCTGCCTGCCTCGCTCGCCGTCGGCGCCTGGCTGCTGGAGCGCACCGGCTGGGCCGACGCGCCGATCGAGGGGCTGGGCGTGGGAGAGCCCCTGGAGGCCGAACGGCGCCTCCGAACCGGCCGGGAGATCGCCGGGCGGGCCACGCGGGTGGCGATGCTGGTCATGGGCGACGCCAGCGCCTGCCGCACCCTCAAGGCGCCCGGTTACCTCGACGAGCGGGCGGCCCCCTTCGACGCCGAGGCGGCCCGCGCGCTCGGCACCGCCGACCTCGCGGCGATCAAGGCCCTCGACGCCGACCTGGCGTACCAGCTCAAGGCCTCGGGGCGGGCCCCCTGGCAGGTCCTGGCCGGCGCGGCCGAGGACGCGGGCCTCGCCGGGGCGCTGCTCCACGACGACGCGCCCTACGGCGTCTGCTACCTCGTGGCGACCTGGTCCTGACCGCTCCGCGAAACGGCGGACGGCCGGGAGTCGGGTGACTCTCGGCCGTCCGCCGATCCGCGTGGTCCGCCCGGCTCAGGAAGCCGGCGGCGGGCCCTCCGGCCGGGTCGGCGCGGTGGGGTCGGTCGCGTCCGGGTGCACAAACCGGTCCATGGCGTCCTTGGCCCTGCCCGTACCCGTCTGGATCTTGTCGCTGTACTTGCCCTTGGTCTTCTCGTCGACGACCCGCGCGGCCTTGTCGATGCCGTGCTGGAGCTTGTCGATCTTGTCCTCGTGCTGCTGCGCGAGGTCAGAGACCCGGTCCTTGGCCGGGGCGAGCTTGGCCTTCAAATTGTCCAAAAGACCCATGGCTACCTTCCCTATGGCTTCCCTCGCGGGCCGCTATGTGCGGGCGTCCTCGCCGACCTCGTTGTCGGCGGCCTCCTTGGCGGACTGCTGCTGGGGGATCTCGGTGCTCTCGGCGCCGGGGACCGCGACGGGCTCCGGTTCCGTCCGCGCCTCCGCGCTCCCGCCGCCGTCCTCGCCCGGCTCCTTCGCCGCCGTCGCCCCGGCCGCGTCCTCCGCCGTCTCCTCAACCGCCTTCTCCGCAGCGCTCTCCACGGCGTTCTTCACCGTGTCCTCCGCCACGGACCCGTCCGGCTCGGTACCGGCCGGCGCCTCGGTGTCCGGCTCCTCCACGGCCTTCGGCTTCTTCCCGAGGAATCGTGCGAAAATGCCCATATCCACTCCATACGTTACTCGTGTGAGCGAAATCCCGCGTGACCCGGTGCGTCCGTTTGCGCCACCCCGGTCACCGCCTCTCGCCGGCGGCGGGAACCTCGCAACGGGCAACGAAGCCGGACACGGACTGTCACGTAACTCGTTCGAGACCCGCCCCCGAGGTTTGCGAGACTGGTGCGGTGAGCAGCGCACCCCCCACCCCCCGTGTCATCGCCGTTGTCGGCCCCACCGCGGCCGGAAAGTCCGACCTCGGCGTCTTCCTGGCCCAACGGCTCGGCGGCGAGGTCGTCAACGCCGACTCCATGCAGCTGTACCAGGGGATGGACATCGGCACCGCCAAGCTGACGCCCGAGGAGCGCGCCGATGTGCCGCACCACCTGCTCGACGTCTGGGACGTGACCGTCACGGCCTCCGTCGCCGAGTATCAGCGGCTCGCCCGCGCCCGCATCGACGCCCTGCTCGCCGAGGGCCGCTGGCCGGTCCTGGTCGGCGGCTCCGGGCTCTACATCCGCGGCGCCGTCGACAACCTGGAGTTCCCCGGCACCGACCCCGAGGTCAGGGGCCGCCTGGAGGAGGAACTCGCGCTGCGCGGCTCCGGCGCCCTGCACGCCCGGCTGGTCGCGGCCGACCCCGAGGCCGGCCGCGCCATCCTGCCCAGCAACGGTCGCCGTATCGTCAGGGCCCTGGAGGTGATCGAGATCACCGGCCGGCCCTTCACCGCCAACCTCCCGGGCCATGACTCGGTCTACGACACCGTCCAGATCGGCGTCGACGTGGCCCGCCCCGAGCTCGACGAGCGCATCGCGCTGCGCGTCGACCGGATGTGGGAGGCCGGGCTCGTGGACGAGGTGCGCGCACTGGAGGCGCACGGGCTGCGCGAGGGCCGTACGGCGTCGCGTGCGCTCGGCTACCAGCAGGTCCTCACGGCGCTCGCCGGGGAGTGCACGGAAGCGGAAGCACGCGCCGAGACCGTTCGTGCCACCAAGCGCTTCGCGCGCCGTCAGGATTCATGGTTCAGGCGCGACCCCCGGGTGCACTGGTTGAGTGGGGCCGCGGCGGACCGCGAGGAACTTCCGCGGCTGGCCCTGGCGTTGCTCGAACGACCGGTCACAGCCTGATCACGTCATGGCATCGGGATGCGCCACCGGTCATCGAGGCCTCCGGCGCCGTGCCATCATCGAGCTTCGATCGCAAGTGGAGTCCTAGTTGGGAGGGCGCGTGGCGATGGAGGCCGGCCCTCGCGACACCGCACGAGACACCGAGCACGTCGCCGTGGAACCGGGTGATCCGGACGCGGTCGAGGACCGACTGACGCCGGACGGTCCGGACGACACGGTGGGCGGCGGGGTGACCGCCGACGGCCCCGAGCCGGAGGAGATGTTCACCAGCGGCCCCGAGGTCGAGGTCGAGCTCCGCCCGCAGCGCCGTCTGCGCCTGTGGCAGCTGGCCCCGATCGTGGGTTTGGCCGCGGTGGGCTCCCTGATGTTCGCCTTCCCTCTGGCCTTCGACTTCGGCGACAGCGGCGCGGTCATCGCGATGCTTGGCCTGCTGATCTGCTCCTGCGCGGCGGGCTGGGGCCTGACGGCGGCCCGCCGGGTGGGCTACACCCTGCCGGGCTTCCCCGCGCGGGGCTCGGACCGCAGGCCCGACTGGCGCGTGGTGCTCGGATACGTGGTCCTGGTGGCGCTGGTGATCGTCCTGGCTGTCTGGCGCGTGGCGCGACTGCGCTGACAGGCGGCCTGCCTGGAAGCGCCCTGACTGAAGCGTCCGTAAGGGGCGCGGGGCCGTATCGACGTGCGGCTCTGCCGCGCGGGCGCGGTCAGCCCCCACCGGCCCGCGGCCGAAGCACGACGCACCCCTCCCTTACCCTCGAAGAATGAGCATCCCCTTCCTCAAGGGCCACGGCACCGAGAACGACTTCGTGATCGTCCCGGACCCGGACAACGCCCTGGCCCTCACCCCGGCCGCCGTCACCGCCCTGTGCGACCGCCGGTCAGGCATCGGCGCCGACGGTGTGCTGCACGTCGTCCGGTCCGCCGCGCACCCCGAGGCCAAGGGGATGGCCGCCGACGCGGAGTGGTTCATGGACTACCGCAACGGCGACGGATCGATCGCCGAGATGTGCGGCAACGGCGTCCGCGTCTTCGCCCGCTACCTCCAGCGCGCCGGGCACGTCACGGAGGGCGACTTCGCCGTCGCCACCCGCGGCGGTGTGAAGACCGTCCACATCGCCAAGGACGGCGACATCACCGCCGGCATGGGCCGCGCCCGCCTCCCCGAGAGCGACGTCACGGTGAGCGTCGGCGACCGCAGCTGGCCCGCCCGGAACGTGAACATGGGCAACCCGCACGCCGTCGCCTTCGTCGAGGACCTCGCGCACGCCGGCGACCTCTACACCCCGCCCCCCTTCAGCCCGCCCTCGGCCTACCCCGAAGGGGTCAACGTCGAGTTCGTCGTCGACCGCGGCCCCCGCCACGTCGCCATGCGCGTGCACGAGCGCGGCTCCGGCGAGACCCGCTCCTGCGGCACCGGCGCCTGCGCGGTAGCCGTGGCCACCGCCCGTCGCGACGGCGCCGACCCCGCCGTCACCGGAACCCCGGCGACGTACACCGTGGACGTGCCCGGCGGACGCCTCGTCATCACCGAACGACCCGACGGAGAGATCGAGATGACCGGCCCCGCCGTGATCGTGGCCGAAGGCGAGATCGACGCCGAATGGCTGGAAAACGCCGCCCGTTGAACCGGCCGGACGTCGGGAACCGAGGTCGGGGGCGTCGTACAACATCCGGATCCACGGGCCGTGTTGCCCCCGGTGGCGAGAAACGTCGGCCACCCCCCGAACAGGTGGCGCAAAATCGTAAACCTCCAAGTCGTCGCTCGAATGGGTGATCCGTTTCACGCTGGGCGGGAGGCGGTCAGTCGGGCGTGTTGGGCTCGGTAGCATCAAGCACCGGCACGGACGGGGGAATGTCGCCAATCCCTGAGCCGTTGTATGCCCAGGGATCCCGTCCGCCGGTCCACGAGCCGGAGGTGCCCATGAGTGCGGAGGCCACGAACCCTGCGACGCCCGGACCTGTAGTGCCCACAGCGGCCCGCAGGAAGGCCCGCCCCCGGATCGACCTGCGCCGGCTCGGCCGGGCCGCGCTCCTCGGCAACGCGGCCCGCGGCAAGCTGCCCGACGCCATCGGCCATGTCGCCGAGGCACACCGCGCCCACTACCCCGACGCCGACCTCGAACCCCTGCGCCGCGCCTACGTCCTGGCCGAGTCCTCGCACCGCGGCCAGATGCGCAAGAGCGGCGAGCCGTACATCACCCACCCCCTCGCGGTCACCCTGATCCTCGCCGAACTCGGCGCCGAGACCACGACCCTGACGGCCTCTCTGCTCCACGACACCGTCGAGGACACCGATGTGACCCTCGACCAGGTGCGGGAACAGTTCGGCGAGGAGGTCCGTTACCTGGTCGACGGGGTGACGAAACTCGAGAAGGTCGATTACGGGGCCGCCGCCGAACCCGAGACGTTCCGGAAGATGCTCGTCGCCACCGGCAGCGACGTCCGCGTGATGTCGATCAAGCTCGCCGACCGGCTCCACAACATGCGCACCCTCGGCGTGATGCGCCCCGAGAAGCAGGAGCGCATCGCCAAGGTCACCCGTGACGTCCTCATCCCGCTCGCCGAACGGCTCGGCGTACAGGCCCTGAAGACCGAGCTGGAGGACCTGGTCTTCGCGATCCTGCACCCCGAGGAGTACGCGCACACACGGGAGTTGATCGCCGAGAACGCGGCCCGCGCGGACGACCCCCTCGCAGTGATCTCCGACGAGGTGCGCGGGGTGCTGCGCGAGGCCGACATCCCCGCCGAAGTCCTCATCCGGCCACGGCACTTCGTCTCCGTCCACCGCGTCAGCCGCAAACGCGGCGAACTGCGCGGCGCCGACTTCGGCCGGCTCCTTGTGCTGGTCAACGAGGACGCGGACTGTTACGCCGTACTCGGCGAACTGCACACCTGTCTGACCCCGGTGGTCTCGGAGTTCAAGGACTTCATCGCCGTACCGAAGTTCAACCTGTACCAGTCGCTCCACACGGCGGTGGCCCGCGCCGACGGGCAGGTCGCCGAAGTCCTCATCCGCACCCACCAGATGCACAAGGTCGCCGAGGCCGGTGTCGTCGCCCTCGGCAACCCCTACGCCCCGGCCGCCGACCTGCCCGGCGCCGAGGCTCCCGCCGACGGCGAGCGGGCCGACCCGACCCGCCCCGGCTGGCTCTCCCGCCTCCTCGACTGGCAGAAGGCCGCGCCCGACACCGACACCTTCTGGTCCACCCTCCGCGAGGACCTCGCCCAGGACCGCGAGATCACCGTCTTCCGCCCCGACGGCGGCACCCTCGGCCTCCCCGAGGGCGCCACCTGCGTCGACGCCGCCTACGCCCAGTACGGCGAGGACGCGCACGCCTGCATCGGCGCCCGGGTCAACGGCCGACTCGCCACCCTCAGCACCGTCCTCAAGGACGGTGACACCGTCCAGCTGCTGATGGGCCAGGACCCGGCCTCCGAACCCTCCCGGGAGTGGCTGGAACACGCCCACACGCCCGCCGCGCGCATCGCCATCCAACGCTGGCTCGCCACCCATCCGGACAGCACCGAAGAGCCCCACGCCCCCGTCGCCGTACCCACGCGCCCGATCCCGGAGCCCCAGGCACCCACACCCCGCACCGCCAGCGTCGTGGTCGTCGACCGGCCCGACGCGACCGTACGGCTGGCCGGCTGCTGCACCCCCGTACCGCCCGACGAGGTCACCGGCTTCGCCGTGCGCGGCGGAGTGGTCACCGTGCACCGCGTGGCCTGCGCCGCGGTGGCGCACATGAAGGGCACCGGGCGCCCCGAGACCGCCGTGAGCTGGGGTGACAGCACCGCCTGCCGGGTCACCCTGGTCGCCGAATCGTTCGGCCGCCCGCATCTGCTCGCCGACCTCACCGAGGCCATGGCCCAGGAGGGCGCCGAGATCGTCTCGGCCACCGTGGAACCGCCCAGCCAGCAGCGGGTCCGTCATACCTACACCGTCGAGCTGCCCGACGCGGCCCACCTGCCCGCCCTGATGCGCGCGATGCGCAACGTGGCCGGGGTGTACGACGTGGACCGAGCCCAACACCAGTGAGGCGGCCGTCCTGGCCGACGACAGACGCGTCTGAGTTACCCGTTCGAGTGGATCGGGCGCGCGTCGTCGCCGGGAGGCGGGAGCGCGCTGGTAGCGGTGGTTCATGTCGCTCACCCTTCGCGCCCGTCGGCCCCGGCGCCGGCACATCGCCCTGCTCGCCTCCGCCGTCTCCGTCGCCCTGCTCGGCGCGAGCGCCCCGCCGGCGCCGCTGGGCATCGGCGACCGGCTCTTCCCGTACCTCGGCAACCCGGGGTACGACGTGGCGTCGTACGACCTCTCCCTCACCTATCCCGGCAGCAACGACAAGCCGCTCCAGGCCGTCACCACGATCGACGCCTGGGCCACCACCGACCTGGACCGGATCAACCTGGACTTCGCGCATGGCAAGGTCGAGTCCGTCGAGGTCGACGGCCGGGCCGCCGCCTTCTCCAGCGCCGGCGACGACCTGGTCGTCACCCCGGACCAGCCGTTGCGGCAGGGCGGCTGGACGCGGATCACCGTGAAGCACACCAGCGACCCGACGGCCGCCAAGGGCCAGGACGGCGGCTGGGTGCGCACCACCGACGGGCTCGCCATGGCCAACCAGGCCGACGCCGCCCACCTGGTCTTCCCGTGCAACGACCACCCGTCCGACAAGGCGATGTTCACCTTCCACATCACCGCCCCGAACGGCTACACCGTCGTCGCCAACGGCCTCCCCACCGAGACCGCCCGGATCGGCCGGCAGACCACCTGGACCTACCGCACCCAGCACCCCATGGCCACCGAACTGGCCCAGGTCTCCATCGGCCGCTCCGCCGTACTGCACCGCACCGGCCCGCACGGCCTGCCCGTCCGGGACGTCGTCCCGAGCGCCGACGCCAAGACCCTCGAACCCTGGCTGGCCAAGACCCCGGACCAGATCGCCTGGCTGGAGAGCAAGGTCGGGGCCTACCCCTTCGAGACCTACGGCGTGCTCATGGCACAGGCGACCACCGGCTTCGAGCTGGAGACCCAGACCCTCTCCCTCTTCGAGAAGAAGCTGTTCACCGAGCCCGCGTACCCCAAGTGGTACATCGAGTCGATCATGGTGCACGAGCTGTCCCACCAGTGGTTCGGCGACAGCGTCAGCCCGCACGTCTGGTCGGACGTATGGCTGAACGAGGGGCACGCCACCTGGTACGAGGCGCTGTACGCGGAGGAGAAGGGCAAGCAGCCCATGATCAACCGCATGAAGGCCGCCTACGGCGCCTCCGACCGCTGGCGCGCCGCCGGTGGACCGCCCGCCCTGCCCAAGGCGCCCGACCCCGGCCAGAAGATCAGCATCTTCCGCCCCAACATCTACGACGGCGCCGCCCTCGCCCTCTACGCCCTCCGCCAGGAGATCGGCAAGCCCGCCTTCGAGCGCCTGGAGCGGATCTGGGTGCAGCGCCACAAGGACGCCACCGCCACCACCGCCGACTACGTGAAGCTGGCCTCCGCGGTCGCGAACCGCGACCTCACCGGCTTCTTCGACGCCTGGCTGTACGGCGAGAAGACCCCGCCGATGCCCGGCCACCCGGACTGGAAGCAGACCCCGGCCCCGGCCAAGCAGTCCAAGAGGTGACGACGGCCCGGCCCCCGGAATAACACGGTGCCGTGACAGGACGTACCGTGCGACCATCATGGGGTCGGCACGGTACGGGTCACGGGGAATCTCCCGGGGTACTCGTACGTTGAGCAAGTGAACGCCGACTTCGGCATCCCCATCGACGTAAGGACCCAATGACCTCCTCTTCTTCCCCTTCCCAGGACACCAGGCGCCTCGCGCAGGACTACCCCGAAGGTCTTCGGGCCGATGCCCTGATGGAAGAGGACGTCGCCTGGAGCCACGAGATCGACGGAGAGCGGGACGGCGACCAGTTCGACCGCTCCGAGCGCGCGGCCCTGCGCCGCGTGGTGGGCCTCTCCACCGAGCTCGAGGACGTCACCGAGGTCGAGTACCGACAGCTCCGTCTGGAGCGCGTCGTGCTGGTCGGGGTATGGACCACGGGCACCGTGCAGGACGCGGACAACTCCCTCGCGGAGCTGGCCGCCCTCGCCGAGACGGCGGGCGCGCTGGTGCTCGACGGTGTCATCCAGCGCCGCGACAAGCCCGACGCGGCCACCTACATCGGCTCCGGCAAGGCCCTGGAGCTGCGCGACATCGTCGTCGAAACGGGCGCGGACACCGTCATCTGCGACGGTGAGCTGAGCCCGGGCCAGCTGATCCAGCTGGAGGACGTCGTCAAGGTCAAGGTCATCGACCGGACCGCCCTGATCCTGGACATCTTCGCCCAGCACGCCAAGTCCCGAGAGGGCAAGGCGCAGGTCGCGCTCGCACAGATGCAGTACATGCTGCCGCGCCTGCGCGGCTGGGGTCAGTCGCTGTCCCGGCAGATGGGCGGCGGCTCGGGCGGCGGCCTCGCCACCCGTGGTCCCGGTGAGACCAAGATCGAGACGGACCGGCGGCGGATCCGCGAGAAGATGGCGAAGATGCGCCGGGAGATCGCGGAGATGAAGACCGGCCGCGACATCAAGCGCCAGGAACGCAAGCGCCACAAGGTGCCGTCCGTCGCCATCGCGGGCTACACCAACGCCGGCAAGTCGTCCCTGCTCAACCGCCTCACCGGCGCCGGTGTCCTGGTCGAGAACGCCCTGTTCGCGACCCTGGACCCGACGGTCCGCCGCGCGGAGACCCCGAGCGGCCGCCTCTACACGCTGGCCGACACCGTCGGCTTCGTGCGCCACCTGCCCCACCACCTGGTCGAGGCGTTCCGTTCCACCATGGAGGAGGTCGGCGACGCCGACCTGATCCTGCACGTGGTCGACGGCTCGCACCCGGTCCCGGAGGAGCAACTGGCCGCCGTGCGCGAAGTGATCAGGGAGGTCGGAGCCACCGACGTACCCGAGATCGTGGTGATCAACAAGGCGGACGCGGCCGACCCGCTGGTCCTCCAGCGGCTGCTGCGCAACGAGAAGCGCTCCCTCGCGGTCTCGGCCCGCACCGGCCAGGGCATCCAGGAACTTCTCACCCTGATCGACGACGAGCTGCCCCGCCCGTCGGTCGAGATCGAGGCCCTGGTCCCGTACACCCACGGCAAGCTGGTCGCCCGCGCCCACGACGAGGGCGAGGTCCTCTCGGAGGAGCACACCGCCGAGGGCACCCTGCTCAAGGTCCGGGTCCACGAGGAACTGGCGGCGGAACTGACGCCGTACGTTCCGGCTCCGGCTGCGTGACGACTGCTGCGTGAAGGGCCGGCCCCCTTTCAAGGGGGCCGGCCCTTCACGCTTTCAGGGGCGCGGGGAACTGCGCGAGCAACCACCACGGCGCGTCAGCCGCCAACGCACCTGGCGCACCATGGCGCAAAGGCGACGCTCATCCCTCTTACTGGTCAGCGAACTCCTTGCTGACGCCGTCATACACGCCCTTGGCCACGTCACCGAACCGCGGCCCCGCCAGCCACCCCGAACTCACCGGTCCGATCGACGTGTTGGACACCAGCGCCGGCTTGCCGTCGGCACCCGTCTCCACCCAGCCGCCACCGGACGCCCCGCCGGTCATCGTGCAGCCGATCCGGTACATCGTCGGCGCCGACGCGTCGACGGACAGCCGCCCCGGCTTGTCCGCGCACTGGTACAGCAGCGACCCGTCGTACGGCTTCGCCGCCGGATACCCGGTGGCCGTGATGCTCGACACCTTCGGAACGGCCGGAGCGTCGAAGTTCACCGGAAGCGCCGAACCGACCGTCTCCTCAAGGGACTTGCCGCCACTGCCCTGCTCCGGTGTCACATGGATCACGGCGTAGTCGTACGACGCGCCGTCGCCGCCCGTCTCGCCGCCCTGGTTGATCCACTGCTGCGAGGTCTGCGCCCCGTCACCCCACCAGACGCCGTACGGCGCGACCTGGGAGCGCGTCGCCTGCGTGAGCGCCGTACCCGTCAGCCCCTGGTCGTTGTACGACGGCACGAACGCGATGTTGCGGTACCAGCCGCCGTTCTTGCCGGCGTGCACACAGTGGCCCGCCGTCCACACCAGGTTGGACTTGCCCGGGTGCGCGGGGTCCTCGACGACCGTCGCCGAGCAGACCATCGTGCCCTCGGGGGAGTCGAAGAACACCTTCCCGGCGGTGGCCGCGTTGGCGTGGTACGTCGGCCGCACGGCCTTCGCCTCGACCGGGTCCGGCGTCGGGTCGGTCACCCCCTGGTCACCGGAGAGGTCGTTGTCGTCGACGCCCTTGTCCTTGTCCGGGTCGTTGGCGTCCCGCATCCGGTCCGGGTCCCACAGGCCCTTGATGATGGGGTTGATGAAGTCGTTGGCCTCGCGCAGCCAGTCGTCCCTGTTCCAGTTCTTCCAGGCGCCGTTCTTCCACTTGTCGATGTCGATCCCGTGCTCTTTGAGCTTGTTCTTGATGTCGTCCGGGATCTTGATCTTGCCGTCACCGGTGTCGGCCGTGGCGGACGCGGACGCCGAGGCGCCCGCGTTGTCGTCGCCGGAGCCGCCGCAGGCGGTGGCGGTCAGCGCCAGCGTCGAGGCGAGGGCGACGGCCGCCAGCGCCCGGGGCGCGCCCCTTCGACGGGTGAACGACGGCCGGATGGATCGCATGGTGGTGACTCCCCCTGTCGGTAAGGAACTTCAGCGCCACACACTATGCGGTCGCTGTGCGGGGCCACCCATGGAAGGGCAACGGTTTCGCTACGGGCCCTCCGCCCGGACAACCCCGCCCACCTGCCCCTCCGGCCACCACCGCCCGCAGCCGGCACGGCGCCCTCACCAGTGCGGGAGCCGTGGCTCGGACTCCGGGTGGATAAGGCGCGGGCAGCCGGTGTCGTCACGCGCGCGTACGGCCGGCTCGATGTGTACGTGCATCGGGGATCGTGTCGAGTGGTGGGTCCTTGTCCGGCAGGCCGAACGGTGGCGGCGGACGAGTAAGGAACAAGGAAAGGGCGCGGCAAGGATCTTGAGGCAACCCGTAACCCGCTGGACGGTCCGGGGTTGGTAGCGGTGGGGGTTCCGCTGCCTGTGCCCGGTACCCGCCGATCAACTCGCCTCTGAACAGCGGGGAGGACAGCGAACCGTGGCCGTGACGGAGTCGGTGACCGGGGGGACGTTCGGGGGAGCGCACGCGGCGCACGAGGGGATCCTGAGACGCCAGTCAGCGCGCGAGTCGCGGGCCCGGACCTATGCGCGCGCCCTCCCCATCGTGCCGGTGCGCGCCCGCGGCCTGACCATCGAGGGCGCTGACGGCCGCCGTTACCTGGACTGCCTCTCCGGCGCCGGCACCCTCGCGCTCGGCCACAACCACCCGGTGGTGCTGGAGGCGATCCGCAAGGTCCTCGACTCCGGTGCCCCGCTCTCCGTCCTCGACCTGGCGACCCCGGTCAAGGACGCCTTCATCACCGAACTGTTCCGCACGCTGCCGCCCGGCCTCGCGGACCGCGCCCGCGTCCAGTTCTGCGGGCCCGCCGGTACGGACGCCGTGGAGGCCGCCTTCAAACTCGTCCGGGCCGCGACCGGCCGCACCGGCATCCTCGCCTTCACCGGCGCGTACCACGGCATGACCACCGGGGCGCTGGCCGCTTCCGGCGGGGCCGCCGACGTCCGCGTGGCCCGGCTGCCCTACCCCCAGGACTACCGCTGCCCGTTCGGCGTCGGCGGCCCGGACGGCGCCGAACTCGCCGCCCGCTGGACCGAGTCCGTTCTCGACGACCCCAAGTCCGGCGTCCCACTGCCCGCCGGGATGATCCTCGAACCCGTCCAGGGCGAGGGCGGGGTGATCCCGGCACCGGACGACTGGCTCCGCCAGATGCGCCGGCTCACCGCCGACCGCTCCATCCCCCTCGTCGCGGACGAGATCCAGACCGGGGTGGGCAGGACCGGCGCCTTCTGGGCCGTCGAACACAGCGGGGTCACCCCCGACGTGATGGTTCTCTCCAAGGCCATCGGCGGCAGCCTCCCCCTCGCGGTCGTCGTCTACCGCGACGACCTCGACGTGTGGGAACCCGGCGCCCACGCCGGCACGTTCCGGGGCAACCAACTCGCCATGGCCGCCGGCACGGCCACCCTCGCCCACGTCCGCGAGAACGGCCTCGCCGAACGCGCGGGCCTTCTCGGCTCCCGCATGCTCGCCCAACTGCGCATCCTCCAGCAGGAGTTCGCGTGCGTGGGTGATGTGCGCGGGCGGGGGCTGATGATCGGGGTGGAGCTGGTGGACCCGGAGGGGGAGGAGTGTGTGGGGGCTGCGGGGGGCGCGGGGGAGAGGCGTGCGGGGGTTGCGGGCGGCGTGGGGGAGAGGCGTGCGGGGGTTGCGGGGGAGGGGCGCGTGCGGTCCGTGGGAGACGGCCAGGGCGAGGTCTGGGGTTCTGGTAGGGCGGTGGAGATGCGAGGCGCTGCCGTGAGCGGGGGGGACCGGGGTGGTGGCGCGGTGAGCGGGTGGAGCGGTGCGGGTCGGCCCCGGCCGCATCCCGCCGCTCCCGAACTGGCCTCTGCCGTACAGCGCGCTTGCCTGGAACGGGGCCTGATCGTCGAGCTCGGCGGCCGCCATGCCGGTGTCGTACGACTCCTGCCGCCGCTGAACATCACCGACGAACAGGCGACCGCCGTCCTGGACCGCCTCGCCGACGCCGTGGCGGCGGTGGCCCGCGACCCGGCCGCCCACGGCGTCCGGCAGCCTCGCCGGCCCGACGGCCGCAAGGAGCCGGCCGGCTAGCCCACTCACCCGGAACGGGCCGACCGGCCACCACGCCCATGGCGACCCGGCCGAACGGATCGCCCCGAGGGAACCGATCCGTCGGACCGTCCGGCAGACGGCCACCCGCCGGACCGTGGTCAGCAGGTCGGTCCCCCGGCGCCGCCGAACCGTAGTGAGCAGGCCGACCGCCCGGCGCCGCCGAACCGAACCAGTCGGCCGGCGCGCCCGGAACGGCCCGACCGGCGCGAACGGCCCGGCCGGCGCGACCGGCGCGTGCATGAGATCCCACATCGTCCACACCTCTCCCATAAGGACAGTCAGCACTCAATTCACCCTCTGATCAGCCGAGTTCGCCGCGTACGACGGCCAACGCCAACGCCAACGCCAACGGCCACCCCGCACCGTCCGAGCCCCCGAGGAACCCCCTTGAACGCCACCCCCACCCCCGACGACCACGGAGACCAAGGCCCACAGGGACGCCCCGTTCCGCTCGCCGAGTCGGTTCCCCAGCAACGCGGCCGCGCTTTCGCGCCCGAGCGGCCTCGCGACGACATCGGGGACCTTCTGGAACACCCCGACCCGCACACCGCCGCCCAGGCCGCCGCCGTGGAGAACCTGCTCCGCTGCTGGGCACGCGAGACGGACCTCCCCGCGCCTGGCACCGGCACCCTTCGCATCCCGCTGCCCGCCAGTGGTACGGCCCTGGTCACCCCGGTCCGCCACTGGTCCCCGACCGGCTGGCACCGCTTCGGCCCACCCCGCCTGGCGGGCGCCCCCGACACCGCCCCACCCGTCGACGCCCTCACCCTCGCGGCCCTGCTCACCCGCGAGACGGCCGGAGCCGCGGGAGAAACGGCGGGCCGAGCCCAGAGCGGCCTCGGTCACGTCGACCAGAGCGGCCCCGGTCACGTTGATGGGAACGCCGGCCGAGCCGACGGCAGCGTAGGTCCGGCTGAGAGCCCCAGCACGGTCCCCCAAGCCAACGGTGGTCCCGTCCAGGCCAACGGCGGTCCCGTCCACCCCGACCACGGTCCTGTGCGCGCCGAAGGCCGCCCCCGCCTCGCCGAAGGTACCCCCCGCACTCAGGCCGTTCCCGACGCCGGCGACCTCGTGGCCCGGGTCGCCGACTCCCTGCGCCGCACGGTCACCTTCATCACGGACCGGCGTGCTCACCCCGTCGACGGCCACGACCGCTTTCTCGCCGCCGAGCAGGCTCTCCTCCTCGGGCATCCACTGCACCCGACCCCGAAGAGCCGCGAGGGCCTGACCGACTCCGAAGCCCGGCTCTACTCACCGGAGTTGCGCGGCTCCTTCCCCCTGCACTGGATGGGGGTCGCCTCCTCCCTGCTCGCCACCGACTCGGCTTGGACCGAGCGCGGCCGCCTCATCCCCGCGCCGCACCTCATGGAAAGCCTGGCCGGCACGCCCCTGACGCTGCCCGACGGCTACGGCGCCGCCCTGCCCCTGCACCCCTGGCAGGCCCGCGAGGTCCGCCACCGCGAGGTGACCGCCGCCCTTCTCGACGCCGGACTCCTGCGCGACCTGGGCCCCCTCGGCGCTCCCTGGTACCCCACCTCCTCCGTACGAACCGTTCACCGCACCGGCGCCCCCGCCATGCTCAAGCTGTCGCTGGGCCTGCGCATCACCAACTCCCGCCGGGAGAACCTTCGCAAGGAACTCCACCGAGGCGTCGAGATGCACCGCCTGCTGCGCAGCGGCCTCGCCAAGCAGTGGCAGGCCGCGCACCCCGGCTTCGACATCGTGCGGGACCCCGCCTGGCTGGGCGTGGACGGCCAGGACGGCCGGCCCGTGCCCGGACTCGACGTGGTGATCCGGCACAACCCCTTCACCCCCGCCGACGACGTGTCCTGTCTCGCCGGTCTGGTCGCACCCCGCCCCCTCGATGCCCCGGTGGCCAACGGCAGCCCCCGGCCGTACCGGTCCCGGCTGGCCCGGGTGGTCGCCCGGCTCGCCGAACGCACCGGCCGCCCCGTCGGCGCCGTCAGTGCCGAGTGGTTCCTGCGCTACCTGGAGCAGGTCGTCCGCCCGGTGCTCTGGCTCGACGGCGAGGCCGGTATCGCCCTGGAGGCACACCAGCAGAACACCCTGCTCCTGTTGGACGCCGACGGCTGGCCTGCCGGCGGGCGCTACCGCGACAACCAGGGCTACTACTTCCGCGAGTCCCGGCGGGCAGAACTCGACGCCCGGCTGCCCGGCATCGGTGAGCACAGCGACACCTTCGTCTCCGACGAGGTCACCGACGAACGCTTCGCCTACTACCTCGGCATCAACAACGTGCTCGGTCTGATCGGCGCTTTCGGCTCCCAGCGGCTCGCCGACGAGCGCCTGCTGCTCGCGGCCTTCCGCCGGTTCCTCACCGACACGGCCTCCGGACCCGCCCGGCTGCGCACCTCCCTGCCCAGCCGCCTGCTCGACTCACCCGTCCTGCGCTGCAAGGCCAACCTGCTGACCCGACTGCACGGCCTCGACGAACTCGTCGGCCCGGTCGACACCCAGTCCGTCTACGTCACCATCACCAACCCCCTCCACTCCTGACCGCCTGACCGCCCTGACCCTGCCGCCTTCATCACAGGCCCTCCCACCACCGCTCTTCATTGACCGACCTCCACCGCCCTTCATCCGCCGACCTCCATTCACCTCACCGACCGAGGAACATGACCCACCTCGTCTCCTGAGAGGAGCGCACCATGCCTCCCACCGACGCGAGCGCCGACGCAGGCCCCGTACCGGTCCACCCCGCCCACCCAGGCCGCTCAGGTCCCGCCGAGGACACCCGGGACTGCGAGGACACCCTGGACCTCCGCCTGCCCGCCGAACTCCTCGCCCTCTTCGCCGGGAAGGCGACCGGCCCCGATCCCGCTGGGGCGACCCACCCCGACGTCGGCGGGACGCCCGGCCCCGACAACGGCCGTGGAGGACTGCCCGCACCCCCCGCACCGGACGGCCCCGACACCGCCCCGACCACCGAGGCCCAGGCCCCAGCGCTCGACCTCGGACGACCCGTCGCACCCGCCCATGAACGAGCAGCCGCACTCGACGACGAACGAGCAGCCGCCCTCAGCCACGAACAACCGCCCCCACGCGCTCCCGTCCGACCGACTGCACACACTTCTGACGGACCGCCCCCGCACGCCCCCGGCCGACCCACCCACCTCCACCACGACCCGCTCGGCCCACTCGACCCGCTCGGCCCACTGGACACGCTCGACCTGCTCGATCAGCTCGCCACCTGGGGCCCCACCTCGACCCCTGTCGGCGTCTTCCACCTCGTGCCGGTCCATGTTGAGCGCGACCTGCCGATCATCAGCCGCTGGATGAACGACCCGGCCGTGGCCGCGTTCTGGCAGCTGGCCGGCTCACGGGCGCAGACGGAGGACTACCTGCACGCCCAACTCGCGGGAGACGGGCGCAGCGTGCCCTGTCTGGGCAGGCTCGACGGCACCCCGATGAGCTACTGGGAGATCTACCGGGCGGACCTGGACCCGCTCGCCCGCCACTATCCGGCCCGCCCGCACGACACCGGGGTCCACCTCCTGATCGGCGATGCCGCCGACCGGGGGCGGGGACTGGGGTCCGCCCTGCTCAGGGCCGCCGCCGATCTCGTACTCGATCACCGCCCTGCCTGCGCGCGCGTCGTCGCGGAGCCCGATCTTCATAACACCCCCTCCGTGGCCGCCTTCCTCGGCGCGGGGTTCCGCTACGCCGCCGAGGTCGACCTGCCTGCCAAACGGGCCGCCCTCATGATCCGAGACCGGTCCCTACGTCATCTGATGTAGCGCTGAGTAATGGCGCGTACACATGTAGTACGAAGCGGCCGCCGATCAAGTTCCCGGCCACTCGGAAGAATCCGGAAGATTCAAGTTCCCGCTCGCCCGGGGGAGATCGACGCGGACAAACCCCTGGGCCTGCCCTTTCCTCCGTTCCCCTTCCTCAGCCCCTCCTCAGCCCACCCGTCCAGGAGCCCCCGGCGTGATCCCATCCCCCGTCCCCGCCTTGATCGCCCGATTGTCAGTGCCGGGCCGTAGGGTGGTCGCGCTATGACGAAGCCCTCACTCCCTGAACTCCTGCATGCCGCTGTCACAGCTGTCGGCGGTACGGAGCGCCCCGGCCAGGTGACCATGGCCGAATCGGTTGCCGAAGCGATCGACGACGGATCTCATCTGCTGGTCCAGGCCGGCACCGGCACCGGAAAGTCGCTCGGCTACCTGGTGCCCGCGCTGGCCCACGGGGAGCGGGTCGTCGTGGCGACGGCGACCCTCGCCCTGCAGAGACAGCTGGTGGAGCGGGATCTGCCGCGCACCGTCGACGCCCTGCACCCGCTGCTGCGCCGCCGCCCGGAGTTCGCGATGCTCAAGGGCAGGTCGAACTACCTGTGTCTGCACCGGCTGCACGAGGGCGTGCCGCAGGACGAGGAGGAGGGCCTCTTCGACCAGTTCGAGGCGGCGGCGCCGACCAGCAAGCTCGGCCAGGATCTGCTGCGGCTGCGTGACTGGGCGGACGAGACCGAGACCGGTGACCGTGACGGCCTCACCCCGGGCGTCTCCGACAAGGCCTGGGCCCAGGTCTCGGTCTCCTCCCGGGAGTGCCTCGGCGCCTCCAAGTGCGCCTACGGCGCCGAGTGCTTCGCCGAGACGGCCCGCGAGCGCGCGAAACTCGCCGATGTCGTCGTCACGAACCACGCGCTGCTCGCGATCGACGCCATCGAGGGCGCCCCGGTGCTCCCGCAGCACGAGGTGCTGATCGTGGACGAGGCGCACGAACTGGTCTCGCGGGTCACCGGCGTCGCCACCGGCGAGCTCACCCCGGGCCAGGTCAACCGAGCGGTCCGGCGCGCCGCGAAGCTGGTCGACGAGAAGGCCGCCGACCAGCTCCAGACCGCCGCGGAGGGTTTCGAGCGGCTGATGGAGCTGGCCCTGCCGGGCCGACTGGAGGAGGTCCCGGAAGACCTCGGTTATGCCCTGGCGGCCCTCAGGGACGCCGCCCGCACCGTGATCTCGGCGATCGGCACGACCCGTGACAAGTCGGTCCAGGACGAGGACGCGGTCCGCAAACAGGCGCTGGCCTCGGTGGAGACCGTCCACGACGTGGCGGAGCGGATCGTGAACGGCTCCGAGTGGGACGTCGTCTGGTACGAACGCCACGACCGCTTCGGCGCCTCCGTGCGCGTCGCCCCGATGTCCGTGTCGGGCCTGCTCCGGGAGAAGCTCTTCGCGGACCGCTCGGTCACCCTCACCTCGGCGACCCTCAAACTCGGCGGCGACTTCAACGGAGTGGGCGCCTCCCTGGGCCTCGCCCCGGAGGGCATCGAGGGCGATGACCTCCCGCAGTGGAAGGGTGTCGACGTCGGTTCCCCCTTCGACTACCCGAAGCAGGGCATCCTCTACGTCGCCAAGCACCTGTCGCGCCCCGCGCGGGACGGCGACCGCGCCGACATGCTGGACGAACTGACCGAACTGATCCAGGCGGCCGGCGGCCGCACCCTCGGCCTCTTCTCCTCGATGCGGGCCGCCCAGCAGGCCGCGGAGGAGCTGCGTGTCCGGATCCCCGAGTTCCCGATACTCCTGCAGGGCGAGGAGACCCTCGGTGAGCTGATCAAGAACTTCGCGGCGGACCCCCAGACCTGTCTCTTCGGCACGCTGTCGCTGTGGCAGGGTGTCGACGTCCCGGGCCCCAGCTGCCAGCTGGTCGTCATGGACAAGATCCCGTTCCCGCGCCCGGACGACCCGCTGATGAGCGCCCGGCAGAAGGCCGTCGAGGATGCCGGCGGCAACGGCTTCATGGCGGTCGCCGCCACCCACGCCGCGCTGCTGATGGCCCAGGGTGCGGGCCGGCTGGTCCGGGCGTCGGGGGACCGGGGTGTGGTCGCCGTACTCGATCAGCGGTTGGCCACCGCGCGGTACGGAGGCTATCTGAAGTCGTCACTGCCCGACTTCTGGTACACCACGGACCGTAACCAGGTCCGGAAGTCGCTGGCGGCCATCGACGTGGCGGCGCGGCAGGCGGAGACGGAGACGGAGTGATCGCGGGTTAGCCTGTCCCGGGACGGGACAGGCTAACCCGCGATCCAAAGAGGCGGTCGCCGTGGGTCCGGACAGTGCAGGACCCCGGAACCGGCGCAGGGGTCCCGGGGCCCGATCGGAGGGCGGGCGGATGACCGCCCGCCGCAGGCGTCAGACGCGCCGCAGTACCGCGACGACCTTGCCCAGGATGGTCGCGTCGTCGCCGGGGATCGGCTCGTAGGCCGAGTTGTGGGGGAGGAGCCACACGTGGCCGTCCTCGCGCTTGAACCGCTTGACGGTGGCCTCGCCATCGAGCATCGCGGCGACGATGTCGCCGTTCTCGGCGACCGGCTGGCGGCGGACGGTGACCCAGTCACCGTCACAGATCGCGGCCTCGATCATGGAGTCACCGACGACCTTGAGCACGAACAGCTCGCCGTCACCGACCAGCTGCCGGGGGAGAGGGAAGACGTCCTCGACCGACTCCTCGGCGAGGATCGGGCCACCGGCGGCGATCCGGCCGACCAGCGGGACATACGATGCGGCGGGCTTGCCGGCGGTGTCCGTGGGCTGCACGGTCACGGCCTGGTCGGAGCCGCGCACCTCGTAGGCGCGCGGGCGGTGCGGGTCGCGGCGCAGGAAGCCCTTGCGCTCCAGTGCCATCAGCTGGTGCGCCACCGACGACGTGCTGGACAGGCCGACGGCCTGGCCGATCTCCCGCATCGACGGTGGGTAGCCCCGCCGCTGCACCGAGTCCCTGATCACCTCGATCACCCGGCGCTGCCGGTCGGTGAGCCCCGAGCTGTCCGCCCGGATGCCGGGAGGTCGGCCCGGCAGGGAGCGCTTTTGCCCCTCGGGATTCACGGTTTCGTTCATGGCATGCACCGGGTCGAGTCGGCCCTGGGAGCGGTCCTGGGCGGTGATGGTGGCACTGTCTGCGGTCGTGGTCACGTCGGCCCCTCTCGATGGTCTCCCTGCTGGACAACGGTAGTTGCTTTCGAAAGGTTGCGCCAAACACACGTTCGAGTGAAAAAACGCGGTTCACCGTACGCGATCACATGTCTGGGTGTATGGCTCACGCGGTACCCGGCGGACAAAAGGTCCATGGTTGTACTCTTCACCGCCGGGCGGATGGCCTTGTGGGTGTGCCCAGTCTGCCATCCGGACCGCCGCTGACCGGGACGACCGCCCCCATCTGCGCCGGAGTCGCACGTGACCTCCGTGCGGCGCCCACGGTATCTCCGTATCCGCCGTAGCGGTACGTGTGCGACACGCGCAAACTGTCGATGTGTCGGCGGATCCCTACATCTAGTGGTTGGGTTGCGGCCGTAGCCCACAAGTTGTGGTCCCCCGGGTCTCAGAGCCCTCGGCGATCGCCTATGCTTGGGGCTGCTTCGAGGGGTCCATGAGGTCCCGCGAGGCCATCGAGTCTGCTGTGAGGAGGGTTGGAGATCATGCACTGCCCCTTCTGCAGGCACCCCGACAGCCGCGTGGTCGACAGTCGTACGACCGATGACGGCACGTCGATCCGCAGGCGCCGCCAGTGTCCTGACTGCTCCCGTCGTTTCACGACCGTGGAGACGTGCTCGCTCATGGTGGTGAAGCGGTCCGGAGTCACCGAGCCATTCAGCCGTACCAAGGTCATCAATGGCGTGCGCAAGGCATGCCAGGGGCGGCCTGTCACCGAGGACGCACTCGCCCAGCTCGGCCAGCGGGTCGAGGAGGCGGTGCGGGCCACCGGAAGCGCCGAGCTGACCACCCATGACGTGGGGCTGGCCATACTCGGCCCGTTGCAGGAGCTAGACCTCGTCGCCTACCTGCGATTCGCCTCCGTCTACCGGGCGTTCGACTCGCTCGAGGACTTCGAGGCCGCGATCGCGGAACTCAGGCAGGTGGCGCAGGACCCCGCCGCGGACGAAGAAGACGCGGGAGCGGGGAGCCAGAAGGACCATGACGGGCCGGGCGGGACCGCAGGGGCGCCCGCGCCCGTCCACATCGCCGGCTGACGGGCGGAACCGGAACCGGGCGGAGGGCCCGAATCCGGTTGTCGGACGGCGATCCAGACCTTGTTGCGGGCGGCAGTCGAGGGCGCCGGCAACACGAGAACAGAACAGCGTGTCACGGGAACATCGTGGCATTTCAGGGCGTTTTAGCCCGTAGAGGGAGGCGGCATGACAGAGACGGCGAGCGGTCCGGCACGGAGTTCCCGCGCGAAGGGCACCAAGGCCACCAAGGGACTGCGTATCGAGCGCATCCACACCACCCCCGGCGTGCATCCGTACGACGAGGTGAGCTGGGAGCGCCGTGACGTCGTCATGACCAACTGGCGCGACGGCTCGGTCAATTTCGAGCAGCGTGGCGTCGAGTTCCCCGACTTCTGGTCGGTGAACGCGGTCAACATCGTCACCAGCAAGTACTTCCGGGGTGCCGTCGGCACCCCGCAGCGCGAGACCGGCCTCAGGCAGCTGATCGACCGCATCGTGAAGACGTACCGGAAGGCCGGCGAGGACCACAGGTACTTCGCCTCGCCCGCCGACGCCGAGATCTTCGAGCACGAGCTGGCTTACGCCCTCCTGCACCAGGTCTTCAGCTTCAACAGCCCCGTGTGGTTCAACGTGGGCACCCCGCAGCCCCAGCAGGTCTCCGCCTGCTTCATCCTGTCCGTCGACGACTCCATGGAGTCGATCCTCGACTGGTACAAGGAAGAGGGCATGATCTTCAAGGGAGGCTCCGGCGCCGGCCTGAACCTCTCCCGGATCCGCTCCTCCAAGGAGCTCCTCTCCTCCGGCGGCAACGCCTCCGGCCCGGTCTCCTTCATGCGCGGTGCCGACGCCTCCGCGGGCACCATCAAGTCGGGAGGTGCCACCCGCCGCGCCGCCAAGATGGTCATCCTGGACGTCGACCACCCCGACATCGAGGACTTCATCCAGACCAAGGTCAAGGAAGAGGAGAAGATCCGCGCCCTGCGTGACGCGGGCTTCGACATGGACCTGGGCGGTGACGACATCACCTCCGTCCAGTACCAGAACGCCAACAACTCGGTCCGTGTGAACGACGAGTTCATGAAGGCGGTCGAGCAGGGCGGTCAGTTCGGTCTGCGTGCCCGCATGACCGGCGAGGTCATCGAGGAGGTCCAGGCCAAGGACCTGTTCCGCAAGATGGCCGAGGCGGCCTGGGCATGCGCCGACCCGGGCATCCAGTACGACGACACGATCAACCACTGGCACACCTGCCCGGAGTCCGGCCGGATCAACGGCTCGAACCCGTGCAGCGAGTACATGCACCTGGACAACACGTCCTGCAACCTCGCCTCGCTGAACCTGATGAAGTTCCTGAAGGACGACGGCAAGGGCAGCCAGTCCTTCGAGGTCGAGCGCTTCGCGAAGGTCGTCGAGCTGGTCATCACCGCGATGGACATCTCCATCTGCTTCGCGGACTTCCCGACCCAGAAGATCGGTGAGAACACCCGCGCCTTCCGTCAGCTCGGCATCGGCTACGCCAACCTCGGCGCCCTGCTGATGGCGACCGGCCACGCCTACGACTCCGACGGCGGCCGCGCGCTCGCCGGTGCCATCACCTCCCTGATGACCGGCACGGCGTACAAGCGCTCCGCCGAACTCGCCGCGGTCGTCGGCCCGTACGACGGCTACGCCCGCAACGCCGACGCCCACAACCGCGTCATGAAGCAGCACGCGGACGCCAACACCGTGGCCGCCCGCGGGGACGACCTGGACACGCCGGTCTGGGCCGCCGCCACGGAGACCTGGCAGGACGTGGTGCGCCTCGGTGAGAAGAACGGTTTCCGTAACTCCCAGGCGTCCGTCCTCGCCCCCACCGGCACCATCGGTCTCGCGATGTCCTGCGACACCACCGGTGTCGAGCCCGACCTGGCGCTCGTGAAGTTCAAGAAGCTGGTCGGCGGCGGCTCGATGCAGATCGTCAACGGCACCGTGCCGCAGGCCCTGCGCCGCCTGGGCTACCAGGAGGAGCAGATCGAGGCGATCGTCGCCCACATCGCCGAGAACGGCAACGTGATCGACGCCCCCGGCCTCAAGCAGGAGCACTACGAGGTCTTCGACTGCGCCATGGGCGAGCGCGCCATCTCCCCGATGGGCCACGTCCGCATGATGGCCGCGATCCAGCCCTGGATCTCCGGCGCCATCTCCAAGACGGTCAACATGCCGGAGACGGCGACCGTCGAGGAGGTCGAGGAGATCTACTTCGAGGCCTGGAAGCTCGGCGTCAAGGCGCTCGCGATCTACCGCGACAACTGCAAGGTCGGCCAGCCGCTCTCCGCCAAGACCAAGGAGAAGGAGAAGGCCGAGGTCACCGAGAAGGCCGAGGCGACCATCCGCGAGACGGTCGAGAAGGTCATCGAGTACCGCCCGGTCCGCAAGCGCCTCCCGAAGGGTCGTCCCGGCATCACCACGTCCTTCACCGTCGGTGGCGCCGAGGGCTACATGACGGCCAACTCCTACCCGGACGACGGCCTGGGTGAGGTCTTCCTGAAGATGTCCAAGCAGGGCTCGACCCTGGCGGGCATGATGGACGCCTTCTCCATCGCGGTCTCCGTCGGCCTCCAGTACGGCGTGCCGCTGGAGACGTACGTCTCGAAGTTCACCAACATGCGCTTCGAGCCGGCCGGTATGACGGACGACCCGGACGTGCGGATGGCGCAGTCGATCGTCGACTACATCTTCCGCCGCCTGGCGCTGGACTTCCTGCCCTTCGAGACGCGCTCCGCGCTCGGCATCCACTCCGCCCCGGAGCGCCAGCGTCACCTGGAGACCGGTTCGTACGAGCCGTCCGATGACGAGGTCGACGTCGAGGGCCTGGCCCAGTCCGCGCCGCGCGCCCAGGAGCTGAAGGCCGTCGCCTCCCCGAAGGCCGAGACCGCGGCGGCCAAGCCCGCCCCGCAGCAGGCTCACACCAGCGCCGAACTGGTGGAGATGCAGCTGGGCATCCAGGCCGACGCCCCGCTCTGCTTCTCCTGCGGTACGAAGATGCAGCGGGCCGGTTCCTGCTACATCTGCGAGGGCTGCGGCTCTACCAGCGGCTGCAGCTGACGCGTTGATGTGAAGTGAAGTAAGGGGCGTCGGCCACGGCCGACGCCCCTTACCGCTGCTCCTTGCTGCTCGCCGTCACGGTCGGCCGAGGCCGCCCATGGCACGGGTGAAGACCACGGGGTCGTCCTCGAATCCGTGCAGGCCGGGGCGGTAGCTCCAGTCGCCGGACCCGTCGCGCACGAACTCCGCGACGGCGGCCGCCGTGGCTCCGAGGACCGAGCCGAAGTCATCCTCGGTCAGCACGTTGTAGCCCTCCCGGACGCGCACCTCAGGGTTCAGGACGTTGACGAACGTCCGGTGCGCGGACCGCTGTTGGATGACGACTCCGACCACCACGCGCGTGTACCGGCCATCGAGCCGGTCGAGTTCGAGCGTCATCACTTCGTCCCAGCCGAAACCCTTGCCGTCCTGGCTGTCTCGGTTGAGAAAGATCGTGCCGTCGGGCGAGCGGCTGTCGAAGTGCACCAGATAAGCCGCGGTCCCGTACGGGTCACCCGCCGTGTAGGTACCGGCGATGATGTCGAGATCGGTGGGCGGCTGCCCGGCCTGGCTGGGATCCCACTTCAGTGCGACCTCGACCTTGCGGATCGCCTTGCTGAAACCGCTCATCTCGCGTCCCCTTCCCCCTAGAGGTCCACTGCCCCAACTGATGGCCTGCCAAGGCTCTTTGTCCATCGTGCCACGCGCGCGGGGGCGCATGCGCGGGTGATCTCCGCCGGAGCGTGACCGACGCCACGTCCCATGGCCTTACGATGGCGCGGTGCTGGTCAAGTGGATTCGCTGCACCGTGGTGGACCGCCGCGGGTTCGAGCGGGGGCAGCGAAAATGGGCGGGGCTTCTGGGGGAGCCGGGATTTCGCGGACAGGGCGGGGGCTGGAGTCGGCAGCGAGCCGGAGTGGCGCACATCTTTGCCTTCTGGGAAAGCCGTGCCTTCTACGACTCCTTCATGGCGCGCTCGCACGACCGTCTGGCCGCGTCCCAGTCCGGCACGTACAAGGACCAGCAGGTCAAGCTGTTCGAGTACCGGTTCGATGTGAAGACCGGCTTCGAACCGCGGTTCACGGACTCCGACCTGATCCGGGTGGCCCTCTGCCGCGTGCGCGAGGAGCGTGTCGAGCACTTCACGCTGATGCAGGAGAAGGTCTGGAACCCGGCGATGGCCGGCTCGCCCGGCATGATCCGCGGTATGTTCGCGGAGGCCCCGGCGCACGAATTCATGATCCTTTCGATGTGGCGGGCAGCCGCCGAACACGGCAAGTACCGCACCGAGCGGGTGGAACGCCTGGCACTGCGCGCCCAGACGGAGGCCGACATCGCGGCCCTCACGGGCGACATCGTCGAGCTCGAACCGAGCTGGATCGTTTGAACCTCCAACCCTTGATTTGTGTGACCTACACTGTATGGAGCCCATCCGAGTGCTCGAATTCCCGTCACTCGATCTAGGGTTTTGGCATGGCACGACCACGGCGCATCGTCCTTGTCCGGCACGGCGAGTCAACCGGCAATGTCGACGACTCCGTGTATGAGCGGGAACCCGACCACTCACTGCCCCTGACCGAGCGGGGCTGGCGACAGGCCGAGGAGACCGGAAAACGCATCCGGGAGATCTTCGGCCAGGAGCCCGTCAGCGTGTACGTCTCCCCGTACCGTCGTACGCACGACACCCTCCGCGCCTTCCACCTTGATCCGGACCTCATACGCGTGCGTGAGGAGCCCCGGCTGCGCGAGCAGGACTGGGGGAACTGGCAGGACCGCGACGACGTACGACTGCAGAAGACGTACCGGGACGCCTACGGGCACTTCTTCTTCCGCTTCCCCCAGGGTGAGTCCGGCGCCGACGTGTACGACCGGGTCGGCGGCTTCCTGGAGAGCCTGTTCCGCAGCTTCGAGGCCCCGGACCATCCGCCCAACGTGCTCCTGGTGACCCATGGCCTGGCGATGCGGCTGTTCTGCATGCGCTGGTTCCACTGGACGGTCGCGGACTTCGAGTCTCTGTCCAACCCCGGGAACGCGGAGATGCGGATGCTCGTTCTCGGGAAGGACGGCAAGTACACGCTCGACCGGCCTTTCGACCGCTGGCGGGACCCGGAGCCCAACTGGACGAGCGGCTAGGCTGGCCGAGATGACCTTTTCCTCCGACAATTCGAATGCCGGGCGCCTGGACCGTGCCCTGGCCAGCCTGCGCGGACTCGCGACCGGCGACGCGCTGGGCTCACAGTTCTTCGTTCCGGCGAACTACCCGCTGCTGCAGCGGCGCGAGCTGCCGCCGGCCCCCTGGCAGTGGACCGACGACACCGAGATGGCCTGTTCCGTCGTCGCCGTCCTCGCCGCTCACCACCGTATCGACCAGGACGCGCTGGCCCACTCCTTCGCCGCGCACCACGACTTCGACCGGGGCTACGGCCCCGCCGTCAACCGGCTGCTCCGGCTCGTCAGGGAGGGCGGCGACTGGCGCGAACTGGCGGCCGCGCTCTTCAACGGGCGCGGCTCATGGGGCAACGGTGCGGCGATGCGGATCGCGCCCCTGGGCGCCTGGTACGCGGACGATCCGGAGCAGGCCACCCACCAGGCCGAGATCTCGGCCTACCCCACGCACCAGCACCGCGAGGCGGTGGTCGGGGCCATGGCGGTCGCCGCGGCAGCGGCACTGGTGGCGTCGCCCGGCGGCCCGCCGAGCCCCGAGGCGCTCCTCGACGGGGTCGTCGCGCTGGTACCGAGGAGTGCCGTCGGCCAGGGCCTGCGGCGCGCCCGCGACATGCTCGACTACGGCGACGCGGGGACCGT
Source organism: Streptomyces sp. NPDC031497 (assembly GCF_055580905.1). Lineage (NCBI taxonomy): Bacteria > Bacillati > Actinomycetota > Actinomycetes > Kitasatosporales > Streptomycetaceae > Streptomyces > Streptomyces sp. NPDC031497. The sequence goes on from NZ_JBVIKO010000027.1 coordinate 92,323, forward strand.
GGCGGCCGTGCTGGGCTGCGGACGCCGTACGAGCGCCCATGACACCGTCCCCTTCGCCCTCTGGTCGGCGGCACGTGCCCTCGGTGACTACGGGACGGCGTTCTGGACGACCGCGCAGGTGGGCGGCGATGTGGACACCACCTGCGCCATCGTCGGCGGCGTAGTCGCGGCCGGCAGGGCGGGAGCGCCCCCGGCAGCATGGACGGAGCGGACGGAGGCGCTGCCGGACTGGGTGCCTACGGGGACGGGGACCGCTGTCGGCGCGTGACCGTCGGCATGCGGTGGTCGGTGTGGGTGGTTGAGCGTCGGCAAATGCTGACCGGTGTCGGTGGTGGAGGGCCCGGCGCACGAAGACCGCAGGCGGTGGGTGACCGCCGGCGCACGAAGGCCGTTCGAGTCGGGCCTTTCGTGGTGTGTGGGGATGGGGCCGTGGTGGTTCGGTGAGATGCCGTGGGCCGCAGTCGCCCTGGCCGTCTCAGAGAGCAAAGGTCCTGTGCATACCCCGGCGCCGTGACGGACCCGATGCCCTGGGATCACGGTGTCCCGGGCACCGCCGAAACTCTCCGTGCCCGATGGGAACTCTCCGTGACCGTCGGGCGTTTTTCCGGCATCCGCTCCGCGCTCCGTCCGAGTGCGGACGGCGGAGCCCGGAAGCGGAGCCGAGGGGAGAGTGTTGGAGGTGTGGTTCGGAGTGGCTGCTCTGGTGGTGTTCGCGGCGCTGTCGGCCGTGGTGCGGATGGCCGGACCTCTGCCCCTGCCGTCTGTCCCCTGGCGGTGGTCCGGCCATCCGCGGCTTCGCGCGGACCCGGTGGGTTCAGCCCAGCCCGGGGCCGGCCGTGCCGGCGAGGGCTTCGAGGTCGCTCTTGCGGACCTTGATCACCAGCCAGGCGGTGAGCAGGCCGAGCGCGGCCATGACGGCGGCGGGGATGAACGCGGTCGAGATCCCGTGCGCCAGCACCTCGTGTCCCCAGGGCGCGGGCAGCTGGTGGGACTTGGCGAACTCCGCCTTCTGCTCCGGCGAACCGTCGGCGAGGAACTTCGGCAGCTGCTTCTTCGCCTCGTCCTTGCTGGCCGAGCCGAACACCGTCGTCAGGATCGACAGACCCAGGGAACCACCCACCTGCTGCATGGCGTTGAGCAGTCCGGAGGCCGCTCCGGCCTCGTGCTGGGCGACCCCGGAGACCGCGGTGACGGTCGCGGTCACGAAGTTCAGGCCCATGCCGAAGCCGAAGATCAGCATCGGCCCCAGCACCCCGCCGAGATACGAGCTGTCGGGCTTGATGAACGTCTGCCAGGTGAGGCCGACGGCCACGAGTGCGGAGCCGGTCATCATGAACGGCTTCGGGCCCAGGACGGGCAGGAACCGCTGCGACAGCCCGGCGCCGACGGCGATCGCCACCGTCACGGGCAGGAAGGCCAGGCCGGCCCGGATCGGGCTGTAGCCCAGCACGTTCTGCACGAACAGCACGATGTAGAAGAACATGCCGAACATCGCCGCGGCCAGGCTCAGCATGATCACGTAGGTGCCGGAGCGGTTGCGGTCGGCGAACATCCTCAGCGGGGTGATGGGCTCCTTCGCCCGGGTCTCGATGAAGACGAAGGCCAGCAGAAGCACCACCGCTGCACCGAAGGACCCGAGGGTCAGAGCGTCGCGCCAGCCCTCCTCCGAAGCCCGGATGAAGCCGTACACCAGGGAGACCATGCCCAGCGTGGAGGTCAGCGCGCCCGCGATGTCGAACCGGCCGGGATGCCGTTCGGACTCGTTGATGTACTGCGGGGTGAGGGCGACGATCAGCAGTCCGATCGGCACATTGACGAAGAACACCCAACGCCAGTCGAGCCAGTCGGTGAGCATGCCGCCGGCCAGCAGGCCGATGGCACCGCCGCCCGCGGAGACGGCGGCGAACACGCCGAACGCCCGGTTGCGCTCCGGGCCTTCCGGGAAGGTGGTGGTGATCAGCGCCAGCGAGGTCGGCGACGCGATCGCGCCACCCATGCCCTGGAGGGCGCGGGCGGCCAGCAGCTGCCAGGGTTCCTGGGCGAGACCGCCGAGGAGCGAGGCGAAGGTGAACAGCAGGATGCCGGTCATGAACACCCGGCGCCGGCCGAGGATGTCACCGGCTCGCGCACCGAGCAGCAGCAGACCGCCGAAGGTGAGCGTGTAGGCGCTGACCACCCAGGTGAGGTCCGTGGTGCTGAACTTGAGCGCGTCTTGAATGTGCGGGAGAGCGATGTTCACAATCGTCGCGTCAAGTACGACCATGAGCTGGCAGGCGGCAATCACGGTGAGAGCGATGCCGGGGCGCCCCTGCCGACGGGCCGCACCAGGTTTCTGATCAGGTATCAGTTGAGAGGTTGTCACTATGGGTCCCCCACGAAGGTGTTAGTGAACGCCCGCGTTCACTGTCGCGTCAACGGTAGTGAGTCCTCGGTAGAGAACGCAAGCGTTCACTTAACTGCGCGTCGCGTGCCGCGTCCCCCCTTGCCGTCGCGCGCCGCACCTCCCCTCCGCTCCGGAATCCCCGCTTCCCCTCGCTCGCTGGAGAAACTCAGATGGTTACCTCGCGCTGGACTGCCGCTCCTCCTCAGGCGGCCTCCCCTCGTCGGCGCGGTGCGGTCCTCGAACGCGCGATCCTGGACGCCGCCCTGGAACAGCTCAGCACCGTCGGCTGGAACGGCCTCACCATGGAGGGTGTCGCCGCCGGTGCGCAGACCGGAAAGGCGGCGGTGTACCGGCGCTGGCCCTCGAAGGAGGACCTGGTCGCCGACGCGCTGCAGGCCGGTCTGCCACGTTTGGAGGAGGCCCCCGACCTCGGAAGTGTGCGCGACGACCTGCTGGCGCTGTGCCGGCAGGCCCGGGACGCGATGTTCTCGCGTCCTGGCTTCGCGCTGCGATCAGTGATTCACGAATGCGATCCCACACAGGTCGAGCGCTTCCACGGTGTGATCTTCGACGGGGTCGTGGGGCCGACCACCAAGCTGATCGGTGAGATCGTCACCCGTGGCATAGAGCGGGGGGAGGTGCGCGCCGATGCGGCCAACGACTATGTTCTCGACGCCATTCCGGCGATGATGATGTACCGCAACAAGATTTCTGGAAGCGAATGGAACGACCAGGAGGTCGAGCGGATGATCGACCACTACATGCTTCCGCTGCTGCTGTCGCACGGAGCCTGATCCACCGTTCCGGCGGCCCGCGCTCCTGTCGGGGAAGCCGGGGTGTCGCTCGGGGATCAGTGCGGCGTACCCTAAGGGCGCCATGCCGTACGAACCGCCTACTCACACCGTCGAGCGCTCCCTTCGCGCCACGACCGGAGCGAAGGTCATTGCCGGTGTCGACGAGGTGGGGCGCGGTGCCTGGGCCGGGCCCGTCACTGTCTGCGCCGCGGTCACCGGTCTTCGCCGGCCGCCCGACGGCCTCACCGACTCCAAGCTGCTGACCGTCAAGCGCCGTAGGGAACTTGCCGAGACGCTGCGGACATGGGTCACGGCCTACGCTCTGGGCCATGCCTCGCCGGAGGAGATCGACAGCCTCGGCATGACGGCCGCACTGCGGCTGGCCGCGGTCCGTGCCCTGGAGACCCTCCCGGTCCGCCCCGACGCGGTCATCCTCGACGGAAAGCACAACTACCTCGGTGCCCCGTGGCAGGTGCGCACGGTCATCAAGGGTGACCGATCGTGTGTGGCCGTCGCGGCGGCGTCGGTGATCGCCAAGGTTCAGCGCGACAAAATGATGGCCGAACTGGGTATCGACCATGCAGACTTCGGATTTGCGGACAACGCCGGGTATCCGTCACCCGTGCACAAGGCCGCACTGGAGGAGCGGGGCCCCACCCCGTACCACCGGTTGTCGTGGGCGTATCTTGATGCGCTGCCCCAGTGGCAGCACCTCAAGAAGGTCCGCAGCTGGGCGGAGGGAAGCGTTCCGGAGATCGAGGGTCAGCTCGGCTTCGACTTCTGACGTTCCAGTCGCACTGTTGTGCCACCCAGTTCACGTGACCTGCACCAATGTTTGATAGATATCAGCTCATGCCTCTCATTCCCGAGGAGCCTCAGATTCACGAGAGTGCCCAGGGTCCCCGCGCCACTCCGGCCAGTGGCCGTACCGCGCCGACCCCCCGTCCCGTACCCGGCCCCCGCCCCGCGGCTCCGTCGCGTCCCGGTCGTCCCGGCCCTCTGCGGCCGACGCCGCCGGTGCAGCGCACGCCGCGTGACGTGGCCAAGCCAGGCCCGTCCGGCCCGGCCGTGCCCGCCGCGGCAGCGGCGGCCCCGCAGATCCAGCTGATCCCGGCATCGGTCGAGAGCGCTCTCGACTCGGCCGAGGAGGCAGTGGACCTGCTTCTCGAATCGGGCCGTGCCCCCGGTGACGTGCTGGTGATCACCACCGGCGCGCAGCATCCGTGGGCCGACCACGAGCTGTCCTTCGGTGAAGCCTCCTACTGGGCGCAGCACGACGCGGGCGACGACGTCTTCTACACGGACGCCGCCGTCGCTTCCCGTGCCGCGACCCGCCCTGTGGTCGTGGTCGCCGTCAACGGCGGCTCCGACGCCGACGCCGCCACCGCCCTGCCGCTGGCCCTCTCCCGGGCCGGTGCCCTGCTGATCGTCTGCGGCGACCCGCAGCGGATCAACGCGGTGCTGGGCGCCGGAGTCTGAGCCACCTCCGGCGCCTCCGGGACTCCGGAGGTACCGAAGGGGCCGCGGCGACGGACTCGCACGGTGGTGCCTTCGGCATGCCCGGACACCGGGCGAAGGGTACGGACCGTCGGGGCGCGGCCGTTCGGCGGACGGAGCGTCCGAGCGCGGGCACCCGGCCGGGTCTGTGCCGTGCGCGGAGGACGGGACGCCCTGCGCGGCCCGGGGTGCGGTGAGTGACCCCGCTGAGCACACCGTGCGGCACGCTTCAGCGTGCCGTGCCCGGTGGTGCGTGCTCGGCCGGTACCCCCGCGCGGGGGTACGGCTTCAGCGGGCGGCCGCGCGGCGCAGTACCTCGGAGGCGGCGCCTCCGGTGCGCGGTGGCAGGGGCGCGGCCTCGGACAGGGCGAGGGGTTCGGGGGGCGAGTCGGTGTTCGGGCGTCGCCCGCCGCGGCCCTCGCCGAGCACCTGCCAACCGTCGCGGGTCAGCGTGATGTACGCCCCGCAACGCAACCCGTGCAGTGTGCAGGCGTCCCGCAGCCCCCACATCCAGGCACCGTCCTCCTCCGTCCAACGCGCGTCCCCCTCCCGGCAGTAGAGCAGTACGGCCGTCCGCACCGGGGTGCGGCGGCGCAGGTCGTGCGGGATGACCCGGCGCAACTGGGCCAGCAGGGCGTTGCGGAACATCCAGCCGTCGGCGTGGGCAGAGCGCCGGGTGAACGAGGCGCTCGCGCACAGCCGTTCCTCCGGGTCGAGGACGGCCACGATCGCCGTCGTCGGCTTGGGACGGTGCCGGGCGTGCAGCCCGCTGACGACCTCACGGGGGTTCCGGAGCAGCGGTATTCCTGCATCGGCCCACTCCGCGGGCTCGAGCAGACGGCTGGCGGAAGCGGCGGACGCGGAAGTCGACAGCGATGCCGCCGAGGACGGAGCGAATCCGAAGGTCACGTTCCTCCCTTCGGCTACGCGCCCACACAGCGGGCGAGATCGGATTCGGGGGAGCGCGCACCGCAGTAAGGCCCAACCGGATCACGGACGAGCCGTGCGGGGAGCGGACTTCAATTCTTCCTGTCGAACTTGAATGCGGCAACGAGCAAATGGGGCCACCGACTGTTATCTGGTGGTGCGTGGCTTATATCCCTACCCGGTGAGGCACCGGAGGACTCTGGGAGGTTCGAGTTCGGCACGTGCGTACGCCGCACCCGGTGCCGTATTCGAACAGCACCGGGTCGATCAGCCCTGAACGGCCAGGACCAGCGGCAACACCCCGCGTGCCCCGGACCTCCGCAGCATGCGCGCTGCGACCGCCAGCGTCCAGCCGGTCTCGGTGAAGTCGTCCACCAGCAGAACCGGACCCTGCGCCGCGGCGAGCGCGGTGGCGAGGGCGGGTGGCACGGTCAGCGCACCGTCGAGGGCCTTCAGACGCTGGGCGCTGTTGCTGCGCGAGACGTGCGGCGCCTCGCCCGCGTACTCCACGGAACCCAGCAGGGGCAGTCTGCCGATCTCCGCGATGCGGGCGCCGAGGGAGTCGATCAGCCGGGGCCTGGAGCGCGAGGCGACGGTGACGACACCCACCGGGCGCGGCTGCGCGTCGGCCGCGCCCGGGGCCCAACCGCCGGGACCCTTCGCCCAGTCGGCCAGCACTTCCACCACCGCGTGGGCGACATCGTCCGGCACGGCCGTGTCCGGGGCCTGGGGCGCGAGCAGCGGCCGTAGCCGGTTGCCCCAGCCGATGTCCGACAACCGCCCCAGGGCCCGCCCCGGCGATGCCTGTTCACCGGCCGGAATGCGCCCCTTGAGATCGATGCCGATGGCCGGCAGGCCGGTCGGCCACATCCGGCGGGGCTCCACCTCGACGCCCGCGCGGCCGAGGTCGACCCGTGCCGCGTCCAGTGCGGCCGTGGAGGTATCCGCCGTGAAGCGCGGCCGCGCGCAGTTGTCGCAGCGGCCGCAGGGCTTCGCTCCCTCGTCGTCGAGCTGGCGCTGCAGGAACTCCATCCGGCAGTCCGTCGTGGCCGCGTACTCGCGCATCGCCTGCTGCTCGGCCGCGCGCTGCCGCGCCACCCAGTCGTACCGCTCCGCGTCGTACGTCCATGCCTGTCCGGTCGCGATCCACCCGCCCTTGACCCGCTTGACGGCGCCGTCCACATCGAGAACCTTCAGCATGGTCTCCAGTCGGGAGCGGCGCAGTTCCACCAGCGGCTCCAGCGCGGGCAGCGACATGGGGCCGCCGGCCCGGGAGAGGACGTCCAGGGTGCGGCGCACCAGATCCTCCGACGGGAAGGCGAGCGAGGCGAAGTAGTCCCAGATCGCCTCGTCCTCCCTGCCGGGCAGCAGCAGTACCTCGGCGTGCTCGACACCACGCCCCGCGCGGCCCACCTGCTGGTAGTAGGCGATGGGGGAGGAGGGCGAGCCCAGGTGCACCACGAACCCCAGGTCGGGCTTGTCGAAGCCCATGCCGAGGGCCGAGGTGGCGATCAACGCCTTGACCCGGTTTCCGATCAGGTCGTCCTCGGCCTGCTGCCGGTCGACGTTCTCCGTCTTCCCCGTGTACGACGCCACGGCGTACCCACGCTGCCGCAGGAAGGCGGTGACCTCCTCGGCGGCGGCCACGGTGAGCGTGTAGACGATGCCGGAACCCGGCAGTTCGTCCAGGTGATCCGCGAGCCACGCCATCCGGTGCGCGGCGTCCGGCAGCCGCAGCACACCGAGACTCAGGCTCTCCCGGTCCAGCGGACCGCGCAGCACCAGGGCGTCCGAGCCGCCACCGGTGCCGAGCTGCTCGGCCACGTCAGCGGTCACGCGCGCGTTGGCCGTGGCGGTGGTCGCCAGCACCGGCACACCCGGAGGCAGGTCGGCGAGCATGGTGCGCAGCCGCCGGTAGTCCGGACGGAAGTCATGGCCCCAGTCGGAGATGCAGTGGGCCTCGTCCACGACGAGCAGTCCGGTCGCCGCGGCCAGCTTCGGCAGGACCTCGTCGCGGAAGTCGGGGTTGTTGAGACGCTCGGGGGACACCAGGAGGACGTCGACCTCACCGGCCGCGATCTCCGCCTGGATCGCCTCCCAGTCCTCGGTGTTGGAGGAGTTGATGGTGCGGGCGTGGATGCCGGCCCTGGCCGCGGCGCCCACCTGGTTGCGCATGAGCGCGAGCAGCGGGGAGACGATGACCGTCGGGCCGCTGCCCGCGGCCCGCAGCAGCGAGGTCGCCACGAAATACACCGCGGACTTCCCCCAGCCCGTGCGCTGGACGACCAGGGCCCGTCGCCGGTCGGCGACCAGCGCCTCGATCGCCCGCCACTGGTCCTCGCGCAACCGGGCCGTGCCCGTGTCGTCGCCGACGAGACGGGCGAGTACGGCGTCCGCTCGCGCCCGGAGTTCCGCGTTGCTCGTGTGCTCCATGCGTCCCATACAACAGGACCGGACCGACAGCCGGGCGGTCTGTGGATGAGCGAGACGGCTTTGTCGTGTCCCTGATTCGACTTATCCACAGGCGAACCGGAATCCTGAAATCCGCGAGAACGTCGGCGCATGACGAATCACAGCGAAACCACCGGACCCTCCGAAAACGACGACATCACGGAAGGTGCGGAGCCCCTCGGCCGATCCGCCCACGACACCCAGATCACTCTGCGCACCCCGGCCGAACTGGCCGACGCGCTGCCCTATCTGCTCGGGTACCGCCCCGAGGACAGCATGGTGCTGGTGGCCCTGCACGACCGGGGCGGCCGCGGCCGCTTCGGCGGACGGGCCCGGCTCGGCATCCCCGCCAACAAGGACGACTGGGAATCGGCGGCACGCCAGCTGGCCCAGGGCCTGATGACGGGCAGCGAGCGCCGCGGAACCCGCCCCGAGCAGATGGTCGCCTACGTCTGCCAGGAACCCGCGCCCGGCGAGACGGGCCGGGACGTCATGCACCGGCTCGCCCCGCTGGCCCACCTGCTGCGCACCGAGTGCGGCCGCCTCGACGTGCCGGTGATCGAGGCGCTGTGCGTCTCGGAGGGCCGCTTCTGGTCGTACTGCTGTCCGGCCGATGAGTGCTGTCCTCCCGACGGCGCCCCCATGGGCCTGCCCGGCACCTCCGTACTCGCGGCCGCCGCCACCTACGCCGGGATCCAGGTGCGCGGCACCCTGCGCGAGTTGCGGGCCAGGCTGCAGCCCCGGGAGGCCGGCGCCGCGCTGGAACAGGAGACCGCCCTGGACCGCGCCGGAATGGCACTGGTGCCCCGCATCCTCCACGACGCCTCCCGCGCGGAGGTGGCCGAGGAGACACTCGCCCTCGCCGAGCGGATCATGAGCCGGTACGCCGCCGCCACCCCGGTATCCGGCATCCACCAGGCGGACCTCCGCGACGACGCCCTGCTCGCCCACGACGAGGCCGCGATGCTGATCCTCGGACTGCAGGACCGTACGACCCGCGACCGAGCCGCCGCCTGGATGGAGGGCGACGAGGCCGGACCCGCTCTGCGCCTGTGGCGAGCCCTCGCCCGCCGCTGCGTCGGCCCGTACGGCGAACACGCCGCCGCTCCCTTGACGCTGGCCGGCTGGGTTGCCTGGTCGACCGGCGACGACCTGGAGGCGCGGGAGGCCCTGGCGATGGCCCTGGGCGCGGACCCCGAATACCTCTTCGCCCGCCTGCTGCACCAGGCCTGCAACGAGGGCCTGGACCCGGAGTCGGTCCGCCGCTGCCTGCGTACGGAACGCGCGGGGCGCGAGCCGGCGGACAGCACGGAAGCCGTCGGCGACACCGCTCAGGTCGAGCCGGTCGAGCCGGTCGAGCCGGTCGGCGGCCACGAACCGACCGCCGATGCCGGAACCCGAGATCGCCACCGTCCGCGCACCGAAGACGGGCCCGACCTGCCGCGGCCACGGCCGACGAGCACCCGTCCGCGACCGGCGGGCGCGGGTCACACCCGGACCCGCCCCGGTTCGTCCAGGCCGGGCGACGGCACGCACACCCGCGCGGCGGAGAAGAGCGACACCCGAGGCGGTCGGGCCGCGCGAGAGGACACCCGCACCGGGAAAGGCCGTGGCGAGGGGGACGAATGAACGCGGACCGGCCAAGGGCGGCATACGGACGGGAGTGGGCCGGTGCGGTCCGTCGCTGGACACGCAACCTCGTCGGACCCGCGTGGCGCCGTGACCGCTCGCCCGTCGGCCGGCGTCGTACCGGCCCGTCGGTCTTCGGCGTCCGGAACCACAGGCTGACCGCACCGAACGACGTCTCCCCGCACCGTCGCCCGACCGGCTTCGACGGGCGGGGGCGTGACCCTGAGGAGCCCTCCTCCGTTCACCTGAGTGGCGGAACGCCTGGACGGGCCGTGCCGTCGCCCGTCCCCGGTCCCTCCGGAGCCCTCCGTCCGGCGCCCAGCACGTCCCGGGCGCACAGAGCGCAGAAGGAGCCCCCTCATGCATCAACCGACTCCGTCCCCCACAGCCGACGACAACCACCGACTCCGGGACGGCCCACTCTGGCTCTCGCCGGCCGAGGGCGTCTCGGGACAGCCGCGCAACCGCGCAACCCGGCCCACGCCCACACGACCGGCTCCGGGCGCCCAGGGCCCGGGGCACGTCGGCGGGCTGCCGCCCACGCACACCGCCCTGATCTGCGTCGCGCTGCCCGGCCTTGCCATCTCCACGGAGCAGGGCCAGTTGACCGGTCGCGGCCTGGAGGGGTTCTACCGGGCGGGCCGGCGGCTGCTCGCGCGCTGCCAGGTCCGTGTCGCCGGCCGCGAACCGCTCCCCGTGCAGGCCCGGATGGCGGGGTCGGACTCCGTCCGCTTCGTGGGCACCCTGCGGGCCTCTCCGGCGGCCGGCCCGGATCCGGACGTCGTCGTGGAACGGACCCGTCACGCCGAGGGCACCGAGCGCATCACCTTGTACAGCTCCGCGCGCCACCCCCTGCGCCTGCCGTTGGAGGTGGCCCTCGGTACCGACCTGGCGGAGCTGAGTGCCATTGCGTCCGGCAACCCGGGCCCCGAACTCCCACCCAGCGTCCACGACTCCGGCCTGCGCTGGACCACCCCGACCGGCAACTCGTCGGTCACGGCGGACCCGCCACCCGCCGACGCGCTGGCCTCCGCGGGACTGCTGCGCTGGGAGTTCGAACTGCCCCCGGGCGGGACGGCGAGCGTGGAACTGCGGGTGCGTCCGGACGGCGCGGGTCCCCCGCGCGCAGTGGGACGCGCGGCCACCAGCCCACTGGCGCCGGCCAGGGCCACGGGCGACGACCCGAGAGCCGGGGCGCTGCTCAGGACGAGCGTCGAGGATCTTCAGGCGCTGCTGCTCCGCGACCCGGCGCACCCCTCCGACACCTACCTCGCGGCCGGGGCGCCCTGGCGCTGTGGTCTGGCCCCGGCCGAGGCCCTCGCCGCCGCTCGGATGACCCTGCCCCTCGGAACCCGCCTCGCTGCCGGCACGCTGCGCACCCTGGCCCGCAGCCAACTCCGTGGCCCGGGACCGCAGGCCGGCATGATCCCCGGTCCGCGCCGCGACGCCGGAGCACATCTGCCACCGGGCTGCACGGGTACGGAGGCCACCCTGCTCTTCCCCGTCCTGCTGGCGGAGGCCCGTCGCTGGGGGCTCCCGGACCAGGAGACGCGGGAACTGCTGCCCGTGGCCGAGCGCTGCCTGGCCTGGCTGCGCACCACGGCGGGCGACCACACCTACCTCTGCGACCCGCAGCCCGGCGGCCCCGCGCGCAGCGAGACCCAGGCCCACGCCCACCGGGCCGCGGTGGTCGGTGCCGACCTGCTCGACGCGTACGACCGGCCCGGCGGCGCCGGACTGCTGCAGTGGGCGGGCGAGCTGAGGAAGGAGTTCCAGGCGGACTTCTGGATCGAGGACAGAGGCGGCGGCCGACCGGCGGCGGCACTGACCCCGGACGGCCGCCCCCTGACCCACCTCGGCTCCACCGCCGTCCATCTGCTCGACACCGGGCTGCTCGGCGTCGGCCGACCGGCCGTCGGCCTGCTCGACAAGGTGCAGACCGAGCAGCTCGCCCGGTTGCTCGGGGGGCCGGCCCTCGACTCGGGGTGGGGGCTGCGGGGACTGGGGGTCAAGGAGACGGGACACAATCCGTTCGGGCATCGGGCCGGGGCCGTCCGGGTCCACGAGACGGCCCTCGCCGTCGCCGGGCTCGCCGCCGCGGGCTACGAGAAGGAGGCGGGCGGGCTGCTGCGCGGCCTGCTGGCGGCGTCCGAGCACTTCGGCCACCGGCTGCCCGAGATGTTCGGCGGTGAGCAGCGCACCGACGGGAGCGCCCCCCTTCCGCATCCCGCGGCCTGCCGTCCGGCGGCCACAGCGGCCGCTTCCGGGGTGCTGCTCCTCACCACGCTCGCCGGCATCCGCCCCGACGCCCCGGCCGGGACGGTCACCCTCCGGCCCGTCCACAGCGCGCCCCTGGGCGAACTGGGCCTGACCGGCCTGCGGGTGGCCGGCGCACCCTTCTCGGTACGGGTCAGCCGACTCGGCCTGGCCATGGTCGAGGAGGCCGCGGACGGCCTTCAGCTGGGGGCGTGACCCCGTGGGCGATCTTGCGGGACGAGAACCCCACGACGAACGGGTGGCCGGGTGTCGGACGCCTGCCGACACGAACCGTCAGGCGCATACTGGAGTGAAGTGGATCAGCCGTCGAAGCGAGCGGCGAAGGGAGTGTTTATCGTCAGGCAGACGACTATGATCACCGCATGCCCTACGACCCGTCAGCCTTTCCGCCCTTCGCCGTCACCGTGGACCTGGTCGTGCTGACGGTGCGCCGCCACGCCCTGTGCGCGCTGGCGGTACGCAGAGGGGAGCAGCCGTTCCAGGGGCGCTGGGCGCTGCCGGGCGGCTTCGTACGGGCCGACGAGGATCTCTCGCAGGCGGCGGCGCGGGAACTCGCGGAGGAGACCGGCCTGCGCGCTCACGACCCCGACGCACCCGCCCAGGACGGCGGAGCCCACCTGGAGCAGCTGGCGACCTACGGTGACCCCAAGCGCGACCCCCGGATGCGCGTGGTCAGCGTCGCCCACCTCGCCCTCGCCCCCGACCTCCCCGCACCCCGTGCGGGCGGCGACGCCAGCAACGCGCGCTGGGCGCCGGTCGAGGAGCTGCTCGCACAGGGCGGCTACGGCCGGGACGGCGAGCCCGTCGCGCCGCTCGCCTTCGACCATGCCCAGATTCTCTCCGACGGGGTGGAACGAGCCCGCTCCAAGATCGAATATTCGTCCCTGGCCACCGCGTTCTGCACGCCCGAATTCACGGTCGGTGAGCTGCGCCGCGTCTACGAGGCGGTGTGGGGCGTGGCGCTCGACCCGCGCAACTTCCATCGCAAGGTGACCGGCACCCCGGGGTTCCTTGTCCCCACCGGCGGCACGACCACCCGTCAGGGCGGCCGTCCGGCCCAGCTTTTCCGCGCCGGCGGCGCGACTCTGCTCAACCCGCCGATGCTGCGACCCGAGGTCTGACCGTCCGACAGCGCGAATCCCACCGAGGTTAAACCCTTCTATACCTGGAAAAACGGTCATTCCGCGCTATCTTCCCTAAGGTGATCGAGGCCTTCGGACTGACCAGCAATCCCCGCAAGGCGCACCCGCCCGCCGTCGACGACGTGACCTTCGAAGCGTGCGCGGGCCGCGTCACCGCACTCCTGGGCGCGGAAGGCGCGGGCAAGACCACGGCGCTCAGACTGATGCTCGAACTCCAACAGGGCCGTGGGCTGACCTACTTCAGGGGCCGCCCCCTGCATCGCATCGCCCACCCCTCGCGTGAGGTCGGCGTCCTCCTCGGTGACGTCCCAGGCCACCCGGCCCGCTCCGTCCGCGGTCATCTGCGCATGCTGTGCGCGGCGACCGGAGTCCCGGTCCGGCGTGCCGACGAAGTGCTCGAAGCGGTCGGGCTCGTCAGCCTCCGCGAAGAGCGCCTGGGCACGCTGTCGCGCGGCGTGGACCGCCGGCTGGGCCTCGCCTGCGCCCTGCTCCCCGATCCGCACACCCTTGTCCTGGACGAACCCACGCACGGTCTCTCCACTCGCGAGGGCCACTGGCTGCACCGCATGCTCAGGGCCCACGCGGTAAAGGGCGGCACGGTCCTGTTCACCACCTCCGACCCCAAGGAGGCGGCCCGCGTCGCCGACCGGGTGGTCACCCTGGAGGCCGGCAGGCTCGTCGCGGACCAGGAGGCCACCGACTTCGCCCGCACCCGGCTGCGCCCACGTGTGGCCGTCCGCAGCCCCCACGCCGCCCGGCTCGCCGCCCTCCTCACCAAGGAGGCCCGCACGACCCATCGCTCGGTGGAGGTCGTCAGTGAAGGCGGCAACCGCCTGTCGGTGTACGGCAGCACGACGGCCGAGGTCGGCGAGACCGCGTTCCGTCACGGCATCCTCGTCCACCAACTCGCGGACGAGGTCGGCGACATGGGCGCGGGCGCCGGAGCGGAGCCGCCGACGGACGCCGTACCGGAGGCCGGACGACGGCAGCGGGGTGCGAGCGAGCCGGCTGCCGTGGACGGGGCCCGCACGGTCGACGAGGCACCGACCACGGAGCGGCGGGACGCGCCCGGTACCGATCGGCGCCAGGACACGGGCGGCTCTCCGGTCACCCCACAGCCGCGGACATCGGCCGGACCGAGGCCGGTGAGTCAGTCACGCACCGCCGACGAGGAGCCGGGCCCGGATCAGTCGTCGAACCCGGCGGAGTCCTCCGCCGAGGCTGAACAGCAGTCGTCCATGTCCCCCCGGGTACTCGCCGACGACACGGCGGCCACGCCCGGACCTCCGCACGCGGAACCTTCCGGCAGCGCCCTTGCCACCGAGACCCCGACCGCCGTGCTCTCGGCCCGGTCGGCAGGCGCCTCCGCAGCTGGCCGGCCGTCGTCGGCCGCCACCGCGTCCTCGCAGTCTCCGGCCCCGGCTCCGGCCACAACATCCGAGCCGCCGACGCACGCCACCTCCCCGGACCCGATGTCCGCCACCGTCCCCGCCCAGCCACCGTCCACCGCCGACTCCGCCCAGCCGTCGGCCGCCGCGTACGCTCACCCACCGGTCGGCGCCGCCTCCGCTCAGTCCTCGTCCGCTCCCGCCCCTGCTCGGCCCTCGGCCGCTGCCTCCGTCGCTCACCCACCGACGGTCACTGCATCCGCCCGGCCACCTGCAGGCGCTGCCTCCGCTCACCCGTCGGCAACCGCCCCCTCCGCCCAGACGCCGGCCACGGCCGCATCCGTCGAGACCCCGACGGTCACCCGGTCCGCCCTGCCGCCGGCCGCTGCCGCATCCGACCAACCGCAGGCCTCCGCCGTATCCCCCCAGCCACCGTCCCGCCCCGTGCCGGGCGGCTCCTCCGCCTCCGCTGCCTTCTCCCAGCCGTTGGCCCCCGCCGCACCCGGCGAAGCCCCAGCCACTCAGCTCTCCGTCAAGCAGTCACCGCCACAGCCCGGCCAGGCCCCCACCGCCAAGCTCGCCGCCAGGCAGCCGAAGCCTCAGTCCGGCGAACGCTCGTCGGCCGGCGCTGACCCCGCCCCGCCCCAGGCCGGGCCTGCGAGGCCGGCGGGAACCGCCGTCCTGGCCGACCCCTCCCCGCTCCCACCCGCCATCTCCGTCCGCTCTGCCCCCAGCCCCCTCCGCCCCCTGCGCTACGAGCTCCGCCGGGCCGCCGGGATCGGTGCCGGCTTTGTCACCTGCGGTGCTGTCCTGGCGGTGTCCGCTCTCATCGCCGTCCTGCTCGCCCGGCTGGGGCACACCCCGCAGGCCCGGCTGTTCGCCGCCTGGCC
This sequence comes from Streptomyces sp. NPDC031497, assembly GCF_055580905.1. Classification (NCBI taxonomy): domain Bacteria; kingdom Bacillati; phylum Actinomycetota; class Actinomycetes; order Kitasatosporales; family Streptomycetaceae; genus Streptomyces; species Streptomyces sp. NPDC031497. The sequence goes on from NZ_JBVIKO010000027.1 coordinate 107,701, forward strand.
GCGGGAGCTGCCGCTGCCCCCCGCGGCGCTCGGCGCGGGGCTGCTCGGGGCGCTGGCCTTCGGAGACGAGTTCCGCCACCCCGCGCTGGCGGCGGACCGCGGCACCGTACCCCGCCGGCTGGGACTGCTCACCGCGAAACTGGTGGTCTCCGGAGCCACCGCCGTGCTGCTCTCGTTCCTCACCCTGGGCTGCGACGCCGAAATGCTCTATCTCGTCTACGGCCGGGAACTCGCGAAGGTTCCCCCGGACTGGCTTCCGATGACCGCGAGCTGGTTCGGACTGATCGTCGGCTGCGCCTGGGCCGGTGTACTGGCGGCGGGCGTCTTCCGGTCCACCACGGCGGGTCTCGCCGCGGTGCTCGCCGTACCCGTACTCGTCGTGCCCGTCGTACACAAGGCGCTGCAGGGGTCGGGTGTGCGGATGGCCGCCGGACTCCCCATGCGGATGCGGGAGACGTTGCTGCTGCAGTGGCCCTTCGGAGGTGATCGCTATCTGGTCGCAGCGGCCCGGCTGCTGGCCCAACCCGTGGGCGGAGCAATGGCGTTGTCGCTGACCGCGCTGCTCTGCGCGTACCTGTTCACCACCCTGCGCGCCAGGCTCCGCTGACCACGGACCGGGCGCTTCCGATCCCCCCGTGCGCACAACTCCCCGAAGAAAGGCCATTTCTTTCCGATAAGGCGTCAATTGCGATGGGGTGAGCGATCACCCTTTCGTGTGCTTTTCACCAAAGACCTCAAGGGAGTTGGAGGCAGCGCCGACAAAGGATCCGTGAGTACCCTTGCGCACACCATGATGACCGCCGCCCGCTCCGCAGACTCTGGTCTGGTCGGCCCGGGCGAACTCGACCGCTACCCGTACGTGGATGCCCCCGTCAACGATCGTGTCGGGGCACCCTCCTGGGAGGGCCCGGACCCGGAGCTGGGCCGTGTGGGACGACGTGCCGCGGGCAGCCGCGGCCGCGGACTGCACGGTCAACTCGTCCAGCAGCTGGGTCAGATGATCGTCTCCGGCGACCTGGGCGCGGACCGCCCGTTGGTGCCCGAGGAGATCGGCCAGCGCTTCGAGGTCTCCCGCACTGTCGTCCGTGAGTCCCTTCGGGTCCTGGAGGCCAAGGGCCTGGTCAGTGCCCGCCCGAATGTCGGCACGCGCGTGCGTCCCGTCAGCGACTGGAACCTCCTCGACCCCGACATCATCGAGTGGCGGGCCTTCGGGCCGCAGCGCGACGACCAGCGCCGTGAGCTCAGCGAGCTGCGCTGGACGATCGAGCCACTCGCCGCCCGACTCGCCGCCGGGCACGGGCGCGAGGACGTCCAGCAGCGTCTGTCCGACATGGTCGAGATCATGAGCCACGCGATGGCGCAGGGCGACGCGCTGACGTTCTCGCGCGCGGACGCCGAGTTCCACTCGATGCTCATCCAGATCGCGGGCAACCGCATGCTGGAGCACCTCTCCGGCATCGTGTCGTCGGCCCTCCACGTCTCCGGCGGCCCGGTCACCGGCTGTGAGCGGCCGAACGAGACGTCCCTGGCCCAGCACGCGCGGATCGTCGACGCGCTCGGCACGGGCGACGGCGCGGCGGCCGAGTCGGCCATGCGTCAACTGCTCACCGTCCACCCCGAGGTCGAGCGCGTGGTACCCGCCCCGCGTGAGCACTGACCCGCATCGAGAGCGGTGCGCTCGGTCGGTTCCGCGTTCTCGGGGCGCCGCCGACCCCGGACCCCGCTTCCGCCGGACCCCGCCGGATCCCTCAGGGCTCCGGCGGGGTCCGGCGCGGCGGGACGGGCGTGCAGCGGTCGTATGACAACACCGCGACGGTCGAGCGGTGCGTGGCAGGCTCTGTGGCGGTCGTACGGCGCACCCGCTGCCGTCCGAACGCCCCGGAGAGATCATCTGCGACAACCTATGCCCATGTCTGACCGTTTTTGAGCGCTTACGGGGTGTGACTCGGGCCACGTAGATTGGGCGTAACGCTCTTGCGAACAACGCGATGACCTAAGAGGTGACAGCCGCGGAGGGAATACGGACGCCATTCATGGCGCTGTGTCTCTTCCCGGCCCCCGCCCGTTCCGCCGGTCAATCCCCAAGCCGGCGGTCGGCTCCAGTCCGTCCAGGACGGGGCCGGAAGCCGTTTTCCAACGTTCCGAGAGGTTGTTCGTGTCGGCCAGCACATCCCGTACGCTCCCGCCGGAGATCGCCGAGTCCGTCTCTGTCATGGCTCTCATTGAGCGGGGAAAGGCTGAGGGGCAGATCGCCGGCGACGATGTGCGTCGGGCCTTCGAAGCTGACCAGATTCCGGCCACTCAGTGGAAGAACGTACTGCGCAGCCTCAACCAGATCCTTGAGGAAGAGGGTGTGACGCTGATGGTCAGTGCCGCGGAGCCCAAGCGCACCCGAAAGAGCGTCGCAGCGAAGAGTCCGGCCAAGCGCACCGCCACCAAGACGGTCGCGGCGAAGACGGTGACCACCAGGAAGGCCACCGCCACGGCCGCCCCGGCCGTGTCCCCCGTCGTAGCCGACGATCCGACCGACGAGACGGCGGCCGCCAAGAAGGCCGCCGCCAAGAAGGCCGCCCCCACCGCGAAGAAGGCGGCCGCGAAGAAGACCGCGACCGCCGCGAAGAAGGCGGTGCCGGCGAAGAAGACCGCCGCCAAGAAGGACGACGCCGAGCTTCTCGAGGAAGAGGTTCTCGAGGAGGCCAAGGCGGGCGCCGAGGAGCCCGAGGGCACCGAGAGCGCGGGCTTCGTCCTGTCCGACGAGGACGAGGACGACGCGCCGGCGCAGCAGGTCGCCGCCGCCGGTGCCACCGCCGACCCGGTCAAGGACTACCTCAAGCAGATCGGCAAGGTCCCGCTGCTCAACGCCGAGCAGGAGGTCGAGCTCGCCAAGCGCATCGAGGCCGGTCTGTTCGCCGAGGACAAGCTGGCCAACGCCGACAAGCTCGCCCCGAAGCTCAAGCGCGAGCTGGAGATCATCGCCGAGGACGGGCGCCGAGCCAAGAACCACCTCCTGGAGGCCAACCTCCGTCTGGTGGTCTCCCTGGCCAAGCGCTACACCGGCCGTGGCATGCTCTTCCTGGATCTCATCCAGGAGGGCAACCTCGGTCTGATCCGCGCGGTCGAGAAGTTCGACTACACCAAGGGCTACAAGTTCTCCACGTACGCCACCTGGTGGATCCGTCAGGCGATCACCCGCGCCATGGCCGACCAGGCCCGCACCATCCGTATCCCGGTGCACATGGTCGAGGTCATCAACAAGCTCGCGCGCGTGCAGCGCCAGATGCTCCAGGACCTGGGCCGCGAGCCCACCCCGGAGGAGCTGGCCAAGGAACTCGACATGACCCCCGAGAAGGTCATCGAGGTCCAGAAGTACGGCCGTGAGCCCATCTCCCTGCACACCCCGCTGGGTGAGGACGGTGACAGCGAGTTCGGTGACCTCATCGAGGACTCCGAGGCCGTCGTCCCCGCCGACGCCGTCAGCTTCACGCTTCTCCAGGAGCAGCTGCACTCGGTGCTGGACACCCTGTCCGAGCGCGAGGCCGGTGTCGTCTCTATGCGGTTCGGTCTCACCGACGGTCAGCCGAAGACCCTCGACGAGATCGGCAAGGTCTACGGCGTCACGCGTGAGCGCATCCGCCAGATCGAGTCCAAGACCATGTCGAAGCTGCGTCACCCCTCGCGTTCCCAGGTGCTGCGCGACTACCTCGACTAGGTCGCCCTCCTACGATGTCGAAGGCCCGGCTCCCTGTGGGGAGCCGGGCCTTCGGGCTGCGGGTCGCGATGCACTGGATGACTCTGGGTGTCCTGGTACCACCCAGAGTGAGGAGTGTGCATGCGCCGCCCTTCCATCCCGGTCCTGATCCGACCGCTGCTCCTGGCGGCCGTCGCCGCCGTGATACCGCTGGCCGGCCCGCCTCCGGCAGCCGCCGACAGCGTTGTCGTCGGCGGGTTCCCCGTCGACGTCTCCCAGACTCCCTGGACAGTCGCGCTGTCCAGCCGTGACCGATTCGGGGGTACGCGGGCCGGCCAGTTCTGTGGCGGCGTGGCGATCGGCCGGACCACCGTGCTGACCGCGGCCCACTGCCTGGCCGACGAGGTGATCGGGGGACCCTCCGACCGGGTGCACGACCTCAAGGTCATCGCCGGCCGCACGGATCTGCTCTCGGCGCAGGGCCAGGAGATCCCGGTGACCGTCGCCCGGGTCAATCCGCGTTACGACGCCGATGCGAACACCGGCGACTTCGCCGTTCTCACCCTCGCCAAGCCCCTGCCCGCCGACGCCGTCGTCAAGATGGCCGCCGAGGGGGACACCGCCTACCGGACCGGCACCGGTGCCCTGGTCTCCGGATGGGGCGACGTCACGGGCGGCGGCGACTACGCGCGCCGGCTGTACGCCGCACAGGTGCATGTGCTGCCCGACGAGGCGTGCGAGCGCGCCTATCCCGGCGGCGCCGACGGCACCTACCGGGCGGATGCCATGGTGTGCGCCGGTGAGGCCCTGGGCGGCCCCGACGCCTGCCAGGGCGACAGCGGGGGACCGCTGGTCGCCGGCGGGCGGCTGATCGGACTCGTGTCGTGGGGCAGCGGCTGCGGGCGCCCGGGAAGTCCCGGCGTCTACACGCGCGTCTCCGAGGTCGTCCGGGCTCTGGGGCCGGGCGGTGCCTTCAGTGGCTCACGGCGGCCTCAGGGGGCCTCCTGAGGGCTGTCGCGGCTACATGACGACGGGCGGTCGCTCCCGGGGGAGCGGCCGCCCGTTCACCGGCCTGGGCCGGCGCTGGCTCGTCGTGGGTGCGAGAGGTCAGCGCTCATCTTCGGAGGCGTTGTTCGGAACGGACGTCAGCCGCTCCGTCTCGTCCTGTATCTCAGCGGCGATCTTCTTGAGTTCCGGCTCGAACTTGCGACCGTGGTGGGCGCAGAAGAGCAGTTCTCCGCCGCTGAGCAGCACGACGCGCAGGTATGCCTGGGCGCCGCAGCGGTCGCAGCGATCGGCGGCCGTCAGGTGGCTCGCGGGGGTCAGAACAGTAGTCACGTCGCCTCTTCTCTAGCTCGACGAGCTGTCGTACCAGGGTCAACATCCAACCAGCCCGAAAACGTTCCCGCTCGGGGCTTCTCCTCGAAAAAAATCTTTCGAGGTGGCCGTCTGCTGCCGGTTGGCGGCGAATGTGCCGTATTGCGTCGTCTTAGGTGCTTACGGGTTCGCGCGGTTCATCGGTCTCATCCTCCCGGCCGGGTTGCCGGTTGTTTGTGAGGACGTGCCCGGAGCCTAAATGGTTCATGCCTCGAAGGGAACGTGATATGTACTTCACTCCATCGAGGGATCGAACACGCATACGACCGTGGACTAGTGTGAGTTCATGACGAGGGTGGCGTTACAACGGCTCTACCAGGCCTCGGTACCCTCTCAACGGCGACCGAAGCCGGCCCCTTACCCAAAAGGGGCTTCACTGAAATTCAGCGAGGAGCGAACCGCGTGACCGCCGATACGTCCGTGCCGTCCACAGCGCTGCTGGCAGGAGCAGACCGGGACGGCTCCAACTACACCGCGCGGCACCTTCTCGTCCTCGAGGGCCTCGAAGCAGTGCGCAAGCGCCCCGGTATGTACATCGGCTCGACCGACAGTCGCGGTCTGATGCACTGTCTGTGGGAGATCATCGACAACGCCGTGGACGAGGCCCTGGGCGGCTACGGCGACCACATCGAGGTCATCCTCCACGACGACGGCTCCGTCGAGGTCCGGGACAACGGCCGCGGCATCCCCGTGGACGTCGAGCCCAAGACCGGCCTGTCCGGCGTCGAGGTCGTGATGACCAAGCTGCACGCCGGCGGCAAGTTCGGCGGCGGCTCGTACGCGGCCTCCGGCGGTCTGCACGGCGTCGGAGCCTCGGTGGTCAACGCGCTCTCCGCGCGGCTCGACGTCGAGGTGGACCGCGGCGGCCATGTGCACGCGATCAGCTTCCGCCGCGGTGTCCCGGGTGTCTTCGCAGGTGAGGGCCCGGACGCGAAGTTCGAGGCCAAGAGCGGGCTGCGCAAGACCAAGAAGATCCCCAGGACCCGCAACGGCACGCGCGTGCGGTACTGGGCCGACCGCCAGATCTTCCTCAAGGACGCCAAGCTCACTCTGGAGACCCTCCATCAGCGGGCCCGCCAGACCGCGTTCCTGGTGCCCGGCCTGACGATCGTCGTCCGTGACGAGTACGGCCTCGGCCCGGACGGCAGCAAGGGCGAGGAGTCCTTCCGTTTCGACGGTGGTATCAGCGAGTTCTGCGAGTACCTGGCCACCGACAAGCCGGTCTGCGACGTCCTCCGTTTCTCCGGACAGGGCACCTTCAAGGAGACCGTCCCGGTCCTGGACGAGCACGGCCAGATGACCCCCACCGAGGTCACCCGTGAACTCGGCGTCGACGTGGCGCTGCGCTGGGGCACCGGTTACGACACGACCATGAGGTCGTTCGTCAACATCATCGCCACGCCCAAGGGCGGCACCCACATGGCCGGCTTCGAGCAGGCCGTCCGCGAGACCCTCAACGAGGTGCTGCGCGCCAAGAAGCTGCTGCGCGTCGCCGAGGACGACATCGTCAAGGACGACGCCCTGGAGGGCCTCACCGCCGTCGTCACCGTCCGCCTCGCCGAGCCGCAGTTCGAGGGCCAGACCAAGGAGGTCCTCGGCACCTCGGCGGCCCGCCGGATCGTGAACAACGTGGTCACCAGGGAACTGAAGGCGTTCCTCACCTCCACCAAGCGTGACGCGGCCGCCCAGGCCCGCGTGGTCCTGGAGAAGGTGGTCGCCGCCGCGCGGACCCGTATCGCCGCCCGCCAGCACAAGGACGCGCAGCGCCGGAAGACGGCCCTGGAGTCCTCGTCCCTGCCGGCCAAGCTCGCCGACTGCCGCAGCGACGACGTCGAGCGCAGCGAGCTCTTCATCGTCGAGGGCGACTCCGCGCTCGGTACGGCGAAGCTGGCCCGGAACTCGGAGTTCCAGGCGTTGCTGCCGATCCGGGGCAAGATCCTCAACGTGCAGCGGTCCTCGGTGACGGACATGCTCAAGAACGCCGAGTGCGGTGCGATCATCCAGGTCATAGGGGCGGGTTCCGGCCGCACCTTCGACATCGACGCGGCCCGCTACGGCAAGATCATCATGATGACCGACGCCGATGTCGACGGCTCGCACATCCGCTGTCTGCTGCTGACGCTGTTCCAGCGCTACATGCGGCCCATGGTCGAGGCCGGCCGCGTCTTCGCGGCGGTGCCGCCGCTGCACCGCATCGAGATCGTCCAGCCCAAGAAGGGCCAGGACAAGTACGTGTACACGTACTCGGACCGTGAGCTGCGCGACAAGCTCATGGAGTTCCAGAGCAAGGGCATCCGGTACAAGGACTCCATCCAGCGCTACAAGGGTCTCGGCGAGATGGACGCCGACCAGCTGGCCGAGACGACCATGGACCCGCGCCACCGCACCCTGCGCCGGATCAACCTCTCCGACCTCGAAGCGGCGGAGCAGGTCTTCGACCTGCTGATGGGCAACGACGTGGCCCCTCGAAAGGAGTTCATCTCCGGCTCGGCGGCGACGCTGGACCGGTCGCGCATCGACGCGTAGCCGCTGCGCCGGGCTTTGGCCGGTGGGGTGGTGAGCTGGGCGCCAGCCAAGGTGGGCGCCGGTGGAGGTGGGGCAACGGAGAAGGTGGGCGGCGGTCAGTTACACGGTGCCCGCCGCCCGTCGTCCGCGGGTTGGCGCCTGCCGCCCGTCGGCTGCCGGTCGGCGCCTGTTTCTTGTCGCCCACCGGTTTTCGCCGGCCCGTCCCCGCCCCTCTGACATGGCGCCTGGCGGCGGCCACGCGGCACAGTGGCCTCCCGACATGGCGCCCCGCCGACCATCACGCGGCAGTGGTCCGTGCAGCCCCGCGCAGGGTTCTCTCCACCCGGGGGTGGAGAGAACCCGCCCGTCGGATTCCACCCGTGATCCACCCACGCTCCGATCTGCTGACCTGCGCGTTTCCGTAGCGTCGGAGGTGTCGGCGGCTCCCGCTCCCGGCACCGCCCCTTCCGCTCACGGAGGCTCTGATGGCCGGGCTCGTCAACGCGTTGCTGATCGTGGCAGTCGTCGTCGTGGTGATCGTGCGCCAGTTCCGCGCACGCCCGATCGACACCGGACGGCGCTGGTGGCTGCTGCCCGTGATCCTCGCGGTCGTCGCGCTGCGCGAACCCGGCATACTCGATGCCCATCACCGCACGGAATCCGCGCTGCTGCTCGGCGCCGAGATGCTGGTGGGACTCGGGACGGGCGCCGCCTGGGCCTGGACCACCCGGGTGTGGACGGAGCCCGACGGAGTCGTCTGGACCAAGAGCACCAAGGCCAGCGCTTCTGTCTGGTTCGTCGGGATAGCCGTGCGTGTCGGTCTCCTCGCCCTCGGCACCCTCGTCGGCGTCCATCAGGACAGCTCGACCCTCATGCTCGGACTGGCGGTCACCCTGCTGGTTCGCGCCGGCATCCTCGTCTGGCGTGCGCAGTCCCTCCTCTCCGCCCCGTCCGGGGGCAGCCCCACCCGGGCGTACGGTGACGGCATGGCCCGGGTCACCAGGAAGGAAGGCGTGTGACGGAGAACGTCTGGATGCGCTGGCCCTCGCGTGAGGCGCTGAGCCGCGCGGGGGTCTCCCGGCCCCGGCGCACGCTCGCCTGGGCCGTGCGACTGATGCTCCTCGCCCTGCTGCTGTGGGGCGCCTTCAGCCAGTCGCACATCCACGGCTGGAACGTGGCCGCGGCCGTGGCGGGTGTCGTCGTGACCGCCGTGGCCTCCTGGGGCTTCTACCGGACCACCTACGCCCACCGGCTCGTACCGGCCCTGCTCCTCTTCGGGGTCCTCCTGGCCATCGCCGTCGCGGCGGAGGCCAACGGATTCCGGGGACCCGCCCTCGTGATCTGGTGCGGCTGCGGCATCTCCGCCCTGGAGCGGCTGCCGATCGCGGTCGCGGTGCCCGTCACGTCCGTGGCCCTGGCCTCGTACTCGGCGTTCAACAATGACGTGTGGCTGACCACCGCGGCCACCGTCGTCGGATTGGCACTCGCCGGGTACGTGATGAGACTCGACGCCGAGGCCCGGGGCCACGCTCAGCGGCTGCTGGCACAGGAGCGCGCGGCGAGAGCCGCCGAGGCGGAGTCGGCGGCGCTGGCGGAGCGGGCCAGGATCGCGCGGGAGATCCACGATGTGCTGGCCCACAGCCTCTCGGCCCAGATGGTGCACCTGGAGGCGGCGCGGCTGCTGATCGAGCGCGGAGCCGACCGGGAGCAGATTCTCGAACGGGTGGTGGCCGCCCGGGGTATGGCCCGGGACGGACTCGCCGAGACCCGCCAGGCCCTGTCCGCCCTGCGCGGCGAGCTGACCCCGCTGGAGGAGTTCCTCACGGAGATCGTCGCAACGACGGACGGCGCCGAGGTCACCGTCACGGGTGAACGCAGGGCCCTGCGCGCAGAGGCTTCACAGACCGTACGACGCGTCGCCCAGGAGGCGCTGACGAATGTCCGCAAGCACGCCTACGGCGCCAAGGTTCAGATACGGCTGGACTACCAGGAGCACGAAGTGACCCTGAACGTGAGGGACTCGGGTGGGCGTCCCGGCGAACTCACCGACGCCGGCGGCGGGTACGGTCTGCTCGGTATGCGGGAGCGGGCCGAGTTGCTGGGCGGGTCGCTGGAGGCAGGGCGTGGTGACGAGGGGTTCGAGGTGACGTTGAGGGTGCCCGTATGACGGAGACCGAGGGGGAGAAGAAGCCCGCGCGGGTGGTCGTCGCCGACGACCAGACCGTGGTCAGGGAAGGCATCGTGATGCTCCTCGGCCTGCTGTCCGGCGTGGAGGTCGTGGGAGCGGCGGGCGACGGGGAGGAGGCGGTACGGCTGGTCGCCGAACTTGCCCCGGACGTGGTGCTGATGGACCTGCGGATGCCCCGCTGCGACGGTGTGGAGGCGACGCGGCGGATCAGATCGGAGTACCCGGGTACGCAGGTCGTGGTGCTCACCACGTTCGCGGACGACGAGTCGCTGTTCCCGGCGCTGAGAGCCGGTGCCCGTGGCTATCTCACCAAGGACGCGGGCGGCGACGAGATCGTGCGGGCGGTGCAGAGCGTGCTCTCGGGAGACGCGGGACTGTCGCCGAGCATCCAACGGCGGTTGCTGGAAAGGCTGTCGCAGCCCGAGCCGGCGCCCCTGGCCACCGAGGCGCCCGACGGACTGACCGCGCGGGAGACCGAGGTCCTGGTGCTGATCGCCGAGGGGCTCACCAACCAGGAGATCGCCCGTCGGCTGCATGTCTCCACCGCGACCGTGAAGACGCACATCAACAACCTGTTCGCCAAGACGGGGCTCAAGGACCGGGCCCAGGCGGTTCGTTACGCCTACGGGAAGGGATTGGTACGGCCACCAGCGGATTGAGTCACCTAATGGGGTGAAGAGCCAGGGGAGAAGAGTCGGGGATCTTCCCGATCTGTCCATCCTTGGGCATGCAGTCAAGCAACGGTCGCCACCGCGACGGCGAGGGCGGTCCCGAGAGTTCGGCCGAGCAGCACGAGGACCAGGGCGAGTACGGCACGGCCTCCCGAGAAGTCAGGTACGAGGACCCCTGGTACGACGCACTGGCCTCCGGCTGGGGCGAGCTGGACGGCACCGGGGTACCGTCTCCCGCCGTGCCGGCCTCGCGAACGGAGTGGGAGGGGGCGGCCGTTCGCGCCCGTGACGTGTATCTGGAGGTGCAGCGCAGCGCGGCCTTCCAGGAGGTACGCAGCCGCTACCGGAGGTTCGTGGTGCCGGGAGTCGCCGTCTTCCTCACCTGGTACGTGGGGTACGTGGTGACCGCGACGAGTGCGCCGGGGCTGATGGCCAGGCCCGTCGCGGGGGCGGTGAACGTGGCGATGGTCGCGGGTCTCGGGCAGTTCCTCACCACGTTCCTGCTCACCTGGGCCTACGCCCGGCATGCGCGGTTGCGCAGGGACCGTGCCGCGCTGGAGCTGCGCTGGGACACCCAGGAGCTGACTCGGGGCGCTCGGGGTGGTGAGTGATGACGGGGCATCATCAGACGCTGGCGTTGCTGCTGTTCAGCGCGTTCGTCGCGGTGACGCTCGGAATCACGACGTGGGTGAGCCGGAGACGGCATGGTTCGGCGGAGGAGTTCTACGTCGGCGGGCGGCTCTTCTCCCCGATGGAAAATGGTTTTGCCATCGCGGGCGACTACATGTCGGCGGCTTCCTTCCTGGGTGTGACCGGGCTGATCGCGCTCTTCGGCTACGACGGGCTGCTGTATGTGGTGGGCTTCCTGGTCGCCTGGCTGGTCGTGCTGTTCCTGGTGGCCGAACTGGTGCGCAACTGCGGGCGGTTCACGCTCGCCGATGTGATCGCGGCGCGGATGCGGGAGCGGCCGGTGCGGATCGCGGCGGGAACTTCCTCGATCACCGTGTCCGTTCTCTATTTGGTGGCGCAAATGGTGGGAGCGGGCAGCCTGGTGGCGCTGTTGCTGGGGCGGACGAGCCAGGCCGCGCAGGCGTGGACGGTCATCGGGGTCGGCGCACTGATGGTGATCTATGTGTCGTTGGGAGGGATGCGGGCGACCACCTGGATCCAGATCGTGAAGGCGGTCCTGCTGCTCAGCGGGACGGTGGTGCTGACCGTGCTGGTGCTGATGCGGTTCCACGGCGACATCGACCGCCTGCTGCTCACGGCAGCCGACCGCAGCGGACACGGGCAGGCGTTCCTGGCGCCGGGCCTCAAGTACGGCGGTAGCTGGAGCGCGCGGCTGGACTTCATCAGCCTGGGGCTGGCGCTGGTGCTGGGCACAGCGGGGCTGCCGCACATCCTGTCCCGTTTCTACACGGTGCCCACGGCGCGGGCGGCACGGCGTTCGGCGGTCTGGTCGATCGGGCTGATCGGCGGTTTCTACCTGATGACGATCGTGCTCGGTTTCGGGGCGGCCGCCCTCGTCGGGCCGGACGCGGTGCGCGCGTCGAACGCGTCGGGGAACACGGCTGTTCCGCTGCTGGCGCTCGATCTGGGCGGTGGCGCGGGCTCCACAGGCGGAACGGTTCTGTTCGCGGTGGTCGCGGCCGTCGCCTTCGCGACGATCCTCGCGGTGGTCGCCGGGATCACCCTCGCCTCCTCGGCCTCCGTCGCCCACGACCTGTACGCCTCGCTGCGCAGGCCGCACGCCAAGCAGCGCAGCGAGGTGACGGTGGCGCGCACGGCTGCGGTCGGCATCGGGGTGGTGGCGATCGCCCTCGGCCTGCTGGCCCGTGACATGAACGTCGCCTTCCTGGTGGGGCTGGCCTTCGCGGTGGCCGCCTCCGCGAACCTGCCCGCGCTGCTGTACTCGCTGTTCTGGCGGGGTTTCACGACTCGCGGCGCGGTATGGGCCGTGTACGGCGGGCTGGTTCCGGCGCTGGCACTGGTGGTGCTGTCGCCGGTGGTGTCGGGAAGCCCGGGCGCGCTGTTCCCGGGCGTGGACTTCCAGTACTTCCCGTTGCAGAACCCGGGGATCGTCTCCATCCCGCTGGGCTTCCTCGCCGGCTGGCTGGGCACCGTCACCTCGGACGAGGTCCCGGACGAGGCCAAGCACGCGGAGACCGAGGTGCGGTCGCTGACCGGGGCGGGGGCCGTCTGACCCGCCGCGGAGCCGCTACGGCGCCACCCAGGCGTACCGGTGCTCCGGGCGGCCCGTGTCGCCGTACTTCAGGGAGAGGCGGAGTCGGCCCGCCTGTTCCAGATGGCGGAGGTAGCGCTGGGCGGTGGAGCGGCTGAGGCCGGTCTCGGCGGCGACCTCGTGGGCGGAGAGCGGATGGTCGGCGCGGTGCAGGACACCGCAGATGAGGTCCGTCGTGGGCTCGGACTGGCCGCTGGGCAGGCCCGGCGCGGACGGTGCCGGTGAGGTGCGCAGGGCTCCGAAGATCCGGTCGACCTGCTCCTGGCCCGTCAGGCCCCGGCCGCCGACCCGGTCGACGGTACGGCGCAGGGCCGCATAGGAGTCGAGGCGGGTGCGCAGGGCGGCGAAGGTGAACGGTTTGACCAGGTAGTGCAGGGCGCCCAGGCGCATGGCCTTCTGGACGGTGGTCACATCGCTGGCGGCCGTGATCATGATGACGTCGGTGCCATGTCCCTGTTCCCGCATCCGGTGGACGAGTTCGAGGCCGGTCTGGTCCGGCAGGTAGTGGTCCAGCAGGACCAGGTCGATGGTGCCGCGGTTCACGGCGGCCAGGGCCTGGGCGGCGCTGTGCGCGCGGGCGGCCACCCGGAAGCCGGGAACCTTCCCCACGTACTTGGCGTTTATCTCAGCGACGCGGAAGTCGTCATCGACCACCAGGACGTCAATCATCAGGCCTCTCCTTCAAGGCCGGCGAGCGTTAAGCCCGTGTTTCGGCTCCGCAGTTGTAGCGCGAGCAAAAAGAGCACAACAGATGCTTGCGAGCAAAAGAACGGCTTGCGCCCAGAAGACTGCTGTCGTGGTCCGGCTCACACATACCGTCCCGGCCCATGAGCGCAGACACCAGCCCCGCCATCGAGCTGCGGGGCGCGAGCAAGATCTTCAAGACCCCGTCGGGGGGTCTGCACACGGCTGTCCGCGACCTTGACCTCACCGTGGGGCGTGGTGAGTTCGTGGCCGTCGTAGGGCCGACGGGTTGCGGCAAGTCCACCACGCTGACCCTGGTCAGCGGGCTGGAGGAGCCCAGCGAGGGCGATGTGCTGGTGGCCGGTCAGCCGGTCGCCGGCGTCGGCGACAAGGTCGGTTTCGTCTTCCAGCAGGACGCCACCTTCCCCTGGCGGACCGTGCTCTCCAACGTGATGGCCGGCCCCCGCTTCCGGGGCGTGCCCAAGGCGGAGGCGAAGGAGAAGGCCCGCGCCTGGCTGGCCAAGGTCGGTCTCGCCGCCTTCGAGGACCGTTACCCACACCAGCTCTCCGGCGGTCAGCGCAAGCGCGTGGCGCTGGCCGCGACCTTCGTCAACGACCCCGAGATCCTGCTCATGGACGAGCCGTTCTCCGCGCTCGACGTGCAGACCCGGGCCCTGATGTCGGACGAACTGCTTGAACTGTGGGAGGGCACGGGCGCCTCGGTCGTCTTCGTCACCCACGACCTGGAGGAGTCCATCGCGCTGGCCGACAAGGTCGTCGTCATGACCGCCGGGCCGGCGACCGTCAAACAGGTCTTCGACATCGACCTGCCCCGCCCCCGCAAGGTCGAGTCGGTGCGTCTGGAACCGCGGTTCATCGAGATCTACCGCGAGATCTGGGAGTCCCTCGGCGAAGAGGTCCGCATCACCCGTGAGAGGGGTGCCGCTCATGTCGCCTGAGACCCTCAGCACACCGGTCGTCGAGACGGCCAAGGCCCCGGACCGCGCGCAGTCGCGGGCCCAGGCCGCCCGCAGACGCAAGGCGATCGTGTTCGCCGTGCGCGTGCTGCTCCTGGTGGCCGTGCTCGGTCTCTGGGAGGCCCTGTCCCGGGCCGAGGTCATCGACCCGTTCAACTTCTCGATGCCGTCGAAGATCTGGGACCAGATCTGGACCTGGGTGACCCATGGCACCGCGCTCGGCCCCCTGGGCGAGCAGATCTGGTACACCCTCTACGAGGCGCTGCTCGGCTGGGTCATCGGTGTCATCGCCGGTGTGGTCTTCGGTATCGCGCTGGGGCGGATCAGCTTCCTCGCCGATGTCCTTGGTCCATACATCAAGGTGCTCAACTCGATCCCCAGGATCGTGCTCGCCCCGATCTTCGTGATCTGGTTCGGGCTCGGCGCCTCCTCCAAGGTCGCGTCCGCCGTCGTACTGGTCTTCTTCCCGGTGTTCTTCAACGCCTTCCAGGGCGCCCGCGAGGTCGACCGCAACCTGGTCGCCAACGCCCGCATCCTCGGCGCGAGCGACCGCAGGGTGACCCTCCAGGTCGTCATCCCGTCCGCCACCTCCTGGATCTTCACCAGCCTCCACGTCAGCTTCGGCTTCGCCCTCATCGGCGCGATCGTCGGCGAGTACATCGGCGCCACCAAGGGCATCGGCCTGCTCGTCGCGCAGTCGCAGGGCACCTTCAACGCGGCCGGTGTGTACGCCGCGATGGTCATCCTCGCCGTCGTCGCGCTGGCCGCCGAAGGGCTGCTCACCTTCGCCGAGCGCCGAATCTTCCGCTGGAAGCCGTCGGACTCCGACAGCTGACCACCCCCCTCCCGCTTCCTCTGCTCCTCCCCGCACCGCCCTCTCACAAGGACGTGAACCGCATGCGCAAGTCCGCCAGATACTGCACCCTGGCCGCCGCCGGCCTGCTCGCCGTCTCCTCCCTCACCGCCTGTGCCAACGACGCGGCGAGCACGGCCTCCACCGGCTCCGGCAAGGGTACGAAGGTCAAGATCATGGTCGGCGGCCTGGACAAGGTCATCTACATGCCGGCCATGCTCACCCAGCGGCTCGGCTACTTCGACGCCGAGGGCCTCGACGTGGAGCTGCTGACCGAGCCCGCCGGCGTACAGGCCGAGACCGCGCTCGTCGCCGGGCAGGTCCAGGGGACCGTCGGCTTCTACGACCACACGCTGGACCTCCAGACCAAGGGCAAGGCGGTGGAGTCCGTCGTGCAGTTCTCGCGCGCGCCCGGTGAGGTGGAGGTTGTCTCCACCAAGGCGGCCGGCGACATCAAGTCGCCCGCGGACTTCAAGGGCAAGAAGCTCGGCATCACCAGCCTCGGGTCGTCGACCGACTTCCTCACCAAGTACCTCGCCGTCAAGAACGGGGTGAAGGTCAGCGACTTCTCGCCGGTCGCCGTCGGAGCGGGCGCGACCTTCATCTCGGCGCTCCAGCAGGGCTCGATCGACGGCGGCATGACCACCGATCCGACCGTCGCGACGATCCTGGACAAGAAGGCGGGCAAGGTCCTGGTGGACATGCGGACGCCGGAGGGCTCCCAGAAGGCGCTCGGCGGCCCGTACCCGTCGTCCAGCCTGTACATGCAGACGGACTGGGTCAACGGTCACAAGGACACCGTCCAGAAGTTGGTCAATGCATTCGTCAAGACGCTCAAGTGGATGTCCACGCACAGCGCCGACGAGATCGCGGCCAAGATGCCCGCCGACTACGCCCAGGGCGACAAGGCTCTCTACACGCAGTCGATCAAGAGCACGCTGCCGATGTTCACCGACGACGGCGTGATGCCCGAGAACGGTCCGGAGACCGTGGAGAAGGTGCTCAAGGCGTTCAACACGAACATCCAGAACGCCGATGTCGACCTCGCCAAGACGTACACGACCGAGTTCGTCGAGGCCGCCAAGTAGCACGTCTCAGCCGCGGGTCGCCCACACGTAACGGTGTTCGGGGCGGCCCGCGTCGCCGTATTTCAGGGTCAGCCGGGCCCGTCCCGTGCGCTCCAGGAGCTTCAGATAGCGCTGGGCGGTCTGGCGGCTCACCCCCGTCCGCTCGGCGATCTCCTGGGCCGACAGCGGGCCCTCGGCGTTCATCAGGGACTGGCGCACCAGTTCGGCCGTGGTGGGGGAGTGCCCTTTGGGCAGGTCCGGCTCGGACGTCGTGGACAGGGCGCCGAAGATGCGGTCCACCTCGGCCTGTTCGGCCTCGCCGCCGCCGTCCAGGGTGCGCCGCAGCTGCGCGTACGCCTCCAGCTTGGCGCGCAGTCCCGCGAACGCGAACGGTTTGACCAGGTACTGCAGGGCGCCATGCCGCATCGCCGCCTGCACGGTCGACACGTCCCGGGCCGCCGTCACCATGATCACGTCGGTCTGGTGACCGCGCCGACGCATCTCCTGGACCACCGCGAGGCCCGTGTCGTCGGGCAGGTAATGGTCCATGAGGACCAGGTCGAGACGGGGCAGCGCCTCCAACTGGCGCAACGCGTCCGCCGCGTTGTGGGCCTCGCCGGCCACCCGGAAGCCGGGCACCTTCTCTACGTAGGCGGCGTTGACCCGGGCGACCCGGGTGTCGTCGTCCACGACCAGGACCTCGATCATCGCCCCTCCTCGTCGGCCGGGACGAGCGCCGGTTCCGGTTCCTGCTCGGTCAGCGCCTCGGGAAGCGCGACCGTGAACTGCGCGCCCCCGCCGTCCGCCTCGCCCACGGCCGCGGTGCCGCCCTGCCGTTCGGCGAGCCGGCGCACCAGCGAGAGGCCGATGCCGCGCTTGCCGTGCGCGGGCGGCTTCTTGGTGGACCACCCCTCGGTGAAGACCAGCTCCCGCTGCTCCGCCGGGATCCCCGGCCCGGTGTCGCGCACCCTGAGGACGACCGCGCGCCCCTCGGCGCACAGCTCGACCTCCACGCGCGCGTGCGGAGTGCCGGCGACCGCGTCCAGGGCGTTGTCCACGAGGTTGCCCACGACCGTGACCAGGCCCCTGGGGTCGATCAGCCGGTCCGGGAGCCGGGTGCGGTCCGACACCCACAGGGCGACCCCGCGCTCGGCCGCGACGGTGGCCTTGCCGACCAGCAGGGCGGCCAGCAGCGGGTCCTGGATCTTCTCGGTGACCTGCTCGGCGGTGACCCGGTGGTCGCCCACCACCTCTCCGACGAAGTCCACGGCGTCGTCGTACATCTCCAGTTCCAGCAGCCCGAGCAGGGTGTGCATACGGTTGGCGTGCTCGTGGTCCTGGGCGCGCAGGGCGTCGATCAGCCCGCGCGTGGAGTCGAGTTCGCGGCCGAGCTGCTCCAGCTCGGTGCGGTCGCGCAGGGTGGCGACGGCGCCGCCGTCGTCGGTGGGCATGCGGTTGGCGACCAGGACCCGCTGGCCGCGCACGGTGAGCAGATCGGTGCCGGTCACCCGGCCGGCCAGGACATCGGTCGTACGGCCCTCGCCGAGCGCCTCGTCAGGAGACACTCCGACGGCCTCGTCGCCTATGCCGAGCAGCCGTCTCGCCTCGTCGTTCAGCAGGCGGATGCGCCCGGCGCGGTCGAGGGCGACGACGCCCTCCCGGATGCCGTGCAGCATCGCCTCGCGCTCCGCGAGCAGCGCCGAGATGTCGGAGAAGGCCAGGTCGCGGGTCTGCCGCTGGACCCGCCGGGAGATCAGCCAGGCGGCCAGCGCACCGACCGCGAGAGCGCCGCCGGCGTAGGCGAACAGCCCGGGGATCGCGCTGAGCAGACGCGCACGCACGCTGTCGTACGCGATACCGACCGAGACCGCCCCGATGATCCGGTGCTGCGAGTCGTACAACGGCACCTTGCCGCGCGCGGAGCGGCCCAGGGTGCCGTTGTCGATCTGCATGACCTCCTTGCCGGCCAGTGCCTCCTTCGGGTCCGTCGACACATGGCGGCCGATCTCCGAGAGCGTGGTGTGCGACCACCGGTACCCCCGCAGGTCCATCACAACGATGTACTCGGCGCGGGTGGCCTTCCGGATCCGCTCCGCCTCCCGTTGCACCGGGCCGGTCGTGCTCGGCTGCGTGGTGAGGACGCCCTCGGCGATCTGCGGATCCTGGGCCGTGGTCTGGGCGATCGCCAGCGCCCGGCGCATCGCCTCCTGGTCCAGCTGTTTGCTCAGCGGTGCCAGGAAGAGGCCGGTCGCCAGCACCGCGACCCCCGCGGCGATCACCACCTGCATCAGCAGGACCTGCGAGAACGCTCGTCGGGGCAGGCCGAGACGCAGGCGGCGCGCGGGAGGAGTGGGGCTCATGCCCACGACGGTACGTGGGGGTGCGGGTCCGGCCGTAGGGGGTGTGGCGTGGATCTCTTGACTATTCCTTGGGGAAATCCGCCGTCGGGGTCATGCCAACTCACCCTTCGCGGTCGCCTCAGCTCACCCCGCGCGGTCGCGTCAGCTCGCCAGAGCCGTCGCCGTCCGCAGTTCCCGCAGCGACACCACGTCCATCCGGGCCGGTGACCCCAGCACCGACACCCCGCAGCTCTCCGCGCGGGGTGGCAGGGAGGTGCCCTGGGCCACGCCGACCCGCCAGCGCCGGCCGTCGGAGTGGGCGACGGTGACGTCCCAGTGCGGGGCCGCGCCCTCGGTCCGTGCGACGCTCAGCACGCCCGCCGCGTACTCGCCCGCCGCCTCGCGCACGGCCAGCTCGGCCGCCTGGCCGGGCCGATCCCAGGCGGAGCAGCCACGGCACCCCTCCAGCACCACACGGCCCTCCTGGGCGCCGTGCAGGACCTCCTTGACGGCATGGGCCTCGGCGCGGCCGTACGCGTAGCCGTACGGCAGGACGAGCACCGTCGGCGAGAAGCGATGACCACCCAGATGAGTGACCTCCCAGGTGCCCTCCACACCGGACGCGGCCAGTTCCGCGGCGAGCGGGCGGCCCAGCAGGGCGCAGCAGCGGTCGCGCTTGCCGTTGGTGCAGACGAGCGCGAGGGGGCTGCCCGCGTGCGGCCGTCCGCCGAGCGCCGTACCGAACGAACGGTGGTCGCCCGCGCCGAGCGCGGCGAAGTCGAGGCCGAGCAGCCGCCCGGGGTCGCGGGTGGCGGCGCTGTGCAGCCAGACGTTCCCGGGCACCGTGTGGGCGGCGTACACCTGGCGAATGGCGGGGGTGCCCGGATCGGCGTGCCGGCCGGGGCGGCGGATGAGCGCGATCCGCACGCCGGTCCCCTTGGCGGCGGCCTCCAGGGCGCGGCCCAGCGCGGGGTCCAGATGGCTCGAAGTGAGCGCCTTGGCACCCCACGGGCCGGGCTGTTCCAGCAGCAGCCACGTCGCCGCGGTGGCGGCGGTGCCGGAAACGGGCTCGTCGAGCATCCGGGAGACGGTTGCGCACCTACTCACAGAGGTGAGCCTAACCTGAGTTCGCCCGGAGTGACTTCCGGCCCCGGCCCGTTCGCCTCTCCGGAGAGCTACCCGGGTGGGCTGCGTGGGTGGGCTGCGTGGGTGGGCTACTCCGGCAGGGGCTGTGGCGGCTTCGGACCGACGTAGTGACCGCTGGGACGCATCCGCAGCGGGCGCTCCCCGTACTCCTCCAGGGCGTGCGCGATCCATCCCGCCGTCCGGGCGACCGCGAAGATCGTCTCGCCCGCGGTGGCGGGCATGCCGCAGGAGGCCGTGAACACGGCCAGCGCCAGGTCGACGTTGGCGTGCAGCGGAGCATGCCGGGCGGTCGTGGCGACGATGTCCCGGGCCGCGAGCAGCGCGGGCTCCGCGCGGGGGACCTCCTCCAGGAGGCCGAACAGGACCCGCGCGCGCGGGTCCTCGCCCTGGTAGAGCCGGTGGCCGAGGCCGGGGATGCGGCGGCCCGCGCGGAGTTCGTCCGCGATCACCGGGACGGCGGTGCCCTGGTCGAGGACGTCGAGCAGCATCCGGTGGGCGAGGCCGCTGGAGGCGCCGTGCAGGGGGCCTTCGAGGACGCCGAGCCCGGCCGACACGGCCGCGTACGCGTGGGCGCGCGCGGAGGCGGCGAGCCGGACCGCCAGCGTGGAGGCGGCCAGGTCGTGGTCGACGAGCAGGGCGAGCGCCGTGTCCAGCACGCGCAGCGCCGCGTCGCTGGGGTCGATGCCGGTCAGCCGGCGCCACAGCCGGTGGGCCAGCGGACCGTCGTCGGGCCGGCGCTCGCGCTGTACCGGCAGCGCGGCGACCAGGGTGGGGATCAGCACGCGCGCGGTGCCGAGGACGGCGTCCTCGGACAGGTCGAAGCGCAGCGGGTCCTCGGCGGCCGAGGCGATCGTGGCGACCCGCAGCCGGTCGGTGGGGGAGGTGTGCTCCGGCAGCGCGTCGACGGCCCGGCGGGCCACGGCGACGGTGGCCTCCGGGGCGGTGAGGGACACGCCCGGGGTCATCCGGCCCGTCCACAGCCACTCGGCCACCTCCTCGTAGGAGTGGCGCGCGGCGAGCTCGGTGGCGTCGACGCCCCGGAAGAAGTAGCGGTCCTTCTCGATCAGGGTGATCCGGGTACGCACCGACAGATCCCCGCCGGAGCCCGAAGTTCCCACGGCTTCACGCCTGTTGCGCCGGGCGAGCGCCTCCACCTCGCCGGCGTCGAAGGTGCTGGCGCGGCCACCGGGCTCGCGCCTGCTGCTGAGCTGACCGCGGCTCACATAGGCGTACACGGTCTCGGGCTTCACGCCGAGCAGTTCGGCGGTCTCCTTGGTGCTCAGCCGCCGCGCGGGACTGCCGGGAGCGGGTTGTTGATCGCGCATGGCGCCACCGTAGTCGTATCCAGCATGTGTTGATTGGATCAATATTGACAGGTGATAAGTCAAGCATAGACAGTCGAATCAAGTTCAGGGAGCAAAACGGAGGCACGTCATGACCGTCAACAGGAGCGCGTCGGCCCTTGTCGAGGTGCCGCGCGGGCTCGCCGGTGTCGTCGTCACGGACACCGAGGTGGGGGACGTCCGCGGGATCGAGGGCTTCTACCACTACCGTCAGTACTCGGCCGTCGAACTCGCGCGCACCCGTGGCTTCGAGGACGTCTGGCATCTCCTGGTCCACGGCGAACTGCCCGACGCGGAGAGTGCCGCCGCCTTCGCCGCCGAGACCGCCGCACTGCGGCGCCTGCCCGACGGGGTCCGGGCGGCCCTGCCCGCGGTGGCCGCGGCGAGCGGCGGGTCCGGACCGCTGGCCGGGATGCGCACGGCGCTCTCACTGCTCGGCGCCGCGCAGGGGTTCCGGCCGGTGTACGACATCGACGCGGACCGGCGGCGCGCCGACACGGTCGCCGCCTGTGCGGCCGTACCGACACTGCTCACCGCGCTGTACCGGCTCGGGCAGGGGCTCGACCCGGTGGAGCCGCGCGCGGACCTGTCGTACGCGGCCAACTACCTGTACATGTTGACGGGTTCGGAACCGGATCCCCGGCAGGCGCGTGCGGTCGAGCAATACTTGATCTCAACCATTGATCACGGATTCAACGCATCAACATTCACCGCCCGCGTCATCGCGTCGACCGGCGCGGACGTCGCGGCCTGCCTCGTGGGGGCGGTCGGTGCGCTGTCCGGGCCCCTGCACGGGGGTGCGCCCAGCCGAGCGCTGGACACCCTGGACGCGATCGGCACGCCGGACCGGATCGACCCGTGGATCCGCGAACGGGTCCTGGCCGGTGACCGCGTGATGGGCTTCGGGCACGCGATCTACCGTACGGAGGACCCGCGTTCCCGCATGCTGCGCGAGATCGCGCAGGACTTCGGCGGCCCGCGGGTCGCGTTCGCCGTCGAGGTCGAACGCCAAGTGGAGCGCATCCTCGCCGAACTGAAGCCCGGCCGCGAACTGCACACCAACGTCGAGTTCTACGCGGGCGTGGTCATGGAACTCTGCGGCCTGCCCCGGGAGATGTTCACCCCGACGTTCGCGGCGGCCCGCGCGGTCGGCTGGAGCGCCAACATCCTGGAACAGGCGGCGGACTCGAAGATCATCCGGCCGGTGGCACGGTATGTGGGACCGGAGCCGAAGATGGCGGCCGCGGCTCGGTAGGCCTCCGCGGCGATCGTCACGCACCGTCGTTCCCGGGTCGGCACGCCTGGGGCGACGGGCGCGGTTCTCGGTGGCGGGTCGTTTCCTATCCTGGACCGGCCCACATCCCCCGCCGCACGAAAGAGGCCCCCGTTGGAGCACCACCGCAGCCCCCAGCAGATCCCGGTCGTCGTGCTCGCCGGATTCCTGGGCTCCGGGAAGACCACGCTCCTCAACCACCTGCTGCACCGCAGCGGAGGCAGCCGGATCGGGGCGATCGTCAACGACTTCGGGGCCGTCGAGATCGACGCGATGGCCGTGGCCGGCGCGCTCGGCGACTCCACCGTCTCGCTCGGCAACGGCTGCCTGTGCTGCGCCGTCGACGCGAGTGAACTGGACCTGTACCTGGAGCGGCTCGCCAACCCGGCCACCGGTGTCGACGTCATCGTCATCGAGGCGAGCGGTCTCGCCGAACCCCAGGAACTCGTCCGGATGCTGCTCGCCAGCGAGCACCCCGGCATCGTCTACGGCGGCCTCGTCGAGGTGGTCGACGCCGCCGAGTTCGACGACACGCGCGCGAAGCACCCCGAGATCGACCGGCACCTCGCCCTCGCGGACCTGGTCGTCGTCAACAAGCTCGACCGGGCCGAGCGGGGCGGCGAGGGTGTCCTGGCGCTGGTGCGGTCGCTCAGTGACCACGGGGCCGCCGTCGTCCCGGCCACCTACGGCCGTATCGACCCCGAGTTCCTCTTCGACTGCCGGCCCGGCGAGGAGCGCGTCGGGCAGCTGTCCTTCGACGATCTGCACGAGCATCGAGAAGGCGACGAGCACGCTGGACACCTGCACACCCGGTACGACAGCCTGTCCTTCGTCTCCGGCCGGCCCCTCGATCCCCGTCGGCTCATGGCCTTCCTCGACAGCCGGCCCGAGGGGCTCTACCGGATCAAGGGGTACGTCGACTTCGGGCCGTACGACACCGGGAACCGGTACGCCGTGCATGCCGTGGGACGGTTTCTGCGGTTCTACCCGGAGCCCTGGGGGCGGGACGAGGAGCGGCTGACGCAGCTCGTGCTGATCGGCTCCGGCATCGCCCCGGCCGCCCTGCGCAAGGAACTGGACGCGTGTACGAGCGACGCCCCGCACGCCGACGAGCACGGCATGTGGGGCGTCCTGCGCTACGTACAGGGCCTGGAAGAAGACCCTGAGCAGGGCTACGAGGCCTAGACCGGGCCCGCCACCACCGACACCGTCTTCGGCAACGAGACACCCGAGCCGTCCCGGCGCGGGTCGGCCTCCGGGAGCTCCGCCGGCGTGCCGTTCCTCTGGGCCGCCTTCGCCGGCACCGGGCCCGCCCAGGCGAAGGCCAGGCAGTCCTCGCCCTTCAGGAACCGCTGGCAGCGCACTCCGCCGGTGGCGCGGCCCTTGCGCGGGTACTGGTCGAACGGGGTCAGCTTGGCCGTCGTCTGCACCGAGTCGTCGAGCGTGCCGCGCGAACCGGCCACCGTGAAGACCACCGCGTCGGCCGCCGGGTCCACCGCCGTGAAGGAGATGACCTTCGCGCCCTCCGTGAGCTTGACGCCCGCCATACCGCCCGCCGGCCGGCCCTGCGGGCGCACCTGGGAGGCCTGGTACCGCAGCAGCTGCGCGTCGTCCGTGATGAACACCAGGTCCTCCTCGCCGGTGCGCAGCTCCATCGCGCCGACGATCCGGTCGCCCTCCTTGAGGGTGATGACCTCCAACTCGTCCTTGTTGGACGGGTAGTCGGGAACCACACGCTTGACCACGCCCTGCTCGGTGCCGAGGGCGAGACCCGGCGAGGACTCGTCCAGCGTGGTCAGGCAGACCACCGACTCGCCGTCCTCCAGGGAGAGGAACTCGGACAGGGGCGCGCCGCCCGCGAGGGTCGGGGCGGTCGCCGTCTCCGGGAGCTGCGGGAGGTCGACCACGTTGATGCGGAGCAGGCGGCCGGAGGAGGTCACCGCGCCGACCTCGCCGCGGGCGGTCGCCGGGACCGCCGAGACGATCACGTCGTGCTTGGCCCGCTTGCCGTCGGCGTCCTCGGGGAACGGCTCGCCGTTCGTCGTGCGCGCCAGCAGGCCGGTCGAGGAGAGCAGCACCCGGCACGGGTCGTCGGCCACCTGGAGCGGCACCACGGACGCCGGGGCGCCCGAGGCCTCCAGCAGGACCGTGCGCCGCTCGGTGCCGAACTTCTTCGCCACCGCGGCCAGTTCGGCCGAGACCAGCTTGCGCAGCTCCGCGTCCGAATCCAGGATCCGGGTCAGCTCGGCGATCTCCGCGGTGAGCCTTTCCTTCTCCGCGTCCAGCTCGATGCGGTCGTACCTGGTCAGCCGGCGGAGCGGCGTGTCCAGGATGTACTGGGTCTGGATCTCCGACAGCGAGAAGCGCTCCATCAGGCGTTCCTTGGCCTGAGCGCTGTTGTCGCTGGAGCGGATCAGCCGGATGACCTCGTCGATGTCGACCAGGGCCGTGAGCAGACCCTCGACCAGGTGGAGGCGGTCCCGGCGCTTGGTGCGGCGGAACTCGCTGCGGCGGCGGACCACGTCGAAGCGGTGGTCGAGGTAGACCTCGAGCAGTTCCTTGAGGCCCAGGGTGAGCGGCTGCCCGTCCACCAGGGCGACGTTGTTGATGCCGAAGGACTCCTCCATCGGCGTCAGCTTGTAGAGCTGCTCCAGGACCGCCTCCGGCACGAAGCCGTTCTTGATCTCGACGACCAGACGCAGCCCGTGCTCGCGGTCGGTGAGGTCCTTGACGTCGGCGATGCCCTGCAGCTTCTTGGCGTTGACCAGGTCCTTGATCTTGGCGATGACCTTCTCGGGACCGACCGTGAAGGGCAGTTCGGTGATGACCAGGCCCTTGCGGCGGGCCGTCACCGCCTCCACCGCCACCGTTGCCCGGATCTTGAAGGTGCCGCGGCCCGTCTCGTACGCGTCCCGGACGCCCTCCAGACCGACGATCCGCCCGCCGGTGGGCAGGTCGGGGCCCGGCACGTGCTTCATCAGCGTGTCCAGGTCCGCGTTCGGATAGCGGATCAGGTGGCGGGCGGCCGCGATCACCTCGCCCAGGTTGTGCGGCGGCATGTTGGTCGCCATGCCGACAGCGATGCCCGAGGAGCCGTTCACCAGCAGGTTCGGGAACGCGGCGGGCAGCGCCACCGGTTCCTGCTCCTGGCCGTCGTAGTTGGGCGTGAAGTCGACCGTGTCCTCGTCGATCGACTCGGTCATCAGGCTGGTCGCCTCGGCCATCCGGCACTCGGTGTACCGCATGGCGGCCGGCGGGTCGTCGTTGCCCAGCGAGCCGAAGTTGCCGTGGCCGTCGACCAGCGGGACACGCATCGAGAACGGCTGGGCCATGCGCACCAGCGCGTCGTAGATCGACGCGTCGCCGTGCGGGTGCAGCTTGCCCATGACCTCGCCGACCACGCGCGCGCACTTCACATAGGCGCGGTCGGGGCGCACACCCATCTCGTTCATCTGGTAGACGATGCGGCGGTGCACCGGCTTCAGGCCGTCGCGGGCGTCCGGCAGAGCGCGCGAGTAGATGACCGAGTACGCGTACTCGAGGTAGGAGCCGCGCATCTCGTCCACGACGTCGATGTCGAGGATCCTCTCCTCGTACGAGTCGTCGGGCGGCGGGGTCTTCGTGCTGCGGCGGGCCATCGCTGCCGGCTCCTTGCTCATGCGTGAACGGGATCTGACGCTGACCATTGTGGACCGCGGTACTGACAACCCGGGCCAGGCCCCGGTCTCCGCGGCCCGCCCCGGTGCCACGGAGGCGTTCGGGAGCGGGTCGGACGCAGGCTACGCGATCCGCTGTGGGCGTACGTGGTGCGGGAACTTCGCCGGGTCCCGGCACGCTTGCATACAGTGGCAGGACCGGCAGGAAAACCGCGGTTCGAGACCGCTTCCGCGAGTGAGTGACGCGAGTGAAGGGACGTACATGCCCATGGGTCACACGACCACGGCCGAGACAGGCTCCGGAGGCCTGACAGCGACCGAGCACCGCTTGGCCAACGGTCTGCGCGTGGTGCTCTCCGAGGACCACCTGACCCCGGTCGCGGCGGTCTGCCTCTGGTACGACGTCGGCTCCCGGCACGAAGTCAAGGGACGTACCGGCCTGGCTCACCTTTTCGAGCACCTGATGTTCCAGGGGTCCGCCCAGGTGAAGGGGAACGGCCACTTCGAGCTCGTCCAGGGCGCCGGCGGCTCGCTCAACGGCACCACCAGCTTCGAGCGCACCAACTACTTCGAGACCATGCCCGCCCACCAGCTGGAGCTCGCCCTCTGGCTGGAGGCCGACCGCATGGGCTCCCTGCTCGCCGCCCTGGACGACGAGTCCATGGAGAACCAGCGGGACGTCGTCAAGAACGAGCGCCGCCAGCGCTACGACAACGTCCCCTACGGCACCGCCTTCGAGAAGCTGACCGCGCTCGCCTACCCGGAGGGCCACCCCTACCACCACACGCCGATCGGCTCGATGGCCGACCTGGACGCGGCCACCCTGGAGGACGCGCGGGCGTTCTTCCGTACCTACTACGCGCCCAACAACGCGGTGCTCTCGGTGGTCGGCGACATCGACCCCCAGCAGACCCTCGCCTGGATCGAGAAGTACTTCGGCTCCATCCAGGCGCACGACGGCAAGCCCGCCCCGCGCGACGGTTCGCTGCCCGACATCATGGGCGAGCAGCTGCGCGAGGTCGTCGTGGAGGAGGTGCCCGCGCGCGCGTTGATGGCCGCCTACCGGCTCCCGGAGGACGGCACGCGCGTGTCCGACGCGGCCGACCTGGCCCTCACCGTCCTCGGCGGTGGCGAGTCCTCCCGCCTCTACAACCGCCTCGTGCGGCGCGACCGTACGGCTGTCGCCGCCGGCTTCGGCCTGCTGCGGCTCGCCGGTGCGCCCTCCCTGGGCTGGCTGGACGTGAAGACCTCCGGTGACGTCGAGGTGCCGGTCATCGAGACCGCCATCGACGAGGAGCTCGCCCGGTTCGCCGAGGAGGGTCCCACGCCCGAGGAGATGGAGCGCGCCCAGGCCCAGTTGGAGCGCGAGTGGCTGGACCGGCTGGGCACCGTCGCCGGCCGCGCGGACGAACTGTGCCGGTTCGCCGTCCTGTTCGGTGACCCGCAGCTCGCCCTGACCGCCGTCCAGCGCGTCCTCGCGGTGACCCCGCAAGAGGTCCAGGAGGTCGCCAAGGCCCGGCTGCGGCCGGACAACCGCGCGGTGCTCGTCTACGAGCCCAAGTCCCCGGAGACGGTCGAGGACGCCGACGTACCCGAGGACCCCGAGGCCGAGGCCACGGTCGAGGCCGCCACCGCCGAGCACGACGACGAGGAGACGGCCAAGTGACCGAGCTCGCCACCATGGAATTCCACCCCCAGCCCCGAGCGGGCGAGGCCCGGCCCTGGGCCTTCCCGGCACCCGAGCGCGGCACCCTGGACAACGGCCTGACCGTGCTGCGCTGCCACCGCCCCGGCCAGCAGGTCGTCGCCGTCGAGGTGCTCCTGGACGCGCCCCTGGACGCCGAGCCGGCCGGCCTGGACGGCGTCGCCACGATCATGGCGCGCGCCTTCTCCGAGGGCACCGACAAGCACTCCGCCGAGGATTACGCCGCCGAGCTGGAGCGGGCCGGCGCCACCCTCGACGCACACGCCGACCACCCCGGCGTCCGGCTCAGCCTGGAGGTCCCCGCCTCCCGCCTGGGCAAGGGGCTCGGGCTGCTCTCCGACGCGCTGAGGGCACCCGCTTTCGCCGACAGCGAGGTCGAGCGGCTGGTCCGCAACCGCCTCGACGAGATCCCGCACGAGCTGGCCAACCCCAGCCGCCGGGCCGCCAAGCAGCTCTACAAGGAACTGTTCCCGTCGACCGCGCGGATGTCCCGGCCGCGCCAGGGCACCGAGGACACCGTAGAGAAGATCGACGCGGCCGCCGTACGCGCGTTCTACGACCGGCACGTGCGGCCGGCCACCGCCACCGCGGTCGTCGTCGGCGACCTGACCGGCATCGACCTGGACGAGCTGCTCGGCGAGACGCTGGGTGCCTGGCGCGGCTCCACCGCCCAGCCCCGGCCGGTGCCCGCGGTCTCCGCCGACGACACCGGCCGTGTCGTCATCGTGGACCGCCCCGGAGCCGTCCAGACGCAGCTGCTCATCGGCCGCGTCGGCGCCGACCGGCACGACCGCGTCTGGCCCGCCCAGGTGCTCGGCACCTACTGCCTGGGCGGCACCCTCACCTCGCGCCTGGACCGTGTCCTGCGCGAGGAGAAGGGCTACACGTACGGTGTCCGCGCCTTCGGGCAGGTCCTGCGGTCCGCCCCCGACGGCTCAGGCGCCTCGCTGCTCGCCATCAGCGGTTCCGTGGACACCCCGAACACCGGCCCGGCACTCCAGGACCTGTGGACGGTGCTGCGCACCCTCGCCTCCGGGGGCCTCACGGACGCCGAGCGCGATGTCGCCGTGCAGAACCTCGTCGGCGTGGCACCGCTCAAGTACGAGACGGCGGCGGCCGTCGCCGGCACCCTGGCCGACCAGGTCGAGCAGCATCTGCCCGACGACTTCCAGGCCACGCTCTACCGGCAACTGGCCGCCACCGGCACCGTGGAGGCCACCGCGGCGGTCGTGAACGCCTTCCCGGTCGACCACCTGGTGACCGTCCTGGTCGGCGACGCGGCGCAGATCCAGGAGCCCGTCGAGGCCCTCGGTATCGGCGAAGTGACGGTCGTCGCCGCGGAGTAAGCCTCGCGCGGCGAGCGGCGAAGCAAGCGGCGCGGCCGGACGAGCGGCACGCGCGTGAAGCGGCCCTGGTGACTGTTGCGTCACCAGGGCTGCCGAATGTCCGAATTAGGGCGGAGGTTGCCTGTCTGCCCTGTGGGATGCGCGACAAAAGCCGTGATCCGTTTGAGCATTGCTCAGGCGTCCTCGTAGGTTCTTCCGGACTGTTCGTCAGGCAGTGCGCCGCGCCCGCGGCACCGGACAGTCATCGCCGAGTCCCCGTACGGCGCGAGCCAGGGGAGCCGGGGACCCACGCAGTCCCTGGGGTGAATCGGGCGCCCGCGCGAGCCGCGAGGGGGCCCGTAGGAGACCTTCCTGCTCCGAACCCGTCAGCTAACCCGGTAGGCGAGAGGGAAGGAAAGGACCAACCTCTACATGGCGTTCATGTGCGCCTCCGGGAAGCACCGTCGTCCCGGTCGGGTCAAGCGCACCACCGCGCAGGCCGCCGGCATCGCGGCCCTCACCACCACGGGTGTCATCGGCACCGTCTCGGCCGCCCCGGCGCTCGCCGCCGAGAACTCCGTCGAGCAGACCGGCCTCACCCCGGTCATCACCGTCAGCGACTCGGTCGCCGACCAGATCGACGCCCAGGCCGCCGCGCAGACGGCCGCCGCCGAGCGCAAGGCGGCCGAGGAGGCCGCACGCAAGAAGGCCGCCGAGAAGGCCAAGAAGGAGCGCGAGGCCGAGGCTCGTGCCGCGCGGGAGGCGGAGCGCAAGCGCCTCAACGCCTTCGTCGCGCCGATCTCCGGCTCGTACGTCTCCACCGGCTACAAGACCGGCGGCTCCCTGTGGTCCTCCGGCGCCCACACCGGCATCGACTTCCACGCCGCCACCGGCACGGTGGTGCACGCCGTCGGCACCGGCACGGTCGTCTCCACCGGCTGGGGCGGGTCCTACGGCAACCAGATCGTCATCAAGATGGCCGACGGCATGTACACCCAGTACGGTCACCTGTCGTCGATCGGCGTCTCGGTTGGCCAGAAGGTCACCCCGGGCCAGCAGATCGGCCTCTCCGGCGCTACCGGCAACGTGACCGGCCCCCACCTCCACTTCGAGGCCCGTACGACCCCTGAGTACGGCTCGGACGTCGACCCGGTCGCCTACCTCCGCAAGCACGGCGTGAACGTCTGACCCGAGCACATGGCGACGGCCCTGTGACGTCGCACGGCGAGAGTCCCGAAGCCCCGGCCCCGAGCCGGGGCTTTCGCCGTTTTCGTGACCCCGGTGTCCAAAAAATATGCATGGATTCAGGGCCGCCGTCGGAAATTCCCGCCCATTGCAATAGAGTCACGGAACGGACGCCACTCGGCGGCGTTTCACGGGGATTAAGGCGGAGGTCGGACATGCGTATTCCGGCGCACTCGGTATGCACGGCGATCCGGGACGACATCGTCGCGGGTGTCTACGAGCGCGGCAGCCGGCTCACCGAGGAACTCCTGGCCCGTCGCTACGGCGTCTCGCGCGTCCCCGTCCGCGAGGCCCTGCGCACCCTGGAGGCCGAGGGCTTCGTGGTGACGCGCCGGCACGCGGGCGCGTGCGTCGCGGAACCGACCGAGCAGGAGGCCGCCGACCTGCTGGAGATGCGCCTGCTCCTGGAGCCGCTCGGCGCATCCCGGGCCGCCCAGCGCCGTACCGAGGCCCACCTCAAGGTGCTGCGCGGACTCGTCAGGCTGGGCCAGGAACGGGCCCGCAGGGGCGGCAGCGAGGACCTGCGCTCCCTGGGCGGCTGGTTCCACGAGACGCTCGCCCAGGCCACCGGCAGCCACGCCCTGACCTCGACACTCACCCAGCTGCGGCACAAGATCGCCTGGATGTACGCCGTCGACGCGCCCGCCAACCCCGTGGAGTCCTGGGCCGAGCACGGCGCCATCGTGGACGCGGTGACGCGCGGCGACAGCGAACGCGCGCGGGCGATCACCGCGCTGCACACCGAGCGGTCCGCGGTCTCCCACCGGCTGCGCTTTTCCGGCGGCACGGACCGGGCGAACGGTGTGAGGACTTCGCAACATCCCGTAAACATGTCGGGCCTGCGGCATTAACACGGGCGCCGTATACAAAGAGGGGTTATTCGGTGGAGCGCTATTTCCGTTGCCCTCTGTCGGTCTCCATCGCCCATATTTCGCGCGCGCCCAGAATTTCCGGTGGCGCGTCATCGGCGTGCCCGATGGGGAATTAACTATGCCCGGCGCAAAGTCCGGTCCCGTATAAAGGGTGGCTCTTCGAGAAGACCGGCGCCGAGCGACGTCACGGCGGCGGGAACGGCGGAGGGGGGGGGGGGGAGGGGGGGGGGGGGGGGGGGGTGGGTGTGGGGGGGGGGGGGGGTGGGGGGTAACTGACAAA
>NZ_JBVIKO010000028.1:0-131541 GCF_055580905.1 Streptomyces sp. NPDC031497
TTTGTTTTTGGGTGGTGGGGGGGGGGGTGTTTTTTTTTTTTTTTTTTTTTTTTTTTTTCTTTTTTTTTTTTTTTTTTTTTTTTTTTTTTCCCCCCCCCCCCCCCCCCCCCCCCCCCCCCCACCCCCTGGGGACGGGGTCTGCGGAGCCGGGCAGGGCACCAGGACCCGGTGCTGTCACGTGGGTCTGGGGTCCCCCGGCCGACGTCATGTGTTGTGCGCTGACCGCTTGTTCCGCTCCGCGCCCAGGCGGGCGAAGTAGGCGATCAGGTCGGGATTGTCGACGGCCTCGGGGTTCAGGACCTGCTCGGCGGGGGCGCCCTGGAGCAGGCGCTTGACGGGAACCTCGAGCTTCTTGCCGGTCTTCGTGTGCGGGAGCGCCGCTACGGCGAGGATCTCGTCGGGGACGTGGCGGGGTGAGGCGCCGGTGCGGATGGCGTCGCGGATCTTCTCGCGCAGGGAGTCGTCCAGGTCGACCCCGTCGGCGAGGACCACGAAGAGCGGCATCCAGTAACCGCCGTCGGGTTGCTCCGCGCCGATGACGAGAGCCTCGGTGATCTCGGGGAGGCGTTCGACGACGTCGTGGATGTCGGCGCTGCCCAGGCGTACGCCGTTGCGGTTGAGGGTGGCGTCGGAGCGGCCGTGGACGATCACCGAGCCGTGCGAGGTGAGGGTGATCCAGTCGCCGTGCCGCCAGACACCGGGATAGGCGCCGAAGTAGGCGTCTCGGTAGCGGCTGCCGTCGGGGTCGTTCCAGAAGTACAGCGGCATGGACGGCATGGCCCGGGTGACGACCAGTTCGCCGACCTGGTCGAGGACGGGGTTGCCCGTCGCGTCGTAGGCGGCCAGGGCCACGCCGAGACTGGGGGCGGACAGCTCCCCCGCCCAGACGGGGGTCGTGGAGGCGCTGCCGGCGAAGCCGGAGACGATGTCGGTTCCGCCGCTGGTGGAGGCCAGCTGGATGTCGGGGTGGACGTGGTCGCGGACCCAGGGATAGGCGGAGGCGGGCAGGGCGGAACCGGTGCAGCCGACGACGCGGACGGCCGACAGGTCGTGCACGGAGGGTTCGATGCCCAGCTTGGCCATGGTCAGCAGGTACTGAGGGCTGGTGCCGAAGACGGTGACTCTGTGACGGGCGGCCAGCTCCCACAGGACGTCCGGACGCGCCTGTGGTACCGGGCTGCCGTCGTAGGTACAGGTGGCTGCTCCGGTCAGCAGGGTGGAGACGACCAGGTTCCACATCATCCAGTGGGTGGTGGTGTACCACAGCAGCCGGTCCCCGGTGCCCAGGTCGGTGTGCAGGCCGAGCATCTTGAGATGTTCGAGCAGGACGCCGCCGTGCCCGTGGACGATGCCCTTCGGCAGGCCGGTGGTGCCGGAGGAGAAGACGACCCACAGGGGGTGGTCGAACGGCACCGGGACGATGGTGAGGTACTCGACGCGGGTGGCCGCGTCCTCCCAGGGAACTCTCAGCCCCGAGTCGCCGCCCTCGGGCCACTCAAGGCCCACGTGGTCCACGAGCACCGTGGCCTTCAGCGTCGGCAGGGCGGCGGCCAGTTCGAGCGAGGCGGCGCGGCGGTCGTGGGTCGTGCCGTTGAAGAGGTAGCCGTCCGCGGTGATGAGCACCGTGGGTTCGAGCTGGGAGAAGCGGTCGGCGGCGGCCCTGGGTGCGTAGTCCTGGCCGCACACCGACCACACCGCGCCCAGGCTTGCGGTCGCGAGGAAGGCGATGACGGCGTGGGGGGTGTTGGGCAGGTAACCCACCACCCGGTCCCCCTGTCCGACGCCCAGGTCGCGCAGGGCGGCAGCGACGGAGGCGACCCGGGCGCGCAGGTCCCGGCCCGTGATCTCGTAGCCGGCCCCGGTCTCGTCCAGGGCGGTGATCGCGGGAGCGTCCGGCCGCAGGTGGCGCAGCGCGTGATGGGCGTAGTTGAGGGTGGCGCCGGGGAACCAGCGGGCGCCGGGCATGGTCTCCTCGGCCAGCACCCGCTCGTACTCGGTCGTCGCGTCGATGTCGAAGTACTCCCACACCGCGGCCCAGAACCCGTCGAGGTCGGTGACGGACCACTGGTGCAGGGCTCGGTAGTCCGTGGGGTCCTGGAGACCTTCGGCGCCCCGGTGCCGGGCCGCCCATCGGGCGAAGTCCGCGATGCGGCTGCGGGCGGCCGACTTCGGGTCGGGAGTGAAGAAGGGTTCCGTATACGGCTCGGGGTGCGGGGTGGTCATGGTGTGGTGCTCCTCGTCAGGCTGGCCGGGCATCGGCGGTACGGCGGGCCGTGTGCAGCAGGGGGGCCCAGGCGACGGTGTCCGTGAAGTCGCCGGTGCCGGCCGGGACGGTGTCCATCACGACGCGGTCGGGGCGCAGCAGGACGGCGTCGGCACGGCCGCGGGCCAGCCAGCCGGCCAGGGTGCCGTCGTCGCGCAGGTCGTCGACGTGGATCGTCGGGGCGCCCAGCGCCGTGGCCACGACCGTCATCTGCGCCGTGGGTGGCACAGCGGTCAGGACGGCGAAGGAGTCTCCGAGGACGTCATCGAGACGCACTCGCCTGCCGTCGTGCCGCACCCAGGGCTGCGGGCAGAAGGTGCCGGCCAGCACGCGGCCGGTCAGTCTGGGCCGGCGCCGTACGAGTGGACCGGCGGTCAGGGCGGGACTGAGGTCACGGCTCACCGCCGCGGTCACACCGGGGATGCGACAGGCCGTGCCCACGGCCGCCCGGCGGAACGCCGCACCGCGGTCCTGGCCGCCGGTCATGGCCCAGCCGACGGCGACCGCCACGCGGATCACATGGCGGGCGTGCGGCTTGCGTTCACGCTCGTAGGTGTCCAGCAGCCCCTCGTTCGCACCCCGTTGGAGCACCCGGGCGAGTTTCCACGTGAGGTTCTGGGCGTCGCGCAGGCCCGCGCACAGACCCTGCCCCACGAAGGGCGGGGTGAGATGGGCGGCGTCGCCCAGCAGAAAGACACGCCCCCTGCACCACCGGTCGGCAAGGCGGGCCCGGAAGGTGTACTGCGCCTGCCGTATCACCTCGAAGTCACCGCCCTGCGAGGCGTCGGACGGCAGGTCCACCCAGGGGGCGACCAGCTCGCGCAGGCGCTCCCACCCGTCCGGGCCGTCCAGGTTCTGGTCGTCGGCCAGCCGGAACTCCCAGCGGTAACGGTCCTCGCCGACGCGCATGAAGGTGGCCGGCCGGGTGGGCGAGCAGATCTGCTCGGCGCCCTCCCAGGTGCGCACAGGGCGACTGGTGCGCACGTCGATGACCCGCCAGCTCTCCTCGAAGTGCAGGTCCTCCCACACGGCGCCGATGGCGTCACGGGTGAGACTGCCCGCACCGTCGCAGCCGAGTACGGCATCGGCCCACAGGTGCTCCTCCTCGTCGCTGCCGTCGCGACGGAAAGTGACCCGGACGGAACCCGTCGGATCGTTCGGTCCAGCGGTGCCACGTGCGACGGACTGGGTGAGGGACACGACCTCCACCCCACTCCATAGCTCGCACTCAGGGCGACGCGCCAAGGCGTCACGCAGCAGGCGTTCCAGCTCGGGCTGGTCGAACATGCTGGTCTGGGGGAAGCCGTGGTGTCCGTGCGTGGACCGCGGGAATTCGGCGATCACCCGGCGCCCGGCGTCCAGCAGCCGCAGCCCGCGCGCCGGCCGCGCGAGGGCGGCGAACTCCTCGTGCACACCGGCGCTCTGCAGGATCCGGCGGATCTCGTCGTCCACGACGACGGCGCGCGGCAACGGGTAGACGTCCCGGTGCCGTTCCAGGACGACGCTGGGCACTCCGTGCCGGGCGAGGAGCAGGGCGGCCGTGACCCCGACGGGTCCCGCACCGATGATCACCACCGGTTTCCGGGATGCAGCCCTCATGGCGCGTCCGTAACGGGGGTCCGCTGCTCGCCGAGGTCGATCCGGCCGTCCGCGGTGGCGATCGTCGCGGTGATGAGGTCACCGTTGCGCAGGTACTTGGGATTCTTGGCCTGGCCCTTGAAGAACGCCTTCCACTTCAGTGCGGGCGGCAGCAACGCGGCGATCTTCTCGGCCGCCTTGGGCGGGGCCTTCAGGGCCGTGCCGCCGGGAGTGCCGGTCAGCAGCAGGTCGCCCGCGTCGAGGGTCTGGAAGCGGGCGAGCAGGGTGAGCGCCTGTGCGGGCCGTACGATCATGTCGGCCAGCGTGCGGTCCTGGCGTGACACGCCGTTGACCGACAGCCGCAGCCGCAGGTTCAGCAGATGGGTGAAGTCCTCGGGCTCCAGCAGGGTCAGGTACGGACCCGTCGGTGTGAAGGTCGGATAGGACTTGCTCTCGTAGAACTGGGTCTTGGTCAGCTGGACGTCGCGGGCGCTGACGTCGTTGGTCAGGACAAGGCCGGCGACGTAGCGCGGCAGGTCCTGCTCCTCGACGACGGTGCCCACGGGCAGGGTCGCGCCCATGACGAGGCCGAGTTCCACCTCGTAGTCGAGGAACTTCACGTGGGCGGGGCGGATGATCGTGTCGTGGGGGCCGCTGACCGAGCCGGACGCCTTGCGGAAGAAGGTGGGCGGGATGTCCCCCGTGAAACCGGAATCCTTGGCGTGGCTGCGGTAGTTGACCATCTGGGCGACCACCCGGCACGGAGTGGTGACCGGAGGCAGCGCCACCAGGTCGGCGACGGGCGTGCCGCTCTCGGTGGAGGCGGCGGCCGCGCGGACCGCGTCCCGGTCGGCGAGCAGTTCGGCGGTGGTGACCGCCTTGGTCTCGACGCGGACGGCGCGTTCGTCCCGGACGACCCACCAGCCTCCCCCACTCTCGGCTTCGCTCGAGCGGGAGGTGCCCCCAGCGGTCCGCAGAACGTTGTTGCTCATGAGCTCATCGCTTTCATCAGGCCCAGCAGGCGTGCCGGGTCGAGTTCGTTGTCGCCACGCAGGGCCGTCATGACCTCGCGCAGCTTGGCGGGGGAAGGGGTGGCGCCCAGGAAGTCGCGGGTGACCGGCGGACCCCACTGGGCCAGGCCGCTCGCCGACATCGGTGCCCAGCCGGGCTCCAGGTCGCAGGAGAAGAGGTCGCCGTCGGCGAAGTGCTCCAGCATGAAGTGGTCGGGGTCGCGCCAGTAGTCGAAGAGCTGGCTGCCCTGGATGTGCCGGCCGATCCCCCAGCTGCGCTGGTAACCGCGCTCGGCGAGGTACTCGCCGCCGGCGCCGATCGCGTCGAGGTCGGTGACCTGGTAGGCGGAGTGGACATAGCCGGTTCCGGGCCCCAGGTGCAGGGCCAGCGTGTGGTGGTCGACGGACACGCTCCCCTGGTCGCACCGGATGAACGCCATCGTCGGACCGCGCCCGCGCTGCCCGTCCAGGAACAGGAAGTCGGACACGATCATCCCGAGGGTGTCCAGGTACCAGTCCAGGGTGCGGGCGAACACCCGTGTCTCCAGCACCACATGGCCCAGCCGCTGGATACGGGACGGCTCGCGGGGCGGGCGCTGGGTGGCGTTCGTACGACGGTGGTCGGTACCGAAGTTGAGGATCAGCGGCTCCTGCTCGGGCAACGCGGGCAGCCGCTCCGCGCAGTGCACCACCCGGACCGGCAGACCCGAGGGATCGAGCAGGGCGACCGACTGCCCACCACCCGGTACGCCGATGTCCCGGACGGTAGTGCCGGTTGCGCGGGCCAGCCGGTCCAGGTCGGCCCGCTCGGCCGCGCGGAACGCCGGCCCGACGAACCGGGACGCACGCCCCCGCCGGATGACCATGCACGGTGACCCCGCGAAAGTGCCGCGCAGCCACAGCTCCCCCTCGGTGCGGGCGGCGATCGCGAACCCGAAGTCACGGGCGAAGACCTCGGCCCGGTCCAGGTCCGGCTTCTCGAACTCGAGCCAGGCCAGATCCGCCACCTTGATCAAGGGGTTCCGGGAGCGTCCGGGGTGCTCTCCGCGCAGGGCGCCCTGCTCACTGTGGAGGTCCTGGTGGGGCGTCTGGGGAACGGCTTTGTTAACGGGGGCGTGGGACATGGTGTCCTCCAAGCAACACTGCTGTAATGAGGAAATCATCAACTTTGCCGTTCCTCACCGTCAATAGGCTGGACCCAAATAATTGATAATCTCATCAGTAATGGCAGACTCATCGCGGCGGTTGTTACACTCGCGGTATGCCGACGTCAGCCCCGCCCAAGAACCGCTTCGAGCGACGCCGAGCCGAGACCCGTCAGGCGCTCGTCCGCGCGGCCCGGCAGATCCTCGCCGAGACCGGTGACACCAGCGCGAGCATCCAGGCCATCGCCGAGCGCGCGGACGTCGGATTCGGCTCCTTCTACAACCACTTCGAGTCGAAGACCGAGCTGTTCGACGCCGCGGTGACAGACGCGCTGGACGAGTTCGGGCAGGTCATAGACGAGCGCGTAGAAGGAATCGACGACCCGGCCGAACTCGTCGCCGCGGGCTTCCGGCTCACCGCCCGCATGGCCGACTCCCACCCCGAACTCATGCGGATCCTGCGTGACCGCGGTCTGGCCTACATCCACTCCGACCGCGGACTCGCCCCGCGAGCCCTGCGCGACCTGGAGAACGGCATCGCCTCGGGCCGCTTCACCTGCCGCAACGCGACAACCGCCCTGTCCGCCTTGGGCGGCACCCTGATGTCCCTCGTGGCGCTGCGGCTGGCCCGCCCCGACCTCGACGGCGACGAGGCGGCCTCCGACCTGGCCGAGATGGTCCTGCGCATGCTCGGCGTCCCTCCGGACGACGCCCACCAGGTGACCCGGCGACCGCTGCCCGGACACGGCTGAGCCAGCGGCGGCCGCCTGCGGCCTCGCGGCCCTCCAGGGCGGCGGAACGTCGTGGTTGTGGACTTCACCGCGGACAGTCTCCTGTCCCGTGCCTCGCGTGAACTCAGCCCGAGAGCGGACGAGCTGATCGCCAGTCGCAGTGGCGGCCGTCGGTGGTGAACGAGGCGAGCCTACGCGTCGGAACGACCCTGGACATCGCCCGCACCGCCCAGGAGTTGGCGGACCTGGCCACCGAGCACCATCTCGGCATCACCGGGCTCGCCCGGCCCGGCTTCCCCCCAGGAGTCCGTGTGCGCCAGACCCGGACACCGGGAAACCGTGGGCGCCGGTACTCCCTCTAGCACCGGCGCCCACTCACCCCTGCCCGGGGTGGTCTTGATCTACTTTCTGTTCAGTTGTCAGGGGACGAGGATGAGGCGGATCGGGTCGCCGATCTTGTGCTCCAGCCGGTTGACCGCGTCGGCGGCCTCGGCGAGCGGGATGTGGTCGGTGATGGACGGGGCCAGGTCGAGACGACCGACCTCGGCCAGCCGGACCAGCTCGGTGACGGACTCGGGGGTGCCGCCGTAGTGGCCGCGCACCTGCTTGCCCAGATAGTTGAAGGTCAGGCCCTCGCTGATGGTGATCGGCCTGGGGCTGATACCGACCAGGATGAGCACTCCGTTCAGGCCGAGCACAGTGGCGGCCTGCTCACGGACCGCCGGCACGCCGGCGCAGTCGAAGGCGAAGTCCAGACCCCGCCCGCCGGTGGCCGCGCGGACCTGGTCGGCGAAGTCGGAGGCGGCCGGGTCCAGGGCGAAGTCCGCACCGAAGGCCAGAGCACGCTCCCGAGCTCCGGGCAGCGGGTCGACGGCGATGATCGGCGCTGCGCCCGCCAGGCGGGCGACGCGGACGTTGTGGGCGCCGACACCGCCCACACCCCAGATTCCGACGGACTGCGCGGGGCGCACCCCCGCGGTGGCGACGACGGCGGCGTAGGGGGTGGAGACCGCGTCGGGGATGATCGCGGCCTGGTCGAAGGGAAGGTTG
Organism: Streptomyces sp. NPDC031497; assembly: GCF_055580905.1. Lineage (NCBI taxonomy): Bacteria > Bacillati > Actinomycetota > Actinomycetes > Kitasatosporales > Streptomycetaceae > Streptomyces > Streptomyces sp. NPDC031497. The sequence continues at coordinate 7,778 of NZ_JBVIKO010000028.1, forward strand.
TCGGGGATGGGGATGAGGGTGTCCTCGCGGGCGACGGTGTACTGGGCCCAGCCGCCGTCGTAATCGATACCGGCGGTGAGCATCTGGGTGCAGGGGCGGCGGCGCACGCAGCCGGCGCACTGGCCGCAGGTCTTGCCGGCCTCCAGGGTGACGCGGGTACCGACGGTCAGGCCGCGCTTGAGGTCGGGGCCGAGAGTGTGGATCACACCGGCCATCTCGTGGCCCACGGTGACCGTGTCGGAGGTGGCGAACAACGGAACGAGGGAGCCGTCGAGGAGATGGACGTCCGAGAGGCAGACGCCGGCGGCCTTGACCTCGATGAGGACCTCGCCCGGGCCCGGCACGGGGACGGGGACCTCCTCCACGGCGAACTTCTTGCTGTCCAGGTGGAAGCGTCCGGCGAGCATGGTGTCCATGAAGATCTGCTTTCTGTGAGCGGCATTCCCGGCGGTTCGGGCCGTCGGGTGCCGTGGGGTGCATCGCGGGTGAGTGGTGGCCGGGAGGCGTGCGGGACGACGGATGCGCCGCACGCCCCCGGCGTCCGGAGGGGTCAGGCGAAGACGTCCTGCTGGTAGCGTTCGTCCGCTTCCAGTCGGGCGAGCCACTGCTGGGCGGCTTCGTCGTCGCTGCCGGTGTTCTTGCGGTAGATGGCGGCGAGCGCCTCACGCACAGCGGGTGCCATGCGACGACCGTCGCCGCAGACGTAGATGTACGCGCCGTCCTGGATGGCCTGCCACACGATGTCGGCGGCGCCCGCGATGGCGTCCTGGACGAACCGGGCCGGGTGTCCGGTCACCGCGGAGAAGGCGGTGTGCACCTGGGCGATCCCGGTCTGCTCCCAGTCCTGCATCTCCTGCCGGTAGAAGTAGTCGTGCTCCGGGTGGCGGCATCCGACGAAGACCTGGGACAGGCCTACCTGGGTGCCGTTCGCATGCTGGTGGGCACGCTCCTCCAGGAAGCCGCGCAGCGGCGCGATGCCGGTGCCGGGGCCGATGAGGATCAGCGGCGTGGCGGGATCGATCGGCGGGGCGAAGGTCGGGGACGGCACGCGCACGTAGCCGTAGAAGACGTCCCCGGGATGGAGCCCCGCGATGTAGGAGGAGCAGGTGCCGCGGTACCGGCCGTCGCCGGACAGGGCCGGCCCTTCCAGCAGACCCACGGTCAGCCGCACGTGCCGGGGGTTGGCCAGCGGGGCGGAGGAGATGGAGTAGAACCGCGGGCGGATCGGGCCCGTCATCTCCAGGAAGACCCCCAGCGGGAGTTCGACCGCCGGGAAGCGCTCCAGCAGGTTGAGCACGGAGACCCGCTTGCCCAGGACCTCGGTCTGGTAGCGCTCCTCGGCCTCGGCGGTGTCGGCCGTGTAGGCCTCCAGCTGCGGCCGGGTCCACGGGCAGTCGGTGTGCCTGGCCAGCGTCTGTATCTGCGAGCGGGTGGCCACGTCCTGCAGCTCCACGAACTCGGTGAACAGCAGGCCCGCTGTGACGGGAGTGCCCACCGGGAGGTGCGTGCGGCCGCCCGCGGGCTGGTCCAGACGCAGAACCTGGTCGCGGTCGACGCCGAGCCGCGCGAGGACTCGGGCGACCAGCTGCGGCTCGTTCTTGGCGAACACGGCCAGGTGGTTGCCGGTGTCGTAGGTGACACCGTCGGGGAGTTCGATGGTGATGGACTTCGCGGCCGGGCGCGGCGGTTCGATGCTGAAGTCCCACAGCCCGGTCGCGTCGCTGACCAGTTCCTCGTTGGCCACGACCGTGAGGGGGTAGGCCTGCTCGGAGACGATCGCGGGGCGCACGTCGGCTTCGGTGAGCAGCTGGACCTCGAAGCGCGGCCCGGTGGTTTCGGAGGTGTCGGCGGCGTACTCCTCGGCCAGGGTGGCCCACAGGGTGTCCATCCAGCGGGTGGCCATGCCGTCGAAGTCACCGGCGGCGTCCGCGATGCCGCGCTCGATGACACGGGTGGCGCCGGCGGCCAGCAGACCTGCCTCGATCCGCTTGGGGAAGCCCTGGTAGGTGGCCACCCACTGGGTGTTGCCGGCCCCCAGCAGCGCGAACCGCACGTTGGACAGCGAGCCCTCCGGGAGTCCGGTGGCGAGCAGGTCGTCGAAGCGCTGCGCGTTGTCCGGGGCCTTGCCGTTGTAGCTGGAGGCCACGACGACCAGCAGGCCCTCGGTGGGCAGGTTGTCGCCCAGCTCGTCCAGACCGACCAGGGTGGTGCCGAATCCGGAGCGCTCACCGCGGTCGGCGATGGTGCGCGCCAGGTCCTCGCACGAGCCCAGGCTGGAGCCGTAGGCGACGGTCAGGTTGACCCCGACACCGCTGACCGCGGCCTGCGCCCCCGTGTCGTCGGCCTGCAGGTCCACTGCGCCGAACACGGTCCGCTCGTGCTCCTGACGGGCCCGCACCGTCAGTTCGAAGCCACCGGGCTTGCGCGTCAGCGCCTCCTTGACGTCCATCTTGTAGTCGTCGGGGTCGGCGAACTTGAATTTCTGCAGGACCAGCGCGAGGGCAAGACGGGCCTCGGTGAGCGCGAACTGCCGGCCGATGCAGGCACGTACGCCGTTGCCGAACGGCTTGTAGGCGTGCGGGTGGTGGTTGACCCGGTTCTCCGGCAGCCACCGGTTGATGTCGAACTCCTCCGGCCGCTCCCACGCCTTGGGGTGGGTGTGCAGCGGACCTTCGAGGATGTTGACCCTTGTTCCCTTCTTCAGCCCGTAGCAGCCGCCGATGACGGTGTCCTCCAGCGGGGACTTGCCGATCATCGGGATGGGAGCCCACAGGCGCAGGGTCTCCTCCAGGATCCGCGGGATCACGTCCATCTGCATGATCGTGTCGTAGTCCGGGACCGTGTCACCGGGCAGCAGCCGGTCCACCTCGGCGTAGGCCTGGGCCAGGATGTGTGGGTTGCGCATCAGTGAGTACGTGGCGAACGACAGCAGACCGCTGGTGGTCTCGTGACCGGCGATCAGGAACGTCAGCACCTGGTCACGGACGTTGTCGTCCTCCAGCCCCTTGCCGGTCTCCGGGTCGGTGGCCTCCAGCATCAGGCCCAGCAGGTCGTCCTCACCGGTGCCCTTCCCGTCATGGCGCTCCTTGATCACGTTCTCGACCAGGTCGCGCATCAGCCGGATGTTCTCGCGGTACTTCCTGTCATCGGCCTTGCGCATCCTGGTCATCATCGGCAGCTCCTGCGAGCGCCGCAGCGACTCGACGAGCGCCTGCAGCAGCGCGTTGAGGAAGGGGTGCAGATCCTCCTTGGCGAAGGAGTCGAACCGGTAGCCGAAACCCGTCAGGGCGATGGTGTCCAGGGTCAGCCGGGTGTAGTCGTCGGTGATGTTGACCGGCCGGCCCTCCTTGCGCTCCCACTTGCCCACCAGGTTCTGGGCGATCTCCAGCATCTGCCCGAAGTAGCCCTTCATCGCCCGTTGGCTGAAGGCCGGGAGGAGGACTCGGTGCGCCATGCCCCATTCCTCTTCGTGCTGGTGGGCCGTGAACAGGGCGGCTCCCGCGTAGTCACGGACGTGCGCCAGCGGCGTCTTGTCGATCTGCTTGAAGAACCGCGTCTCGTCGCAGACCTCGGCCACCAGGTCCGGGTCCCAGACGAAGACCTGCTCGATGCCGGCGATCTCCATGCCGTAGAGCCCCTCGGGGAACTGCTTGGACAGCCTGCCGAAGTACTCCACCGGGTTGGTGCTGGGGATCTGCGGCGTGTGGCCGAAGAGCGGGACCCCCCGCGGAGAACGGATGGGCCGCAGGTCGGTCTCGGGCTGTGTGGTCATGGCTGGCTCCTTCAAGGGGAAAGGCGAGCAGGGCACCGTTCGGTGTCGCGGGGCGTCGGTACGGCAGCACCCGATTTCCATACGCCGTATGGCTTCAGTGATACCATACGACGTATGGAACTTCAATCGGCGGGCCTGCGGTCGAGAATCAGGAATGCCCGCCCACCAGGGGCGGCGTCGCTCGCGCAGCGGGGCCGTGTCAGCTCCAGGCGCTTCCTCGCGGCGGCGCCTCCATGCCGCGCTCGCTCACCCGGTGCCAGTCCGCGGGATCGGGCAAGGCGGGGTGCGCCAGGGTGCCGTGGCGACCTCGCCGCCACCAAGGCCACCCGGTCCGGGACTGTCCGCGAAGCCGGAGGGACCGGGAGTGAAAGCGGTGCCCCCCCACGTCGGCGAAGCCTGGTACCGTACGCCGTATGGCGACTGATCGGAAGCCCCCTCGGGGCACGAGAAAGAGGGACGTACCGCTCACCGAGGACGGCATCCATGCCATGGCGTTGCAGCTCATCGATGCCGACGGGGTCGAGGCGCTCACCATGCGCAAACTCGCGGCCGCGCTCGACGCGAACCCCATGTCGCTGTACCACCACGTGCCGAACAAGGACGCCGTGCTGCGCGGCGTGGCCCGCCGGGTCGGTTCGCAGTTCAGCGCGGAGGACCAGGGAGACATCCCCTGGCAGGACCGACTGCGTGAACTGGCCCGGGACTTCCGTGAACTGTCGCACCGTCACCCGAAACTGATGGGGTATTCCTTCACGCGCCCCGACTACGTGCAGCCGGAGGACCCCTTCTGGCAGGCACTGGTCGACATCCTGGCCACCGCGGAACTGCCCGAGGAGGAGATTCCGCGCGTCGCCGCGACCCTGGTCGGTGTGTTCACAGGTTTGCTGCTCAGCGAACTGAACGGGGCACTGCAGCGGTGGGCCACTCTGCCACCGGCACCGTCGGGCCCCGACGAGGAAGAGGCGCCCCCGCCCTCCAAGGACGTGATCGACACCATGTTCGACTCCGCGCTGGACGCCGCGGTCGCCGGAGTGGAGAACCATCTCGCACGAGCCCGCCAGAGGGTGTGACGGAAGCCAGACGGCTCCGGCGGGGCGGTGAGCGGTCCGGCGGCGGCTCGCCCCTCGGTGTCAGCGGCACCGAGGACGGCCCCCGGTCGGCGAACCCGAGTGCGGCCACTTCGCTATGCAGTCCAGTGCGCTCCAGGGCCACAGCGACCTCGGCCGGCTTCTGGACCACCGTCCAGTGGTTGCAGTCCAGCTCGACGACGCGCGACGCCCGCACGGCTTTGCCGAGCTTTGCGGCGAACTCGACGGGACAGGCGGGGTCGAGCGTGCCCCAGAAGATCAGGCACGGCGCGGACACGTTCGCCAGTTCCGGCTCCCACTGCGCACCCACCGTCTCGGCGGAACGGTACAGCTTGAGGATGCTGTCCCTCATGGTCCCGTCCACGCGCAGAACCATGTCCCCGGCCACCTCAGCCGGGACATCGAAGTGCTCCATCAGATCCTTGGCGAAGGACGCCGGGTGGAGTTCGTCCATGAACCGGTCGCCCTCGACCGGGTCCTGCCAGATCTTGGCCAGCGGATGCCAGACGTAGTCGGCACTGACCGGAGCAGCTAGAACCGCATGACTTGGCTTTGGTCATCACTGCTCTTTCAGGTCGAAACCGGCCGCCATGTCCGAGACGGGAGTTCCCGGGGGCTCTCCTTCGCAGCGTGCGGCCGGTGGTCGGAGTTGGCGGGGGACACGTCCGGCGGTGCGCGGGGGGTTCTGCGGGGGCCGGCCGTCGCGCCCACCGGCGTGATCGGCCGCGAGCCGACTTTCCATGCCGCTGATGATCGTGTCCAGCACCAGGCGGAACATCCGGTCCTCGCCGAAGTCCTCGTTCGCCGGCCCGTCCTCGCCGGAGGCGGGCGCGGCGGGCTGGAGGTTCGACCACCGGTGGAGCGCGCCGTTGAGCTCGGCGATCATCACGCCGATGACGACGGCGCACACGAGGGCGGCGAGCTGCGGGATATCCGACTGCGGAACCCCTGCGGCGTCCAGCACGGCGGTGAGCGCGACCCAGAAGGGATCTTCGGGCTGGATGAAGTCCGGCTGGCTGAACGAGTAGGCCATGAGGTTGGGATGACGGTGTGCCAACGTCCGGAAATCCGTGGCAAGCAGGCGCATGCGCTCCTGCCAGGGGGCGTCCTCCAGTGTCACGGTGCGGAACCGGGCGCCGACCATTCTCGCCACGCCACGCACCACTGCCTCCTTGTTCGGCACGTGGTGGTACAGCGACATCGGGTTCGCGTCCAGCGCGGCGGCGAGTTTGCGCATCGTGAGCGCCTCGACCCCGTCCGCGTCGATGAGCCGCAGGGCGGAGGCGCAGATCCCTGCCTCGGTCAGGGGCACATCCCTCTTCCGAGTACCTCTGGGGGTACGCTTCGCTCTTTCCATACGATGTATGGTATCAAGGCGCAGGCGGCGAGGGGGGCTCACCATCCGTGGCGGCGGTCACTCCCGCGGCCCCATGTACGGGCACCGAACGGGCAGGACCGGCCTTGAAGTCACCTGCGGCCCATGGTCGGGCGCGCCGTGGCTGCGGCGCACGAGGAGGCACCCATCCCATCCGGGAAGGCCCTCCCCCAGGACACGAGGGCCGCAGAGTTCGATGGGCTCGGCACCCGTCACCGCAAAGGCGAGTCGGCGGTGGGCGTCAGCACCGACTCGGCGACGCCGACGATCTGACTGATGTCGAAGCCCTCCATGTCCGCACGGAATTCGGGGCTGGAGAGGTACGCCTCCAGCCGCTCCTGCACGTCGTCGGCGTCCCGGTAGGAAACGAGGGCGTACAGCTGGGGCGCCTCACCCCCGGCTGCCGCGGCCACCGTCCAGACGCCATGTGTGGCGATCCTGTGCTTGGCCATACCGGGAATGTGCCTGGCCCAGATGTTCTCGTAGGCGACGAGCGCCTCAGGGCCGCGCAGCGTGTAGACACGAAGCTGGTACTGGGACATGAATACTCTTTCCTTCTCTTCTGCCGCTGGGACAAAGGTCCCCAGCGGCACGACGGTTGGGAGGCTTCTCTCAGCCTTTCGCGAACAGGTTCGTCAGTTCGAGCTCCCAGTCGATGTGCCCGGACTCGGTACCCCGTGGCACCAGCGCCTCCGTGTCCTCCAGGAAGGCCCTGACGTCCTGCACGGGAACCTCGAGCAGGGCGGTGCCCGCCGGCGACCCGAGGACGATGTACATCGCTTGGTCACCACGGGCGACGCCAGGCCAGACCCGGACGTCCCCGCACCCTGCGGAGCCGGTCAGGCCATCTGCCAGAAGGTCACGCCCCAGAACCCATTCGACGGGCTCGCCGGTGTCGGCGAAGAAGACGGCACGGACGACATAGGGATCAGCGGGCTCGTATCGCAGGCTCATGCGCATGGACAGCGAACAGGTACGCGAGATGACGAGTTCTACGGCCACCCCCTGCATGACGGTCTTCAAAGACTCCATCGATTTCCACTCCCGCGCGGGCGGCGTTCAGCGACCGCTGATCTCGTCCGGGCCGTCGTAGTGCCAGCCATGGATCTCGTCCCAGGAGTAACCCAGCTCGAGCAGGTAGCCGACACCGTGGTCCCAGCGGTAGTCGCCGACGTCGACACGGACGGCCGGACGCTGGACGTGCGCGGATGCGGAAGCCGTGGCCGAAGCCGTACCCCCGGCACCAAGAACAGCGGCACTCGCGACCGCCACGGAGCAAGCGGTGACGGCAACGCGCCTCGTGAGCTTCTTCATGATCTTCCCTTTCCCGATGGGTGCGATCTGCACCAGGTGGCCGCATCAGGCGATATGCGACACCTGGCATGACCGGGCAAACTTTTCCATACGGCGTACGGAACTGCCCTTTCAGATTTACCATACGTCGTATGGAAATGTCGAGGGGCAAGAACGGCCCGCACGGACTGCCCCACACACAAGATCGGTAGCTCACCTCACGGTCACATCGGTGCGCTTGATCAGTTTCGGGGGGACTTGACGATAAAGCCGTCGTATCTGACTATTCCATCAGAAGTGGACAAAGTCGTCCAAGGTCGGCGGACATCGTGCCGGTAGATCGCTGAACCGTCGGCGAGGTCCGCGCCATGTCGCCCACCCAGCGCAGGTCCTCCCGGGGCGATCCTCAGCCCCCAGCCAGCGCCGTTCCACCACGGCCACCGACGATCGGGCCGACGCTGCACACGCCGACGCTGTCTCACACCCACACCGATGGGAAGAACCGGATGACGAACACCGACCACACGCCGCTCACCGATCCGGTGAGTCCCCGACAGGCACCCGATGCGGCAATAGCGATGCTCGATGCGGAGGGGACCGTGGTGGGGTGGACGCACGCCGCCGAGCAGCTTGTCGGGTACTCGGCCGGGGAAGTGGTGGGCCGGTCCGCCGCACACGTGCTGCCGCCCGCCGAGAACGCCCCGAGTGCTTCGGCGTTCGCCGAGCAGTGCCGTGCCCAGGGTGGCTGGTCCGGCACCGTGACGGTCCGCCACCGCGACGGCCACGCCATCAGAATGACGCTGCGGATCTCGCTGCTGTGGGGTCAGGACGCCGGCACCCGGTGGCTGGTGTCCGTGACGGACATAGGCACCCTGTCCTCGGGGGCCTCCAACGGAGCTGTGCGGGAGTCGCTCCTGGCCCACGCACCGATCGGCATCGCCGTCTATGACGCGCAGCTGCGCTGTACCTGGGTCAACGACGCCATGGAGCGCCACGACGGCACTCCTCGCGAGCGACGGTTCGGACGCCGCCTGCGGGACTCACTGCCCGCCGTCGAGGCCGAAGCGCTCGAGGTGGTGATGCGGCAGGTGCTGGAGAGTGGCACCACCATGGTCCACGAGTACCGGGCGTGGTCATCGACGGACCGGCGCCGGGAGCACGCGTTCTCGGCCTCGTTCTTCTGCCTCCAGGACGCGGACGGCAGGGCGTCGGCAGTGTGCTCCATGAGCGTGGACGTCACCGGCAACCGGCGGGCGCGCGAGCGCCTTGCCATCCTCAGCGAAGCCGGCACGCGCATCGGCAGCACCCTCGAGGTCATGCGGACCGGGCAGGAACTGGCCGACCTCGCCGTACCCCTGCTGGCCGACCACGCACTCGTCGACCTGATGGAGTCGGTTCCGTTCGGCGTGGATCCCTCGGCGGGGACCGGCAACGCCAACGGCCGCCCACCTGTGCTGCGCCGTGCCGGTGTTGCCTCCGTCGACCCGAGCATCCTCAAGTTGCCATGGGTGCGCGAAGAGGTGATCCGCCCGTTCCCGGCCTCGCTGTTCGCCACCGCCCTGCGCACGGGCAGGTCTTACCTGGAATCGGTGCTGGACACCTATTCAGGGCCCTGGGCCAGCCACGACCCGGTGCGGACGCAGAAGCTTCGCGACACCGGCGTCCACTCTCTGATGGTCGTACCCATCCGGGCGCGGCGCTGTGTGCTGGGACTGGCCGTGTTCGGCCGCTCCGAGGAATCGACACCGTTCCAGGAGGACGACCTCCTCCTCGCCGAGGAGCTCGTCACCCGGGCCGCGCTCAGCCTGGACAACGCTCTCCAGTACGCCCGTCAACGCACCGCGGCCCTGACGCTCCAACGCGACCTGCTCCCCCACCATGTGGGCGGCGGCGCCGCCCTCGATGTGGCCTCGCGCTATGTGCCGGCCGACCTGGACCACGGGGTGGGGGGCGACTGGTTCGACGTGATCAAGCTGTCCGGCGCCCGGGTGGCCCTCGTCGTCGGAGATGTGGTCGGTCACGGCATCAACGCAGCGGCGACGATGGGCCGACTGCGCACCGCCGTCCGCACGCTCGCGGACATGGAACTGCCTCCCCACGAACTGCTGGCGCACCTCGACGACACGGTCAGGCGGCTGAGCGAGGAAGACACCGACGCTTCGGACGAGCTCCCCGCGGCGGTGGGCGCCACCTGTCTGTATGCCGTCTACGACCCGGTCACCCGGCGGTGCACGATGGCGCGGGCCGGGCATCCCCCGCCCGCGGTCATCGACCCGCAGGGCCACATCACTTTCCCCGACATGCCCGCCGGGGCCCCGCTCGGCCTCGGCCTCGGTCTGGTCCCCTTCGAGTCCGTGGAACTGGAAATGCCCGAGGGAACTCTGCTCGCGCTCTACACCGACGGCCTGGTCGAGTCCCGCGACGACGACATCGACGTGGGCCTGGATCGCCTGGGCGCCGCCCTGGCAGAGTCCGGTTCGTCGCTGGAAGAGCTGTGCTCCCACGTGATCGGCACCTTGCCGACTCAGTCCCCGGCCGACGATGTCACCTTGCTCCTTGCGCGGACCCGCGGACTCGAACCGGCCCAGGTCGCCTCGTGGGAACTGCCGAACGAGCCGACCGCTCTCCGCATCGCCCGACAGGCGGCCGCCCGTCAGCTCAGCGAATGGGGGCTTGAGCATCTGGTGGCGACCGTGAAGCTGATCGTCAGCGAACTGGTCACCAACGCCATCCGCCACGGCGGCGGCCCGATCCGCCTACGCCTCATCCAGCACCAGGTCTTGACCTGCGAAGTCTCCGACAGCAACACCAGCCACCCACGCCCCCGTCAGCCCCGCATCGTCGACGAGCAGGGCCGCGGCCTTTTCCTCGTCGCTCACTTGTCCCGCAGGTGGGGCTCCCGCTCCGCGACGGACGGCAAGGTCGTCTGGGCCGAACAGGACCTGCCCTCCACAGCCGTTGCGGCGTGACGCGCTGCCGACCGGGCGGCCCACGGCCGCCACAGCATGCCGACCTCTCGAGCGGCAGGCTCTCGCGAAGGAAGCCACTTATGGACCTGGAGAATCTCAAAAATGCGTGCTCGGCAGGCGGCTCCCAAGGATCGACGGGCGTACCCGGCTCCGGTCCCGGCGGAGGGTTGTACGCCTTCGACGGGCCGGCGGCCGCCGTGCTCGACCATCGAGGCGCGGTGGTGCGGTGGACAGGGGCAGCAGAGGATCTGACCGGGTTCCGCGCCGAGGAGGTCTGTGGCCGCCTCGTACGGGAGCTGGTGGCCGACCTCCCGGACGACCTGTGCGACGCGGAGATACCGGCGTCCGGCCGGGTACGGCTGTGGCATCAGTGCGGCGACACCATCGATGTCACCTTCCGGACCACCGAAGTGGGGTGCTCCGGCTCGGAGGAGGTCCTCGTCCTGGCGGCCCCTACCCACCACGTCGCCGGCCACGAGCACGGCGCGGCGCTCCTGCGTGCACTGTCCGCACAGAACCGGATCACGATCGCCGTGTACGACACGGATCTCACCACCGTGCAGACGAACGCCACGCCGAACACTCTCGACGGCCGTCCGGTACAGCCCGGCGCTCGGCTGATCGACATGCTGTGCGCCGAGGACGCCGAGGGCCTCGAGGCGGTACTGCGCCAGGTACTCGAGACGGGTGCCCCGGTGGTCCGCAGAAACCAGCAGGTGAGCTGGCGGCACGACCCGGCGCGACAGCACGATCTGTCGCTGTCCGCCTTCCGTCTGGAGGATGCGCGAGGACGCCCCACGGGGGTCGCGGCCCTGTACCTGGACAACGCCGACCAGATGCGCGCCCGCCGGAATCTGGATCTCGCCCGCGAGGTGGCCGAGCGCGTTGGAGGATCCCTGGATGTCGTGCGCACTGCGCAGGATCTTGCGGACGTTCTCGCACCCGCGTTCGGGGATCTCGCCGCCGTCGACCTCGCGCACTCCGTTTTCGACGGGGACGAACCGTCGAAGCAGCTGGGCGGTGGAGACATGGGCAACGCGGCCCTTGCACCGGCCGGCGCGGTGTGGCCGGCCGGCATCAAGCGCGGCGAGTCCATCCCGCCCCTCCCCGAGCACCCCCTGCTGCGCAGCTTCCACCACGGCGAGCCAGTCGTCTTCGCCCTTGACGACTTCGTCGCCATGGTCAAAGACCCGCAACTGGTCGTCTATCTCGTCCCGAAGGACGCCCATTCGGTGATGGCGGCACCGTTGCATGCCCGCGGGCACACGCTCGGCGCCATATCGGCCTGGCGCTGCGGCCGATCCGACCCCTTCACCGAGGACGAGGCGGATCTCATGAAGCAGATCGCCTCACGGGGTGCGCTCGCCATCGACAACGCTCGCCGTTACACGCGCGAGCACCGGGCGGCCGTAGCGCTGCAGCAGCGTCTTCTTCCGCCCGGAACGACCGACACCCCGGCAGCCGAGACCGCCGGCATATACCTGCCCGCAGGCGGCGGAGCGGACATCAGCGGCGACTGGTACGACGCCATTGCTCTGCCCTCTCTCCGGGTGGCCCTCGTCGCCGGAGACGTGGTCGGCCACGGCATGCCCGCAAGCGCCACCATGGGTCGCCTGCGCGCCGCCATCCAGACGCTCGCAGACCTGGAACTCGAACCGGACGAACTACTCTCCCGGCTCGCGGACCTGGTCCAGCGCCTCGCGGCCGAAGCCCCGCCCGGCGACCGCGACATCGTCGGCGGCACATGCCTGTACGCGGTCTACGACTCGGTCACCAGGCGCTGCGCCATGGCCAGTGCCGGACACCCGCCCCCCGTCCTGGTCCGGCCGGACGGGACCGCCGAAGCAGTCGCGATCTCCCCGGGGCCACCACTCGCCCTCAGCGGCATGCCGTACGAGACCACGGTGATCGACGTCGAGCCGGGCAGCGTGCTCGCCCTCTACACCGACGGCCTGGTCGAACGTGGCGATCGCGACGTCGGCCAAGGTCTGCCGCGCCTGGCGGAGGCCCTCGCCGCGCACTGCCGGCCGGGTCGTGCTCTGGACGAAACCGGCCGGGCTCTCCTCGCCGACCTGGCGGACCAGGCCCCGCGCGACGACGTGGCCCTGCTGCTGGCCCGCACCCGCGCCGTCCCAGCGGCGGACACCGCTCACTGGGAGATCCCGGCCGATCCGGCCGCTGTCTCCAAAGCTCGAGAATGGATCTCCCGCCAACTCACCATATGGGGCCTGGACGACCTCCTCTTCGCCACCGAACTCATCGTCAGCGAACTGGTGACCAACGCCATCCGCTACGGCCGTCCGCCGATGGACCTCCGTCTGATTCGCCACCACGTCCTGGTGTGTGAGGTCACCGACTCCAGCAGCACCCAACCCCGCCTGCGTCGTGCCCTCACAACCGACGAGGGAGGACGCGGCCTGTTCCTCGTCTCTCAACTCGGCGGACGCTGGGGCTGCCGCCATGGCCAGAACGGCAAGACGATCTGGTCCGAGCAAGTCATCCAGGAGTACCCCTGAAGCCACGGCTCACCCCGGAGACGGCGCGCAGGAGCGGCCCCCTGCCCCGTGGCCGCGACGCGGTCGATGGAGGCGCAGCGGCCGGAATCAGCTGCCATCGTCCTGGCAGGGCTGATCCTCGTGATGGCGACAGCGACGTACGTGTGGCGGCGCTCGACGCGGCCGGGAGACTACTTCCCGCTCCACGAGGCGCGGCGCTCCCCGCCGCCGGCGCCGTCACCCACCCCGGGGTGCGGGCCCTGAGCCGTCACCTTCCGCCGCCACGGCCGCCCGCACCCGCTGCTCCTCGCGAGCGGAGCCGACGTCCCGTTCCAGGGGTGTGCGGCTCACGGCCGTCGCGAGGTCCTCCAAGGCCTGCTTCTGCAGTTCCGCCCCGCGCCGCACCACCGGGCTCCGGTCCCCGGCGGCGGAGCCCTGCCACGCGTGGAGCGCCTCCTCCACCCGCCCCCAGTCCGGATTCCTGTGCTCGCGCACGTCGACTGCCGCCTTCGCGGTGTCCGTCTCCAGGGCCTCGGCGAACCGCTCTGCCTCGGGGACGAAACGGCTGTCGGCCCGCGGGAGGTGGCTCTCCATGAGCATCGCCGCCCGGCCGAACCCCTTGAGCGCCTCCTGCGCCTCCTCCGCCTCACGCGACGTCAGACCCCTGGGGCGGACCGGTTCCTGCCTTGCCCGGTCGTATGCCTCCTGCCAGGCGGCACGTGCCTCCCTGCTCGCCAGCAGGGCCCTGCGCATGTCGGCGTGATGCTCCTGGGTCGGTTCGGCGTAGTTGCGGAGCACCGCGGCGGCGTAGCGGCCGTTGGCGGCGAGCCAGTCCGCAAGCCGGCCCGGCAGCCGGGGCGTCTCCCACGCGGGGAACACCACGTAGGCCAGCATTGCCAGGGCCCCGCCGAGCAGGGTGAGCACCACCCGCTCCGGGACCGTCTGCTCCCACGCCTGGCCGCCCATGCCGAGCAGGAAGACGACGTACGTGGCAGTGAAACACTGGGAATAGGCGTAGCCGGTACGGATCAGCGTGTACGACAGGCCCGCCGAGATCACCGCCAGAGCGCCGGACACATGGGCGTCCGGGCCCAGGGCCCGCACCGTCCCGGTGGCGAGCGCGACCCCCGCCAGGGTCCCGGCGAGACGGGCCACCGCACGCGCGTACGTCCGGTGGAAGTCCGGCCGCATCACCATCACCGAGGCGATGGGCGCCCAGTAGCCGTGGCCCAGGGGCAGCCGGGCGGCGATCAGATAGCCGATCGTGGCTACGGCCGCCAGGCGGACGGCGTGCCGGAACACGGGCGAGTCCCACCGGAGCTCACGGCGGATCGCCCGGACGACGACCGGGACCAGCCGGAGCATTGTCGGGCGCACCAGGAACTGGGCGCCGGCTGGGCCGGGCGGCGGGAGCGTCCTCCCGCGCGCGCCGCCGCTCCCGGCGATCTCCAACGCCTCGCCGAGCAGTTCCACGAGCCGCTCGGCGGCCTGCCGCGCGGGGCCCTCCAGCACCTCGTGCTCCTCGTCGACACGCAGGACGTCCGCGCTCCCGGGCCGCACCTCGGCGGGAGTGCCGCGGCGGATCGAACGAGCGGCCGCATCCAGGACGTCGGCGGCCGCGTCGAGCAACTCCCGCGCGCGGTCCCGCCCGGGTCCCTCCGCCGGGGCGCCGACGTCCGGGTCGGCGAGCGCGGCGACGACCGGCCGAATGCGCTCGGCGAGTCCCCGGGGGCCGTGGAGGACGGGGGGACGGGTGCGGGCCTGTGACGGCGTCACGGCGGCCGCGTCCCGGGCCGTCATCAACGGCTCCGGGTCGAACGGGGCGGTCGGGTCGTGCCGCAACCTGCGGGCGTAGTCCGCCACGGCGGCCAGGGCGTCGGCGAGCGCGTCACAATGCGCCCCCCAACGCCGGATCGGGAACAGCAAGATCAGCACGGCCTGCGCCACGCCTCCGAGCGCGATGACCCCGGCGTGCTCCAGGGCTTGCCGGAGGCTCGTGGGCAGAGTGACGGTCACCAGCATGCTGCCCACGGTCGTCGCTGCGACGATCCCAGCGGTCGATCCGACGGCCCACGCCATCCCCGCGGCAAAGGCCCATACGGCCAGCAGCGGGAGGAACGTCACGAGTCGCCCCGCCGCCAGGTAGCCCACGAAGGTGCTGAGCGCCAGACCCGCGCCCGCGCCGAGCGCGATCACCTTGCGTGGACGCCAGGTGCGCTGGAAGGTGGCCCCACCCGCGGAGTAGGCGCCGAGGGCGGCGGATGCGGCATACGCAGGGGAGACCAGCCACAGCGCCGGCCCGACGACGATCGCCACCCCAGCGGCCGTGCGCAACGCGAGCAGGGGCTCCAGCCGCGTCTCCTCGATCGTGAGCCCGGATCGCACGACCTCCCCGAAGGCCCGCAGCCACGTCACGGGTGTGAGCCTAGCCGGAACACCCTGCCGGGTCGCGTCGGCCTGGTTGAGGTGCGGCAGCCGTCGGGCAAGGAGCCTCCCGCACGCCCCGCGAACAGGCCGACAGCCTCAGCCGCTGGACAGGGTGCAGCCACTGCGGACACTGCTGAGCGTCCGCCGTCCGTCCTACCGGGCCGGAGCGCGGGCAATCGCCGTCGGTTCAGGTCCGACCGGAGCGCGGGCAATCGCCGTCGGCTCAGGTCCGGCCGGAGCGCAGGGATTCGCCATGGGTTCAGGTCCGACCGGAGCGCGGGCGATAGCCCCCAGCCCCGGCCGGAGGACGAGCAGATCGCCGCCCGGCCCCCGGACCGGTCCGCGTGAAACTGGCGGGACGTCGGGCCCGGGTCTCTTACCGCTTGTGGCCGTTCCCGTGTCCGTTCGGATGCAGGACCACCTTGGTCCAGCCCTCGTCACGGGCGTCGAAGTGCTCGTAGGCGGTGGGGGCCTCGTCCAGGCTGAGTTCGTGGGAGACGACGAAGCTCGGCTTTGCCTTCTCTCCGGCGATCAGATCCCGCAGCGCCCGGTTGTACCTCTTCACCGGCGCCTGCCCGGTACCCATGTGCTGGCCCTTGAACCACATCATGCCGAAGTCGATCGGGACCTTGCCCTGCGCCTCCAGCTCCCCCTGGGCCTGCGCGCCGCCGGGGTCCTGGGGCAGGAACACGCCCACCACGCCGATGTCGCCCGTGAACCTGACCGAGTCGATCAGTCCGTTGAGCGTGAGGCTGGCGTCCTCGTGTCCCTCGGGGTCGTGTGCCTGGTATCCGACACACTCACAGCCGTTGTCGGCGCCCAGACCGAGGGTGGCCTCCTTGACGACCTCCGCCGGCTGCTGCTCGGCGGAGTTGATCGGGATGGCCCCGATCTCCTCCGCCTTGCGCAGCCGGTCGGGCTGGTGGTCGGCCACCCAGACGCGCCCGGCGCCCTTGAGGACGGCGGAGTAGGCCGCCATCAGCCCGACGGGACCGGCCCCGAAGACGATCGTCTGGTCGCCCGGTTTGACGTGGGCCATCTCGGTGGCGTGATAGCCGGTGGGGAAGATGTCGGCGAGCATCACGTAGTCGGTCTGGCGCTCGGCGGCGTCCTCCCCCAGACGCAGCGCGTTGAAGTCGCCGTAGGGCACGCGCAGCAGTTCCGCCTGGCCGCCCTGGTAGGGGCCCATGTCGGCGAACCCGTAGGCGGCTCCCGCGAGAGCCGGTTCCGGCTGCATGGTCAGGCAGTAGTTGGTCAGACCCCGCTCGCACTGCTTGCAGAAGCCGCAGGCGATGTTGAAGGGCAGGACCACATACTCGCCGACCTGGACCTTGCGGACGGCCGAGCCGACCTCCACGACCTGGCCCATGTTCTCGTGTCCCAGGGTGCGGCCGGACTCGAACGAGGTGCGGCCCTCGTACATGTGCAGGTCCGAACCGCAGATGTTGGTAGTGGTGATCTTGACGATGATGTCGCAGGGGTGTTCGATCTTCGCGTCCGGTACGTCCTTCACGGTGACCGTTCGCGGGCCTTCATATACCGCTGCTTTCATGATCGCTTCCTTCGGTGCCGCGGCATGACCGCAGCACGGGTGCGATGGAGACGGCGCACCGAGCCTGGCTCCCGGGAGTTGGTGCGACGGGGTCGATGGCTCCGGCATGCCTCTGGGGGCCGTTCGCCCGGTTCAGGTGGAACGGCGGTGCCGCCATGGGCCTGCTCGTCGGGCTTCGGCGCTCCGGCGGCGTGCCTTCCGAGTCCCCGTCGGCCCTTGACGCGAAACGACCACGCACCGATCGATCAGCGGAGTCTTCGCACACCGACGACCACCAGCCACCAGCCACCAGCCACCAACGAATCTCCGACTCGGCTCAACCAGCTAGTAGCCGTCGTCGTCCTGGAGCATCTGGCGGCGCTCCTGTTCGCGCTTGGAGTAGGCGGCTGCCCGGATCGCCTCGTCGCTCTCCAAGCCTGATCCCAGCGCCCCGCCCACCGTGGCGACCGAAGCGACGAACCAGGACAACGTCCAGTATTCCGCGGCGTGAAGCGGGGTTCGTGTCGTGGAGGCGAACACTTGGTCGTTGAGGATGAACAGGGCCCACACCAAGTTGACGACGATCAGACCGCCGTAGCAGACGAGCACCCCGATACCCACGGTCACGACCGTCGAGGCGTTGTAGAGCCTCGCCCTCTGCCTCGCCTCCCGCGAGGCCTCTGCTGATCGATGCCACAGCTGCGCGTCCACGATCAGCCAGCCGATCATGAGCACGACGGACCCGACCGTGGCGATCACGAGGCGTGGCGCGCTCAGGGACTCGGCCAGGTTCCAGATGGTGGAGTTCACAGTGGCGACTGCTCCCGTGGCGAGTGCGGCTGCCAGGGCTTTCGACAAGCCCGGCACCAAGCGCCACGGCCGGTTGGCGCGGACCATACCGACGAGCACCCTCAGGTAACCGCGCGGTCCGCTGACGACGTACCGAAGATCAGCGGTCTCCTCCTCACCGACCTGGCCCGGGTGAATAGGCGCGAGGCGGCTGACGAAGGGTCCCAGAAGCGGCTGACTCCGCGGAGGTCCCCCAGCGCCGGTGGCCCGCGGGGCCGCCAAGCTGAGCACGGCTTCTTCCACGGCCCGCCGGGCTCTCGTCTGCAGACGCAAGCCCCCCAGCGGAGGAAGAGACAGCAGGGCCACGCCGTGTTCATGACTCAGATCCACAACGAGCTTGCGCCCGTGCGAGTGCAGCGGAAGGTCGGTGAGGGCCACGATGATGTCCCAACTCTCCGCTCTTCCGCGGTCCATGATCCGGCGCATCAAGGTAGGCGGGTCCTCGGTCCCCGCGGTGAAGGGCTCACTGACCACCTCGACGTCGAACCGTCGTCCCTGGCCTGACCTGTCGGCGAGCCGAGCGGGAAGTGTCCGGGCCATGCGCTGCGCGATCTCCGTGGGCGCGTCGGGATCCGCCAGGAGGGCCACGACCGTAACGCCCTGAGACGACACCCGCATGACTCCTTCTCGTCGGCTGCCCCCGCGCGACCGCCCGTGCCCACAGGATGCCTCCGAGGTATCGCCGACGCCGCTTGACACGCTGGCCCCTGCCAGCAGGTGCAGGCGGTACGGTCAGGTCTCCTCGTCCTCCCCGCACAGGGCCTGATCCACCGCAGCCGATCGTCTCCCACCGTCCGAAGAAGCGCGGGGAGACCGGGCCGCTCACCTCCGAGCGGCGCGGCACGTGGGTCTGCTACCGGGGCGAGCCCTCGGTCATGGCCGCCATGGGGCGCATGCTCGCGACCTGGGGCTGAGCCGCCGGGGCGAGTGCGTTACCGGGAGGCGAACCACCGCGTTCGCCGAAGGGCGCCGGCAGGGGTCAGGCGAAGGCCCCGACTGGTTCGGGGGATCCCCAGCCGGGGCCGATCGAGAGTGGGCGCGAAGGGCGGTCGCCTCGCGGCGGGGGCTCCATAAGGCTTCAGCCGAACGATCGTCCTCATGGGCAAAGGGTGAGGCCCGGGGACACTGTTCCCTTCACGCCCACATACGGATCAACGCTGAAGCACCCTCGAATGTTCCCTGGGAGCGGCTCATACCGGGATTCTCCGGACGCTCGTGTGAGCGGGGCCCGGTGACGGCGCCTGTCGCGCGGTTCCCGGCGCGATCAGGTAATCAGGAACGGTGAACAAGGACGCGACCGACCCCTTCGTGCATGTCCGGGGCGCCGGTGAGAACAACCTGCGGAACATCGATGTCGACGTTCCGCGGGACGCGATGGTCGCCTTCACCGGCGTCTCCGGTTCGGGCAAGTCCTCGCTCGCGTTCGGCACGCTCTACGCGGAGGCCCAGCGGCGCTACTTCGAGTCCGTGGCACCGTACGCCCGAAGGCTGTTGCAACAGGTCGGCGCACCGCACGTGCAGGAAATCACCGGACTGCCACCGGCCGTGGCCCTGCAGCAGCGACGCGGGTCGCCCAGCTCGCGCTCGACGGTCGGCACCATCACCACGCTGTCCAATCTGCTGCGCATGCTGTACTCCCGCGCCGGCACCTATCCGCCCGGGGTCGCACGGCTGGAGGCCGAGTCGTTCTCGCCCAACACCGCGGCCGGGGCCTGCCCGGAGTGCCACGGACTGGGTGTCGTGCACGACGTCGCCGAGGACCTGCTCGTGCCGGA
The DNA here is from genome assembly GCF_055580905.1 of Streptomyces sp. NPDC031497. Classification (NCBI taxonomy): domain Bacteria; kingdom Bacillati; phylum Actinomycetota; class Actinomycetes; order Kitasatosporales; family Streptomycetaceae; genus Streptomyces; species Streptomyces sp. NPDC031497. The sequence continues at coordinate 27,352 of NZ_JBVIKO010000028.1, forward strand.
CCCCTCGCTGAGCATCCGCGAGGGGGCGATCGCCGCCTGGCCGGGCGCCTGGCAGGGCGCCAACCTGCGCAGTGTCGTGAGCGGCCTGGGGATCGACATCGACCGACCGTGGCGCAGGCTCAGGAAGAAGGACCGGGACTGGCTGCTGTACACGGACGAGCAGCCCTCCGTGTACATCGAGCCGGAGGAGGACCGCGTCGACTACGGCTACCAGGGCAAGTTCTGGAGCGCCCGCAAGCACGTCATGCACGTCCTCGCCGACTCCAAGAGCGAGAAGATGCGCGAACGGGCGCTCCGGTTCGTCAGGAGTGTGCCCTGCCCCGAGTGTCACGGCAGCGGACTGCGGCCCGAGGCGCTCGCCGTGACGTTCGCCGGACGTTCCATCGCCGAGATCAACGCGATGCCGCTCACCGAGGTCGTGGCGCTGCTGCGGCCCGTCGCGGGGCGGTCCGAGGCCGACGCCACCACGTCGACCGCCCGATCCGGGGAGACGACCGAGGTCGCGGTCCGGATCTGCGGCGATCTGGTCGCGCGGGTCGACGTACTGCTCGACCTGGGCCTCGGATATCTCAGCCTCGGGCGCCGCTCGACGACCCTGTCGCCCGGCGAGGCGCAGCGCCTGCGGATCGCCACCCAGCTGCGCTCGGGGCTGTTCGGCGTCGTCTACGTCCTCGACGAACCCTCCGCGGGCCTGCACCCGGCTGACGCGGAACCGCTGCTGGACGTGCTGGACCGCCTCAAGGCGGCGGGCAACTCGCTGTTCGTCGTGGAGCACGACATGGACGTCGTACGGCGGGCGGACTGGGTGGTCGACATCGGCCCCGGCGCGGGTGAGGGCGGCGGACGCGTGCTGTACAGCGGCCCGGTCGCCGGTCTTGAGCAGGTCGGGGAGTCGGCCACGAGCCAGTACCTGTTCGGGCGCGCCCAGCCGCTCGATCACCGCCCGCGCACACCGCACGGCCGGCTGCACCTGAGCGGCGTCTCCCGCCACAACCTGCACGACGTGTCCGTCGACGTACCGCTCTGCGTACTGACGGCGGTGACGGGCGTGTCCGGTTCCGGAAAGTCGACGCTGGTGACGCAGGTGCTCGCCGAGGTCGTCCGCGGCCACCTCGGACTCGTACCCGAGGAGCCCGACGAGGCGCACCTGGAGGTCGACGTCCAGGACGCGTCGGGGGTCGAGTCGTTCGACCGGCTGGTCCTGGTCGACCAACGGCCCATCGGCCGGACTCCCCGGTCCAACCTGGCCACGTACACGGGGATGTTCGACGCGGTGCGCAAGCTGTACGCGGCGACGGACGAGGCCAGGGCGCGCGGCTACTCGGCCGGGCGGTTCTCCTTCAACGTGCCCGAAGGGCGGTGCGAGACCTGCCAGGGCGAAGGATTCGTCGCGGTGGAACTGCTGTTCCTGCCCGGCACCTACGCGCCGTGCCCGACCTGCCAGGGCGCCCGGTACAACGCCGAAACGCTGGAGGTCACCTACCGCGGCAAGAACATCGCGGAAGTGCTGGCGCTGTCCGTCGACGCCGCCGCCGAGTTCCTGTCCGCGGTCCCGGCCGCCTCCCGCAGTCTGGAGACGTTGCGCGAGGTGGGACTGGGGTACCTGCGGCTGGGGCAGCCCGCGACGGAACTCAGCGGTGGTGAGGCGCAACGCATCAAACTGGCCACCGAACTGCAGCGAGCCCGCCGCGGGCACGCGCTCTACCTGCTCGACGAGCCGACGGCGGGGCTGCACCCCTCGGACATCGCACTGCTGCTGCGACAGCTGCACCGGCTCGTCGACGCCGGCAACACGGTCGTCCTCGTCGAGCACGACCTGGACACGATCGCCACCGCCGACTGGGTGATCGACCTCGGGCCGGGCGGCGGCGACGCGGGCGGGCGGGTGGTCGCGGCGGGGCCGCCGGCCAAGGTGGCGAGGGCCCGCCGCAGCGCCACCGCGCCCTATCTCGCGGCCCGGCTCGCGCGCGGCCATCGGCGGAACAGGTCGTAGACCCGGCCCCACGGCCCGTACTCGACGGGCATGTCCCGCCACGGAACACCGGTACGCACCCGGCACTGATGGTGCCCCCCGCCGGGGAGTGGAATCCCATGGCATCGATCCAGTGATCCGGATGGCGTTCATCATGGTGATGACAGGTAGAGGTCCCGTCCGCGCCCCCCGGACAACCGAGGTCGCATGCGCCGCAGGGAGGTCAGGAGGGGCGAGCCGACCGCGCCGAGAGAGTGCCGGGACCGGGCGCGCGGTCGCGCAACGCGACGGCGACCGACACAACGGCGCCGCATGAGAGGACCGCCGCGAAGCCGATCATCGCGGTCTGCACGGCGAAATGCCGCAGGGCGATGCTGAACAGGACGGAGGGCAGGCCCATTCCCAGGTACGCGACGACGAAGAACACGGCGAGGACCCCCGCGCGTGAGGCGGGCTCGGCCGCTGAAACGGCACGTCCGACGCCTCCCTTGAACAGCAGCCCGGAGCCCGCTCCCGACAGGGACACGGCGACCAGGTAGAGCCAGAGCACCGGGTGGTAGAGGGCCACGGCGCACAGGACCAGGCCGACCGGGAAGACCACTGCTCCCACGGTCAGGACCCGGGGCAGTGGGAGGCGGCCCAGCACCAGCTGGGCGGCCGCCGCGGAACCGAACATGAGGAAGGCCGCCAGGCCGACCACGAGGTGCGAGTCGGTGTGCAGGGTGCCGTGGAGCACGCTCGCCCCGAGGGAGGAGATCAGGCCGAGGATCGCGAAGGCGAAGGCGCCCAGCGCGCCGGCCGCGCCGAACGTCCGCCGGCCGCCGGGGCGGAGGACGAACCTGCTGGGCGGTTCGGCCGCGGGCAGCTCCAGGTCCACGGTCTCCGGGGTGGACAGCACCAGCACCAGGCACACCGCCATGGCGAGCGTGAAGATCGCCTGGGTGGTGATCAGGGGCATGGGAAGCCACTCGGCGGCGGCTCCGGCGACCAGGGGCCCTGCGGCCAGGCCGCCGAGGTTGGCGGCGGTGGCCACGATGCCGGGCAGCACCGAACCCGTCCGTTCCGGGCGGGCCTCGTGGTGGAGGTCGTGCAGGTACGTCGTCGCGGTCGAGGCCATCAGCCCCAGTCCGACACCGTTCAGGATCCTGCCCGCGATCAGCCCCGGCAGGTCCCGCCACGCGATCAGTACGACCGACGCGACGATGCCGACCAGCAGCGCCGGGACGATGACGCGGCGCCGGCCGAGCCGGTCCGACAGGTGTCCCAGTCCGAGGAAGGCGGCCGCCGCGCCCACGACCATCGAGGCGTACGCGACCGTGACCGTGGTCGCGCCGAAGTGGTCCCGGGCCTCGTACAGCGGCCACAACGGGGTCGGCGCGGTGCCGAAGGCCATCAGCACGGTGAAGGCCACCGCCACGAACCAGAAGCCGGTCGTGTGCGAGGCACGGCCCCGGGCGGGGGCGCGGGGCGGCAGGTCGGCGGGAGCGGGTGCTGGGATCCGGTGGGTCGGGTAGCCGGGAGCGTCGGTTGCGGGACGGCTCAGCGGCGTGGGAACGGCAGGCAGGGGTACCCCTCCTCGGGCGGAAGTGGATGGCGTTTTCCATCCTCCTCACCAGCCTGGATCAGTGCCAACGAATGTTTCTGCTGGGCTCTAGCAATGTGAGTGATACTTCTCGTGTGGAGCTACGTCAGCTGGAGCAATTCATCGCGGTCGCCGAGGAGCTGAGTTTCACGCGTGCCGCCCGTCGGCTGCACGTGGTGCAGTCCGGGGTGTCCGCCGCGATCCGCTCCCTCGAGCGCGAGCTCGGCTGCGCGCTGTTCGAGCGCACGTCGCAGCAGGTCCGGCTCACCGGGGCGGGCGCGGCGCTGCTGCCGGAGGCTCGGGCCACCCTGCACGCCGCCCAGGCGGCCCAGGACGCCGTGCGCGAGGCACAGGACACGCTGCGCGGCACGGTGAACGTGGGTGCCATGGCCTCGGTCGAGGTGGTGGACCTGCCTGCGCTCCTCGGGCAGCTGCACGCGCGGCATCCGGCGATCGACGTCCGGCTGCGGCTGGCGACGACCGGCTCGGCGGGTCTGGCGCACGCACTGCTCAGCGGGGACCTGGACGTGGCCTTCCTGTCGCTGCCCGAGCACAAGCCCGCCGGGATCGACGCACGGGCGCTGGCCACCGTGCCGCTCGTCCTGGTGGTGAGCGCCGCCCATCCGCTCGCGCAGCGGGGGGAGGTGGCACTTGCGGACCTCGCGGGGGAACCCTTCGTGGACTTCCCGCCGGGTTACGGCAACCGCGAGGTGGTCGACCGGGCGTTCGCGGCGGCGGGCGTCGTACGCCGGGTGGCACTGGAAGTGCCCGACATCGACATGGGGGCGGCACTGGTCCGGCACGGTCTGGGCATCGCCTTCCTGCCCGCGTTCGCCGTTGCCCGCACCCCCGGCCTGCACGTCCTGGACGTCCACGGCACCATGCTCCGCTGGAGCATGCATCTCGGCACGTCGTCGACCCGGCGGCCCAGCTCGGCCCTGCGGGCGCTGCTCGACCTGGTCGACCTCCACGTCATCGCCCTGTGACGCCCGGCCACGGCCCGGGCATCACCCGTCGGTGGTGTCGGCCCCCTGCGTTCGCCTCGTTCCGGCCGCGACAACTGCCGCGGCATCCGCTGACGTTCACGCTGCCGTCGTCCACAGGCGGCGTCGGACACCTTCTCGTCCCCTTCGAGGCTGGTGCCGAAGGCCCCGCCGATCATCGAGATGGCGGTGATGAACCAAGGCCCCCGTCTTCTGGCGCGACGCGACCTCGCTGGAGCAAACCGGGGAAGGGCCACCCACCCACCGCGGCGCTGTAGCAGGGCAGCCCGCCCAACTGGCTGCTGACACCGCTCGCGCAGAGGTTCCAGCGAGGCATCAGCCGGGTCCGCCCAGCACGATCTTCCACACTCGGGTCGCCACCTGGAGGTTCAGCCGGTCCTCGACGTTCGCGAGGTCGTTGCCGCTGATGTCGCGGATGCGCTGGAGCCGATAGCGCAGCGTGCTGCGGTGGATCGCGAGGGAGTCGGCGGTCTCGTCGTAGTTGCCGCCGCAGTCGAAGTACCGGGACAGGGTCTCCACCATGGCCGCGTGGTGCCGCGAGTCGTAGTCGATGAGCTGCCCGAGCCACTCGTGGACGAACGTCTCCAGTTCCCGGTAGTCGTTGCCAGGTCCCAGGATGCGGTAGAGGCCGAGCTCGTCGAAGAACGTCGTGCCGTAGCGCTCGCGGGAGTGGCGGCGCACTTCCAGGGCGCGCTGCGCCTCCTGGTAGCGGTGGGGGATGTCGGTCAGGGAGTCGCAAGGGGCGCTCACCCCGATCGTCCCGGACCGTGTCCCGGTCTCCCGGGCGAGCGCCTCGTACAGCGCGCGGGCGTGCGGCCTGTCGTCGGTGACCAGGACCACGTGGTCGGAACGTCGGGTCAGCAGCGAGCGCATGCCCACGGCAGAGGCCGCCCGGCCCACGGTCTGCGCGAAGGAATCGTCCACGGTCCGGTTCGACCACTGCACCACGACGACGTAGTGGCTGCGGTGCAGATCGTGTCCGATCGCCTCCGACCGGGCGTAGGCGCTCGCAGCGTCCGTCCCTGCCAGGAGGTCGTCGACCAGCTCGCGGTGCAGCCTCAGCTCGACTTCGGCCAGATTACGCAGGTGCACCAGCTCCAGGGCGAGCGACGTGGCGGCGTGTTCCAGCGCGAGCACCGTGTGCTCGTCGGCGTCGCCCCGGGCATCGACCAGGGCCAGTACGCCCAGGGTCTCGCCGTGCGGGCGGACCAGGCTGATCAGCCGGTCCTTGATCCGCACCGGCCCGACCTCCCGGGCGACGGCGTGCAGCATCTCGTCCTGGCGCACGGGATCCGGTTCCGGATAGGGGTCGGGACGGCGGGGGCCGGTCCAGGACCTCAGCCGACCGAAGCGGTCCTCGACCAGCGCGGGGAGTCCGGTGAGCCTGTGCAGTGCGCGGGTGATGGCTTCCTCGCCGCCGCCCGAGGCAGCGACGTCGGCCATGAGCGTGTGAACGGCTCGCTGGTACTCCAGCTCAGCCTCGACGGAGATCAGCTGCCGCTGGAGGGCTGTGCGTTCGTCCCTGAGTCGGTGCAGTTCCAGCGCGTCCTCGCGTTGGTGGCGGTGTGCGAAGGCGACTGACAGTGCGGCAGCGGTGTGCCGGACGATCGTGGCGAGCAGGAATCGCTCCGCCTCGGACGGCCGGGAGCGGGACGTCACCACGAGGTAGCCGTGAAGTTCCTCAAGTCCGCGTAGCCCCAGGGCCCGGCCCCAGGGCCTGCCGGGTACGGTCACAGGGCCGTCCTGCCCCGCCAGCTCCCGCACCCTCCGGCCCACGGCCGAGGCATGCGTCTGCCCGTTCCTCGGGCTGGGGACCAGGCCGCCGCCCACCTTGAGGTATCCGGCCTCGGCGCGGTACGGCCCCGCGGCGGCTATGTGGTCCATGGCCAGTCGCAGGATCTCGTCTTCGTCCGAGGTGTCGAACAGGGCGCGGGAGAGCACCATCAGGTCGCGGGGGTCATGGTCGGCCGGGGTGCGAGCGGATGGGCGGGGCTGTCTGCGCGCGGCCGTGGGGTGCCGCCGGGCGCTGCCCCGCGAAAGGCCACCCGCCCGGTCGGGGCAGCGGTGGTACGGGCTGTGCGTCCGGCTGCCGGCCATGGCATCACTCCGTTCTCCCCGAGCCTTCAGGGAGGCGAGCGGTAATTCGCGTACCCGCTCCCGGCCGGCTTACCCGAGATGTTCGGATTCTTTCTTTCTCTCGTACTCGTAGGGCGACCGGGCCCGTGCATTCCTGACTCGCCAGGCGCAGGCGTGGAGCCACCCGGTTCGTCACCCTGGGGAGTACTCGAGACCCTCCGTGCGCACGGGTGGGAAACCGGCGGAGGTCCCCCTACCTGAACGAACGTGATCCGGAGAGTCGACGCGGGCGCCGTACCGGGAGGAGTTCCTCATGGCCAAGGCAGTGGGCATCGACCTGGGCACCACCAACTCGGTGATCGCCGTGTGGGAGGGCGGCGAGCCGTCCGTCGTGCCCAACAGCGAGGGCAACCGCACGACACCGTCCGTGGTGGCCTTCACCGACACCGGGGAGCGTCTGGTGGGCCAGCTGGCCCGGCGCCAGGCGATCCTCAACCCGAAGGGCACCATCTACTCGGCCAAGCGGTTCATCGGCCGGCACTTCGACGAGATCTCCGACGAGGCCAGGGCGGTGGCGTACGACGTCGTCGAGGGCGACGGCGGGGCGGCCCGCTTCAAGGTGCGCGACAAGCTCTACGCGCCTGAGGAGATCAGCGCACAGGTGCTGCGCAAACTCGCCGACGACGCCTCCAAGCAGCTCGGGGAGCGGGTCACGGAGGCGGTCATCACGGTGCCCGCATACTTCAACGACGCTCAGCGCACCGCCACCAAGGACGCCGGACGGATCGCGGGACTGGAGGTGCTGCGGATCATCAACGAGCCGACGGCGGCCGCCCTCGCGTACGGCATGGACAAGAAGGAGCACGAGACCGTCCTCGTCTTCGACCTGGGCGGCGGCACCTTCGACGTGAGCATCCTCGACGTCGGCGACGGCGTGGTGGAGGTGCGCTCCACCGCCGGCGACAGCCACCTGGGCGGCGACGACTTCGACCGGCGTCTGGTGGATTACCTCGCGGACGACTTCCAGAAGGAGAACGGCATCGACCTGCGCAAGGACCCGCAGGCGCTGCAACGACTGTTCGAGGCGGCGGAGAAGGCCAAGACCGAGCTCAGTTCGGTGACGCAGACGCAGGTCAGCCTGCCGTTCATCACCGCCGACGCCTCGGGCCCCAAGCACCTCACCGACTCGATCATGCGGTCCACGTTCGAGCAGATCACCGGCGACCTGGTGGAGCGCTGCCTGGGACCGGTCCAGCAGGCGATGGCCGACGCCAAGGTCGGCGAGAGCGACATCGACGAGGTCATCCTCGTGGGCGGTTCCACGCGTATCCCGGCGGTCCAGTCCCTGGTCCGCCGACTGACCGGCGGCAAGGAACCCAACATGAGCGTCAACCCCGACGAGGTCGTGGCCCTGGGCGCCGCGATCCAGGCCGGGGTGCTCAAGGGCGAGGTCAAGGACGTCCTGCTGCTCGACGTCACACCTTTGTCGCTGGGCGTGGAGACGCGCGGCGGAGTGATGACGAAGATCGTCGAGCGGAACACCACCATCCCGGTACGCCGCAGCGAGACCTTCTCCACTGCGGAGGACAACCAACCGGCCGTCGATGTGGTGGTGCTGCAGGGCGAGCGTGAGTCCGCGGCCGACAACCGCGTGCTCGGCCGGTTCCAGCTCACCGACATCCGGCCGGCGCCGCGGGGCGAACCACAGATCGAGGTCACCTTCGACATCGACGCCAACGGCATCCTCAACGTCAAGGCCCGCGACCGGGACACCGGCAAGGAACAGGGCATCACCATCAGCGAGAGCTCCAACCTGGACCGCAGTGAGGTCGAACGCATGCTCCAGGAGGCCGAGCGCAACCAGGGCCAGGACCAGGCACTCCGCGAGGCCGTCGACGCCCGCAACGAACTCGACGCCATCGCGTACCAGGTCGAGAAGCGCCTCGCCGAACTGGGCGACGCAGCGCCGGCGCACGAGAAGGCACGTGCCGAGATGCTCGTGTCCGACGCCCGGGCGGCGGTCAAGGATGAGGCGGGCGTGGAGCGTGTGCGGCCCCTCACCTCCGAACTCCAGCAGGTGCTCGCCGGGCTGGCGGCCCATCAGGGCGCCGCCACCGCGGATGGCGGTCCCGGCCAGGATGCCGCCACCGGTGGTCCCACGAGTGGCGGTGGCGGTGACGATGATGTCATCGACGCCGAGTTCGACAAGGGCTGAGGCGCGCCATGCCCACCTACCCCCAGGAACCCGACCGGGCCGCGTCGGATCCGGTCGAACCGGTCCCGGAAGGCGCCGGACGCCCTCCTCGCGGGGATTTGCCCCAACCGGGCTCGCCCCGGCCGGAAGCGGCGAACGGCGAACCGGGACCCGACGCCGCCGGCCCCGCGCCTGCCGAGGACGAGTACACGACCGCGATCCAGGAACTGGAGGACCGCTGGCGGCGCGCACTCGCCGACCTCGACAACCTTCGCAAGCGTCACGCCAGGGAACTGGAGCGGGAACGGGCGGTCGAGCGGTCCCGCACGGCGGCCGCCTTCCTGCCCGTCCTCGACAACCTCGAACTCGCCCTGACCCACGCCGGCGCCGATCCGGGCGCGGTCGTGGAGGGCATCCGGGCCGTACGCGACCAGGCGGTGAACGTCCTCGAACTGCTCGGCTACCCGCGGCACGCGGAGACCGGCGTCGCCTTCGACCCGGCCCGGCACGAGGTGGTCGGTGTCGTCCAGGACCCGGACGCCCCACCGGGCACGGTCGTCGAGGTGCTGCGCCCCGGCTACGGGGACGGCGACAGGCAGCTCAGGCCGGCCGCGGTGACCGTCGCGAAGCGGGAGTGACCGGTCATGGCACGGGACTACTACGAGGTGCTGGGCGTGTCGCGGACCGCGAGCCAGGACGAGATCCAGCAGGCGTATCGCAAACTCGCCCGCAGGTACCACCCCGACGTCAACAAGGACCCCGGGGCGGAGGAGCGTTTCAAGGACCTCAACGAGGCACACAGCGTCCTGTCCGATCCCAAGACCCGGGCCCGCTACGACCGCTTCGGCGAGGACTTCCGCAAGATCCCCGAGGACTTCGACGAACGGGTCGCGGCCGGAGCGGGCGGCGGCTTCCGCGGTCGGAGGACCGCGGGCGCGGGCGGCCCCCGTGTCCGGTACGCCACCGGCTTCGGCGACGACTTCGGCGCGGAGGGCATCGACATCGAGGACCTGTTCGGCTCCATGTTCGGAGCCGGCGCCGCCCCGGGCGGCGTCCCCGGAGCGGACCAAGAGGCCGAGCTGCCGCTCACCGTCGAGGAGGCGTACCGAGGCGGCCGTCGCACCGTCACGCTCGCCGGTCCCACCGGGCAGCCGCGGCGGTACGAGGTCGACGTGCCGCCGGGCGTCACGGACGGGCAGCGCATCCGGCTGGCGGGCGAGGGCGGCCGGGGCAGTGGTGACGCCGCCGCGGGCGACCTGTACCTGCGGGTGCGCATCCGGCCCCACCCCCGGTTCCGGCTGGACGGCCGCGACGTGCACATCCAGGTCCCGGTCGCCCCCTGGGAGGCGGCCCTGGGCGCGACCGTGCCGGTGCCCACGCCCGGCGGCGGGACGGCCAAGGTCACGGTGCCCGCGGGTTCGTCCAGCGGCCGGCGGCTGCGGCTGCGTGGCGAGGGCATGCCGAACCCGCGCGGCGCGAACGGCGACCTGTACGCCGAACTCCGCATCATGGTGCCGCCCACCCTCGGCGACCGGGAGCGCGAACTGTTCGAGGAGCTCGCCGCCACTTCCTCGTTCGACCCCAGGAGGACGTGATGAACGACCGACCCGTGGGAGCGGCAGGCATCGGCCGGGCCGGCGGGGGCGCCCGTCCGGTACGAACGGGCGCAGACGTCACCGCCTCGACGGCTGTCCGGTACGCGCTCGTGCCCGCCCCCAGGCTCTCCCTCGTAACCGTGGCCCGTCGCTCGGGCCTCCACCCCGATCTGATCCGCCGGTTCGTGGCCCTCGGCCTTGTCGACGCCGAACGCGACGCCGCGGGGCACCTGGTGTTCGACCCCACGGCCCCGGCGGTTCTCGCCCGCATCCAGCGGTTGCGCACCGGACTCTGCCTCAACTACGCATCCATCGGCCTGGTGCTCGACCTGCTCGACCGCATCAGCCTGCTCGAAGCCGCCCTGCGCGGCCGCGGCACGAGGAGTGAAACACCCCCATGGACATGAACCGTCTCACCCAGAAGTCCCAGGAAGCCCTCCAGGAGGCCCAGACCGCGGCCGTCGGCATGGGGCACACCGAGGTCGACGGGGAACACCTGTTGCTCGCACTTCTCGATCAGGAGGACGGTCTGATCCCGCGGTTGCTGCAACAGGCCGGCACCGAGCCGAAGGAACTGCGCGCGGCCGTGCGCGAGGAACTCTCCCGCCGCCCGAAGGTCACCGGCCCCGGCGCGGCACCCGGCCAGGTCTTCGTCACCCAGCGCCTCGGCCGCCTCCTCGACGCCGCCGAACGGGAGGCCAAACGCCTCAAGGACGAGTACGTGTCCGTGGAGCACCTCCTGCTCGCCCTGGCCGAGGAGAGCTCTTCGACCGCCGCCGGGCGCCTGCTCAAGCAGGCCGGCATCACCAGGGACTCGTTCCTGAGCGCGCTCACCCAGGTCCGCGGCAACCAGCGCGTCACCTCCGCCAACCCCGAAGTGGCCTACGAGGCTCTGGAGAAGTACGGCCGCGACCTGGTCCTCGAGGCTCGGTCCGGGCGGCTGGACCCGGTCATCGGCCGTGACGCGGAGATCCGCCGCGTCACCCAGATCCTCAGCCGCAAGACCAAGAACAATCCCGTCCTCATCGGCGACCCCGGCGTCGGCAAGACCGCCATCGTCGAGGGCCTGGCCCAGCGCATCGTTCGCGGCGATGTCCCCGAGGGCCTGCGCGACAAGACGGTGTTCGCCCTCGACATGGGCTCCCTGGTCGCCGGCGCCAAGTACCGCGGCGAGTTCGAGGAACGCCTCAAGGCCGTGCTGTCCGAGGTGAAGGCCGCCCAGGGGCGCATCCTGCTCTTCGTCGACGAACTCCACACCGTCGTGGGAGCGGGCGCCGCCGAAGGGGCCATGGACGCGGGCAACATGCTCAAGCCGATGCTCGCCCGCGGCGAACTCCACATGATCGGCGCCACCACCCTCGACGAGTACCGCAAGCACATCGAGAAGGACGCCGCCCTCGAACGCCGCTTCCAGCAGGTCCTGGTCGACGAGCCGAGCGTGGAGGACACCATTTCCATCCTGCGCGGACTGCGCGAACGCCTGGAGGTCTTCCACGGCGTGAAGATCCAGGACAACGCGCTGGTCTCCGCGGCCACCCTCAGCCACCGCTACATCACCGACCGGTTCCTGCCCGACAAGGCCATCGACCTCGTCGACGAGGCGTGCGCCCGGCTGCGTACCGAGATCGACTCGATGCCCGCCGAACTCGACGAGATCACCCGCCGCGTCACCCGCCTGGAGATCGAGGAAGCGGCCCTGTCCAAGGAGACCGACGCGGCCAGCAAAACCCGCCTGGAGGAGCTGCGCAGGGAACTTGCCGACCTGCGCGGCGAGGCCGATGCCAAACACGCCCAGTGGGAGGCCGAACGGCAGGCGATCCGCCGCGTGCAGGAGCTGCGCCAGGAACTGGAACAGGTCCGCCACGATGCGGAGGAGGCGGAACGCGCCTACGACCTCAACCGCGCCGCCGAACTCCGCTACGGCCGCCTCCAGGACCTGGAGCGCCGACTCGCCGCGGAGGAGGAGCAACTGACCGCCAAGCAAGGACAGGAGCGGCTGCTGCGCGAGGTCGTCACCGAGGAGGAGATCGCCGAGATCGTCGCCGCCTGGACCGGCATCCCCGTCGCCCGCCTCCAGGAGGGCGAACGCGAGAAGCTGCTGCGCCTCGACGAGATCCTGCGCGAGCGCGTGATCGGCCAGGACGAAGCCGTCAAGCTCGTCGCCGACGCCGTCATCCGCGCCCGCTCCGGCATCCGCGACCCTCGCCGCCCCATCGGCTCGTTCATCTTCCTCGGCCCCACCGGCGTCGGGAAGACCGAGTTGGCCAAGACCCTCGCCCGGACCCTGTTCGACTCCGAGGAGAACATGGTCCGCCTCGACATGAGTGAGTACCAGGAGCGGCACACGGTCAGCCGGCTCATGGGCGCACCGCCCGGATACGTCGGCTACGAGGAAGGCGGCCAGCTCACCGAGGCCGTGCGCCGCAAGCCGTACTCGGTCGTGCTGTTCGACGAGATCGAGAAGGCGCACACCGATGTCTTCAACACCCTGCTGCAGATCCTCGATGACGGCCGCATCACCGATGCGCAGGGCCGCACCGTCGACTTCCGCAACACCGTGATCATCATGACGTCCAACATCGGCTCCGAGCACCTCCTCGACGGCGCCACCGCCGAGGGTGAGATCAAGCCGGACGCCCGTGCCCTGGTGATGGGCGAGCTGCGCGGGCACTTCCGCCCGGAGTTCCTCAACCGCGTCGACGACATCGTGCTGTTCAAGCCGCTCGGCGAGCGGCAGATCGAGCGGATCGTGGAGCTGCAGTTCGACGAGCTGCGGCAGCGGCTCGCCGAACGCCGCATCACCGTCGAACTCACCGACGCCGCCCGGGAAGCGATCGCCCACCAGGGCTACGACCCGGTGTACGGGGCCCGGCCACTGCGCCGCTACATCTCCCACGAGGTCGAGACCCTGGTCGGACGCGCCCTGCTGCGCGGCGACGTCCAGGACGGCGCGACGGTCCGCGTCGACGCCGAACACGGAGAACTGGTGGTCACCTACGACCAGCCCGAGGACGTGAAGGAGGCACGGGCGGCATGAGCACGATGCAGGCGACGACCGTCAGTTGTCCCAAGTGCGGGCGCACCAACCGGGTGCCGGTGGCCGCGGAGGGCCGCCCCAAGTGCGGCCACTGCAAGCAGCCCCTACCGTGGATGGTGGACGCGGGCGACGACGACTTCACCGAGGTCGCCGAGCGGGCCGACGTCCCCGTCGTGGTCGACCTGTGGGCCACCTGGTGCGGCCCCTGCCGCATGGTCAGCCCCGCGCTGGAGAAGGTCGCCACCGACCTCGCCGGCCGCATCAAACTCGTCAAGGTCGACGTCGACAAGAACCCGCGGCTGTCGCAGCGTTTCGAGGTCCAGGCGGTACCGACACTCCTTGTCCTGGACCAGGGCGAGACGGTCGCCCGGCAGGCCGGCGCGGCACCCGCGGACGTTCTGCGCCGGTGGGTGGAACAGTCGATCACGGCCCGGGAAGGGTGATCCGGATGACCCTGCACGCAGACCCCCACCTCGCGCTCGTCCGGCCGGTCCAGCCGCTGACCCCAGAAGGGTGTCAGGAGTGTCTGCTGCTCGGCTCCCCGTGGGTCCACCTGAGGCTCTGTCTGACCTGCGGGCACGTCGGCTGCTGTGACTCCTCGCCGAACAAGCACGCACGTAAGCACGCGGCTGCCGTCGTCCATCCGATCGTGCAGTCGTTCCAGCCCGGCGAGGATTGGCGCTGGTGCTACGTTCACGAGGCGTTCGTCTGATGTCCGGCGACCAGTCGCTGCCGGGCGGAGAACCGGTGCCGGAGGAAGCGGACGAGGCCGTCTTCTGGGAGACCCCGGACATCTACGGCGCGTATCCGCGCCTCACGGAGGACCAGACAGCACGTCTGGCGGAGCACGGGCAACGCCGGAGCATGGCTCCGAACGACGTGCTGATCCAGGAGGGGGAGCGCTGCGAGACGTTCTTCGTCGTCCTCAGCGGTACCGTCGCCGTCCTCGAGGACTACGGCACTCCCGAGGAACACGTGCTGCGCGTGCACGGCCCCGGTCGCTTCATCGGCGAACTCGGGCTGCTGCACGGGCAGGTGGCCTTCTACACCGCTGTCGCCAGGGAGCCGGGCGAGGTTCTCGTCGTCGCCTTGGACCGATTGCGCCACCTGGTGTCCCAGGACTCCACCATCGGGGACGTCGTGCTGCGCGCCTGTCTGGGCCGTCGCGCGCTGCTCGTCGGACAGGGCGCCGGCTTCCGCATCATCGGCTCGCGCTACTCGCCCGACACCCGGCGCCTGCGCGAGTTCGCCATCCGCAACCGGCTGCCGCACCGCTGGATCGACCTGGAGACCGACGAGGAGGCCGAGGACCTGCTGCGCCGCTTCGGCGTCGGCCCGGAGGAGACACCGCTCGTCATCTGGCGGAACACCACCCTGTTGCGCAACCCCAGCAACGCGGAACTGGCCCGGCTCATCGGCCTGCCGTCACTGCCCGCCGGAAACCGTCACGGCGACGTCCTCATCGTCGGCTCCGGACCCGGCGGCCTCGCCGCCGCGGTGTACGCCGCCTCCGAGGGCCTGAGCACCACCGTGGTGGAGGCGATGGCCACCGGCGGCCAGGCCGGCACGTCGTCCCGCATCGAGAACCTGCTCGGCTTCCCCGCCGGCATCTCCGGCGCCGAACTCACCGAACGCGCCGTGCTCCAGGCCGACAAGTTCGGCGCCAGGATCAGCATTCCGCTGGAGGCGACCGGTCTCCATCCCAAGGACGAGGACCACTACGTGGTGGCGTTCGCCGACGGCAGCGAGATCGCCGCCCGCGCCGTCGTCCTGGCCACGGGTGCCCGCTACCGCCGGCTCCAGGTGCCCGGCATCGAACGCCTGGAGGGAACGAGCGTCCACTACTCGGCGACCGTCTACGAGGCCCAGCAGTGCCGCACCGACCCGGTGGCCGTCGTCGGCGGCGGCAACTCGGCGGGCCAGGCGGTGCTGTTCCTCGCCGGGTTCGCGCCGAAGGTGCACCTGCTGGTCCGAGGACCCAGCCTTGAGGCCAGCATGTCCCGCTACCTGGTCGACCAGGTCGAGCGCCATCCGCGGGTGGACGTCATGCTGCACACCGAGGTCACCGAGGTCATCGGCCAGGAGGTGCTGGAGGAGCTCGACGTGGTCGACAACCGCACGGGCGGGCACCGCCGACTCGCGGTACGGAGCCTGTTCGTCTTCACCGGCGCCGACCCCCACACCAAGTGGCTCGCCGGCATCATCGCCCTCGACTCCCGCGGTTTCGTCCTCACCGGCCCGGAGGCCCAGGAAGCCTGCGCCTGCCCCGAGGTGTGGCACGGCCGAGGGCGCTCGTGCATGACCCTGGAGACCAGCCTGCCCGGGGTCTTCGCGGTAGGGGACGTCCGTAGCGGCTCGGTGAAGCGGGTGGCCTCCGCGGTCGGCGAAGGCGCGATGAGCATCCACTTCGTGCACCGCTACCTGGGCCGCACGGCCGCGCACGGCGGCACCGACAACTCACCGCACACCCGTTCGAAGGAATCCGCTTGGCTCGCATGACGCCCAGGCGATGCGGGACCTGCGGGATCTGACGCGGTCACGGACAGCGATGACGCAGGAACGGGCCCCACGTTCGCCGCCAAGGAGACGGGGAGGCCCAGCAAGAAGGCTGCCATACTGCCCACTTGGCGCGGCGCCCATGGTGGACCGTCTACACCCCCTTCCGCCGTCACGCCCTAGCCGGCGTGTTCACCCGGGCCCTGCCAGGACCGGCAACTGCCAAGCCACAGCGCCTATTAGGCCTACATCTCCCGAGGCTTCCGCGCCTACCTGCATCGACTCGGCATCGTGCACACCATCCCGGAAACAACCGACCAGCGACGTCACCGGCACAACCGGGGCCGCCGCGGCGGGCGACCGCCGGCGTTCGACCGGCAGCTCTACCACCGACGCAACATCGTTGAGCGCTGCTTCAACCGACTCAAGGGCTTCCGCGACATCGCCACCCGATACGAAAAGACCGCCACCTCTTACGAAGCGGCGGTCACACTCGCGTCACTCCTGCTCTGGGCAAGATCCGCATAAAGACGGACCCAAGGCTGGGCAGTAGGAGACGGCTGGTCGTTCAGCGGGTGAGTTTCCACAGTCGGATCGTCTGATCGGCACTGCCGCTGGCCAGCAGGTTTCCGTCCGGGCTGAAGGCCACGGCGTAGACGGCGCCGCGGTGACCGGTGAGGGGGTGCCCGATGGGGGCTGGGCCGGCGGAGTCGGTCACGCGCCACAGGCGGATCGTGTTGTCGCTGCTGCCGCTGGCCAGGATACCTCCGTCGGGGCTGAAGGCGACGGTGTTGACGGCGTCCCCGTGTCCGGTGGCGCTACCGAGGAGCACCGGGTCCGCGGGGTCGGTGACCTTCCACAGGCGGATCGTGCGGTCGCCGCTGCCGCTGGCCAGCAGGTGGCCGTTCGGACTGAACGTCACACTGTAGACGCGGTCGGTGTGGCCGGGCAGGGCCGGGCCGATGGGAGCCAGAGGGTCGGCCACGTTCCATAGCCGGACCGCGTGGTCGGAGCCGCCACTGCCCATGACGCTCTCGTCGTGGCTGAACGCTACCGACAGGACGGCATCGGTATGCCCGAAGACGGGTTTGCCGATGAGTTCGGGGTGCGCGGGGTCGGTGAGTTTCCACAGGCGGATCGCGCGGTCCCCGCTACCGCCGGCCAGCAATTCCCCGCTGGGGCTGAAGGCTACCGAGAAGACGGCGTCGGTATTGCCGGTGATCGGGTGGCTGAGGAGGACCGGCTTGGCCGGGTCGGCCACGTTCAGCAGCCGGACCTTCTGATCGGCGCTCGCGTCAGCCAGAAGGTTCCCCTCGGGGTGGAAGACCACCGAATAGACCGTGTCGGTATGGCCGGAGACGGGGGAGCCGATCGGCTTGGGGCGCAAGGGATCGGCCAGGTCCCAGAACCTGAGCGTCTGGTCGGCACTGCCACTGGCCAGGACACGCCCGCCCGGCCGGAAGGTCACCGAGTAGACACGGTCGGTGTGGCCGATGAGCGGGTGTCCCAACGGGGCCATCGCCGCCGTGCTCAACGCGTTGCTGGGGGCACCGGGGTCCGAAGCCGCCGCCGGGTCGGCAGGACGGCCGGGAAACGTCAAGATGGTGTCGGCGACAGCCAGCCCGAAGACACCGATGGCGTTCAGCAGCATGCGCCGGTCCAGCAGGGACCACCGTCCAGCGACTGCCCGCGCTGGGATATCGGCGGCGTCGGTCGGTATCAGTTTGCAGAGAATGGCGATGGCGGCCGCAGCTGCGCTCTTGGCAGCCTGAGGCTGGGAGCCTTCTGCGTCCCGCTTGCTTTTGTCCGGGTCGGCCTTGTCACTGATGCCCCGGATGATCAGTGTGTCCAAGGTGCCGGTGAGGTGGGCAGCTTGGGCGACGCCGGCGCCTTCCATCTCGATGGCGGCGGCGTCGTTGTAGTGCTCGTGGATGTGGCGGGCGATCGCGGACCCGGCGTCGGCGAGGATGACATCCCCGACGGCGATCGGCTTGAAGTGGGCCTGGTACTCGGCGCCACGCAGGGCGTGACGGGCGACCTGTTCCAGGCGGTGGGAGGCGTGCCAGACCTCGGGACGTGCACGGAAGCCCTCCGGGGTCTGCTTGCCCCCGTGAATGCCGTACACCTTGGTCGCCACCACGACGTCGCCGATGTTGATGTCGTCTTTGAGGCCACCCGCGACACCCACAAAGAAGAGGACTTGCGGAGCGAGCCAGGAGTTGACCCGTTCGGTAAGGGCGGCTGCGGTGAGGGTGCCCTCACCGATCTCGGCGAGGGCGACATACCAGGGGGTTCCGGGGAGCCGGCCGCGTTCAACGCGGGTGCCGGAGGGGTGCACGAGAGTCCTGGCGTCGGTGAGGTGTTCCCGTACGGCGTCATACTCCACAGACAGGGCGGTGAGGATGACCGCGGTGGGGGGAGCGGTGTCTGCCACGTGACCAGCCTCGACCGTTCTTCTCTCGCGTGGGTACAGAGTTCACCGTAAAGCACATCCATGGCGGAATATGCAGTTCCGTGGTGAATGCGGGGACTTGCTGGAGCCAGTCCGTCAGGCAGGGGATCGCGGGCGGGCATGCCGGACACGTGGGATGCGCGACGGGGTCCGTCGCCAGGAGGGCCGGCAATGCCCGCCGCGGATCGGCAGAACACGGACCCACTACCTCAGCCGTTTCCGTTCCTGTACCGAGCATCCCTGCGTACAGGAGGATCTGGACGGCGAGCCCGGTGATCGCCGGGCGCTCTCTCAGTTAGAGACTTTCGGGGAACGTGTCGTCGTAGTAGTCGTGGCGGTGGCGGGCATGCCGTCGTAGTTGTCGCCGCACACGTCATTGCCGCCGATCATGCCCCCGATCCACCCGAGGACGCCGCTGACTTTGCAGATGGTTCGGGGGCTAGGTGCGGGCGAGGATGGGACGGGGTGGCGGGGCGCTGCTTGGGCGGGGATCGCGGCGGTCGCAGTGACGACGAGGGCCATCGCGGACGTGGTCGCGAGCTTGATCAGCGTGGTCTTCACGATCGAGGAACGAGCCGTATGACGCCGTGGTCACGCATCGTCTGCCACTGGCGCACGTGACGCCTTCATGTCCCGCTGCACAGGTGGTGCTCGCCGCGGACCGATGACCTGGATCCGGCGCACCGGACGGTGCGGGTGCGTCGTGAGGGCCCGCCATGGCCCCGGAGGCTTCCGCTCCGGCCGGATGCGACAGCACCCGGCCAGGCGCCGGTCAGTCTTCGAGTTCGTGGCGGATGCGTCGGGAGGGCTGGAAGGTGTAGAGGTCGAGGATGTCGGGCGTCTCGGCGAGGCCGGGGCCGCCGTTCTTGACCCAGGCGGTGATGTCGGCAATGGCTCCGGGGTCGTTGACCTGCCCGAGCCAGACCGGGCGTCCGCCGGCTTTACGGCCTTCGGCGGAGGGCTGGATGACGATGACGTTGGCGCGTTCGCACGCGTCGAGGCAGTCGGTTCGCCGCACCATCGCCACTCCTGCCAGCTGGGTGCGCAGGTCGGTGATCTGGGCTTCGTGGTCCAGGCGCGGCACCTTGGCCGGGGAGCCGCAGCAGCAGCCGCGGCAGACGGTGACGGTGGGCCGGGCCGCCCCCGGCGTGGGGGCGGCCTTCTTGGTCCGGCGGCTCACCGCAGGTCCTTTGCGGCGC
Source organism: Streptomyces sp. NPDC031497 (assembly GCF_055580905.1). NCBI lineage: Bacteria > Bacillati > Actinomycetota > Actinomycetes > Kitasatosporales > Streptomycetaceae > Streptomyces > Streptomyces sp. NPDC031497. Next base: position 46,959 of record NZ_JBVIKO010000028.1, read on the forward strand.
GGTTCCATGCGGCGTCGCGCAGCAGCCGCAGTCCGTTGAGGCCGACGATGACGGTCGATCCCTCGTGGCCGAGCACGCCCAGGGGCAGCGGCAGGTGACCCGCCAGGTCCCAGATGACCAGGCCGGAGATGAACACTGCGGCGATGAGGAGGTTCTGCACCACCAGGCGGCGGGCGGTGCGGGACAGGTTCACGACGGTGGGGACGGTGGCGAGTTCGTCGCGGACGATGACGGCGTCGGCGGTTTGCAGGGCGAGGTCGGATCCGGCGCGGCCCATGGCGATGCCGGTGTGGGCGGCGGCCAGGGCGGGGGCGTCGTTGACGCCGTCACCGATGACCAGCACCTTGCGCCCGTGGGCTTGAAGGCGCTGTACGGCTTCGACTTTCTCCTGCGGCAGGAGGGCGGCGTGGACGTCGTCGCCGGTGATGCCGACCTCGGCGGCCAGGCGGGCGGCGGCGCGCGGGTTGTCGCCGGTCACGAGCACCGGGGTGCTGCCGGTCAGGGTGGTCAGGGCGGCGACGGTCGCGGCAGCGTCGGGACGTAGCCGGTCGGCGAGGCCCAGCACGCCGGCCGGGGCGCCGTCGCGCAGGACCAGGACGGCTGTGCGGCCGCCGTTCTCCAGGTCGGCCGCGACCTCGGCGGCGCGGACCGAGCAGGTGTCGTGGCTGTCGTCGAGGAGGGGGGCGGGGGCGCCGACCGCGACGGTGTGGCCGTCGACGGTGGCGGTGACACCGACGCCGGGGGTGGAGGTGAAGTCCCGCATGCCGGTGATGGCCAGGCCCCGAGTGCGGGCGGCGTCGACGACGGCGCGGGCCAGGGGGTGTTCGCTGGGGTGCTCGACGGCTGCCGCGAGGGCGAGCAGGGTGTCCTCGTGCAGGCCGGAGCCGGGCAGGGGGCGGATGTCGGTGACGCGGGGGGTGCCCTGGGTGAGGGTGCCGGTCTTGTCGAGTGCGGCCGCGTCGACCTGCCCGAGACGCTCCATGACGACGGCGGACTTCACCAGGACGCCGTGGCGTCCGGCGTTGGCGATGGCCGAGAGCAGGGGCGGCATCGTCGCCAGGACCACCGCGCACGGCGAGGCCACGATCATGAAGGTCATCGCCCGCAGCAGCGAGCCGGTGAGGTCCGCACCGAACGCGAGAGGGATCAGAAAGACGGCCAGGGTCGCGAAGACCATGCCGAGGCTGTAGCGCTGCTCCACCTTCTCGATGAACAGCTGGGTGGGCGCCTTGGTCTCGGAAGCTTCCTCGACCATGGCCACGATCCGGGCGATCACCGAGTCCGAAGGGTCCCGCTCGACCTTGACCTGCAGGACCCCGGTGCCGTTCACAGTGCCGGCGAAGACCTCGTCACCGGCCCCCTTCGCGACCGGCAGCGGCTCGCCGGTGATGGTGGTCTGGTCGACCTCGCTGGCCCCCTCCAGCACCCGGCCGTCCGCGCCGACCCGCTCCCCGGGCCGGATCAGGACGATGTCGCCGACCACCAGGTCCTCGGTCGCGACGTTCTCCTCTGTCCCGTCATCGGCCAGCCGGGTCGCGGTGGCTGGGGCCAGGTCGAGCAGACCGCGCACCGCGTCCTGAGTGCGGGCGGTGGCCAGCGCCTCCAGAGCGCCCGAGGTCGCGAAGATGACGATCAGCAGTGCACCGTCCATCACCTGCCCGATCGAGGCCGCACCGATCGCGGCCACGATCATCAGCAGATCCACATCCAGGGTCTTCTCCCGCAGCGCCGTCAGCCCCGCCCAGGCCGGTTCCCACCCGCCGGTGACGTAGGCGGCGGCGTACAGCGGGCCCCACGCCCAGGCGGGCGCGCCGGTCAGTTGGAGCGGCAGCGCCATGAGGAACAGCACCAGCGCCGCGGCGGCCCAGCGTGCCTCGGCCAGGGCGAACACCCGCGTACGCCGCTTCGGTGCCGTACGCGAGGCGGCCGGGGCGACCCGTCCGGGCCGCTGGAGCAAGGCGGAAGGCATGACAAAACAACCCCTTCAGGGCGGAAGACGGCGACACATCCACCGTACAGGAACATCTGAACAGGTCTTCACATGTGACCGGTAGGATGGACGCCATGGGTCACGGAGCCGACGACAAGAACCACGCCACCCCCCGCGAGCGCCTGGACGCGGCAGGGGCCACCGACGTCGCCGCCACCCTCCAGGCCCTGGCCACCCCCTCGCGCCTGTACATCCTGGCCCGCCTCCAGGAAGGCCCCTGCGCGGTCGGCGACCTCGCCGAAGCCGTCGGCATGGAAGCCTCCGCCTGCTCCCACCAGCTCCGCCTGCTGCGCAACCTCGGACTCGTCACCGGAGAACGCCGCGGCCGTTCCATCGTCTACGCGCTTTACGACAACCACGTCGCCGAACTCCTGGAACAGGCCCTCTTCCACGTCGAGCACCTGCGCCTCGGCCTGCGCGACGCCCCCGCGGCCGAAACAGCGCCGGCCTCGGTCCGGCGGTAGCGACCTTCGGGACCATCGGCGCAGCCTGAAGACGACGACGGGAGGAGGAGCAGGCCGTGTCCGGCTCAGGCCGGGGGCGTGGGAGCGGGAGGTGCGTCGCAGCGCCGGGCGAGTATGGCGAACGGTGCGAGGGCCAGGAGGAGAGCCAGGGCAGCGTAACCGTAGGTGAGGGTGGTTGTGGTGGCGATGGCGGCGACCACCAGTGGGCCACCCGCGTCGCCGAGTTCACGGCCGAGTTCGGCCGAGCCCATGGTCTGACCGAGACGCTCTTGAGGGGTAGCGGCGGCCAGGGCGGCGAAGCCAAGCGGGGTGATCAGACCGGTGCCGGTGCCGATCAGAACAGCGGCGGACAGCAACCCGGCCAGGCCCGGAAGGATCGCGCAGACCATTCCGACGGCCGTGAGGGCAAGGCCCGTGCCCAGTCCGGTGCGGGTGGTGATCCGTCCGTCATCCAGGGCACGCCCGGCCCACGGCTGGACGAGGGCGGCGCTGACGGCCAAGACCGACACGGCAGCGCCGGTGGCCACCGTGCCCAGGTGGATCGCAGCGCCTGAGACCGGCATCATGGGCGCATGGAAGACGATCTCCCGATCGTGTCGGTGCGCCTGAGGCGTGCGGACGCCGTCCGGACCGAGGCCCACCGCCGTGAGGAGCTGCGGGGCGTGGCGTTCCACGAGCCGGGCCAGTGGCCTTCCAAGTCCTAGATCTGTTCGGTGAGCTGCCCGATACGCTGGGCCAGCAGACACAGGGTGATGCGGGTGGCCTGGAGCACCGCCTCTTCACTGTCCTCGCTGTTCTTGCTGTCGTCGGCTAGCCGTTTCCGTCTCGGCGTGTCCCTCGTCGAGGCAGGCACTGGCGCTGTTTGAATCGTCATATGACTAAGCGTGACGATATGGCCCTGTTCGGTAACCGATTCCTGACCGTGCCCGCTCCCTCGGAGACCTTCCCCGAGGAGGGCATGGCCGCGACGGACGCCATGAGGCTGCTGGATGTGGACCTCGCCATGGAGGGTGACCCGCAGCGCAACCTCGCCACGTTTGTCACCACTTGGATGGAGCCTGAGGCGCAACGGATCATCGCCGAGAATCTCCACCGCAATTTCATCGACCACGCGGAGTACCCGATTTCCGCCGAGATCGAGCAGCGTTGCGTGCGTATGCTCGCCGACCTCTTCCACGCACCGGGCAGGACAACCGGATGTCGGACCCAGGGCTCGTCCGAGGCGATCATGCTCGGGGCGCTGTCGCTGAAGTGGAAGTGGCGGGAGCGCCGCCAGGCGGCCAATCTGTCGGTCGACCGACCCAACTTGATCTTCGGCGGGGACGTCCACGTCGTGTGGGAGAAGTTCTGCCGCTACTTCGACGTCGAGCCACGGATCGTGCCGCTTGCCGAGGACAAGTACACGATCGGCCCGGAGGACGTGGAGCCCCACCTCGACGAGAACACGATCGGCGTCGTCGCCGTCCTCGGCACCACGTTCACCGGCCACAAGGACGACGTCGTCGGGATCGACAAGCTCCTGCGGGACGTCCGCAAGGAGCGGGACCTCGACATCCCGATCCACGTTGACGGAGCCAGCGGCGCATTCGTGTGGCCCTTCCTCTACCCGGACTCGAAATGGGACTTCCGGCTCGAGCAGGTCCGTTCCATCAACGTCTCGGGACACAAGTACGGCCTGGTCTACCCCGGCATCGGCTGGCTGGTCTTCCGCGAGGAGTCCGACCTGCCCAACGACCTCGTGTTCCACGAGAACTACTTGGGCAAGACCGACGCGACGTTCACGCTGAACTTCTCCACCGGCGCGTCGATGGTGCTCGCCCAGTACTACAACTTCGTCCGGCTCGGTCGCCAGGGCTACACCTACGTCATGAAGATGCTGCAGGAGAACGCCCACGCGTTGGCGGACAACCTGCGCAGCAGCGGCCGCTTCGAAGTGATCGGGAACGGCCTCGAGCAGCTGCCGCTGGTCGCTTTCCGTCTCGCCGGCAAACACGCCTACGACGAGTCCGACGTCGCCTGGCAACTCTCGGCCGAGCGCGGCTGGATGGTGCCGGCGTACACGCTCCCGCCCAACGCGGACCAGGTGAAGATCCTGCGTGCCCTGGTCAAGGAGACCCTGAGCCGCGAGCAGATCGACCGCCTGACCCAGGACATCGCCGACGCGTGTCGCACTTTGGACGACAAGGGTGCGACCCACGGGAACGAGCGAGCCCAGGTCAAGCGCGGCACCGGCTACTGACGCACCTCCGCCCCGGTCGCACACACCTGCCGGATCTGAGGACGACTCCACCGCGAACCCTGCCTCCGGTAGATCTGCTGCGCGTGCCAGATACCTGCCAGATCGAACGGTCAGCCGCGGTCAGTTGAGGAGCCCAGCGGCGTCCACGTCGACGGAGTTCCGAACGCTGTGGCGCCCGCATTCACGGTGAGGTCATCGGGCACGCTGAGCACAACCACCAGGTGAGAGTTCGACTGCACGCGCCAGGAGCGGCACCGGCGTGATCACGTCTGGACCGTTCCTGGGCCGTGCGAGGGCACTCAACGACGGCCAACTCTGACAACCACCGACGCTACGTCGCAGGTCGCAGAGTTGATCGGTTACATGGCAGCAGGTCAAAGACCCGGCCCTTCACTTCTTCGGCTACTGAGTGCACCCAGCGGCGCTTGACTCGCCCATTCGCCGGCCTTCTCTATTGCACGTCTGTGAGCGAGCCACACGGCGACGCGAGTGAACCTGTCAGGAGGTGAGGATGGAGATGCCGTCTCCGAGCAGTTTCAACCCTAGAACGAAGAACAGGACGGCCATCACGGCAACGTTGTGCTGGGCTGCCCAGTCTTTCCAGTTGCCGAGTGTGGTCTTGGCTCGCTCTCCCCCCAGAAGAAAGACCCCCAGTGGGGCCAGCAGGCCGAGGGTGGCGATCACGACGAAGATTGCCAGCGATGCGACCTGCTGCCCGACCGGCAGTCCGGCTGAGCCAATGGAGGCGGCAGCGGCGATGGTCAGCGGAGCGTTCTTGGCGTTCAGCGCAGCCAGGGCCAGTCCGAGTCCGAAGACCTTGACCGGCGTGAGACGGTCGATCGCGCCCATCCACTTCGGCAACTGGGCTTGTGAGGGATCCTTTGGACGCCGGTGCCACTGCCGGGTGCCGAAGACCACGAGGAGCACGCCCAGAGCGAGCTTGAGGGCTCCCACCCAGGTGGCCGGGTGATTGTGTGCGGAGGCACCTGCGGGGGAAGCGATCGCCAGCATGACCGCGCCCAGCGCCGAAAGTCCCAGGATCCAGCCGATGGTGAAGAGGGGGCCGTTGAGGCGTCCCCGAGGCGTGGCGAGGATGAGGATGATGGCGATGATCGGGAGCGGGCTGATCGCGACGGCGGCCGCGAAACCCAGTATGTCACCGAGAACTTTGCCCATGACTGCCTCCAGGTGGGGGTCAGAGCGACTATCAGCAGCGGTGCAGGTCAGCCCCAGGGTGCCACCGGAACGAACGAGCTGTCCTGGCGGAACAGGTCCGTGCCGTCCGCGAGGGATACGCGGAGTTGGTAGTTGTAGTGGCGCAGGTAGTAACCGGGGTAGTTGTACGACTCGAAGCGCACCGAGCCGCTGATCGTGCCCGTGCGGGCGACGAACGTGGCGTCCTGCGCGAACGTCGTCGTGCCGTCGTTCGCATCGAACCGGCCCCGGAAGTCGTAGTGCCGAAGATAGTTGCCCGACGCGTCACGGAACGAGTAGCCGTTGGAGTCCGCCAGGCCCGCGACGACCGTGAAGGTCGCCGCCTGCTTGTCCGCGGCGGCGCTGGACCCGGTCACGACCGGGAGGTTGAGGAGGGCGGACTGCTCCTCCCAGTACCTCGTCGTGTAGTTGACGGACTGGAAGGAGCGGGTCGCGTTCTTCGTCACCGATGTGCCGCCCGACACCGTCTCCTTGATCACCGTGAAGTGACGGGCCGTGCCGGAGAGCGTGGGCAGGGCCGTGGGCGTGCTCCAGGTCGCGAACGTGTCGTAGCTGTCGCTGTAGTAGTAGGTGCCGTCGCCGTAGCCGTCGAAGAAGATCCGCCAGCCGCCGTTGTCGAGCTGGATCACGGACGGACCCTCGCGGTAGCTGCCCCAGCCCGCCCAGTCGCCGGTCCTGGAGATCGCGTAGGGGCCCTTGAGGCTGGCGGCGGTGCCGTACTCGATGTACTTCGCCGTCTCGTTCTTCGTGAACGCGTGATAGGTGGAGCCCACCTTCACGATGTACGTGTCTATGTGGTTCGAGCCGATACCGGACAGGGCAACGGGTGAACTCCAGGCCGTTAGGGCCGAGTTGGTGGCCGTCAGGACATACGGGATGAAGATCCACTCGTCGTCCGTCGTGGAGCAGGAGACGATGACGTTGACGCTGCCGTCGCTGTCCACGAACCACTCCGGCGCCCAGGCACGGGACAGGTCGGTGATCGGGACCGGGTAGTCGTACAGGAACGTCCAGTTGACCCGGTCGGAGCTGCGGGCGAAGCCGATGGTGGTGCTGACGTCCTCCCAGGTGTGGGTGGTGTAGGTGAGGTAGTAGTAGCCGTTCGTGTGCTTGAAGATGCTGGCGTCGCGGATGCGGTTGCTCGGCGGGGTGTAGGCCGAGGACTGCAGGAGGCGGAAGTCGGCCGCGTCGTCGGACTGGTAGACGTTCACGGTGCCGTCGTCGCTGTTGAGGAACGGGACGATCGTGTAGCGGGTCGCGTAGCCGCTCGCGGGCGCGGCGGCCTCGGCCGTGCCGAGCAGTCCGGGCAGTTCGCCCAGGACCAGGGCCGAGGCGGGCAGGGCGGTCAGCGCGCGGAGCAGGGTGCGGCGGGAAGGAGTGGGGGGACGTGTGGTCACGGGCGGCTCTCCCTGGGCTTGTCGCGGACGCAGGGACATCCCGTCGTCCGTCATTTCGAACATGGTTCGAGAATGCGAGCAGAAAGTAGGAGAGGTTGCAGGTTCACGTCAATGGCTTGAACGGGACTGGGGCACGACTGGGTGCCGGCTGTGCGAAATCTGTACTGCACGGCCCGACTCGACGTTACTCTCCGGTAAGCATCATGCCTCCGGAGGTGGGTTCTCATGCCGTACGACCGTTCACCGGGCCTTGCCGAGTCCGTACACGCTCTGGCGGCAGGTGAGTTGACGTCGCGTCAGCTGGTCGAGGAGTGTCTCGCGCGGATCGAGGCAACCCAGGGTTCCCTCAACGCCTTCCGGATCGTCCGTACTTCCGCCGCGCTCGCCGAAGCCGACGCCGCCGACCGGGAGTTGGCCGAGGGAGTGCGCCGTCCGCTGCTCGGGGTGCCGGTCGCGGTGAAGGACGACACGGACGTGGCCGGCGAACCGACCGCCTTCGGCTGCCGGGGCGACTTCCCGTCGGCGACGGAGGACGGCGAAGCGGTACGACGGCTGCGCGCGGCCGGGGCGGTGATCATCGGCAAGACCAACACCTGCGAGCTGGGACAGTGGCCGTTCACCGAGGGGCCTGCCTTCGGCGCCACCCGTAATCCGTGGCAGCCGCAGCACACTCCCGGCGGGTCATCGGGCGGGTCGGCGGCCGCCGTCGCGGCGGGGCTGGTCCCGGCCGCGCTCGGCTCGGACGGCGCCGGGTCCGTGCGGATACCCGCCTCCTGGACCCACCTCGTCGGTATCAAACCCCAGCGCGGCCGTATCTCCACCTGGCCGCACGGCGAGTCCTTCCAGGGCATCACCGTCAACGGCACCCTGGCCCGCACGGTCGCCGACGCCGCCCTGCTGCTGGACGCGGCGAGCGGCAACCACCCCAAGGACCCGCACCGGCCAAGGGAATTGACGGTCTCCGAGGCGGTCGGCCGCGACCCCGGGCGGCTGCGTATCGCGCTCTCCCTGAAGCCGCCGTTCACCGCGCTGCCCGCCCGCCTCCAGCCGGACGTACGCGCCCGGGTCCTCGAAGTCGCCGAGAAACTCGCCGCGTTGGGCCACACCGTCGAGGAGGCCGACCCGCCCTACGGTCAGATCGGGCTCACCTTCGTCCCACGCGCCACGGTCGGGATCGCCGAACGCGTCCGTGAGGTACCGGCGCCCGGCCTGCTCGACCGGCGCACCCTGGAGGCGGCCCGCCTGGGCCGGCTGCTCGGCGGCGCTCCGCTGCGGGCCGCCCGGCGCGCGGAGAGCGCCCTGCGGCACAGGATCGGCGGCTTCTTCGCGACGTACGACGCGATCCTCGCGCCGACCACCGCGGCTCCCCCGCCCCGCGTCGGCGCGATGCTGGAGCTGGGCCAGTTCGCCACCGACCGAGCGATGATCGCCGCGTGCCCCTATGCCTGGCCGTGGAACGTGCTCGGCTGGCCGGGCGTCAATGTGCCCGCCGGGTTCGTGGGTGACGGGCTGCCGGTGGGCGCGCAGTTGCTGGGCCCGGCCGACAGCGAGCCGCTGCTCGTGTCCGTCGCCGCCCAGCTGGAGGCCACACTGCGCTGGCACGAGCGCTGGCCGGCCCTGGCCATGGTCACGGACTCGCCGGCCGCATGACAGACCTACGCCGCACCACCCGCGCCCGACGACCCACGGCTTTCCCGTGGCTTGACCTGACCGTACCCTCTGACCATGGACGATGCGTCGATGGTCGGGCTCATGGGGCGGGTCACCGGAACGATCGGGCCCGGGCTCGTCGGCGAGGTGATCGTCCGGGTGCGCGGGGGCGCCGAGCACTTCCTCGCCTACTCCGCCGACGGCGGCACCCGGATCGAGCCGGGCACCGTGGTCATGGTGGTCGAGCACCTGCCGCCCCGGACGGTCTACGTCACGCCCGCATACGACAGTTGAGCATGCGTAGCCCCAGGTGAGGGCGTATGCGTCAAGATTGCAACAAGGAACCGTCAGCGTCTTCTCCCCGCGCTTGCGCGAGCGCACACTCCCTTCGTTCGGTGCCGAAAGGGCACCATGCAAAGGGGGCGTATGCCGATGGTTGTCGGCGTCGTTGCGGGGGTGGCGGTTCTCGCCGTTCTCGTGTTGATCGGTGTGTTCAAGATGATGTGGCGGGTCGCCGAGCCGAACGAGGCGCTCATCATCTCCGGTTCGAACCATCGGACCGAGGGTCTCGAAGCAGGCATGGGGTTCCGCATCGTCACGGGGCGCGGCACCCTGGTGCTGCCGGGCGTGCAGGCCGTGCGCAAGCTCTCTCTGGACCTGAACGAGACCGAGTTGTCGGTGGACTGCGTGACCCAGCAGGGCATTCCGCTGAAGGTGCGGGGCGTGGTCATCTTCAAGGTGGGCGACGACTTCGTGTCGATCGCCAACGCGGGCCGGCGGTTCCTGGACCAGCAGAAGCTGATGTCCGAGCGGGTGCACAACGTGTTCGCCGGTCATCTGCGGTCCATCGTGGGCGGGTTGACGGTCGAGGACATGATCCGCGACCGCGAGAAGCTCACCGGACAGACCCGGGCCGCCTGTGGCACGGAGATGGAGAAGTTGGGGCTCATCGTCGACTCCCTGCAGATCCATGAGATCGAGGATCCGACCGGGTACATCAAGAACCTGGCGATGCCGCACGCGGCCGCCGTCCAGCGGGACGCGCGGATCGCGCAGGCGGAGGCGAATCGTCTCGCCACCGAGGCCGAGCAGGCGTCGTTCGCCCGGATGGCGGAGGCCACCCGGGACAGCGAGATCCTCCAGGCCGGCTACCAGGCCGAGCGCGACAAGGCGGCGGCCCAGTCCCGCCAGGCCGGTCCGCTCGCCGACGCGGCCGCCCGGCAGGAGGTCGTCGTCCAGGAGACGCGGGTCGCCGAGCTGGAGGCGCACCGGCGCGAGCAGCAGCTCCAGGCGGATGTCCGCAAGCCGGCCGACGCCAAGGCCTACGAGAAGCGCACGCTGGCCGAGGCCGAGCGTGACGCGCGTATCTCGGCGGCCCAGGCCAAGGCGAAGGAGACGGAGCTGGCGGCGGCGGCCGAGGCGACCCGGGTCAAGGCGGCCGCGGGCGCCGAGGCCGAGGCCACCAAGGCCCGGGGTACGGCGAGCGCCGCCGCGACCCGCGCCACCGGTGAGGCCGAGGCGGCCGCCGCGCAGGCCAGGGGTCTGGCGGAGGCCGAAGCGGCCAAGGCCAAGGGTCTCGCGGAGGCGGAGGCCATCAAGGCCCGTGCCGCCGCACTGGCCGAGAACCAGGAGGCGGTCGTCGCCCAGCAACTCGCCGAGAACTGGCCGGAGATCGTCAAGGCCGGCGCTTCGGCCTTCGGCAACGTCGACAACATGGTGCTGCTCAACGGTGCCGACGGGATGGGCGAGATGTTCGCCAAGGCGCTCACCATGGGCGGTACCGGACTGGGGCTGGCCCGCCAGCTGCTGGCGTCGATGAACCAGAACGGGCATGCCTCGAACGAGACTTCGCCGGTCCTCAACGGGGTCACGGCCCCGAAGACGCAGAAGGTGCCGGTGGAGCGGGACGGCGAGTAGCCGAGAGCGGAGGACAGGCGAGCAGCCGAGAGCGAGAGACCGGCGAGCAGCCGAGAGCGGAAGACAGGGGTGCCCCCGGCCTGGCCGGGGGCATCTCCGTGTTCACTCCTGCTCGTTGAGCCGCCGCAACAGCTCCAGCAGGGTGGTCCGCTCCGCCGCCGTCAGCCCCGCGAAGCATCCGGCGAGGACCTCGCCGGCCACCCCGTGCCCGGCCGCCAGCATCCGCTCGCCGTCCGGGGTCAGATGGTGCTGGAGGCGCCGCCCGCGGCCCGGCCGGCGTTCCACCAGGCCCTGCGCGGCCAGGCGACCCACCAGCGTGCCGAAGGCCTGCTCGCTCTGGAAGGTGGCGGCAGCCAGTTCGCGAGCCGAGGCGCCGGGCAACCGGTCGATGGCGCGCAGCGCGTCCCACTGCGCGAGGGTGGTGCCGACGGCCGAGAGCGCGCTGTCCATGGCCCGGTGCTGCCGGTACTGGGCCTGTTTCACCGCTCTTCCGAGAACTTGCAGGTCATCGTGCATGGGCCAAGTCTAACTCATGACTAAGCTTGTTTATATAAAGATGTTTAGTTAGAATCCTCGACATGACGACGAACCGCACCGCCCAGGTGTATCCCGATCTGCCCATCTCCCTGACCGAGGCCGGCTCCGGCCGTCCGGTGCTCGTTCTGCACGGAGGCGGCGGCCCCGCCACCGTCGCCGGTCTCGCCGCCCGCCTCGCCGAGTCCGGCCGCGTCCTCACCCCGGTCCACCCCGGCTGGGACGGAACCCCCCGCCCCGACTGGTTCACGAGCGTGGAGGACCTCGCCGTCGCCTATCTGCACCTGCTCCAGGACAGCGAGTCGAGCGACGTCCTGGTGGTCGGTTCTTCGCTGGGCGGCCAGCTCGCCGCCGAGATGGCGATACGCGACACGGCCGGGCTGATCAGCGGCCTGGTCCTGATCAACGCGGTCGGCGCGGACATCGAAGGCGAGCAGGTCACCGACTTCTTCGCGCTGGATCCGCGCGCCCAGGCCGAGCACTCCTGGCACGACCCGGACCGCTTCTACGTCGACCCGGCCACCCTTCCCGACGCCGAACTCGCCCGCCGCCAGGCCAACATGGCGACCATGCGACTGCTCACCGACGGCGGCCGGATGACCAGCCCGAAGCTGCTGCCCCGGCTGGGGCGGGTGGCGCAGCCGGTGCTGGTGATCTGGGGCGAGAGCGACCGTGTCGTCACCCCCGCCTACGGAGCCGCCTACGCGAAGGCCTTCCCCCAGGGCCGGTTCGAGCCGATCCCGGGCGCCGGCCACCTTCCGCACATCGAACGCGCCGACGTCACCGCCGAGTTGGTCGAGGCCGAACTGCGCCGTACCGGGACCCCGCCTGTTCTCGCAGGCTGAGGCCCCTTAGGGTGCCCTCGTGACTGCGCTTACCGACGACGAGAACATCCCCGGCCGTTACGGCCCCACCGCGACCACCGAGGCCGACCCGCGCGAGGTCGGCAGGGTGCGCACCGAATACTCCCCCGCCCACGACGGCGACCCCGATCCCGGTGAGATCGTCTGGACCTGGGTGCCCTTCGAGGAGAACGACGGGCGGGGCAAGGACCGGCCGGTGCTGGTCGTCGCCCGGGAGGCGGCCGGCACCCTGCTCGCCGTACAGCTGTCGAGCAAGCGGCACGACAACGACCGCGAGTGGGTGGCGATCGGCAGCGGCCCCTGGGACCGGTCGGGGCGCGACTCCTGGGTGGACGTGGACCGCGTGCTGCGGCTGCATGAGGACGGCATGCGCCGGGAGGCGTGCGCGCTGGACCGGGGCCGCTTCAATCTCGTACGCAACCGGCTGCACGAGCGCTACGGCTGGAAGTGAGCCGCTGGGCCTGTCCGGCGGATCATGCCGCGGACGCGGCGCCCGAGATGCGCTGTTGTTCTCCTGCGACCTGGTCCGCCGGACAGGCTCTAGACGTCGAGGGCGGCTTCCCGGAACACCTCGGTGAAGGCCGCCCGGACCACCGATCCCGGCGTACGGTCCAGGACCCCGAACACCACGTGCTCGAAGGTCCGGGCGAACCGTCCGTCGGGGCCCAGCAGCCCCTGGAAGGCGCCCGCGACCTGCCGGGGGTCGTTCTGGAAGACCCCGCAGCCCCAGGCGCCCAGGACCAGCCGCCGGTAGCCGTGCGCGGCGGCCACCTCCAGGACCCGCTCGGCCCGGGTGCCGAGGGCGCCCGGCAGTTCAACGGCGCGTTCCGGCGCCGTACGGCGGATCACGCCCGCGTTGGGCGCTGCGGACGTGAGGAATCCGGCGCGGTACGGCTCCGTGAGAAGACGGCCGCGATCGTCGCGGAAGACCGGAACGGCCGGGGAGTGGATCACCCGGTCCGAGTAGAACGGGTCGCGGTGGGCACGGTGGTGGTCGTAGAAGGCTCTGGCGTGCAGCTGGCAGGCGTAGAGCGCGGAGGCGCGGCACAGGGCCTCCTCCTGCGCCTGGGCGCCGTTCAGATAGCCGCCGCCCGGGTTTCGCGCGGAGGCGAAGTTCAGGACCGCGACCGGGGCTTCGGCCAGCCGACGGGCGGCCTCCAGGCTGCTCTCGCCGGTGACCTCGACGACCGTCCGCACCGCAGTGGTCGCCGGAACCGGTACCGGTTCCGGGCCGTGGATCCGCGTCCCGGCCTGTGCGGCCGCGATGTCCGCCGTCAGGAGGACCTCCCGGCCGTCGGCGGTCCGATAGGCCCCCGCCGCCACGATCTGCTCGGTCTCCTGGGCGATCCCGCGCAGGCGCGCACTCATGGCGCCACCCCCGTGGACGCCATGACCGCGGCCCGCGCGGTCTCCCCCGTCGTGCTCATGCAGGCATCCTGGGTGATGCTGGTGATGCGGCGCAACGGAGTTTCCCGCGCCCGAAACGGTTCTGGAACGTGCAGGGAAGCAGAGGTTACCGATCTAGAACGTCCCGATAGGTGCCCTTGTGCGAATCGGCGCGAAGGTCTTGGGTGGGACGGACGTGCCGTCCCGGACCCATCCACGGCCGGGCCGGCGGCATGGTGGAATCTCAGGAGGATCCCTACATGTCCGACTCGATATCCGACGGCGGCGACTGTACCGACGGCTCGGTGAAGACCGACTTCTCGGACGACCGCACCGCTGTCACCGAAGCCGAGGTGGAGGCCCTGGTCAAGGGCATCTGCTTCAAGACCGGCCCACCCCGCACGCTCGGGGTCGAAGTGGAATGGCTGGTCCACGAGCTGCGGCAGCCGCAGCTCACCGTCACACCAGAACGACTCGAAGCGGCCTACGCCGCACTGCGCACGGTGCCCCTGGGGTCGGCGCTCACCGTCGAACCCGGCGGTCAGCTGGAGCTGAGCTCGCCGCCCGCCGCCTCCCTGATGGAGTGCATCGGCACCGTCTCCGCCGATCTGGACGCCGTACGGGCGGTCCTGGCCGAGCTGGGTCTCGGTCTCGTCGGCGCCGGCCACGATCCCTGGCACCCGCCCCGCCGCTTCCTGCGCGAGCCGCGCTACGACGCGATGGAGGCCTGCCTGGACCGGACCGGCCCGGCCGGGCGCCACATGATGTGCAGCTCGGCTTCCGTACAGGTCTGCCTGGACGCCGGCCAGGAGGAGCCCGGCCCGCTGGGGCACACCCGCCGCTGGTGGCTGGCCCACCAGCTGGGCCCGGTCCTGGTGGCCGCCTTCGCGAACTCCCCCCTGGTGGGAGGCCGGCCCACCGGCTGGGTCTCCACCCGGCAGCTGCTGTGGATGGAGATCGGCGCGGGCCGCGCGGGAGCGCCCCCGCTGGCCGGCGACCCGCGCACGTCCTGGGCCCGGCACGTGCTGGACGCCCCGGTGATGTGCGTACGGCGGGACAGCGGCCCCTGGGAGGTGCCCGAGGGCCTCACCTTCCGGGAGTGGACCCGGTCGGGGTCGCCCACCGGCGCGGATCTCGCGTATCACCTCACCACGCTGTTCCCGCCGGTCAGGCCACGCGGTCATCTGGAGCTGCGGATGATCGACGCGCAGCCCGGCGACGACGGCTGGATCGTGCCGCTCGCGGTGACGGCGGCCCTGTTCGACGACCCGGAGGCCGCCGAGACGGCGTACCGGACGGTGAAACCACTGACCGAGCGGGCGGAGCCGCGGCCCGCCCCGCACAATCCGCTGTGGATCGACGCGGCCCGGACCGGGCTCGGCGACCCGGAGCTGCACGAGGCCGCCGTCGCCTGTTTCGCCGCGGCGCTGGAGGCCCTGCCCCGGCTGGGCGCGACCCCCGAGGTCGTGGCCGCCGTGGCGGCATACAACGACCGGTATGTCCGCCAGGGCCGCTGCCCGGCCGACGACCTACTGGACCCTCTGCGCGGCACATCGGGCCGCGCCCACGGGAAGGACATCCCCGCATGACCGCCCCCGAGACGGACATCGACATCGAGACCCTGCGGGACCGGGCCCTGAAGTCCCTGATCACGGCCCGGGACCGCACCACGCTCCTGACCAGCTGCGTGGAGGAGCCCGACCTCACCGCCCAGCACTCCCCGCTGATGTCCCCGCTGGTCTGGGACCTGGCGCACATCGGCAACCAGGAGGAGCTCTGGCTGCTGCGCAACGTCGGCGGCCGGGAGGCGATGCGTCCCGAGATCGACAGCCTCTACGACGCGTTCGAGCACCCGCGTTCCGAGCGGCCCACGCTGCCGCTGCTGGCGCCCGCCGAGGCCCGGCGCTATGCGGCCGAGGTGCGCGGGCGGGCCCTGGACCTGCTGGAGGGCTCGGCGTTCAGCGGCGGCACCAGGCTGACCGAGGCGGGGTTCGCCTTCGGGATGATCGCCCAGCACGAACAGCAGCACGACGAGACGATGCTGATCACCCATCAGCTCCGCACCGGCCCGCAGGCCCTGACCGCGCCGGACCCGGACCCGGCGCCGCCGTTCACCGGCCCGGCCGAAGTCCTGGTCCCCGGCGGCCCGTTCACCATGGGCACCTCCACCGAGCCGTGGGCGCTGGACAACGAACGCCCCGCGCACCGGCGGGAGGTGGCGCCCTACTGGATCGACACCACCCCGGTGACCAACGGCCGGTACCTGGCGTTCATCGAGGACGGCGGCTACGAGACCGAGCGCTGGTGGACGCCCGAGGGCTGGGCGCACATCCGGGAGCACTCGATCGTCGCCCCGCAGTTCTGGCACCGTGAGGGCGGCCAGTGGCTGCGGCGCCGGTTCGGGGTCACGGAGGTCGTGCCGCCCGAGGAGCCGGTGCTGCACGTGAGCTGGTACGAGGCGGACGCCTACGCCCGCTGGGCCGGCCGTCGGCTGCCCACCGAGGCCGAGTGGGAGAAGGCCGCCCGGCACCACCCCGGCGAGAACCGGTCCCGGCGCTACCCGTGGGGCGACGCCGAACCGGCGCCCGCGCACGCCAACCTCGGCCAGCGGCATCTGCGCCCCGCACCGGCGGGCAGCTACCCGGAGGGCGAGTCGCCGCTGGGCGTACGGCAGTTGATCGGCGACGTCTGGGAGTGGACGTCCAGCGACTTCCTCCCCTACCCCGGCTTCTCCGCCTTCCCGTACAAGGAGTACTCGGAGGTGTTCTTCGGCCCCGAGTACAAGGTGCTGCGCGGCGGCTCGTTCGCCGTGGACCCGGTGGCCTGCCGGGGGACGTTCCGCAACTGGGACTACCCGATCCGGCGGCAGATCTTCTCCGGCTTCCGCACCGCCCGTACCGCGGAGACCGTCTGATGTGCCGTCATCTGGCGTATCTGGGACCCGAGGAGCCGCTCGGCCGGCTCCTCGTGGAGCCCGGGCACTCCCTGTACCGCCAGTCGTGGGCGCCCCGGCGGCAGCGGTACGGGACGGTCAACGCCGATGGCTTCGGGGTGGGTTGGTACGCCCCGGAGGATCCGCAGCCGGCCCGCTACCGGCGCGCCGGACCGATCTGGGCCGACCCGTCCTTCGCCGACCTGGCCCGGGTGGTGCGCACCGGCGCGCTGCTGGCCGCCGTACGGGACGCGACCCTGGCGGGTGCGGACGGGGAGGCCGCGGCGGCGCCGTTCGCCGCCGGCCGCTGGCTGTTCAGCCACAACGGGGCGATCCCCGGCTGGCCGCAGGCCGTGGCGTCCCTCGTCCCGCTGCTGCCCCCGGTCGACCTGCTGTCGATGGAGGCGCGCACCGATTCGGCGTTCGTCTGGGCGCTGGCCCTGCACCGGCTGCGGTCCGGCACGGCACCGGGCACCGCTCTTGCCGAAACGGTTCTCCAGGTCGCCGAGGCGGCCCCGACCGCCCGGCTGAACCTCCTGCTCACCGACGGCGACACCATTGCCGCCACCGCCTGGGGCGACAGCCTCCACTACCTCTCGGAACCCGGCCACCGCACCGTCGTCGCCTCCGAGCCGTTCGACGACGACCCGCGCTGGCAGGAGGTCCCCGACCGCACGCTGCTCGTCGCGAGCCGCCGGGGCGTCACCCTCGCCCCGGTCGGAAACCCGGCCGGGAAACCGGCCGAGGACGGCCGCGCCCAGGACACCCGGATCCAGGCCGACCCGGTCGAGAACCCGGTCCAGGCCCCGGCGTCCTCCCCCACTCTCCACTCCGTTCGAGCGGGGGCACCCCCATCCCCGAAGGAGCCCTGTACGTGAGTCCCCTCCGTGTCACCCGCACCCTTCCCGAGGACGCGACGGACGCCGCGCTGCGCGCCGATGTCCTGAACGGCCTCACCGCCACCCCCAAGACACTGCCGCCCAAGTGGTTCTACGACGCCCGGGGCAGCGACCTCTTCGAGCAGATCACCGAGCTGCCCGAGTACTACCCGACCCGGGCCGAGCGGGAGATCCTGCTCACCCGGTCCGGCGAGATCGCCGCCGCGAGCGGTGCCCGCACCCTGGTGGAGCTGGGCTCCGGCTCCTCCGAGAAGACCCGCCTGCTGATCGACGCGCTCACCTCTCTCGAGGTGTACGTCCCGGTCGACGTCAGCGAGAGCGCGCTGACCCAGGCCGGGCAGGCGCTCATCGAGGAGCGGCCGACGCTGTCCGTGCACGCCCTGATCGCCGACTTCACCGGCCGGATGAGCCTGCCCGAGACCCCGGGGCCGCGGCTGCTGGCGTTCCTCGGCGGCACGATCGGCAATCTGCTGCCCGCCGAGCGGGCCCGGTTCCTGGCCTCGGTGCGGGGGCTGCTGACGCCCGGTGACACGCTGCTCCTCGGCACCGACCTGGTCAAGGACGAGGACGTGCTGGTCCGGGCGTACGACGACGCGGCCGGGGTGACGGCCGAGTTCAACAAGAACGTCCTGGCCGTCGTGGACCGGGAGCTGGGCGCCGACTTCGACCCGGACGCCTTCGAGCATGTCGCCCTGTGGGACGCGGACGAGGAGTGGATCGAGATGCGGCTGCGGTCGCTGACCGACCAGACGGTGAAGATCCCCGCGCTCGACCTCGCGGTCGAATTCGCAGACGGCGAGGAACTGCGCACCGAGGTCTCGGCGAAGTTCCGCGAGGAGGGCGTGCGCGGCGAACTGGCCGCGGCGGGCTTCGAGTTGACCCACTGGTGGACGGACGAGGCGGGCCGCTTCGCGCTGTCGCTGAGCACGGCCGGGTAATGCCGGTGACCTCGGTGGATGTGACTGCCGTCGACAGTTGTCACCTACCGAGGCCTGTAGTCACCGTGATCACCTCTCGGCAACAGTGCCTGAGACCGCCCGGGTGGTGAACCTGGTCAGCATCGGGTGCCGGCGCGCACACATACCGCCGGCGCCCGATGTCGATACCGCCGTGTTGCTCACCCGAAGTCCGGCGCGAGCAGTTCGGTGATCCGCCGGGAGGCGCGGCGGGCCTCGGTCGCGGGGTCCGACCCGCTGAGCACTTTGGTCATGTAGCCCTTGATCGGGTTGTCGGCCTCGACCGCCGGCCAGTCCGGGGTGTGGGGGGTCGCCCGTCCCTGCGCGGCTCCCGCCGCCATGGCGGCGACCCCCTCCGACCCGGCGACCGCGCCGGCCAGCGTGGTCTTGTTGGGCACGTAGTTCATCGTGCGGGCCAGTTCGGTGTCCCACTTGGCTCCGGCGAGGGCGCCGACGACGGCGGTCGCGTCGTAGGGCCGGTCGGTGTTCTGCGGTACGACGAGATCGGAGCCGCCGGTGAAGACCGCGCCGGGATGGTCGGCCGTGCGGCCCGGCACCGGGAAATAGCCGATCTTTTCCTTGAGTTCGGGGTTGTCCTGCACGATGGACTGGGCGAGGCCGGGCACCGCGACGATCTGTGCGACCTGACCGTCCGCGAACACCTGGCCCTGGGGCGGGTGTTCCTCGTCGGCGTCCACGGGCCCCTTGCCGAGGGCCTGGAGGCGCCGGTAGAAGTCCATCCCGCGCAGTGCGGCCGGGCTGTCCAGGGTGCCCTTCCAGCCGGCGTCCGTCTGCTGGGCGAGATCACCGCCCTCGTCCCAGACGAACCCGGAGAGCGTGTACCAGTCCTGTCCGGCCAGGTAAATTCCCTGGTTCCCGCCCGAGTTGAGCTTCTCGGTGTCGGCCAGCCACTCGTCGCGGTTCTTCGGAGGGGAGGTGATGCCGGCCTTCTCGAAGAGGTCCTTGCGGTAGATGACGACACGGTTGGCCGCGTACCAGGGGATGCCGTACTGACGCGATTCGTCCCGGCCGGGTTCGGCGAGGCCGGGCAGCCAGTGCTCCTTGCCCCAGTCCCGCATCGACTCCAGGGTGAGGTCGGTGAGCCGGCCGTCTTCGACGTACTGCGGGACCTGGGTGTTGCCGACCTCGATGACGTCGGGAGCGTCCGTGGAGTCGGACTTGAGCGCCTCCTGCACCTTGTCCACGATCCCGGTCCACTGCTGGATACGGATGTCGAGGCGGATGTCCTTGTGGGTGCGCTCGAAGTCAGCGGTGAAGCGGTGCAGGAACTCCTGCGACGCGCTGTTCTGCATCAGCCAGACCGTGATGGTGTGCCGCCCGCCCGATCCGCCCGGCAGGACGCCACAGGCGCTGAGCAGCGCGGCGGACACGCAGATGAGGGCGAGCGGGCGACGACGTCTCACGAGGGGGTTCCTGTTCTGTCTGGCGGACAGGGGAGAAGGCCCGACGTGGGGGAACGAGCACGGGTGCTCGTACGGGTGTACGGGATTTTGGTATGGACCAATGCGCAGGGTCAAGGGCCGCACCCGCAGGACCGGCTCAGGCAGTGACCCTGGCGACGAACGCCGCGAGGTTCGCGACGGTCCGTTGGATCTTCTCCTCCAGGGTGAGCGACTCGGGCAGGCGCGAACCGACGCCCGCATCCTTCCTGCCCCGCACGTACAGCGAGCAGGCGAGATCGCCGCATATGTAGACGCCGACGGAATTTCCCTGCTGTCCGGCCTTGCCCGCCTTCGCGGCGACCATCAGCGAGACGCCTCCGGTGTGGGTGGTCAGGCACATCGAGCACATGCTGCGCCGCGTCTGCCAGGACGTGGGGCCGGACGAGCGCAGGGCGAGCGCCACCGGGCGGCCGTCCAGCTCGACGACAAGGTAGGCCCGGTCGGGCGCCTGGGGGTCCCGCCAGCCGAGGAAGTCCAGGTCGCCCCACGGCCGGTCGGCCAGATCGTGGGGAACGGAGAGGCGCTTGGCCTCGCCCTTGGTGCAGTTCACGAAGGCCGCGCGGATCTCCCGCTCGTTCAGGGGTCTCATGAGCCGTAGGCTAATTTGCCTAAACCCTTTAGGCAAATGCATTATCGTTGTCGCCAGACAGGAGGAAGGCTATGGCTAGAGCAGGGCTGACCCCGGAGCGACTGACCGTGGCGGGGGCGGAGCTGGCCGACGAGGTCGGCTTCGACCAGGTGACCGTCTCGGCACTCGCCCGGCGGTTCGACGTCAAGGTCGCGAGTCTGTACTCGCATCTGAAGAACTCCCAGGAACTCAGGACCAGGATCGCCCTGTTCGCCCTGGAGGAACTCGCCGACCGGGTCGCCGACGCCTTGGCCGGGCGGGCCGGCAAGGACGCCCTGGCCGCCTTCGCGGACGCCTACCGCGACTACGCCCGGGAACACCCCGGCCGGTACGACGCCGCCCGGCTCCGGCTCGATCACGAGACCGCGGCCGCCAGTGCCGGGGTGCGGCACGCCCAGATGACGCGGGCGATCCTGCGCGGCTACGACCTGACGGAGCCGGACCAGACACATGCGGTCCGAATGCTCGGCAGCGTCTTCCACGGCTACGTCAGCCTCGAGCTCGCCGGGGGTTTCGAGCACAGCGCGCCCGACGCACGGGAGTCGTGGGCCTGGATGGTGGACTCCCTCGACGCTCTGCTGCGGACCCGGGCCACGTCCTGACCGGCGGCGGTCCGGGGCACCTCGCACCGCCCCCCTTCAGAACCATCCGGACACATTGATCAACAGGCTGAGGCGATGAGCACCGAACACGACTGGATCACCACACCTGTCACCGTGGACATCCTGCGCGGCTTCCTCGACGTGGAGGCGACCGCGCAGGGTCTGCTGCCGCACCGGCTGCCCGCCCGGGCGCGCCGGCAGATCCCCGACCACCAGCTGGCCATGGCCGAGGCCCAGCCCTCCGGCGTGCGGCTCGCCTTCCGCACCCGGGCCACCGCCGTCGAACTGGACACGCGGCCCACCAAACGGGTGTACCGCGGGTTCCCGGCCCCTGCGGACGGCGTGTACGACCTGCTCGTCGACGGCCGCCTCACGGCCCAGGCGACGGTGGCCGGCGGCAACGTGCACACGATCACCGACATGTTCACCCAGTCCTCCGAGCTGACGGAGGGGCCGGCCGGCACCGCCCGGTTCGCCGGTCTCCCCGCCGGTGACAAGGACGTCGAGATCTGGCTCCCGCACACGGAGATCACCGAACTGATCGCCCTGCGCACCGACGCCCCCGTCGAGCGGGCTCCGGAGAGCGGGCGCAGGGTGTGGCTGCACCACGGCAGTTCCCTCAGCCACGGCTCGAACGCCACGCATCCGACCGGCATCTGGCCCGCCCTGGCAGCCGCCCAGGGTGAAGTGGAGCTGGTCAACCTGGGGTTCGGCGGCGGTGCGCTGCTGGACCCGTTCACCGCGCGTGCGATGCGGGACACCCCCGCGGACCTGATCAGCCTGAAGATCGGCATCAACGTCGTCAACGCCGACGCGATGCGCCTGCGCGCCTTCGTCCCCGCGGTGCACGGCTTCCTCGACACCGTCC
Organism: Streptomyces sp. NPDC031497; assembly: GCF_055580905.1. Taxonomy (NCBI): domain Bacteria; kingdom Bacillati; phylum Actinomycetota; class Actinomycetes; order Kitasatosporales; family Streptomycetaceae; genus Streptomyces; species Streptomyces sp. NPDC031497. The sequence goes on from NZ_JBVIKO010000028.1 coordinate 68,962, forward strand.
GCGAGGGGCATCCGACCACGCCGCTGCTGGTCGTGTCGCCCCTGCTGTGCCCGGTCCAGGAGGACACTCCCGGACCGCTCGCGCCCGACTTCGACGGCAAAACCCTGCGGTTCAAGGCGACCGGCGATCCGGCCGAACGCGCCGCCGGGCGCCTGACGCTCAACGTCATCCGTGCCGAACTCGCCCGGATCGTCGGACAGCGGGCGGCCGACGACCCGAACCTGCACTACCTCGACGGCCGTGACCTGTACGGCGAGCGGGATTACGCGGAGTTCCCGCTGCCCGACGAGGTCCACCCCGATCAGGCGGGGCACCGGCGCATCGCCGAGAACTTCGGGCGGCTCGCATTCGGCGCCGACGGCCCCTTCGCCGTCGAGACCGGCTGACCGGCGACCGGCGACCGGCGACCGGGGTCACGATCACCGACGCCTCGCGCTCCGCTCCCGGATGCGGCACCTTGGAGTGACGACGAGAGGAGCATCCCGATGCCGAACCACACCTACCGGGTCACCGAGATCGTCGGCACCTCGCACGAGGGCATCGACCAGGCCATCCGCAACGGTGTCGCACGCGCCGGCCAGACCCTGCGCAACCTGGACTGGTTCGAGGTGACCCAGGTCAGGGGCCAGATCGAGAACGGGCAGATCGAGCACTACCAGGTGGGCCTGAAGGTGGGCTTCCGCATCGACGACGAGGGCTGAGGGCCGCGGGACCCGTGGCGGGCGGGCTCAGGTCCGCCCCTCCCCCTCCTGGGCCTGCTCCAGCGCGGCCGAGCGGTCGGCCCAGCGGGCCCGCACCACGGTGAACCCGGCCCGTTCGGCGTCGTCGCAGACCAGCTCGTCGTCATCGACCAGGACGCGGACCTCACGCCGTTCCGCGAGGCGGCGCAGGATCTCCAGCTTGGTGTGCCGGGCAGGCCTGCGATCGGCGTTGCGCCGCATGTGCACGCGCCCCTCGGGCAGCCCGTGGGCGGCGAGCCAGTCCAGGGTGTCGCGCCGGCAGCGGTCGGGCCGCCCGGTGAGATAGACGATCTCGCACTCCTCCGCGGTCGCCACGGCCAGCGCGATCCCCTCGGCGAGCGGCGGATCGTGCGGCGCGGCCGCGAAGAACGCGTCCCAGTCCCGGGGCCTGCGCTCCAGGAACCGCTGCCGGTGCGCGGTGTCGGCGAGGGTGTTGTCGATGTCGAACACGGCGATCGGACGCTTGCTGCTGTCGGTCACGCGGCAACCCTAGTCGGGCACCGGCATCGATCCTGGGCGCCGGGTACCAATTGCTCATGGGATCCATTTTCATATAGCGTCCTCGGTGCCGTCAGTCGGCACCGCCACAGCAGCACCGAGGAGGATCCCCATGGCCGTACCCAAGCGGAAGATGTCGCGCAGCAACACCCGCCACCGCCGCGCCCAGTGGAAGGCGAGCACCCCGGCGCTCGTCCCGGTGGCCGTCGACGGTGTCCGGCACCTGGTTCCGCAGCACCTGGTCAGGGCCTACGAGCGCGGTCTGCTGCGCCCCGGGGACTGACCGGCGGCGGGAATCCTGGGGCCGCCGCGGTGTTGAACCCCCTGTGAACGCGCTGATCGCCCGGACCCGGTTCTCCGTCCTCGACCGCTCGCGCACCCGGGAGGGACACGCCCCCGGTGCGGCGCTGCGGGACACCGTGGCACTGGCGCGGGAGGTGGAGGCGCTCGGCTATCACCGGTTCTGGGTCTCGGAGCATCACGGGGTGCCCGGGGTCGCCGGTTCGGCGCCGACCGTGCTGGCCGCGGCCGTCGCCGCCGCGACCCGCACCATCCGGGTCGGCACCGGTGGTGTCATGCTGCCGAACCACCAGCCCCTGGTCGTGGCCGAGCAGTTCGGGGTGCTGGAGTCGCTGTTCCCCGGGCGGATCGACATGGGGCTCGGCCGGTCGGTGGGTTTCACCGACGGGGTCCGCAAGGCGCTGGGGCGCGACAAGGACGACGCCGAGGACTTCGCGGCGCAACTCGGCGAGCTGCTCGGCTGGTTCGAGGGCACCTCGCCGACCGGGGTGCGGGCCCGCCCGGCTCAGGGGCTGCGGGTGCCGCCGTTCGTGCTCGCGATGGGTGAGGGCGCCGACATCGCGGCTCGCGCCGGGCTGCCGATGGTCATCGGCGATCTGCGCAACCGGGAGAAGATGCGACGCGGCATCGACCACTACCGCGACCGCTTCCGCCCCTCCCCGTGGGCGGCCGAGCCCTATGTCGTGATCTCCGGGACCGTCGCCGTCGCCGGTACCCCCGAGGCGGCCCGCCGGCTGCTCGTCCCCGAGGCCTGGTCGATGGCGTACTCCCGCACCCACGGGACCTTCCCGCCGCTGCCCCCGGCCGAGGCGGTCGAGAGCAGGGCGATGACCGTGAAGGAGCGCGGCTTCTACGAGTCCGGGCTCACCGGGCACCTCGCCGGTACCGAGGAGCAGGTCGCGGACGAGCTGGAGTCGGTCCTGAAGGAGACGGCCGCCGACGAGGTCCTGGTCACCACCAGCAGCTACGACCGCCCGGCCCTGCTGGACTCCTACCGGCGGCTGGCCGCGCTGGTGCGGGCCTGATCAGCCGACCTCGGCCGGCTTGTCGGACCTGGTCACGATCTGGCCGTCGGCCGCGTCCACCACCGCCCGGTCGCCCGCCGTGAGCTGGCCGGAGAGCAGCAGGTCGGCGAGGCGGTCGTCGACCTCGCGCTGGATGGTGCGGCGCAGCGGACGGGCGCCGTAGTCGGGTTCGTGACCGAGGTTGGCCAGCAACTCAGCGGCAGCGTCGGTGACTTCGAGGCCGACCTCCTGGGCGTGCAGGCGGCGCCGGGTGTGCTCCAGCAACAGGTCGACGATCTGGCGCAGTTGGGTGCGGTCCAGGCCGCGGAAGACGATGATCTCGTCGATGCGGTTGAGGAACTCCGGCCGGAAGTGCTGCTGAAGGGCCGGCATCACGGCCTCACGGACCTTGGTGTAGTCCTCGGTGCCGGCGGCCAGGATGCGGTCGGCGCCGATGTTCGACGTCATGATGACGACGGTGTTCTTGAAGTCGACGGTGCGGCCCTGGGAGTCGGTGAGCCGGCCGTCGTCAAGCAGCTGGAGCAGGGTGTTGAAGACGTCCGGGTGCGCCTTCTCCACCTCGTCGAGGAGCAGCACGGCGTACGGCTGCCTGCGCACCGCCTCGGTGAGCTGACCGGCCTCCTCGTGGCCGACGTATCCGGGCGGGGCGCCGACCAGCCGGGATACCGTGTGGCGCTCCTGGAACTCGCTCATGTCAAGACGGATCATGCGGGTCTCGTCACCGAAGAGGGCGGCGGCCAGGGCGCGGGCCAGCTCGGTCTTGCCGACGCCGGTCGGGCCCAGGAAGAGGAAGCTGCCGACCGGACGGTTGGGGTCGCTCATGCCGGCCCGGGCACGGCGGACCGCGCGGGCGACGGCGGTGATCGCCTCGTCCTGGCCGACGACCCGCTCGTGCAGATGCTCCTCCAGCTTCATCAGCCGCTCCCGCTCCTCCTCGGTGAGCTGGGCGACCGGGATGCCGGTGGTACGGGAGACGACCTCGGCGATGTCCTCGGCGGTGACCTTGGGCGCGTGCTCCTCGGCCGTGCCCGCCTGCTCCAGTTCGGCCTCGGTCTCCCGGATCCGGTCGCGGACCTCCTTGGCGCGCTCGTACTCCTCGTCGGCGACGGCCTGGTCCTTCTCCCGGTTCAGGGCGGCGATCCGGTCCTCGATGTCCCGGGTGTCGGTGGCCGGGGTCTTCGAGCGCAGCCGGACCCGGGCGGCGGCCTGGTCCATCAGGTCGATCGCCTTGTCCGGCAGGAAGCGGGAGGTGATGTACCGGTCGGAGAACTCGGCCGCCGCGACGACCGCCTCGTCGGTGATGCGGACCTGGTGGTGGGCCTCGTAACGGTCGCGCAGGCCGCGCAGGATCTCGATGGTGTCGTCGACCGTGGGCTCGCCGACCAGGATGGGCGCGAACCGGCGTTCCAGGGCCGCGTCCTTCTCGATGTGCTTGCGGTACTCGTCGATCGTGGTCGCGCCGATCAGGTGCAACTCGCCGCGGGCGAGGGCGGGTTTGAGGATGTTGCCCGCGTCCAGGGACCCGTCGCCGCCCCCGCCGGCGCCGACGACGGTGTGCAACTCGTCCAGGAACAGCACCAGTCCGTCGCTGTGCTCGCGGACCTCTTCGAGGAGTTTCTTCAGCCGCTCCTCGAACTCGCCCCGGTACTTGGTTCCGGCCACCATCCCGGCCAGGTCCAGGGAGACCAGCCGCTTGCCTTCCAGGGTCTTGGGCACGTCCCCGCCGACGATCCGCTGCGCGATGCCCTCGACGATGGCGGTCTTGCCGACGCCGGGGTCACCGATCAGGACGGGGTTGTTCTTGCTGCGCCGGGAGAGCACCTCGATGGTCTGCTCGACCTCGTCGTCCCGCCCGATCACCGGGTCCAGACGCCCGGCCCGGGCGTCCTCGGTGAGATCACGGCCGTACTCGTCGACGGTCGGCGTGGTGCTGGGCTTCTTCCGCTCCGCCGCGCCCTCGACCGGCATCCGGGTCGGTTCCCAGCCGCTCTCGCCGAGCGTCCGCCCGGCCGTCGACTCCGGGTTCGCGGCGAGCGCGCGCAGCAGGTGCTCGGGGCCGATGTAGGAGGCGCCCTCGGCGCGGGAGATCTGGTAGGCGTCGAGCAGGGCGCGCTTGGCGGCCGGGGTGAGGGTGGTGGGCTCCGTCTTCTCACCGCCGCCGTGGCCGGCGGTGAGCCGCTCGCGGAGCTGGTCGGGGTCCGCGCCCGCCTCGGTGAGCAGCCGCCGGGTGGAGTCGTGCGTGGTGGCCGCGGCCAGCAGGTGCCTGGCGTCCAGTTCCTCACTGCCCTCGACGGCGGCGAGATCGCGGGCCTCGGCCACCAGCTCGCGCGCCCGTTCGGACAGCAGGCTGCCGATGTCGACGCGTTGCGGGCGGCGGGCCGGTGTGCCCGGTCCGGATCCGCCGAAGAAGCGGGACATCAGCTCGTCGAAGTCTTCGAAGGGACTGCGTCCGAATCCGAAACCGGGATTGCTCATGGGGCCCGGGCCTTTCTGCGGTCAGCTCTGCGATCGGCGGGATTCCGCGTCTTCCAACCTCGCACAGGCAGGCCGGGCCCGCACGGGGACGCCCGCCGAGATGCGGACCGGGCCGGGGCCGGTGACGCTGGTGGGGAAGCCTCAACCAGCGAGGAGGGCTGCGATGTCCATGCTGGACAAGCTCAAGGGGATGCTCAAGGGCCACGAGGACCAGGCCAAACAGGGCGTCGAACGGGGCGGCGACATGATCGACCAGCGGACCGGGAACAAGTACCAGTCCCAGGTCGACATGGGCCAGAAGAAGGCGGACGACTACATCGAGCAGGAGCGGAACCGGAACAACCCTCCGCATCCCTGACGGACCGCACGGGCTAGGGCCTGTCTGACAATTCCCGTCTGCCTAGCGACGCCATGCACGCACTCTCGCCGCACCGGGCGCAGACCCAAGTACGTCCAGTACGAGGGCCTACGCCCGGCACGCCGAGAGCACGCACCTGACGCCGCGAGGCCGCCCTCCGGGCGACGACGGGAATGGTCAGACAGGCCCTAGACTCGCGGGGTTTGTCCCTGCCCGGCGAGTCGTCCGTACGGAGTCTCCCCCGATGCACAGCTCCCACGATCCGTACGTCCGCGTCCGTGGCGCCCGTGAGCACAACCTCAAGGGCGTCGACGTGGACATCCCGCGGGACGTGCTGGCCGTCTTCACCGGTGTGTCCGGTTCGGGGAAGTCGTCCCTGGCGTTCGGCACGATCTACGCCGAGGCCCAGCGGCGCTACTTCGAGTCGGTCGCACCGTACGCGCGCAGGTTGATCCACCAGGTCGGGGCGCCGAAGGTCGGTGAGATCAGCGGGCTGCCGCCGGCGGTCTCGCTCCAGCAGCGCCGCTCGGCCCCGACCTCGCGCTCCTCGGTCGGCACCCTCACCAATCTCTCCAACTCCCTGCGCATGCTCTTCTCGCGTGCCGGGGACTATCCGCCGGGCGCCGAGCGGCTCGACTCCGACGCGTTCTCCCCGAACACGGCGGCGGGCGCCTGCCCGGAGTGCCACGGTCTGGGCCGGGTCCACCGTACGACGGAGGAGTCGCTGGTCCCCGACCCGTCGCTGTCGATCCGGGACGGCGCGATCGCCGCCTGGCCGGGTGCCTGGCAGGGCAAGAACCTGCGGGACATCCTGGACGCGCTCGGTCACGACGTGGACCGGCCCTGGCGCGACCTGCCGGCCGGGGAACGGGAGTGGATCCTCTTCACGGACGAGCAGCCGGTGGTCACCGTGCACCCGGTCCGGGACGCCGACCGCATCCAACGGCCGTACCAGGGCACGTACATGAGCGCCCACCGGTACGTCATGAAGACCTTCTCGGACTCCAGGAGCCCGGCGCTGCGGGCGAGGGCGGAGGGCTTCCTGACGAGCGCGCCCTGTCCGGTGTGCGGCGGCAGGAGGCTGCGGCCGGAGGCGCTCGCCGTGACCTTCGCGGGCCGTACGATCGCGCAACTGGCCGGGCTTCCCCTGACCGAGCTGGCCGGACTGCTCGGCGGCGGCCCGCCGTCGGAGACCGCGCGGGTGCTCACCGAAGACCTCACCGCCCGCATCGCACCGGTCGTCGAGCTCGGCCTCGGCTACCTGAGTCTGGACCGGTCGACCCCCACGCTCTCGGCGGGTGAGCTGCAACGCCTGCGCCTGGCCACGCAGTTGCGCTCCGGGCTGTTCGGTGTCGTGTACGTCCTGGACGAGCCGTCGGCCGGACTGCACCCGGCGGACACCGAGGCGCTGCTCACGGTGCTGGCGCGGCTGAAGGCGGCCGGGAACTCCGTCTTCGTGGTGGAGCACCACCTGGACGTTGTGCGCGGTGCCGACTGGCTGGTGGACGTGGGTCCGGGCGCCGGTGAGCACGGCGGCCGGGTGCTGCACAGCGGGCCGGTGGCGGAGCTGGCCGGGGTCGCGGAGTCCGCCACCGCCCGCTACCTGTTCGCGGCGGAGCCCGCTCCGGCACGTCGACTCCGCGCCGCCGAGGGGTGGTTGAAGGTCGGGCCGGTCACCCGGCACAACCTGCGCGCGGTCAGCGCCGAGTTCCCGCTCGGTGTCCTCACCGCCGTCACCGGAGTCTCCGGCTCGGGCAAGTCGACACTGATCGGCGAGATCACCGAGGAACTCGACGGGGTCGGCCGGCTGGTCTCCGTCGACCAGAGGCCGATCGGCCGCACCCCGCGCTCCAACCTGGCCACCTACACCGGCCTGTTCGACGTCGTACGGAAGGTGTTCGCGGCCACCGACCGGGCGCGGGAGCGTGGTTACGGCGCGGGGCGGTTCTCCTTCAATGTGGCCGGAGGACGCTGCGAGACCTGTCAGGGCGAGGGTTTCGTCAGCGTGGAGCTGCTCTTCCTGCCCAGCACCTACGCGCCCTGCCCGGAGTGCGGCGGGGCCCGCTACAACCCCGAGACGCTCGCCGTGCCCTACCGGGGCCGGAACATCGCCCAGGTGCTGGACCTGACCGTGGAAAGCGCGGCGGAGTTCTTCGCGGACATCCCGGCCGTGGCACGCAGCCTGCGCACCCTGCTCGACGTGGGGCTCGGCTATCTGCGACTGGGCCAGCCCGCCACCGAGCTGTCCGGTGGCGAGGCCCAACGGATCAAGCTGGCAAGCGAGTTGCAGCGCGGCCGGCGCGGCCACACCCTCTACCTCCTGGACGAGCCGACGACGGGACTGCATCCGGCCGACGTCGAGGTGCTGATGCGCCAGCTGCACGGGCTGGTGGACGCCGGGCACACGGTCGTGGTGGTCGAACACGACATGGCGGTCGTGGCGGGCGCGGACTGGGTGATCGACCTGGGTCCGGGCGGCGGGGACCGGGGCGGCCGGATCGTCGCGGCGGGCCCGCCGGCGGAGGTCGCGCGGGCCGAGGGCAGTGTCACGGGGCCCTATCTGTCCCGGTCCCTGCCCTGATGATCTTCAGGAATGCTTCAGGTTGCCCCTGGAGTTTGGGCGTATGCATGGACACCACCCCCGCACCCCCGAAGCCGAGCGCACCCGCCGCTGGTTCATGAACAAGGCGTTGCTCGCCGGCGGTGCCGCCGCGCTGGCGACCATGACCGGCTGCTCCAACGGCTCGTCCGACACGTCGAGTTCGGCCTCCGGCGCCCCCAGCGGCGGTATGCCCTCCGGCGGCCCCGGCGGCATGGGCCCTGGCCAGTCCGAGGTCAAGTACAAGGACTTCGTGGGCCTGACGACGGACGGCAAGGTCGTCGACGACCTGTACTCCATCCACTCCACCGACGTCTCCACGGACAAGGTCGTCAAGGCCGCGCAGGCCTTCCTCGACGGCCTCAGCACGAAGGAGCGCACCTCGTGCACCTTCGACGTGGCCGACGACGAATGGCTGGCCTGGAGCAATGTCGACGGCTACGAGCGCAAGGGCGTCCGGATGGGCGACATCACGGACACCAAGCGGGAGCTGGGCTATGCGCTGCTCGGCGCGGCGCTGTCCGCGAAAGGGCTCACCCAGACCCGCAACATCATGAAGCTGAACGCGTTCCTGGGCGACTACAGCGGCGGCAACCGGGAGACCCTCACCGAGGGCGCCTACTTCTTCACCTTCATGGGCACCCCGTCCACGAGCAAGCCGTGGGGTTTCCAGTACGAGGGCCACCATGTGGCGATCAACTACTTCGTCCTGGGCGACCAGGTCGTCATGACGCCGACCTTCATGGGCTCCGAGCCGACCTCGGCCACCTACCAGGGCGAGAAGATCACCCTGTTCAAGCCGGAGACCAAGGCCGGTCTGACCCTGGTCCGCTCCCTCACCGCCGCCCAGCGCGCCAAGGTGATCGACGCCGAAGTCAGCAAGTCCGGCACCGACATGAAGGCGGGCGCCGGCGCCGACAACCTCGAGCTCGCCTACCAGGGCCTGCCCGGCTCCGCACTCACCTCGGCCCAGCGGGACAAACTCCTCGACCTGGTCGGCGTCTACGTCGGCTACATGGACGACGGCCACGCCGGGGTGAGGATGAAGGAGGTGAAGGAGCACCTGGACCAGACGTACTTCTACTGGCTCGGCGGGACCAAGGACACCTCGGCCTTCTACTACCGGGTGCACAGCCCGGTCGTCCTCATCGAGTACGACGCCCAGTCGCCGCTGGCCTACGGCACCACGACCGGCGGAGGCAGCCAGCCCTCGGGGCAGCCCACTGGTCAGATGACCGGGCAGCCCACGGGTGGCATGCCCACCGGCCAGCCGGGCGGCGGCGGTGGCATGGGCGGTCCGGGCGGCACGCCGACCCAGCAGCACATCCACACCATCATCCGCACGCCCAACGGCGGCGACTACGGCGTCGACCTGCTCAAGCTCCACTTGGAGACCGACCACTGAGAGCCCTTGCCGGGGCTCACCAGAGCCGCGTGCGTCCAGGCCGGCCCGTGGGTCACCGGCTGGGCGGCGCGGGCGAGGGTGCGACGGTCCGGGTGGCGGCCGGCCGGTATCAGCGGTCGTATGTCCACCTCGGCCACCAGGCCGCGGGTCGACACCACTCGCCACAGGGAGGCCAGCAGCGTGTCCTCGCCGACATAGGCGGGCACGGTGCTGGCCTCGCCTGCTTCCAGCCGGTAGTGCAGCCGCACCGGCTGCACGGGCGCGCCGGCGTCCAGGGCGGCCTGGAACACGGCCCGGCGGAACCGGCCCTGGGCCCGGCCGCACCAGGTGCTGCCCTCCGGGAAGGCGACCACCGCGGCGCCCTCCCGCAGCGCGCCCGAGATCCGGCCGACCGTGTCCGGCAGTGCGCGCAGCCGGTCCCGGTCGATGAACAGCGCTCCGGCGCCGGCCACCAGCGCGCCGGCCACCGGCCACTCGCGGATCTCCTTCTTGGCGAGCATCCGCGCGGGCCGGACGGCGGCCAGCAGCGGGATGTCCATCCAGGAGATGTGGTTGGCGACAAGCAGCACCCCACCGGTGCCCGGGGCGCTGCCGGTGATCCGGACCCGGACCCCGGCGGCCCGGACGACCAGCCGGGAGAACCGGCGCACCCACTCGGTGGGGATCCGCCCGCCGAGCGGGAGCAGCATGATCGCGACCAGCATCAGGGTCACGACCGCGGCGAACCGCAGCACGGCGCGGGGAACCACCATGAGCGACCTCGCGGACTCCACGCACGCGCCGGGGGTGCAGGGCGCGCTGGGCAGCCAGACGCTCATCAGGCCGGGACGAGCGAGAGGAAGTGCCGCAGATAGCGCGCGTTGACCCGGCGCATCGACAGCAGGACGTACATGTCGGCTACCCCGAAGTCGGGGTCGTGCGCGGGCTCGCCGCACACCCAGGCGCCGAGGCGCAGGTAGCCGCGGAGCAGCGCGGGCAGTTCGGCACGGCCCTCCGGGGCCGGCCCCTCGGGCACCCACGGACGCAGCGGGCGTACCCGCAGTTCCTCCGGGGCGAGGTGCTTGGCCTGCACCCGCTCCCAGGTGGCGGCCGCGAGGGCACCGCCGTCGGCGAGCGGGACGGAGCAGCAGCCGGCCAGCCACTCGTGGCCGCGGTCCACCATGTACCGGGCTATGCCGGCCCAGATGAGGCCGATGACGGCGCCGTCGCGGTGGGCGGGGTGCACGCAGGAGCGGCCGACCTCGACCAGCCCGGGGCGGATGTCGGCGAGTGGGCTGAGGTCGAACTCGCCCTCGGAGTAGAGGCGGCCGGCGACGGCGGCGCGCTCGGGCGGCAGCAGTCGGTAGGTGCCGACGACTTCGCCGGTGAGGGCTTCCCGGATCAGGAGGTGGTCGCAGAACGCGTCGAAGGCGTCCACGTCCAGACCCGGTTCCGGCCCGTCGAGCCGGGCGCCCATCTCTCCGGCGAACACCTGGTAGCGCAGTCGCTGCGCGGCCCGGACGTCGTCCTCGTCACGGGCGAGCTGCACCAGATAGCCGGAGTCCCCGGGCGGGGCGGCGAGAGCAGGGGGTGAGGCGGGCATGGCGGTCATGGAGGTCTCCTGCGCCGAGCGGTAGCTGAGGAAATCTGCACCTGCTTTCTTCCTTGGCAGGCTGGACTCGGCGTGACGCGCGCGGGACCCGTGGATGTGCGGCTGCTGAATGCCGGGATTCGGTGGGTGGCTCACCCCCGCGCGTGTCCTTTTGGACGCGCTGAAGCAACGCTACCGTGACCCGGCCGCGCCATTGCACGCCCCTGGCGCGACGGTCGGTAACGGCGAAACGGGGCCGGGGAGCACCAGCCCCGGCCCCGCCCGTCCGCTCTTGTCGGCGAACGTTCATTTACGCGCCTCCTACGGCGCTACCGCTTTCCCGCCTTACGGGTGGCCCGCAGCCACTCCTTGTTCATGCTCGTGATGGACACCAGCGGGATCCCCTTCGGGCAGGCTGTCGCGCACTCCCCGGTCAGCGTGCAGCCGCCGAAGCCCTCGTCGTCCATCTGGGCCACCATGTCCAGCACCCGCGTCTCCCGCTCGGGCGCCCCCTGGGGCAGTACGTTCAGATGGTTGATCTTGGCGGAGGTGAACAGCATCGCCGCCCCGTTGGGGCAGGCCGCCACGCACGCCCCGCACCCGATGCACTCCGCGTGCTCGAACGCGAAGTCGGCGTCGGCCTTCGGCACCGCCGTGGCGTGCGCCTCCGGCGCGGCGCCGGTCGGCGCGGTGATGTACCCGCCGGCCTGGATGATCCGGTCGAACGCGGACCGGTCGACCACCAGGTCCTTGATCACCGGGAAGGCGGACGCCCGCCACGGCTCGATGTCGATCGTGTCGCCGTCCTTGAAGGACCGCATGTGCAGCTGGCAGGTGGTGGTCCGCTCCGGACCGTGCGCGTCCCCGTTGATCACCAGGGAGCACGCGCCGCAGATCCCCTCACGGCAGTCGTGGTCGAAGGCGACCGGGTCCTCACCGTTGAGGATGAGCTCCTCGTTGAGGGTGTCGAGCATCTCCAGGAAGGACATGTCGGAGGAGATGCCGTCCACCTCGTACGTGGACATCGCGCCGTCGGCGTCGGCGTTCTGCTGCCGCCAGACGCGCAGGGTGAGCTTCATGCGTAGCTCCGCTGGGTGGGGTGGACGTACTCGAAGACCAGGTCTTCCTTGTGCAGCACCGGGGCGTCCCCGGTGCCGGTGAACTCCCAGGCGGCCGCGTAGGCGAACTCGTCGTCCTTGCGGGCGGCCTCGCCGTCCGGCGTCTGGGACTCCTCCCGGAAGTGGCCGCCGCAGGACTCGGCGCGGTGCAGCGCGTCGAGGCACATCAGCTCGGCCAGTTCCAGGTAGTCGACGATGCGGTTGGCCTTCTCCAGGGACTGGTTGAACTCCTCGCCGGTCCCCGGCACCTTGATGCGCCGCCAGAACTCCTCGCGGATCTGCGGGATGCGCTCAAGTGCCTTGCGCAGTCCCGCGTCCGTCCGGGCCATGCCGCAGAACTCCCACATCACTTCGCCGAGTTCCCGGTGGAAGGAGTCGGGGGTGCGGTCGCCGTCGACGGAGAGCAGCAGGTTCAGCCGGTCCTCCGTCTCGGCCAGCACCTCCTGCACGACGGGGTGTTCGTCCGTCACCGCCTCCTGGTGGGGGTTGCGGGCGAGGTAGTCGTTGATGGTGGCCGGGAGGACGAAGTAGCCGTCGGCCAGGCCCTGCATCAGCGCACTCGCGCCGAGCCGGTTCGCGCCGTGGTCGGAGAAGTTGGCCTCGCCGACCGCGAACAGTCCGGGGACGGTGGTCTGGAGGTCGTAGTCGACCCACAGCCCGCCCATCGTGTAGTGCACGGCGGGATAGATCCGCATCGGCACCTGGTACGGATCCTCGTCGGTGATCCGCTGGTACATGTCGAAGAGGTTGCCGTACTTGGCCTCGACGGCCTTGCGCCCCAACCGCGCGATGGCGTCGGCGAAGTCCAGATAGACGCCCTGCCCGCCGGGTCCGACGCCCCGCCCCTCGTCGCAGACGTTCTTCGCGGCGCGGGAGGCGATGTCACGGGGGACGAGGTTGCCGAAGGACGGGTAGATGCGCTCCAGGTAGTAGTCGCGCTCGTCCTCGGGGATCTGGTTGGCGGGCCGGGTGTCGCCCTTGGCCTTGGGCACCCAGATCCGGCCGTCGTTGCGCAGCGACTCGCTCATCAGGGTGAGCTTGGACTGGTGGTCGCCGGTGCGCGGGATGCAGGTGGGGTGGATCTGGGTGAAGCACGGGTTGGCGAAGTAGGCGCCGCGCCGGTGTGCCCGCCAGACGGCGGTGGCGTTGGAGTTCATGGCGTTCGTCGACAGGTAGAAGACGTTGCCGTAGCCACCGCTCGCCAGGACGACGGCGTCCGCGAAGTAGGTGTCGATCTTCCCGGTGATCAGGTCCCGGGCCACGATCCCGCGCGCCCGCCCGTCGACCACGATCACGTCGAGCATCTCGGTACGCGGATGCATCTCCACGTTCCCGGCGGCGATCTGCCGGCTCAGCGCCTGGTAGGCGCCGAGCAGCAGCTGCTGCCCCGTCTGCCCACGGGCGTAGAAGGTGCGGGACACCTGGACACCGCCGAAGGACCGGGTGTCGAGCAGACCGCCGTACTCGCGGGCGAACGGCACGCCCTGCGCCACGCACTGGTCGATGATCTCCACGGAGATCTGCGCGAGCCGGTGGACGTTGGACTCCCGGGCCCGGAAGTCGCCGCCCTTGACGGTGTCGTAGAACAGGCGGTGGACGGAGTCGCCGTCGTTGCGGTAGTTCTTCGCCGCGTTGATCCCGCCCTGCGCGGCGATGGAGTGCGCGCGGCGCGGGGAGTCCTGGTAGCAGAACTGGACGACGTGGTAGCCCTGTTCGGCGAGGGTGGCCCCCGCGGAGCCGCCGGCCAGACCGGTGCCGACGACGATCACGGTGTGCTTGCGCCGGTTGGCGGGGTTGACCAGCTTGGCCTCGAAGCGGCGGGTGTCCCAGCGCTCGTTGACCGGTCCGGAGGGGGCCTTGGCGTCGGCGAGCGCTTCGCCGGTCGTGTAGTTCACGTAGTCGGTCATGTTCAGCTCACCACTCCGGTCATGACACCCACGGGTACGGCGATGAAGCCGGCCGTGAGCAGCAGCGCGAGGACGTTGGCCGTGGCCTTGAGGACGCGGTCGCGGGTGCGGCTGCCGACGCCGAGGGTCTGGGCGGCGCTCCAGAAGCCGTGCCGGACGTGCAGGCCGAGCGCGAGCATCGCGACGATGTAGATGACGTCGCCGTACCAGGTGGAGAAGGTGTCCACGACGTTCTGGTACGGGTGGCCTTCCTGGAAGCCGCCGGAGTGCACGGTGCCGGTGGTCAGGTCGAGGATGTGCCAGACGATGAACAGGGCGAGGATGATCCCGCCCCAGCGCATGGTGCGGGTCGCGTAGCTGGCCCGGGGCCGGCTGTGCACGTACTTCGTCGGGCGCGCCCTGATGTCACGGCGGCTGAGCTGGTACGCGGACGTGGCGTGCGCGACCACGGCGACGACCAGGACGATCCGGATGAGCCAGAGCGTCCACTCGTAGTGCATGAAGGGTTCGCCGACGGTGCGCAGCCAGTGGGCGTAGTGGTTGAACTCGCCCGCCCCGAAGTAGATCTTCAGGTTGCCGATCATGTGCACGACCAGGTAGAGCAGCATGATCAGGCCGCTGACGGCCATCACGGTCTTCTTGCCGACGGAGCTGTCCCACATCGTGCGTGCCATGGACGGCCGTCGGTCCGTCCGCGTTGCCAGAGCCATGCTCAGGACGGTAGGGCCCGGACACCCGATCGGTCCAAGACATGGTCCGGCTCGATTCCATAGCCAGAAGCTATCGTGTCATCATGCAGTTCCAGCAGCTTCAGTACTTTGTCGCCGTCGCCGAGACCCGGCACTTCACCCGGGCCGCCGAGCTGGTCCATGTCGCCCAGCCGTCGCTGTCCCAGCAGATCAGGGCGCTGGAGCGGGAGCTGGGGGCGGATCTCTTCCTGCGGGCCCGGGGCAACATCACCCTCACCGACGCGGGCGAGGCACTGCTGCCGCTGGCCCGGCGGATCCTCGCGGACGCGGACACCGCCCGGCACGAGGTGCAGGAGCTGGTGCAGCTGCGGAGCGGGCGGGTGCGGCTGGGGGCGACGCCGAGCCTGTGCACCGGGTTGCTGCCGGACGTGCTGAGGTCCTTCCACGACCGGTATCCCGGGATCCAGCTGCTGATCGAGGAGAGCGGCTCCCATGACCTGGTACGGGAGCTGGCACGCGGGGCGCTGGATCTGGCGCTGATCGTGCTGCCGCTGCCGCCGGCGTCACCCGCGCTGACCACGGTGGAGCTGCTGCGGGAGGACCTGGTGGTGGTGTCCTCACCCGAGGCGACGGCGCCCGGGCGGGGAAGGGGCGGGGTGAAGATCTCCGACCTGGAGGGGGAGCGGCTGGTGATGTTCCGGCACGGGTACGACCTGCGGGAGCTGACCGTCGCGGCGTGTCGCTCCGCCGGGTTCGAGCCGGGTTTCGCTGTCGAGGGGGGTGAGATGGACGCGGTGCTGGGGTTCGTGCGGGCGGGGTTGGGGGTGGCGGTGGTGCCTCGGATGGTCGCTGCCCGGTCGGGACGGGGGTTGCGGGTCACTCCGTTGGCCAAGCCGGGGTTGCATCGGACCATCGCGTTGGCTCATCGGAGTGATGTTGCCCCGCCTCGGGCGGCACGGGAGCTTCAGAGGATGTTGTTGGAAAGGTGACGGCGCGTGGTCGGGTGCGGGTGCGTCGGGGCTGGTCGCGCCCACGCGGCGGAGCCGCAAATCGAAAAAGCCCCGCGCCCCGGACGGGGCGCTCTGGGCGGGCGCCTTTCGAAGGACCGCTCATTCCTTCGTCGATCCCGCCAGCATCCCTGACACCAAGGTGCGTTGAGAAAAGAGGAACAGGACCAGGACCGGCAGGATCGCGATGATGATGGCCAACGCCAGTTCGGGGATGGTGACGTTCAGGCCCGCGCCTGCCACCGGGTTGAACGACGGGGTGGAGGTGAGGAGTTGGTTCAGGCCCACCTGGACGGGGAACTGCTTGCTGTTCGGGAGGACCAGGTAGGGGAGGAAGAAGTTGTTCCAGTTGCCTACGAAGCTGAAGAACGCGACCAGGCCGATCACCGGCTTCGCCAGCGGTAGCGCGATGCGGGAGAAGAGCTGCCACTCGGTGCAGCCGTCGATCCGAGCGGCCGACAGCAGGTCCCTGGGCAGGCTGCTGCCGAAGTAGATGTACACGAGGTACACGCCGAACGGGTAGAAGGAGAAGGGCAGGATCACCGACCAGACGGTGCCGATCAGGTGGAAGCGGTTGAGCTCCAGGAAGACCGGCAGCACCAGGGTGGCCTGCGGCATGATCATGGTGACCAGGGTGATCACGAGGAGCGTCCTGCGGCCCCTGAACTTCGTCAGGGCCAGGGCGTAGCCGGCCGGGACGCTGACGGCGAGGGTCAGGACGAGGGAACCGCCGGAGTAGATCGCCGAGTTCTTCAGCCAGGTGAGCATCGCGCCGTCCTGGAACGCGAAGAGGTGCCGCCAGGCCGCGCCGATCTGGTGGAACGAGCCGAAGGACAGCGGGTTGTCGCGGACCATCTCCCCCGCCGTCTTGGACGGGGCGAGCAGCAGCCAGACCACCGGCAGGACGAAGAACACCAGAAGGAAGGCCAGCAGGACGGCCACGACCAGGAAGGAGAGGGCCCGGGACGGGCGGACGCCGCGCCGGGTCGCCGCTGCCGGGGAGAGAGTTGATTGCGTCATGACTCATCCAACTTGAACAGGTTCGAGCGGGCGACCAGCAGGCCCGCGGCCAGCAGTCCCACGGCGAGCAGGACGACGGAGATGGCGGCGGCGCCGTTGAAGTCGCCCTGCTGGAAGGCGTACACATAGGCGAGCTGGTTGGGCGACCAGGTGGGGCTGACCCGGCCGAGGCTGGCCGTCTGGAGCAGCTGGGGCTCGACGAACAGCTGGGTGCCGGTCGCGAACGCCATGATGGTCATGTAGACGATCCACTGCCGGATCATCGGGATCTGGATGTGCCAGGCGGTCCGCCAGGGACCCGCGCCGTCCATCCGGGCCGCTTCGAGGACCTCGTCGGGGATGTTGTTGAGCGCCCCGTACATCACCACCATCCAGCCGCCCGCGCCGGTCCAGAAGGCGATGAGCATGAGGATCCACGGCAGGTTGGCGGGGGCGAGGACGGCCGCGAAGGTCTGCATGCCCATGCTCTTCAGCAGCCAGGACACCGGGCTGACGTCGGGATCCAGCATGAACAGCCAGACCAGGACGCTGGCCACGCCGGCGAGGGCGCCTGGGATGTAGTAGAGGAAGCGGAAGAGGGCGGAGGTGCCGGGGCGGACCCGGCTGCGCAGGATCACCGCGACCAGGACGACCAGGACCACGAGCGCGACCAGCCACAGCAGCAGGTAGATCAGCATGTGGCCGAAAGCCGGCCCGAAGCGGTAGTCCTGGACCACCTTCACGAACTGGTTCAGGCCGGTGAACTGGCCCCGGTCGTTGGTGAACGCCAGGTAGAAGGAGTAGCCGGTCGGGACGACGCCGAAGGCGAGCAGCAGCAGCGCGTAGCCGGCGACGAAGAAGTAGCCCGCACGGCCGCGGCCGCCGCGCCGCGGCAGGGTGCCGCGGCGCGGGGAGGAGACGGCGACGCGCTCGGTCTCCAGCAGGGTCACTGGTTCTCCACCTTGTATCCGTGCGCCTTGGCCTCGTTGCCGATCTCCTGCTGCCAGGCCGGCAGCGTGTCGGTCAGGCTCTTTCCGGCGGTCAGCGCGGGCAGGACGACACTGGACCAGGCGGTGGCGTCCGAGAACCTGGTGTTCGACCAGCCGGTCCACACCTCGTCGGCGGCCTGCTCGAACGCGCCGCTGACGTCGCCGGCGAAGTAGTCGCTGTTGGCCGGGTTCTTCAGCCAGGCCTGCGCGGCCTTGGTGTAGGCGGGGTAGGTGGGCGCGGACGCCTGGTTCTCGTCGGACGTGGTCAGCCAGGTGACCAGGTCCGTGGAGGCCTTGAGGTTGGCGCTGTGCGAGGACACCATCCACACCCCGCCGCCGACGTTGCCGGTGGCCGCCTTCGTCTCGCCCTTCCAGGTGAGCGGGGGTGCCGCGGCCATCTGCTTGGCCGGGGCGTTGAAGGCCGCCTTGAAGAGGTACTGGCCGTACCAGGACGGGCCGTACGCCATCAGGACCTTGCTGCCGCTCTCCTTGGCGAAGCCCTGGCTGAAGAAGCCCTTCGTGGTGACGGCCTTGGCGTCGATCAGGCCGTCCAGGAGCTTCGCCGTGCGGGTGCAGTTCGGGTCCTGCAGGTCGGTGCGCAGGGTGTCCGGCTTCACCAGGTCGAACGCCGGGCACTGCCCGGACCAGAAGTACGACTCGTGGGAGTTGGTGTCGCCGACCGAGCCGACGAGGTAACCGGGGTGCTCCTTGGCGACCTTCTTGCCGAGGGCCTCGTACTCCTCCCAGGTGGTGGGGACCTGGTAACCCCACTTGTCCATGAGGGACTTGTTGTACCAGAGGACGACCTGCGCGATGTCGTTGCGCAGGCAGTAGGTGTGGCCGTTGAACTGACAGGGCGTCAGGGAGCCCTTGGCGAAGCCGTCCAGGGTGTTCTGCGGGACGAGCTTGTCGTCCAGCGGGGCGGCGAACGGCTGCACGCCGGGCTTGGTCGGCTCGGAGGCCCAGGTGACGTCGGTGGGCGAGCCGAACACCACGTCCGGCCAGCCACTGCCGGTCCGGTCGAAGAGCTGCACCTTGGACTGGAGGTAGGTCGAGCCGTCGGCCCCGCCGTCGTACGTGACGATGTCCATCTTCACGTCCGGGTGGGCCTTCTGGTACTTCTGCACCGACGGCAGGCGGGTGGAGTCCGTCCACACCGTGATCTGCGAGCCGTCCTTCTGCGTGGCCGGCTTGAACGTCGACTGGTCGGAGGAGGAGGACTGCGCGGTGGTGTCGGCGCTGGCGCAGCCGGCCAGCAGCGCCGCGGTGGACAGCGAGAGCGCGGCGGCGGCCGTACGCAGAACGCCCGCTCTCTTGGAGACGGAAGACCTCATCGTCTTGCCTTTCTGTTCTTGCCGGTCAGCGCGGCTGTTCGACGAACGGCAGGAGTTCGCTGCCGTAGCCGAGGTCGAGGGGAAGGGCGATGCCGGGTCCCGTGGGGGCGTGGACCAGGCCCCGGTCGTCCACGTGGCGTTCGCGCACGACCGTCGTGGCGGTGACCAGGGACTCGTAGTAGGTGGTGTTGGAGATGGCCATGCACAGGTGGTGGTTGGGGATGTCCGAACCGTGCACCTCGGCGCGCAGCCGGTAGGCGTCGGCGAGGTGGGCGGTGCGCATGGCGCCGGTGATGCCGCCCCGAAGGGTGGTGCCGGCCCGGACGCCGAAGGTGGCGGCGCCGGCCCGGATGAAGTCGGCGGAGTTCATGTGGGCCCCGTCGGAGGTCTCGGCGACCAGCAACGGGACGTCGACGGCCGCGGCGAGCTGCTGGTACGCGGAGACGCTGAACTCGCGCATCGGCTCCTCGTACCAGAGGTAGTCCGCCTCGGAGAGGGCCCGCCCGAGGCGGATCGCGTCCGGCAGATCGAAGCCGGCCGAGCCGTCGTACATCAGGGGCACGTCCGGGCCGACGTGCTCGCGCAAAGCGAGGCAGAGGTCGGCGTCCCGGCGGGCGTCGCCCCAGGCGTGCAGTTTGATGCCCCGGTAGCCGAGGTCCAGGCACTGGTCGGCGACGTCGAGGAACTCCTCGGTGGTGGCGAACGTCGACGTGGAGGCGTAGGCGGGAATGGATTCGCGGAAGCCGCCGAGCAGCCGCCAGACCGGCTGGCCGTGGTAGCGGCCGGCCAGGTCCCACAGGGCGATGTCGATCAGGCCCAGGGTGGGAAGCGGGAGTTCGTGGATCCGGTCCAGCTCCCACACCCGGTGCCACAGCCACTCCCGCTGGAACGGGTCGGCCCCGACCAGTTCCTCGCGGAAGACCCGGTCCACCAGCTCGGTGAGCGTGGTGAAGGCTCCCGGGCGGGCGAACAGGGCCACCCCCTCGGCCCCCTCATCCGTGCCGATGCGCAGCACCGCGCCGTCGCCGACCGGAGCACTGCCGCTCAGACCCTCCCGCCAGCGGAAGGGCGGGCTGGCCGCCGGAACGTCGATCCGGTGTACTTCGACATGGGTGATCTTCATCCTGGCTTTCGTTTCTGTGGGTGCGGGGACGGCTCTTCGGCTGACCGCTCAGAAGCCGCCGTACGCCTGGAGCTCGTAGACGCTGCCGCCGTTCCAGCTGGAGCCGGTGACGGTCAGGCGCAGGTAGCGGGCGGTGACGGGCTCGTCGGCGAAGGAGTAGTTGGTCTGCGCGACGGTGTCGGCCGCGGTGTGGTCCTCGAAGGTCGACCAGTTCGCGCCGTCGGTGGAGTACTCCAGGCGGTATTTGTAGCCGCCCGCCTTCTCGAAGGTGGTGACGACGGCGGAGACGCTGGTGTCCTTGCCGAGGTCCACCTGGAGCCAGGACGGGTCGGGCAGGCCGAGGCCCTGCGCCCAGCGGGTCGCCAGGTCACCGTCGAACGCCTTCGCTGGAACGTGTCCTTCCGAGTCGGAGGACGCCGTCGCCGTCCTGTTCAGGGCCAGGTCGTCGTCCGGCGGGGTGGTGACCTCAGCCGCCGCACTGGGGTCGGAGGCGTTGAGCTCCGCGTCGCGGGCGACGACGGTGAAGGAGTACTTCGTCCCGGGCTTCAGGCCCGAGACCCGGTACGTCGTGTCACCGGTGACGGCGATCCGCGTGCCGTCCTGGTAGACGACGTAGCTGGTCACGCCGGTGTCGTCGGTGGCGGCGGGCCAGCTGACATCCACCAGGCTGGGCAGCAGCGCCTTGGCGGTGGGCCGGCCGGGGCTGCTGGGGGCGGTGTGGTCGGCGCCGGGTGCGCGGGCGGTGCCGTAGACCTGGAAGTCGTAGATGCTGCCGCCGTTGCCGCTGGAGCCGGTCACGGTGAGCCGTACGAAGCGGCCGGTGACCGGGGTGCCGGTGTCGGCGTAGTCGGTCTGCGCGGTGGTGCTGTCGGCGGTGTGGTCCGCGAGGGTCCCCCAGTGGACCTCGTCGGGCGACACCTCGATGCGGTACTTGTAGCCGCTGCTCTTCTCGAAGGTGGTGATCGCGCCGGTCACGTCGTACGACGCTCCCAGGTCGACCTGGATCCAGGACGGGTCGGGCAGGCCGAGGCCCTGCGCCCAGCGAGTGGAGAGGTCGCCGTCGACCGCCTTGGCCGGGACGTTGCCCTCGGAGTCGGAGGACGCGGTGACCGGCTTCTTCAGCGCCAGG
Organism: Streptomyces sp. NPDC031497; assembly: GCF_055580905.1. Taxonomy (NCBI): domain Bacteria; kingdom Bacillati; phylum Actinomycetota; class Actinomycetes; order Kitasatosporales; family Streptomycetaceae; genus Streptomyces; species Streptomyces sp. NPDC031497. The sequence goes on from NZ_JBVIKO010000028.1 coordinate 90,227, forward strand.
TCCGAGCCGTCGGGCATGGTGACCTTCAGCGACCTGCTCGGCGCGGACTCGTTGCCGGCCGCGTCACGGGCGGTGACGGTGAAGGTGTACGTCTGACCCGCCGTCAGGCCGGAGAGACGTACCGAGGCCTTGCCGGAGGCGCTGACCAGCTTGCCGTCCCGGAAGACCGAGTAGCCGGTGACCCCGGTGTCGTCCGTGGCGGCGCTCCAGCTGAGGTCGGCCACGGTCGGGAAGTCGGTGACCGAGGCCAGGTCGCCGGGTGCGGTGGGCGCCTGGTGGTCGGTGACCGCGGGGTCCGGGTCGAGATGCTGGTACGGCTTCTCCAGGCCGGCGTTGTCCACGATCGAGGCGGGCAGCTGGTCGCAGGAGCCGACCGTGGTGTTGCCGCTGACGTCGTTGTTCTGGCTCAGGTACTGGACGCTGAAGGCGGGCTGGGTGGTGTAGTTGCCCGTCGCCGCGTTGTCCTGGGCGTGGTTCATCAGCAGCCACTGGAAGGCGACGTCACAGAACGCGTTGCCGGTGTTCTCCCAGTGCCGGCTGCCCTCGTCGTGGTAGACGGCGCCGTAGGCGGGGGCCGGGACGCCGTGGATGTAGTTGCCGGTCACCTTGCCGCCGGGGTCGCTGCTGAGCGTGTAGATCGCTCCGCCGTCGGCCTGCGACTGCATGATGTCGCTGATCTCGTTGTCGCTGACGACGTTGTCACGGCTGATCGTCGGGGTGTCCGAGACCGGGATGCCGGCGTTGTTCGGATAGGCCGAGTTGCCGCCCTGGTCGGTCAGGCCCCAGCCCCAGCCGACGGAGATGCCGCTGTAGGGCAGGTCGTGGACCTTGTTGTGGGTGATCACCGTGGAGTCGGTGTAGCCGGCCAGGATGCCCAGCGAGCCGTTGTACTGGTCGGCGACCTTGGTGACGACGTTGTCGTTCACCAGGGTGTCCTTGGTGATGTCACGGGGATCGTCCGGGTGGGCGTCGCCCCAGGTGACTCCGCCGATCTGGATGCCGGTCGCGGCGATCTGGCGGAAGATGTTGCCGGTGATCGTGGTGTGCTGGGTGCCGGTGTTCAGGTTCAGGCCGACGGCGCCGAGGTGCGTGAAGGTGTTGCCGGTGAACTCGATGCCCTGGCCGTGGCTGACGTTGACGGCTCCGGGCGTCTTCTTCCAGTTCAGGCGCGTGGAGTCGAAGGTCGGGTTGTCGTCACCGACCATCCGGAAGCCGGCCTGGCCCTCGATGAGCCCGTCTGCCGAACTCGGTTCGAGCCAGGTGGAGTAGGAGAAGGTGATGCCCTGGAAGGACACGTTCGCGACGGGGTGGTCGCGGGTGCCGTTCAGGTCCACCAGGTCCTGGACCACGGGGACGGTGACGTCCGCGGTCTTCATGTTCTCGCCCTGCTCGGGCATGTAGTAGATCTCGCCGGCGCTCTTGTCCAGGTACCACTCCCCCGGGCTGTCCAGCAGCTCGCGGGCGTTCTCCAGCCAGGTCGGGTTCTGGATCTCCTGGCCCTGCTGGAGGTTGGCGTTGTGCCAGCACGGCTGCCGCATCGTCATCGTGGTGCCGGAGATCGACTCCACCGGGCAGCGCATCAGCTTCCAGCCCCAGGAGCTGACCACTTCGAGGTCCGCGGGGTGCTTGTAGGCGCTGATACTGCTGTCGGTGAAGGTGTAGCCGGTGGCCGTCTTGCTGAAGCCCGAAGGGTTCTTCCCGCTGCGGGCGCGGGTCCGCAACTCGCCGTTCACGTACAGCTGGCGGGTGTCGAGGCCGGTCAGCTTCGCCTTGTAGACCTTGCCGTCGGCGTCGGCCTTGGTCCAGCCGGTGACCTGCTTGCCGCCGCTGACCACCGGGTGTGCGCCGGGCGCGGCCTCGTAGACGATCCGCTGCCCGTCCCGGCCGGAGTCCTGGGCGGTGAGGGCGAAGGTACGACTGAGCCGGTACGTGCCGGACAGCAGCCGGACGTGGATGTCGCCGTCGGCCTTGCTCTTGGCGTCGCGCACGTAGTCCCGTGCGTGTTCCAGGGTCTTGAAGGGGTGGTCGGCGCTGCCCCGGCCGGTGTCCTTGCCGGTCGGGGAGACGTAGACGGTGAGCCCGGACGCTTTCGGAGCCGCCTGGGCGGGGGCGACGGCCAGGGGGGCCATCGCCAGGGCGACGGGCAGGGCGGCTATGAGGGTTCTCGGCAGGGGCACGGCTCTGGCCCTGCGCGCAGACAGAAGAGACACGGAGATCCAATCGTCTGAGGGATGAAGCATCGGAACCGGGTCGTCCGCCCGGTTCTGGGGGTGCCGACGGGCGCCGTACGGGTGCGGGCCTGTGGGGGCTCCCCGCACCTCTGAAGGGGCGCCAGGTGCACGCCCCTGAAAGGGGCGCGGGGAACTGCGCGACCAGCCCCCACCGGGCCGCACCGCGTCGACCGGCCTACGACACCGATGTCCGCGGCGGAAGGCCGGAGTCCCCGGGACCGCTGTCCGACGACGGCCGCGCGGTTGCCCCGGGGGCGGCGCGGTCGCCGAGGTTGAACAGCCGGTCGCGGATCTTCCGCTCGAACTGGCTCTGCGTGGTGGCGATGTGCTCCACCATCAGCTCGCTCGCGAGATCGGCCTCCCCCGCGGCGACCGCCTCCGCGATGGCGAGATGCTGTCGTGCGGCGACCTCCAGCGAGCCGGGGGCGTCGCCGTGGAAGAGCAGCACGTCGGACTGGGACGCGAGGCGCCGTACCCCGGCGACGCTCGACCGCAGGAAGACGTTGTGCGAGGCCGCGCCCACCGCGTCGTGGAAGGCCTCGTCGGCCCGGGCGAAGGCATGTCCGTCGTTCTGCTGGGCCGCCGTCAGTGAACTCCCCGCGCCCTCCCGGATGGTGCGGACCTCGATGGGGGTGGCGAGGCCGGCGGCCCGGCGGGCCGTCTCCGACTCGATCACCGTGCGGTAGTCGAGGAGCATCAGGACGTCTTCCATGCTCGTCGGCCGGAAGTGCGACAGCTGGTCGTCCACCAGCCCGCCGGACACCTCCGCGACGAAGATGCCCGCACCCCGCCGCACGCTCAGCCGGCCGATGGCGGCGAGGACCTTGACGGCCTCACGCGTGACGTTGCGGGACGCCCCCAGGATCTCGGCCAGGCCCGCCTCCGTGGGGAGCCGGTCACCCGGTCGCAGGTTCTGTTCGGCGATGTGCTCCAGGAGTTGTTCGGCGACCAGCTCGTACCCCGGCCGGTAGGGACCGTCGGAGACCGGTGACGGATCGGCCACGGTGTACCCCCTCATCGATGTTCGGATTAATCTGGTTCATCGGCGGTGGTCACTATGACATCCGCGTTACACGGAGGGAAGATGTCGGACGGAACTGGCTTCAAGTGCCTGATGAGGCAAGGGGATACCGCCCGTAGGCGACATCCCCCGGACCATTGCGCGGGAAGGATCTGATCCTTAGGGTCCTGCCCGTCGGATGAAACTGATTCTTCGCCGTTCGTCTCTCAGGAAGGAGAGGTGAGTCAGATGCAGCGCTTCGCCGCCGTCATCCGGTTGCGCCCGGAGAAGGAGTCGGAGTACCGCGCACTGCACGCCGCCGCGTGGCCGGGCGTGCTGGCGGCCCTCAAGCGTGCCGGGATCGGCAACTACTCGATCTTCCTGCGGGACGGGCTGCTGTTCAGCTACCTCGAGTACTCGGGGACCGACTACGCCGCCGACACCGCGCAGATCGCCGCCGACCCGGTGACACGCGAGTGGTGGGCCCTGACCGACCCATGTCAGCAGCCGCTGGACACGGTGGCCGAGGGTGAATGGTGGGCCCCCGCCGAGGAGGTCTTCCACCTCGACTGAGGGCCCACGAAGGGACGCCGGGCCGTCAGCCCGTCGCGTCCACCAGCGCCAGGTCGTGCAGCCGCTCCGGTGGGCCGGGACGGGCGTAGTACCAGCCCTGGGCCGTGTCGCAGCCCAGTATCCGGAGTTGTTCCGCCTGGGCACCCGTCTCCACGCCCTCCACCGTGACCGCGAGGTCCAGGCTGTGGGCCAGGGAGACGATGCCCTCCACGATCTTGAGGTCGACCGGGTCCGCCGGGAACTGCTGCATGCTCTGGGTGAAGGAGCGGTCCAGTTTGAGGATGCTCACCGGGAGGCGGCGGAGGTTGGCGAGGTTGGAGTAGCCGGTGCCGAAGTCGTCCAGGGCGATGTCGACGCCCATCTCGGCGAGCCGGCGCAGGGGCTTGAGGAGGTCGTCGTCGGCGCCGATCAGGGCCGACTCGGTGACCTCCAGGCAGAGCGCGTCGGGGGCCACTCCGGTCCGCTCCAGGATGTCCACCGTGTCCTGGACCAGGCCGGGGTGGCTGAGCTGGCACGGCGACAGGTTGACGTTGATCCGCAGCGGGCCGGCGCCGGCCTGCTCGCCGTAGCGTTCCCCCCATTCGCGGGCCTGGCGGATCGACTCCTCCAGGACCCAGCGGCCGAGCGGCACGATCAGGCCCGTGTGTTCGGCGAGCGGGATGAACCGGTCGGGGCCGAGGACGCCGTGCTGCGGGTGCAGCCAGCGGACCAGCGCCTCGGCCCCGCGCACGCTGCCGTCGCCGAGGTGGACCAGCGGCTGGTACTCGATGAAGAACTCGTTGCGGTCCAGGGCCGCGGGGAGCGCGGTGGTCAGGCCGTGCCGCGTGATGGCGCGGGCGTCGGCCTCCGGGTCGGCCAGCTCGAAGCGGTTGCCGCCCGCCGACTTGGCCCGGTACATCGTGATGTCGGCGCTGCGCAGCACCTCGGCCGGGGTCCGCTCGCCCGCCGGGCCCTCGACGATGCCGATGGAGCCCCGGACCATGAGTTCGCGGCCGTCGATGCTGATCGGGGTCACCAGGGCGTTCATGATGCGGTCGGCCAGGTCGTCGACCTCGCGTTGGGTGGCCGGTCCGGTGGTCAGCGCCACGAACTCGTCGCCGCCGAGCCGGGCGACCATCTCGCCGGGCGCGGTGGCGCAGGACTGCAGCCGGTCGGCGACCTCCACCAGCAGCCGGTCACCCGCCGAATGGCCGAGGCTGTCGTTGATGGTCTTGAAGCCGTCCAGGTCGAGGTAGCACAGCCCGAAGCGCTGGCCCTGACCGGCGGCCAGGACCTTCTCCAGGCGCTCGAAGAACAGCGTGCGGTTGGGCAATCCGGTGAGCGCGTCATGGGTGGCCTCGTAGCGCAGCCGCAGGTTGAGCAGCCGGCGCTCGGTGGTGTCCTCCATGAGGGCCAGCTGGTACTGCGGGTCGCCGTCCGGGTCCCGGAGCAGGGAGACGGTCAGGTTGGTCCACAGGACCGTTCCGTCGGAGCGGTTGAACGCCTTCTCGACGTGGTAGTGCTCGCGTTCGCCGCGCACCAGCTCCTCGTAGAGCCGCCAGGTCTGCGGCGCGTCCTCGGGGTGCGCCCACTCCATGACCTTGCGGCCGCGCAGGGTCTGCTCGGAGCCGCCGAACATGCGCAGCAGCGCACCGTTGACCTGAAGGACGTTGCCCTCCAGATCGGCGATGCAGATTCCTATCGCCGCGCCCTCGAAGACGGCGCGGAAGCGGGCCTCGCTGGCGTGCAACGCCTGCGCGACCACACCCTGGGCCCGCAACGCGGCCTGCGCGATGGCCTCCTGCTCGGCCAGCGTACGCTCACGCAGCGCCTGGGCGAACCCGGCGGCCATCGCGTGCTGGATCCGCGAGGAACGCATCCGCAGCTCGTCCTGGGGGCCGTCCGCACCGCAGTACAGGGCCAGATAGGCGTCGACGCAGTCGAGGGTGCGGGTGAGCGCCTCGGGGTCGGTGCAGTGCGCGTCGATCAGCGCGGCCCCCACCTGCCGGGTCTCCTCGGCGTCGAAGCCGTGCGCCAGCAGCACCTCGCTCAACCGGCGTGCCAGCGGGAGGAGTTGCTCTTCGAACTCCGGCCGGGTCAGGGACGTCGAGGTCACCGGGAACACCGCCCGGCTCCAGATCGTCGCGAACCGGCGCAGTCTGTCCTCCGGGCCGTCCGGCTCCGCGATCACGCCGCGATCCCCACGCCGGCGAATCCGGAGAAGGCATACGGATCCTCGTCCTCCGGCGCCGACTCCGGCCGCCAGTGGGGCATCGGCACCAGTCCGGGTTCCACCATGTCGTACCCCTCGAAGAACCGTGCGATCTCGTCGCGCGAACGCATGATGAGCGGGTTTCGAATGTCCTTGTATACGTCCACGGCGCTCTCGGCCCGCTCGGGAGGCAGCGGGATTCCCTCGTACGAGGCATGCGTGAGGATCAGCAGGCTGCCGGGCGCGAGCGCTTCGCGCAGCTGTACCACTGTCCCGTAGGGGTCGTCCGCGTCTTCCACGAAGTGCAGTATGGCAACGAGGAGCAAGGCGACTGGCCGATTCAAGTCGATAAGGCGGCTCACCTGAGGGCTCGACAGGATCTCCTGGGGCTTGCGGAGGTCCGCGGCGACCACGTCCGCCTCCTCGTTGCCCGCGAGCACGGCCTGGCTGTGGGCCACGGCCACCGGGTCGTGGTCGACATACACCACGTGTGCGCCGGGGTGCGCCGTCTGGGCCACCTCGTGGACGTTGCCGAAGGTGGGGATGCCGGAGCCGATGTCCAGGAACTGGTCGATGCCGGCCTCCACGGCGTAGCGGACGGCGCGCCGCATGAAGGCACGGTTGGCCTGCATGATCTTCGGCAGGCCCGGCAGGTACGTCATCGCCTTGCGGGCCGCTTCCCGGTCGACCTCGAAATTGTGCGAACCGCCCAGGTAGTAGTCGTAGATACGCGAAACGCTCGGCACCGAGATGTCGATGCTCCGTGGGGCCCAGGCGGGACGCTCCATGTATCTCTCCAAGGCTGAGACGATCCGGTGTTCGAGCTGAGGCTACTGATCGCCTGCGAACTGGGCGAGTAGAACCGGAAATTGACCGTCCGTTCCCGGTCACTACCTGGGAATTCCGGGTGCGCTTTGGGGGTGTTCGGGCAGTCCGCCGGATGCGGGTGCGACGCAGAGCACATACGGGTGCGGCACAAAGCACAGGAGCCCGCCCCCTCCGTGCGGTGCGGAGGGGGCGGGCGGTCGTGCGCCGTTGTGTCGTCGTCCGGGACTCTCGCTGGCCTCTGCCCTCCCTTCCGCGATGCGCGAATGTGGACTTGGGCGGGGCGATCAACCCTGGGGAGGTGATCCCTTACTTGCTCGGCGCGCCGACCAGCTTTCCTTCGGGCGAGACGGCGTACCAAGTGCCGCCGACACCCTGACCGTTGGTGTCCCCGGCCTTCGCGTCACCGGAGAACGTGTAGATCGGCCAGCAGTCGACCGTCATCTGCTTCTGGCCGTTGTCGGGCCGGGTGAAGCCCATCAGGCCCTTCTTCTCGATGCCCTTGGTGTCGTTGGTCGCGACCTCATCGACGGCCGGCCACTTCGCCAGGCAGTCACCGGTGCAGTTCGAGACGGACTTGGGCCATGCCTTGTCCTTGATGAAGCGGTAGACCGTCATGCCGTTCTTGTCGACGACGATGTCACCGAGCTTGGCGTCCTTGCGGACGGACAGGCCGGGCAGGTCGGCCAGGGTGGCCTTCTTGCCGTCGGGGGCCAGCGCGAACCACTTGCCGCCCACGCCCTGGCCGTTCACGTCACCGGCGTTGACGTCCTTGGCGTAGCGGTAGACCGGCCAGCCGCCGACGGTCAGCTGCTTGGTGCCGTCGGTGCGGGTGACCTCGCCGAGCAGCGCCTTGTCGATGCCCTCGCCGGCCGAGGCGTCGTCGGCGGGCACCGGCGGCCAGGTGGTGGCGCAGTCGCCATCGCAGTTCGACTTGGGAGGGTTGGCGGTGTCCGCGTCGAATCGGTAGAGGGTGAGGCCACTGCCGTCGGTCAGCACCTTGCCCAGATCGGGGTTGCTGGCGACAGTCAGCTTGCCCGCGGGGGCGACGGCGGCCGGAGAACTGGAAGCCTGACTGCCGTCCGCGCCGTAACCGTTGCCGGCACCGGTGGAGGGGCTGGTCACACTGCCCACGCTGCCGACACCGGCCGGGGCCGTGGCACCCACGTTCTGGGCCGCCGAGGACGGAGTGGTCACGTTGTCCTGACCGCATCCCGTCGTCAAGGCAAGCACGCCTGCGGCCGTGGCCACCAGAGAGGCGCTCCTCCAGGAGGTCTTCATCTTCAACTCCCCATACATCGCCTGGATATTGCAGCGCCTGTGTTCCGCCGCACGACACCAGGTACGGACGCCGGGGGCCGAAGTGTTCAACGGCCGCACAGATTTCTTTCCGGACACTGTGCCGCCGGTGCCCGTCCCGCACGGACGTACGCTTCGAGCCAACCGACGGGGCGTGTGATTCAAACCGGTTTACGCCATCCGTCCCCCGTTCGGGCCAATCCCTCCGCACTCCGGCGTGCGACGGCACTCGACGCCTCATGATCTCGGTCGTGCATGCACCCGAAGCGACCCGACTCGCGCCCGTCCCGAGGGTGTTGGCTCTGCTGACACTCACCTGGACCCTGGTGGGCTGCCCGGTCGGCACGGCGTCGGCCGACGCCTGCGCCTACGCCTCGACGGGCCCCGACGGCGTTCACGCGGTGGCCGTCGCCGGCGGCTCCTGGCCCACTCCCCCGCCCTGCCCACCTCCCACACCGCCGCCCTGCCCCACGCCGACACCCACGCCCACCCCCACGCCGACGCCCCCACCGCCTCCGAAACCGACCCCCACACCCAAGCCCACGCCCAAGCCCACGCCGACACCGAAACCCACTCCGAAGCCACCGCGCCCCACCCCGCCGGCCCCGGAGCCACCGCCGCCACCGCCGCCCCGGCGGGCGCCGGCTCCGAAGCCCGCGCCCACCCCGCCACCGGCTCCCCAGCCCAAGCCGAGGCCGACGCCCACCCCGACCCCGTCGCCGAAGCCCACCCCGCGGCCCTCACCGACCCCGGTGACCTATCCGCCGTACCACATCCAGTCGACCGGGACGACGGCCCCGAACCGTACCTCTCCGGTCACCTACGTCCTGCTCATCGCCGTACCCGCCATCGTCGCCATCGCCGCGTTCCGCGCGCGCTGACGGCCGGCCCGCTGATTTCTGGAGGCTTCCGTTGCCGGATTGGCTTGTTCTCGTCCTCGCGATGCTCGCGGCCTGTGCCGTGGTGGTCATCATCACCCTCGTCCGGCACAAGAGGGCGGCGGAGGACGAGGATCCCTCCGAGACGCCGGACGTCATCGAATACATGACCATGTGGATCGGCGTCATCTACGCCATCGTCCTCGGTCTGGCGGTGGCCGGGGTGTGGGAGGCCCGCAGCGCCGCCCAGGACCATGTGCAGTCGGAGGCGCAGGCGCTGCACGAGATCTATGAACGGGTACGGGTCTATCCGCCCGACGCCCGCGACCGGATCCGGGCGGACGTCGAGGCCTACGCCCAGCAGGTCGTCGGCAAGGAGTGGAAGGAGATGGCCGACCACGGCCGTCTCACCCCGCGCGGCGCGGATCTGCTCGCGAAGATCCGTCAGGACGTCACCGACTACGAGCCGAAGACCGACTTCCAGGCACAGGCCTACCAGCCGCTGGTGGACCAGGTGGCCGCTCTCGACCAGTCGCGCAGCGCCCGGGCCGACGCGACCGGGGCGACCATGCCGAACGTGGTGTGGTTCGGGCTGCTGACCGGAGCCGCGGTCACCATCGGCATGGTCTTCGCGCTGCAGATCAGGCGCACCCGGCGCGAACTGATCCTGGCCGGGCTGTTCTCCGCGACCATCGCCTTCATGCTGTTCCTGATCTGGGACTTCGACGAACCGTACAGTCGGGGCATCACCGCGACGGCGCAGCCCTTCCTGAACCTCTTCCCGCACATCAGGGGTTAGGGTCCCGGACCGCCGGGGGCCGTCCGTGGGGACATCCCGCCGCACCACGCCGCGGGTGTCCCCCGGATGCCGCATCCACATCCCCCGGTCGGCCCATCTGCCTCCCCCGTTCGCACTACCGCGTTCGCGCGCGTGTGCGGATGTTCCTAGCGTTCCGAACATCGAGGTGCGTTTCCGGCGCGAGCGGAACAGGTCCGCGGACAGCTCCTCGGGGACCGGAGGAACGCCCATGCACGTCATACGCCTCGCTCCGGCCGCGCTGTTCGGCGTCGGTGCCCTCGTCCTCGGCGCTCCGGCCGCCCTCACGGACGACCAGGGGGACGGGAGCCGTGACAGCGGCCGGCGCGCCTCCTTCGACGTCCACGTCACGCCGTCCACCGTCTCGGCCGGCGGCCGGGTCAGCCTGCGACTGAACCGCGGCGACGGCTGCCGCGGTGCCGCGACGGTCAGCTCGGACGTGTTCGACACGGTCCGGATCCCGGAGGGACGGGACTCGGTGGCGGCCACGGTCCACCGGGACGCGAGAACACAGGCCTCGTACCGGGTGACGTTCGACTGTGACGGGACCAGGGGGTCGACCGAACTCAGCATCGCGGGCAGCCGGTCGGAGGAACACGGCGACGGCGGTACGGACAGCCTCGCGGCCGGCCAGTCCGAGGGGCGTACCGACGGACGCACGGACGTCCAGTCCGACAGCCACAGGGACGAGCACGCCGATGACCAGTCCGGCAGCCACACCGACGGGCACGCCGACGACCAGTCCGACGGCAGCACCGACGAGCGCACGGACGGCCGTACCGACGGCGGTGTCGACGGGCAGACGGACAGCCGTACCGACGGGCGTGAGGACCTCAACCCGCAGCCGCTCCCGCTCGATCGCGGTGTGCGGGCCGGTGCGGGCGGCAGCGTCGGCGGGTTCGATCCGAAGGCGATCGGCCTCGGCGCCGCGCTGGTGGTGGCCTCGGTCGGCACGGCGTACCACCTCGCGCGCCGGCGGACCGGCGAGGACGGCGAGGACGGTGCCTGAATCACCTCCCGGCCCGCAGCCCGACCGTGCGGATCTCCGCCCCGGTCCGGCGCGGGGCCGGGGCGAAGACGGCCCGCACGGTTCAGAGCCGCTTCTCGTGCCGACGGCGCAGCCAGAACCCGCAGCCGGCGAGCACGGCCGCGCCCACCAGCCCACCGCCGATCGCCATGTCGGCCGGGGTGGCCCCGCTGGAGACGCTGCCGCCGAGGCCGCCCCTGACCCCGCCGAGCACGAAGAACGCGGACGGCCGGGTCAGGGTCCGCCCGTCGCAACGGACCGTCAGGTCGTACGGGCCGGGGCGGGCGTTCCGGTTGATGGTGGCGACACCGCGCGCCATGTCGCCGCCGAACGGGAACAGCGTGGCCGTCCCGAAGGCGCGGGAGCTCATGGTGCCCCTGCGGCAGCCGTTGACGGTGACGGTGAGGCGGGCGCCGCTCGTGATCGCCCTGGGCTGGGCGAGGATGTTGCGTACCCCGAAGCCCCGGCCGCGGAACCCGTCACCACCATTACCGCCGCCGAACCCGTCGTCACCGTTCCCGCCGCCGAACCCGTCGTCACCATTGCCGCCGCCGAACCCGTCGTCACCATTGCCGCCGCCGAACCCGTCGTCACCGCGACCGCCGAAGCCTTCGCCGCCCCGCCCGCCGAAGCCTTCGCCGCCCCGCCCGCCGAAGCCTTCGCCGCCCCGGCCGCCGAAGCCGTCCCCGCCTCGACCGCCGAAGCCGTCCCTGCCCCGGCCGTCCCCACCACGGCCGAAGCCGCCCGCGCCGAACCCACCGACGCCGTACCCGGGAACGACGACCCCGGGTACCGCCGCGATGCCAGGGGCGACCCCGACGCCGGGCGCGACACCGACGCCGGCTCCGGGGGCGACGCCGGTCCCGGGGGCGACGCCCGTCCCGCCGACGATCGGGGCTTGGGTGTTGGCCGGGCCGCCGCCGTTGCCCAGGCCGTCCGCGACGGCCATGGGGGCGGCGGCTCCGAGCACGGCGACCACCGTGCACGCTGCCGCGAGGGCACGTGAGTTTCGCATCTCTTCCTCCGCGGAAGGCGCCCCGGGAACCGTCCCCGGTAGATCGGCGAGAAAGCACCTCCCGAATAGACCCTCAGATGCCTTGAACACGCCCGCATTTCGAGAATGGTCCGTCCTGGTGAGGGGACACGCCGAGCGAAAAGCACACAATCGGATATTGCCGCAGGTCACGGACCGTCAGAAAAATCCTGGTAACGGCAACTCGGATGGCGCACCGGAATGGGCGCGGGCCACCCGTTCGCCCGTTGCCCCGTCGCCGCTCGCGCGCGCGGGACTTAGCGTTTTCCCATGCGCGCTACGGACCTGCGCGCCACGGACATCGCGGCGGCCGCGTCGAGAGGGGATGGCGAATGTCTGCGTCCGAACTTTCCGAGCTGGCCGAAGAGGAGGAGCGGCGGCGGAAACGGGCCCCCTGGGGCGTGATAGCGCTTGTCCTGCTGACCGGTCTGGCGCTCATCCGCAACGGTTCGGGGGAGTTCGACGTCGGTCCGCCGCAGCCGGCCTCGGCCGCCGCCCCGGACAGCCGTAGCACGGTCCCGGACACCTTCGCCACCGCGCCCGCCTCGCTGCCGTACTCGGCGGCGGACCGGATCAGGATCCCCGCGATCCGGGTCGACGCGCCCGTGATGCCGGTGGGCCTGGACGCGGACGGCTGGGTCGCGGCGCCGCCACCGGACGACCCCAATCTGGCCGGCTGGTTCACCGGTGGCGTCTCGCCCGGCGAAAAGGGCACGTCCGTGATCGTCGGCCATGTCGACAACACGAAGGGCCCGGCGGTGTTCTACGGTCTCGGCTCCCTGAAGAAGGGAAACCGGATCGAGATCGGCCGCACCGACGGAAGGACCGCGGTGTTCGAGATCTACGGCATCGAGGTCTTCGCCAAGGCCGATTTCCCCGGCGATCGGGTCTACGGCTCCAAGGGCACGCCGGAATTGCGGGTCATCACCTGCGGCGGCGGCTTCTCGAAGCAGAACGGTTACGACGGGAACGTGGTGGTCTTCGCCCGCCTGATCGAGGCCCGCTGAGGCGGACCCCGCCGGGCGGGCCGAGGCCCGTTCGCGTCAGCGGGCCGGATCCTGTTCAGGTCCGGCGGCGCGGCACGGTCAGGTGGTAGCCGTTGTCCAGGAGATAGGGCAGATACTCGCGCAGGGCCTGGACGCTCTGCGAGCGGTCGCCCCCGGCGTCGTGGGAGAGGACCACGACGCCGGAGGCGGCGCCCTTCTCGATCGTGTCGACGATGGTGCGGGTACCCGGGGTCGTCCAGTCGGTGCTGTCGACGGTCCAGGCCATGGGTTCCATGCCCATCTCGGCGCCGAGTTGGAAGGCCGCGCGGTTCCATGCGCCGTAGGGGGCGCGAAACCACTGGGGGCGTTCGCCGTAGGTGTCCTCGATGGCGTCACTGGTGCTCTCCATCTCGTCGCGGATCTCACGGCGCTTCAGGGTGGTCAGCAGCGGATGCGTCCAGGTGTGGTTGCCCACGACATGGCCCTCGGCGGCCATCCGCGCCACCAGCTCCCGGTTCTGGACGATGCACTCCCCGCACAGGAAGAACATCGCGCGCACGTCGTACTTGGCGAGGGTGTCCAGGATGTGCGGGGTGTAGGCCGGGTTGGGGCCGTCGTCGAAGGTGAGCATCATGCGCCGGCCGCTGCCGGAGATCCGCATGATGGGTCTCCTGCGGACCTTGAGCTTGCGCGGCTCGGTCGGCGGCGGACCGTAGCCGGTGAGCGGCTGGAGCCGGAAGACGGAGGACTTGAGCGCCTGACGAACCGGCGGTCCGGCGGCCGGGGCGACGGTGCCCGCGGCCTCCTCGCCCTCGCTCGCCAGCACGATGCCCGTGGTGCCCGCGGCGCCCAGAGCTGCGGCGCCGGCGAGCAGCAGCCGGCGTCGGGTGAACAACTGATCCTTCTGCATGACTCATCAGTCGCCCGGCCGGGCTTGGGCGCACCACTTAGACACCGGTGCGGCGGCGCGAAAACACCCGCACGGACCAGCGTGGGGAGGTTTCGGAAAGAAACGGTCAAGTACCCCGGGGCGACGGCGTGTCCGGGAACCGGGGAGGCCTCAGCGGTGGCGGACCAGCGGGAAGGGCAGCGTCTCGCGGATCGTCAGGCCGGTGAGGAACATGACCAGCCGGTCGACGCCGATGCCGAGTCCGCCGGTGGGCGGCATCGCGTATTCGAGGGCGTCCAGGAAGTCCTCGTCGAGCTCCATCGCCTCGGGGTCCCCGCCGGCGGCGAGCAGCGACTGGGCGGTCAGCCGGCGGCGCTGTTCGACGGGGTCGGTCAGTTCGGAGTAGGCGGTGCCGAGTTCGGTGCCGAAGGCGACCAGGTCCCAGCGTTCGGCGAGCCGCGGGTCGGCGCGGTGCTGCCGGGTGAGCGGGGAGACATCGGTGGGGAAGTCCTTGTAGAAGGTGGGCAGCCGGGTCCGCCCCTCCACAAGGCGTTCGTACATCTCCAGCACCACATCGCCGGGCCCGTCGTCGGCGGTGTAGGGCACCCCCGTCCGGTCGCAGTACCGGTGCAGCCGCAGCAGTTCGGTGCCGGGGCCGATCTCCTCCCCCAGCGCCTCGGAGATCGCCCCGTACACGGTCCTGACCGGCCAGGTGCCCGAGATGTCGTACTCCCGCCCGTCCTTGCGGGCCACCGGGGAGCCGAAGGCGGCGGTCGCGGCGCCCTGGATCAGTTCGCGGGCCAGGTCGAGCATCACGTCGTAGTCGGCGTACGCCTGGTAGGCCTCCAGCATGGTGAACTCGGGGTTGTGCTTGTAGGAGACGCCCTCGTTGCGGAAGGTGCGGCCGAGTTCGAAGACCTTCTCCAGGCCACCGACGCACAGCCGTTTCAGGTACAGCTCCGGGGCGATGCGCAGACAGAGGTCGAGGTCGTAGGCGTTGATGTGGGTGGTGAAGGGGCGGGCGTTGGCGCCGCCGTGGATCTGCTGGAGCATCGGGGTCTCGACCTCCAGGTAGCCGCGGTCCAGGAGGCCCTGGCGCAGTGCCTGTACGGCGGTGGAGCGGGCGCGTACCACGGCGCGGGCGGCGGGGCTGGTGGCGAGGTCGAGGTAGCGGCGGCGGACCTTGGCCTCGGGGTCGGCGAGGCCCCGGTACTTGTCGGGCAGGGGCCGCAGGCACTTGGCGGTGAGCTGCCAGTCGGTGACGAAGACGGTGGGCTCGCCCTTGTCGCTGAGGCCGGCCCGGCCGGTGGCGGTGATCTGGTCGCCGATGTCGGTGTCGGCGGTGAAGCGGGCCAGGGCGGGGCCCGACCGGTCCCGGGTGAGGGCGAGTTGGCGGTCGCCGGACCAGTCGCGCAGCGTCACGAAGACGATGCCGCCGAAGTCCCGGACCAGCATGACCCGCCCGGCCACGGTGACCGTCTCGCCGTCGCGGATGCCGGCGAGGGCGCGGGTGGGCCGTACGGTCGCCACCGGGTAGGGGTCGACGCCCGCCGCGCGGAGCCGGTCCAGCTTGCCGCGCCGGACCCGGAACTGGTCCGGCAGGACCTGCCCGGGGGCGCCGGACCCGGCCTCGTCCCCTCCGTCGAGACCGGGCACCGGCGAAGACCGCTGCGCCTCGACGGGCGGCGGCCCGGTCTTCGGGTGCCCCTTTCCCCAGAGCTTGCGCAAGGAAGGGACGGAGACGAACCCTTCGGCGATTCCGGAGGCCAGGCCGATGCGGGCCAGAGAGCCGGCCTCGCCATAGCAGAGGAAGCGCGGGTACCACTCGGGGCGGTACTTGGCGTTGGAGCGGTACAGGGCCTCCAGCTGCCACCAGCGGGAGAAGAAGAGCAGCAGCCGGCGCCACAGGCGCAGCACCGGTCCGGCGCCGATGCGGGCGCCCTCCTCGAAGACCGAGCGGAAGACGGCGAAGTTCAACGAGATGCGGCGGACGCCCAGTTTGGGGGCGGCCACGCACAGGTCGGCGACCATGAACTCCATGACCCCGTTGGGGGCGGCGCGGTCACGGCGCATCAGGTCGAGGGAGACGCCCTCGCCGCCCCAGGGCACGAAGGAGAGCAGGGCGAGCAGCCGGCCGTCCTCGGCGAGGGCCTCGACGAGCAGGCAGTCGCCGTCGGCGGGGTCGCCGAGCCGGTCCAGGGCCATGGAGAAGCCGCGCTCGGTCTCGGTGTCGCGCCAGGCGTCGGCCTTGTCCACGACCTCCTCCATCTCGGCCTCGGTGAGGGTGGCGTGGCGGCGGACGCGGGTGGTGGCGCCGGAGCGCCGGACCCGGTTGACGGCCTGCCGGGTGACCCGCATCTCGCGGCCGCCGAGGTCGAAGTCGGCGACGTGCAGGATCGCCTCGTCGCCGAGTTGCAGGGCGCCGAGGCCGGCGCGGACATAGGCCTTGGCGCCGCCCTCGGAGGCGCCCATCACCGCGGGCACCCAGGCGTGCCGGCGGGCCACGTCCAGCCAGGCGGCGACGGCGTGCGGCCACGCCTCCGGGTCGCCGACCGGGTCGCCGCTGGCCAGGCAGACGCCGGCCTCGACCCGGTAGGTGACGGCGGCCTTGCCGCTGGGCGAGAAGACCACGGCCTTGTCGCGCCGGGTGGCGAAGTAGCCGAGGGAGTCCCGGTCGCCGTAGGCCTTGAGGAGGGCGCGGACACGGGTCTCCTCGTCGCCGTGCAGGGCGGCTTCCAGGCGCTGTGAACGGAACAGGGTGGCGGCGGCGTTGAGCAGGGCGAGGGCGCCGAAGAGGCCGAGCAGGAAGGCGACGGAGCGGGGCGGGCGGCCCCCGTAGCTGCCGCCGTCGGCCAGGCCGCCGCAGACCCGGTCGGCGGCCCAGGCCAGGTGCTGGCCGTGCGGGAGCGAGCCGGGGAAGAGCGAGACCAGGCCCCAGCCGGCCAGGATCGCCACGACCAGGCCGACGACGAGGACGGTGAGGGCGCGGCGTACGGCGGCCCGGCGGGAGGCGGCGTAGAACTCGCGTCTCGCCACGATCAGCAGGGCCAGGGCGAGTCCGCACACCAGCAGTGAGCTGAAGGGGTACCAGTCGAAGCCGAAGGCGACCGTCAGGATGTCCGCCAGCACCAGCAGCCCGAGGTAGATCACCACCAGCCACCAGGCGACCTTCTTGCGGGCGGCGGTGGCGCCGGCGAGCAGGAACAGGAAGACGGCGTAGGCCAGGTTGGGGCTGACGGGCACCACGACGGCGTTGAGGAAGTGCACGACCGGGCGGAGCAGTGTGCGCAGCGGGGCGATGAAGGAGAGCAGGGCGCACAGCAGGGCGAGGGCGCCGAAGAAGGTCCCGAAGGCCTCCGGCACCCAGGTGAGCCGCCCACCGCCGGACGGGCGCGGCGACCCCGCGGTCTGCTTCCCCGGGGCGGGCTGCACGGCGGCACTCATGCTCCGACTGTAGGAAGCACCGGCCCACCTCGCCCGTCGAGCGGCCTGCGGCCAACTGGGCGCCCCGGTTGCCCGGCGAGGAGCCCCGGCAGCCATGGGACCTGCGATTTCCGATAGCCTCGGGACGTGGCGGAACAACACCAGTTCGAGCGGGGCACGGACGGCCCCAAGGTCATCGTCGTCGGTGTCGACGGCTCGGACTCCTCGTGGCGCGCGGCCTCCTACGCCGGTGGTCTGGCCCGGCGGCAGCACGCGCTGCTCGCCGTCGTGTACGTGCAGCCGATCCTGGCGGCCGGGGCGGCGCTCGGGGCGCCGGTGGCGGAGACGACCGACGAGATCGCGGAGGACCTGGTCACCCAGGTCAGGGACGCGGCCGAGCGGCTCAAGGGGATATTCGAGGTGCGCTGGGAGTTCCACACCTTCCGCGGCGACGCCTACAGCGGACTGGTGAAGGCGGCCGACGAACTGAAGGCGGACGCGGTCGTGGTGGGCGCCTCCGAGCAGGCCGGCCACCGGTTCATCGGCTCGGTGGCGATCCGTCTGGTGAAGGCGGGACGGTGGCCGGTGACGGTGGTGCCGTAGCCGGGGCCGAGGCACGCGGGAGCAGCGCCGGGGTCGCGAGCAGCAGGACCCCGGCGGCCCCGATCGCCGTACGCGGCCCGACGAGGCCGGCCAGTACCCCCCACAGGGCGGTCAGCGTGGCGATGGAGGCCTTGGTGCTGACCGACCAGGCGGACAGGGTACGGGTCGTCCGGTCGTCGGGGGTGTGGTCGAGGCGGTGGGTGGCGAGCACCGGGTTGAAGACTCCGGCGGAGGTTATGAGCCCGAGTTCGGTGACCATTATCAGCAGGAGCCCGGGCAGTCCCGGCCGGACGAAGGCCAGTCCGACGGGCCACAGGGCGCGCAGCACGGCCGAGGTGTGCAGGACCCGGCGCTGTCCGTAGCGGGCGACGAGCGGGCGGGCCAGGCGGGAGCCGATGAGTCCGCCGAGGCAGGGCACGGCGAAGGCGAGGCCGTACTCCCAGGGCGGGAAGCCGAGCGGGCCGAGCATCAGGACGGCCAGCAGGGGTGCGGAGGCCATGATCAGGCCGTTGACCACGACCACGTTGAAGAACAGGGGCCGCAGCTCCGGGCTGGTGAGGATGTACCGCCAGCCGTCGAGCAGATCCGCGGCCCGCAGACCTTCGGCGGCTCTGGGCCGGGGGCTCGGCTCGTCGTCACCGACGGCCCGGATGCCCAGGGCCGACAGCAGGAAGCTGGCCGCGTTCGCGACCACCGTCGTGATCGGGCCGAACACGCCGATCGCGGCGCCGCCGAGCGGCGGTCCGAGGACGGTGGCGGTCCACATCGTGGATTCGAAGCGGGCGTTCGCGGTCAGCAGCCGGTCACGCGGTACGAGCGACTTCAGGAAGGCCCCGGAGGCCGCGTTGAAGGTGATGTCGGCGGCCGCGACCACCACGGAGACGACTATCAGCTGACCGATGTCGAGGGCGCCGAGCGCGTAGGCGGCGGGGACGCTCAGCAGCGCGGCGCACCGGACGAGGTCCATCCCGGCCATCACCGGCCGCTTGCGCCGGAACTCCACCCAGGGGCCGAGCGGCACCGCGACCACGGCGCCCACCGCGGGCCCGGTCGCGGCGAGCAGTGCCACCTGGGCCGCGCTCGCGTGCAGCACGAGGACCGCGATCAGCGGGAACGCGTCGAACGCGAGCCAGGTCCCGAACACGCTGACCGAGTAGGCGGCCCACAGCCACCGGAACCGCCGCCCCATGCACAACCTCCCATTGCCCGGGACCATGAAATCGGCCGGGTGGCCTCGGGAGCAAACAACCCGCGACCAGCGAGCCACAACCAGCGGTTGTACGGTGGCGCCCATGGACCTCACCGCCGTGCGCACCTTCGTCGCCGTGGCCGACTCGGGGCAGTTCCAGGAGGCCGCGGCGGTGCTGGCGGTCACCCAGCAGGCCGTGTCCAAGCGGATCGCGACGCTGGAGAAGGAGCTGGGGGTGCGACTGTTCACCCGCACCGCGCGGGGCGCCGGCTTGACCATCGACGGCCAGGCCTTCCTGCCGCACGCGCGCGAGCTGCTGCTCGCCGAGGAGCGCGCGACCGCCTCCGTAGGGTCCGGGCGGCGCCCCCTGCGGGTCGACGTGGTCGGCGCGCGGCTCGCCCCGGCGGCGCTGCTGCGCGGCTTCCACGAGGCACACCCGGAGACCGCCCTGGACGTCGTCACGCTCTTCGACGTGGACTCGGCGCTCACCGCCCTGCGCTCCGGTGCGATCGACGCGTCCTTCCGGGCCGTCGCCATGCCCGGCCGCCCGCTGCCCAGAGGCGTCGAGGCGGCCCGGGTGTACGACGAGCCGGTCCAGCTGCTCACCGGCCCCGGGCACGCCCTGGCCGGCCGTCGCACGGTCTCGCCCGGGGAGCTGGCCGGCCACCGGATCTGGATGCCGGGCATCGTGGAGGGCACCGAGTGGGCCGCCTACTACACCTCCCTCGCGGCCGAGTTCGGCCTCACCATCGACTCCTCGGGCCCCAACTTCAGCGGGGCGGTGCAGGACGCGGTGGCCGCCTCCGACACCCTGGCGACGCTGGTCAGCGAGGGGACCCGGCTGGTCTGGCCGGAGGGCCACGACCTGCGCCGTGTCCCGCTGCTCGACCCCACCCCGGTCTACCCGCACTCCCTGGTCTGGACCGCCGCCAACCCGCACCCGGCGCTGGCCGCCCTGCGCGCCCATCTCGCCGGCACCCGGCCGCCCCGTCCCGCGACCCGGAGCTGGGTGCCCGGCTGGGCCGAGAGCGTGCGTGGCGTCTTCCGTCCGTGACGCCCCTGAGCCATCATGATCCGCCGTCAGCCGTTCGCGATCGGCGAAGAGGTGAGGCACATGGCCAAGCTCCGTATGGGTGAAGGAATTCTCCGTCGCAAACCCATCGAACACATCGAGGAGACCGAGGTCGGCGCGGGGCCCCAGCTCGACAGATCGCTCGGGCTGGGGCAGCTGACCGCGATCGGGGTGGGCGGCATCATCGGCGCGGGCATCTTCACCCTCGCCGGCACGGTCGCCAACGGCACGGCCGGTCCCGCCGTGCTGCTCTCCTTCCTCATCGCCGGCCTGGCGAGCGCCTGCGCCGCACTGTCGTACGCCGAGTTCGCCGGGATGATCCCGAAGGCGGGTTCGGCGTACACGTACGGCTATGCGGTGCTCGGCGAGTTCGCGGGCTGGTTCATCGGCTGGGACCTGCTCCTCGAGTACACCGCGATCGTGGCGGTGGTCGCCATCGGCATCTCCGGGTACTTCGGCTTCCTGGTCGAGGAGATGGGCGCGGAGCTGCCACGGTGGATGCTGGGCGCGCCCGGCACCGGGGCCGGCCACCGGGTCGACCTGTTCGCCGCGGTGCTCTGCCTGCTGATCGCCTACCTTCTCAACCTCGGCATCCGCAGCGCGGCCCGCTTCGAGACGGTCGTGGTGGTGCTCAAGGTGCTGGTGGTGCTGCTGGTGATCGGCGTCGGGGTGTTCCACATCAACTCGGCGAACTACCACCCCTTCTTCCCGTTCGGCGTCAGCGGGGCGTTCACGGGCGCGGCCACGGTGTTCTTCGCGGTCTTCGGGTACGACGCGATGTCCACGGCGGCCGAGGAGTCGAAGGACGCGCAGCGGCACATGCCGAAGGCGATCATCTACTCGCTGGCGATCTCCATGGTGCTGTACGTGGCGGCCTGTCTGGTCCTGACCGGCATGCAGAACTACAAGGACATCGACCCGGAGAGCGGCTTCTCGACCGCGTTCAAGTCGGTGGGGCTGAGCGGGCTCGCGGACGTGATCGCGGTGGGCGCGATCATCGGCATCCTCACCGTGATGTTCACCTTCATGCTGGGCGTGACCCGGGTCTGGTTCTCGATGTCACGGGACGGGCTGCTGCCCGGCTGGTTCGCGAAGACGCACCCGACGCGGCACGTGCCGACCCGGGTGACCTGGATCGTCGGGGCCGCCTCGGCCCTGCTCGCCGGGTTCGTGCCGATCGGCGAGGCGGCCGAACTCACCAACATCGGCATCCTGCTGGCGTTCGTGGTGGTGTGCGTGGCGGTGATCGTGCTGCGCTACCGGCAGCCGGATCTGCCGCGTGCCTTCCGTACCCCGTGGATGCCGTTCGTGCCGGCGCTGGGTGTCGTCTTCTCGGTGTGGCTGATCACGTTCCTGGCGTGGCAGACCTGGGTGCGGTTCGCGGTCTGGTTCGTGATCGGGTGCGTGATCTACTTCGGCTACTCGTACAAGAGGTCCCGGCTGGCCGGGCGTTAGAGGGCCCGGAGGAAGTCGAGCAGGAGGGCGTCGAAGACGTCTGGGCGCTCCAGGTTCGGGTAGTGGTCGGCGCCTTCGACGATCTCGGCGCGGCCGTCGGGGACCTCGCGGGCCAGGCGTTCGGCGGCGGCGAGCAGATCGGCGGGCTCCAGGCCGCCGTTGATCGTGAGGACCGGGACGTCGATCTTCGGGACCCTGGGCCAGGAGTCGGTCACCCGCACATGCCAGTCCGTCTCGCCGGGCGTGTGCTTGGAGAGGGTGTGGCGGGCCATCTCCCCGAGCCGGCGTGGGATCTCCGGGTCGAGGGCGTCGAGGTCGCGGTGTGCGCCCGCGGCGACCCGCAGGAAGGCGTCGAGCCAGCCCTCGATGTCGCCGGCGCCCAGGGTGCGGGCGTACTCGTCCTGGAGTCCCTTGTGCCAGCTGTCCGTGTACCGGAAGTCGCCGGTCGCCGCCCCGCAGGTGACCACCGCGCGGACCAGCTCGGGGTGTTCCAGCACGGTGTCGGTGGCGATGACCCCGCCCATCGACACGCCGACCAGGACGGCGGGCCCGGCGTCGAGGTGGCGCAGCAGTTCGGCGAGGTCGTCGGCCCAGCGGAAGGGCTTGCTCGCGTTGGCGGAGGCGCCGTGGCCGCGGACGTCGGGGGCGATCACCCGGTACCCGGCGGCGAGGGCCGGGATCTGGCCGGCCCAGAAGCGGTGGTCGACGTATCCGGCGTGGAGCAGGACCACCGGGTCGCCGGAGCCGGTGTCGAGGTAGGCGAGGTCGCCGTCGGAGGACGGGAAGTAGCGGACGTCCGCAGCACCATTCATGACAACCAAGGTGTCATCTTCGAGGGTTTTTGACAACTGGGTTGTCATGACGACTTTGACACCCGAGGTGTCACCACGGCTCGGTGCATGATGGCCGGGTGAACGACATCGACAAACCCCTCGCCCCCGACGAACTCGGCGAGCGCATCACCGAGGTGTACGACCTCATCGGCCCGCTCTACCGGCGCGCCTTCCGCAAGATCGAGCTGGGCGAGCAGATCGAGGGGGCCTCCGTCGGTGTGCGCTCCGTGCTGGACCTGCTGCGCCGGTTCGAGCCGATGACGGTGCCCCAGATGGGCCGGATCATGGCGCTGAGCCGGCAGTTCGTGCAGCGCATGGTGAACGACGCGGTGGCGCACGGCTGGGCCGAGGTCATCCCCAACCCGGCGCACCAGCGTTCCTCCCTGATCCGGCTCACGGACGGCGGCCGGACCACGATCACCGCGATCCTCGCCCGCGAGCACGCCCTGAACCGGCAGGTCGGCGGCGGTCTGACCGACGCCGAGATCACGGCGTGCGTGCGGGTGCTGAAGGAGCTGCTGCGGACGTTCGACCACGTCGACGTGGAGTGAGTGCCGCTACTCCCCCATCACCAGCCCGTCCTTGGCGGCCCCGCGGCCGAGCACGGTGTCCCGGATGCCGTCGCGTACGGCGGTGAAGTCGGCGCCCTGGTCGATGGCCGCGTTGAGGTCGACGACCCGGCCGGCGTCGAGGTCGTACAGCTGGGGGATGAACTCGGCCTTGGCCACCTCCCAGCGGCCGCCGGGGCGGGTGGGCGGCGTGAAGGTGAAGCGGGCGAGGGTGGACTGGTTGCCGCGCGGGTCCTGGTGACCCTGGCTGTTGTTCAGCTCGCCGGCGATCTGGTCGCCGAGGCTGTAGACGACCCAGGTGCCGTTGACCTTCTCGTACGCCTGCGGGATGTGGGCGTGGGTGCCGAGGATCAGGTCGATGTCGGGGCGGCCGCCGGTCCGGGCGGCGGTGAGCCGTTTGGCGAGGGTGAGCTGCTGCTGGTCGGGGGCGTCCTGGCCGTCGGTGCCCCAGTGCACGGAGAGGACGACCACGTCGGCTCCGGCATGCCGGGCGGCGCGGGCGTCGGCGAGGATGCGGTTCTCGTCGAGGAGGTTGACCGCCCAGGGCTGCCCGGGCGGCAGGGTGTTCCCGTTGACGTCGAAGGTGTAGGAGAGGTGGGCGACTCTGGTGCGGCCCGCGTTGAGCAGGGTGACGGCGGCCGCCTCGGCCTGGGTGCGGGCGGTGCCGGCGTGCCGCAGGCCCGTCCGGTCCAGATCGGTGAGGGTGCGCTGGATCCCGTCGGCGCCGCCGTCGAGGGCGCGGTCGGAGGCGGTGGAGCAGCTGTCGTACCCGACGGCCGCGAGGCCCTCGGCAAGCTGCGGCGGGGAGGCGGCACCGGCGGAGCCGGACTCCCCGTTCTCCGCGTTCTCCGCGTTCTCCGCGTCGGTCACGGTCGCCAGGTGACAGAGCGCCAGATCGGCATGGGAGACCACGGGTTCGACACCGGCCAGCATCGGGCGGAAGTCGTGGCCGTTGCCGCCCGCGTCGAAGTTCGCGTGGTCGATCGCGGACTTCTGCGGCATGACGTCACCGGAGGCGACGAGGGTGAAGCCGCCGCCGGGGGCCGGCACGGCGGGCGCCGGCTGGCCGGGCGGGGCGGCGTTCTCCTGCCGTACGTGGTTCTGGCAGGCGGCTGCGGTGGCGAGGAGGGCGGTCAGGGCCAGGGCCACCTGGCGTCTGCGATTGATCATCAGGAGCACCCCAGAGTCGCAAGCCTTGTCCGATTTACAGATCAATGGGTACGAAGCCGAGCCGGGTCGCAAACAACTCAGGCGCCCCGATTGACCCATCCGGGTCGGGTAAGGGGTGTGACGGACCGTTCGTCGCACCGTTCGCCGACGCGATCGACCGTCCGCCGCAGACCCCTGTCCGCCCCCTGTCCCCCGGCCCGGCCCTGCGATGCCATACGGCCATGACGGCCGGAACCACCCTTCCCGACGGGACGACGACCGCCGAGCACGAGCTCGCCGCACTCCAGCGCGAGCACGGCCGCCCGCTCTTCGCGCTGCTGCTGCGGCTCAGCGACGGAGACCGGCAACGCGCCGAGGACCTCGTGCAGGAGACCCTCGTACGCGCCTGGCAGCACCCCGAGGCACTGCGCGCCGACGACTTCGACTCCGTCCTGCCCTGGCTGCTGACGGTCGGCCGGCGGCTCGCCATCGACGCGCGCCGGGCCCGGCAGGCGCGGCCGCCCGAGGTGCACGACGCCGTCCTGGAGAACACCCGGGCCATCGGCGACCACGCCGAACGCGCCGCCGCGGCGCTGGACGTACGGGAGGCTGTGAAGACTCTCACCCCGGAACACCGTGAAGTCCTGGTGCTGGTGTATTTCCAAGGGGCGAGTGTTGCGGAGGCCGCGGAGACCCTCGGCATTCCACCCGGTACCGTGAAGTCGCGGGCGTACTACGCGCTGCGCGCCCTGCGCCGGGTTCTGCCCGGTTATGCACCCGACCTGCGATGAAACCGTAAGCCAGGTCAAACCTCGGTAAAGCGCCTTGCTGAGGACCGTGTTTGAGCAATCAGCTGTCTTCATCCGTGTTCCGCACCGGGAGAGGGACGGACCCGGGGTCGGGGCCACGCGCGCGCACCGGAGGAAGGCAGGACGGGATGCTGCACAGAGGTCAAGAGAGCACGGACGGGGCCGGGAGCGGGGAACTGGCGGTCCCGATGGCCTGGTTGTATGCCGAGTACATCGCCGACGAGCTGCTGCGCACCGGCGATCTCATGCCACCGACGTCCTTCGAGTTCCGGGCCGGCCGGGACGCGCTGGCCCTGACCATCTTCCTCTCCGACACGGACGGCGAACTGTCGGGCATCCGGGTCGTGTCCCAGTTGGAGAACTGGCTTTCGCTCACGGCGTACGACCAGCCGTGGCAGCACTGGGTAGGGCAACGTATGTCCCGGCTGGCCGCCGAGGCGGTCGAGTCGGGCGGGCCGTCACCCGACCTGGATCTGGCCGCGGACGCCTGGCGCTGGCTGGAGGAGACCGAGCTGCTCGCGCCCGACCTGGACGCGGTACCGGGCGGTGGCTCGGTGTTCGGCGAGGACGACGGACCGAAGGTGTGGACCCCCGCCTGGCGGCTCGGTCTGCCCCTCGGACATCTGGCCATCCATCTTTTTTGAATCGCCACCAATCCGCGGGCCCGGCCGCTCCGAATCCGTTGGTTACGATTCTGTACGTGCCTTGAGTGAAACAGCGGCCGACTGCGTACGGGTGGGAGCAAGGAGCAATGAGTAACCCCCACCCGCACTCACGGCACGAGGATTCGGCATGAGGTCCCTGGAAAGGCATCGCGACGTCGGCGCGTACGCGCTCGGCGTGCTGGACGAGGCGGAGGCCTTCCGCTTCGAGGACCATCTCATGGAGTGCCCGAGCTGCTCGGCACACGTGACCGAGTTCGGCCCGGCGGCACGGCAGTTGATGCTGTACCGCAGGGCCACGCCGCGCTTCGTGCACCCCATGGCCCAGCCCGGTCCCCGACTCCTTGACCGGCTGCTCGCCGAGGTCGCGACCCGGCACCGGGCCAAGCGCCGCAAGCTGCTGTACGGCCTCGCCGCCTCGGTGGTGTTCGCGGTCGTCGGCCCCGGCATCGTGGCGTACGCCGGCCATGACGCCCCGCCGGCCGTACGGGTCGCCGCGGCCACCGACGCGCAGTCGGGCGTGTGGGCGCAGGTGAAGTCGGCGGACACGGAGTCCGGCAGCACGATCGAGCTGCAGGTGAAGGACACCGACGGGCCGCGCTCCTGCCGGCTGGTCGCGGTCGGCCGGGACGGCTCCGAGCAGATCGTGACCACCTGGGCCGAGCGGGACCACGACGACCGGGTGTCCACCATGACGGGCGGCTCCTCGATGCACCCCGACGAGATCGACCACTACGAGGTGCGCAACGCCGACGGGCAGCGCCTGGTGACCCTGGACCCCAAGTGACCGCCGGTCACTTGAGCAGCCGGGACATCCGGCGGTCCGCGAGCGGCTTGCCGCCCGTCTGGCAGGTCGGGCAGTACTGCAGCGAGGAGTCGCTGAACGAGACCTCGCGGATGGTGTCGCCGCAGACCGGGCAGGGCTCGCCGGTGCGGCCGTGGACACGCAGCCCGCTCTTCTTCTCCGACTTGAGCCGGCCCGCCGCCAGGCCGTGGGAGCGCTCCACCGCCTCGGTGAGGGTGGTGCGCAGCGCCTCGTAGAGCCCGTGGACCTCCTGGGGCGTCAGGGACGCGGCCAGCTTGAACGGGGACATCTTCGCCGCGTGCAGGATCTCGTCACTGTAGGCGTTGCCCACTCCGGCGATCAGGCTCTGGTCGCGCAGGGCGCCCTTGAGCTGCCGCCGCTCGTCCCCGAGCAGGGCCGCGAGCCGGGCCTCGTCGAAGTCGGCGGCGAGCGGGTCCGGGCCGAGCCGCGCGACACCGGGTACCTCCCGCGGGTCACGGACGATGTACACGGCGAGCTTCTTCTGGGTGCCGGCCTCGGTGAGGTCGAAGCCCGCGCCGGTCTCCAGGGCCACCCGCAGGGCGAGGGGGCCCTTCCCGGGCCGGGGCGGTCCGTCCGGCAGCCGGTCCTTCCAGTGCAGCCAGCCCGCCCGGGCCAGATGGGTGATGAAACGCAGGCCGCCGTCGCCCTCGAGGTCCAGGAACTTGCCGTGCCGGTGCACGGCGACGACCTCGCTGCCCTCGAAGGCGCCGACGGGCGGGTCGTACGTCTTCAGGACGCTGATGGCGACCGGCAGGACGCGCACGACCTCGTGGCCGACCAGGTTGTCGGTCAGGAAGTCCTTGAGCGCTTCGACCTCGGGCAGTTCGGGCATGCGTCCAGGGTGCCACCCGTGGCCCCGGAGGTCAGGTGGGCTCCGGCATCCGGAACTCGCACCAGACCGCCTTGCCGCCGCCGCGCGCCTCCACGCCCCACACGTCGGCGATCTCGTCGACCAGCAGCAGGCCCCGCCCGGACACCCCGTCCTCCGCCGCCTCGCGCCTGCGCGGCAGGGCGCTGGAGGAGTCCTCGACCTCGACGCGGAGCCGGCGGTCGCCGCCGCCTAGCACCCTCAGGGTGACGATCGCGGAGCCCTCGGTGTGCATCAGCGCGTTGGTGATCAGTTCGTCGGCGACCAGCTCGATCTCGTCGGCGCGGTCCCCGGCGCCCCAGGCCCGGACGGCGGCACGGATCATGTGCCGGGCCAGGGTGAGCGCCTCCGGGTCGCCGGAGGCCACATGCTGCTGGAGGCGGCCGATGGCCTGCGCGGCGTCCGGGCCGCGCCGGCGCAGCAGGAGCAGGGCCACGTCGTCGTCGCCGCCCCGGTCCTCGGCGATCGCGATCAGCCGGTCGGCGAGCTTCCGCACGTCCTCCGGCCCGTCGGTGACCTGCTGGATCAGGGACCGCATGCCGTCCCCCAGGTCGGCGCCCGGCTGCTCGACCAGCCCGTCGGTGCACAGCAGCAGCGTCTCGCCGGAGTCGAGCTCCAGGGTGGACACCGGGTATTCGAGGCTCTTGAACTCGGCGGACAGGCCGAGCGGCAGCCCGCCCTCCACGGGGACCCGCCGGCAGCTTCCGTCGGCTCCGCGGACCAGCGGGTCGATGTGCCCGGCGCGGACCACCTGGACGACGCCGGTGGACAGGTCGGCCTCCGCGTACAGGCAGGTGGCGAAGCGGTCGGTGTCGAGTTCGTCCAGGAAGACGGAGGCGCGGGCCATCACGGTGGCCGGGGCGTGGCCCTCGGCGGCGTAGGCACGCAGCACGATCCGCAGCTGGCCCATGACGGCCGCCGCGTGCGTGTCGTGCCCCTGGACGTCGCCGATGACCGCGCCGACCCGGCCGCCGGGCAGCGGGATCAGGTCGTACCAGTCGCCGCCGATGTCCCGGCCCAGGGCGCCGCCGGCGGTCGGGGAGCGGTAACGGACGGCGATGTCGGCGCCGCGCACGCTCGGGATGGTGCGCGGCAGCATCGCCTGCTGGAGTCCCTGGGCGAGGTCCTTCTCCTGCTCGTAGAGCATGGCCCGCTGCAGGCTCTGCGCGATGCTGCTGCCGAGGGCGACCAGGACGGCACGTTCCTCGGTGGAGAAGCCGAGCCGGTCGTTGTAGAGCAGGCCCATGGCGCCGATCGGGCGGGCCTGGGCGATCAGCGGGAGATAGGCGGCCGAGGTGATGTGCAGCTCGGTGATGTGCGGCCACAGTATCGGGTACCCCTCGGCGAACTGCTCCGGTGACTCGATGAAGCACGGGCTGAGGGTCCGCACCACCTCGCCCATCGGATAGGGCTCGTCTATCCGGGTGATCCGGGTACCGGGGACGAAACTGCCCGCCGGTCCCTCGGCGACCAGCCGGATCCGGCCGGCCTCGACCAGGCCCATCACCAGGCTGGTCGCGCCCAGGTTGGGGATGCCCTGGGTGTCCTTGAGGGCGTCGATGACGTCCTGGACGCTGCGGGCGTGCGCGAGGGCCGCGGTGACCACCTGGACGACGCCGGACTGCTGGCGCAGCGCCTGGTCCTGGGCGGCCCGCAGGCTGCGCGCCTCGCTGTCCTCCAGCTCCTGGGTGGCGTCCCGGACCACGCCGACGACCCGGCGCGGCCGGCCGGTCTCGTCACGCCGGATATAGCCCTGGGTGTGGGTCCAGCGCGGGGTGCCGTCGCGGCGGCGGATGCGGAAGTACGCCCCGTAGTTCTCGCTGCCGTCCTTGATGGCCTGGGCCACCACCGCGTCCAGCCGGATCCCCTCCGTCAGGGGTACCCGGACGGCGAGGCTCTCGGGGTGCCCGTCGTACTCCTCGGGGGTCAGGTCGAACACCTCGTACGCCTGGGCGTCCATGTGGAACAGACCGGCGTCCAGGTCCCAGTCGAAGGTGCCCAGGCGGTTGAGCGCCAGGATCGGGTGGTCCGGGTGGGCGGGCCAGTCGTCCGGGAGAGACGGAGCGCTCGCTCCCCGATCAGCCATGGGGCCACCTTGCCAGGGGAACCCCGACCGGGCAATTTCTCCCGTATTGTCCACTTCACCCGCTCGGGTTACGCGCCCTGACGGACGCGGTACACAGGGTGACAGGCCCTTTCCCGACACCGGGCCGCAGGCCGGAGAGAGGCAGGGACGCACGGCCGTGGAGTGGTTCACCGCATCCGGGTACTGGTTGAGCCGGCTGGTATTCCAGCGGGCGCTGGCCGGCGTGTATCTCGTCGCGTTCCTGGTGGCGGCGCTCCAGTTCCGGGCCCTGCTGGGCGAGCGCGGGATGCTGCCGATCCCGAGGTTCGTCGACCGGGTCGCCTTCCGGCGGGCACCGAGCCTCTTCCACCTGCACTACTCGGACCGCTTCTTCGCGGCCTGCGCCTGGGCGGGCTGCGCGGTGTCGGCGGCGCTGCTGGCCGGCCTGGACTCCCTGCTCCCGCTGTGGGCCGCGATGGTGCTGTGGCTGGTCCCCTGGGCCCTGTATCTCTCGATCGTCAACGTCGGCCAGACCTGGTACGCGTTCGGCTGGGAGTCGCTGCTCCTGGAGGTCGGTTTCCTCGCCGCCTTCCTCGGCAACGACGAGGTGGCCCCGCCGGTCGTCGTCCTGTTCCTGCTGCGCTGGATCCTGTTCCGGGTGGAGTTCGGAGCGGGTCTGATCAAGATGCGCGGGGACGCCTGCTGGCGCAACCTGACCTGCCTCTACTACCACCACGAGACCCAGCCGATGCCGGGCCCGCTGAGCTGGTTCTTCCACCACCTCCCGAAGCCGGTGCACCGGGCGGAGGTGGCCGCGAACCACGTCACCCAGCTCGTGGTCCCCGTCCTGCTGTTCACCCCCCAGCCGATCGCGACGGCGGCCGCGTCGCTGATGATCCTCACCCAGCTGTGGCTGGTGGTCTCCGGCAACTTCTCCTGGCTGAACTGGATCACCATCGTGCTGGCCCTGTCGGCGCTCCGGCTCCCCGCGGACCACACCTCGGCGCCGCCGGCCCCGCTCTGGTACGAGATCGTCGTCCTCGCCGTGGCCGCGCTGCTGCTCTTCCTGAGCTACCGCCCGGTGGTGAACATGGTCTCGCGCCGCCAGGTCATGAACCGCTCCTTCGACCCGCTGCACCTGGTCAACACCTACGGCGCGTTCGGCAGCGTCAGCCGGGTGCGGTACGAGGTGGTGGTCGAGGGCACGCTGGACGAGGCCCCGCGCGAGGACGCGGACTGGCGGGAGTACGAGTTCAAGGGCAAGCCCGGCGATCCACGGCACTGGCCGCGCCAGTTCGCGCCCTACCACCTGCGCCTGGACTGGCTGATGTGGTTCGCCGCCCTCTCCCCCGCGTACGCCGGCGACTGGTTCGGCGGCCTGGTGGAGCGCCTCCTGGAGAACGACCGCGACACGCTACGGCTGCTGCGCCGCTCCCCCTTCCCGCCCGACCGCCCCCCGCGCTTCGTCCGCGCCCGCCTCTTCCGCTACCGCTACACCAGTTGGCGGGAGCTGCGGGAGACCGGCGCGTGCTGGGAGCGGACCTACGTGCGGGAGTTCATGCCGCCGACGCGGCTGGCGGGGGCGGCTCGGAGGCCGTAGACACGGGTGGCGGTGGTCTCGAAGACCCGGGTGCGTTCGCCGGGGCCGATCAACTGCTCGGCCGCGTCGAAGACTTCGGCGTACGTCCCGGCCAGGACGCACACCGGCCAGTCCGAGCCGAACATCAGGCGGTCCGGGCCGAAGGCGTCCAGGACCGTCTCGGCGTACGGGCGGAGGTCGTCGACCGTCCAGGCGGCGGGGTCGGCCTCCGTGACCATGCCGGAGAGTTTGCACACGGTGTTGGGCAGGGCGGCCAGGGCGCGTACCGCGGTGGCCCAGGGGTCGAGGTCTCCGGAGGCGATGGGAGGTTTGCCCAGGTGGTCGAGTACGAAGGTGAGCTGGGGGTGGGAGTCGGCCGCCTTGACGGCGGCCGGCAGCTGGTGGGCCTGTACGACCAGGTCGTAGACGAGGCCCGCGTCGGCGATCGCGGCCAGGCCCCGGTGGACGTCCGGGCGCAGCAGCCACTCCGGGTCCGGCTCGCCCTGGACCTGGTGGCGGATGCCCTTCAGGTAGGCACCGCCGGGGAGTTCGCTGAGGCGGGCGAGTTCGTCGGCGATCGCCGGGTCGGTCAGGTCGGTCCAGCCGACGACTCCGGCGACCAGGTCGTGGGTGTCGGCGAGGGCCAGGAACTCGGGGGTCTCCTCCGGGACGGTGACCGTCTGGACGAGGACCGTGCGGGTGACGCCGGCCGCCCGCGCCTCGGGTTCGAGGTCCTCGACGGTGAAGTTCCTTCTGAGCGGCTGGAGTTCCGGTCCCGTGATCCAGTCCTGGTCCCGCACCGAGAGGTCCCAGACGTGGTGGTGGGCGTCGACGGTCATGGCAGCTCCCCTACGACGGGCAGACCGGCGTCCGTGTCTGCCTCGGAGTGGTCGTGGACGACATCGAGCAGCGGGGCGACCCTCATGACGGCTCCTGCGTCGGGAGCGGGGTGTCCGCGCGCAGGAGTCCGCTGTCGCGCAGTTCCTGCCAGAAGGCGGCGGGGACCGGGGTGGCGAACTGCTGTGCCCCGTCCGCGATTTCCGCCGCCGAGCGGGCGCCGACCAGCACGCTCGCCACCGCCGGGTGGGCGGCGCAGAAGGCGAGGGCGGCCGCGCGGAGCGTGCTGCCGTGCTGTTCGGCGAGTGCCTTCAGGCGCAGGGCGCGGGCGAGCAGCTCGTCGGAGACCTGGGCGTAGTTGTAGGTGGCGGCCGGCCTGGGGTCGGCCAGCAGGCCGGAGTTGAAGGCCCCGCCGATCACCACCGACGTACCGCGTTCCTCGGCGGCCGGGAGCAGATCGGCCAGGGCGCTCTGGTCGAGGAGGGTGTAGCGGCCGGCGCACAGCACCACGTCGATGTCGGTGTCGCGGACGAACCGGGTGAGCATGGCCGTCTGGTTCATGCCGGCGCCGATCGCACCGACGACGCCCTCGGCGCGGAGCTTCTCCAGAGCCGGGTAGCCCTCGCGGAAGGCCTGTTCGGCGTGGTCGTCGGGGTCGTGGAGGTAGACCACGTCGACCCGGTCGAGCCCGAGCCGCTCCAGGCTCGCCTCCAGGGTGCGGCGGATGCCGTCGGCGCTGAAGTCCCAGGCCCGGCGGTAGGTGTCGGGCACGGCGAAGCCGTGGGCGAGGTCGTCGCCGTCACCGGGCCCCGGCTCCAGGCGGCGGCCGACCTTGGTGGAGAGGGCGTAGCTGTCCCGGTCGTACTCCCGCAGCGCCTCGCCGAGCCGCCGTTCGGACAGGCCCAGGCCGTAGTGCGGGGCGGTGTCGAAGTAGCGGATGCCCCGCTGCCAGGCGGCGGTGACCGTGTCGTGGGCCTGCTGGTCGGAGACTTCGGTGTAGAGGTTGCCGATCACGGCGGCGCCGAGGCCCAGGGGACTGACCCGGACGCCGCTTCGGCCGAGGGTGCTCACTGGCCCACCGGACGCAGCCTGAGGCCCTGCATACCGCCGTCGACGGCGAGGGAGGTGCCGGTGGTGGCGCCGGACAGCGGGCTCGCCAGGTAGGCGATGGCGCCCGCGACCTCGGCGGCGGAGACCAGGCGGCCGGAGGGCTGGCGGGCCGCCAGGGCGGCCCGTTCGGCGGCCGGGTCGGGGGCCTTGTCGAGGAGGCGGCCGACCCACGGGGTGTCCGCCGTACCGGGGTTGACGCAGTTGACGCGGACGCCCTCGCGGAGGTGGTCGGCGGCCATGGCCAGGGTGAGCGAGTACACGGCGCCCTTGGTGGCGCTGTACAGGGCACGTTGCGGCAGCCCCGCGGTGGCGGCGATGGAGCAGGTGTTGACGATCGCCGCGTGGTCCGAGCGGCGCAGGTGCGGAAGGGCCGCGCGGGCGGTGCGGACCATGCCGAGGACGTTGACGTCGAAGACGCGGCGCCATTCGTCGTCGTCGTTGTCCTCGACCGTGCCCTGGGCGCCGATGCCGGCGTTGTTGACCAGGACGTCGAGGCCGCCGAGGGCTTCCACCGCGCTCTGCACGGCCGTACGCACGGAGGCGTCGTCGGTGACGTCGGCCCGGAAGCCGAGCAGCGGCTTCTCGACGGCGGACGGGTCGAGGTCGAGGACGGCGACCTGGGCGCCGCGCTCGGCGAGGAGTTCGGCGGTGGCCCGGCCGATCCCGGAGGCCCCGCCGGTGACCAGTGCTTTAAGGCCCTCGAAGTCGGTCATGCCGCCTGTCCCTTCTGCTTCTGTGCCTGCATCTGTACCTGCGTCTGCGTCTGTGCGTCGGCGGCCCAGAAGGTGCCGCCCGGATAGGTGTACTCCGCGATGGACTCCGGCCGCATGGCGGCGGAGAAGCCCGGTGCGGTGGGTGCCGTGTAGTGACCCTCCCGGATCACCACCGGGTCGCGGAAGTGGCTGTGCAGATGATCGACGTACTCGATGACCCGGTCGTCGGTGGTGCCGGCGACCGCGAGGTAGTCGAACATCGAGAGGTGCTGGACGAGTTCGCACAGTCCGACGCCGCCCGCGTGCGGGCAGACGGGGACGCCGAACTTGGCGGCGAGCAGCAGGATGGCGAGGTTCTCGTTGACGCCGGCGACCCGGGCCGCGTCGATCTGGACGATGTCGAGGGCGCCGGCCTGGAGCAGCTGTTTGAAGACGATGCGGTTCTGCACGTGTTCGCCGGTGGCGACCTTGACCGGGGTCACCGCCCGGCGGACGGCGGCATGGCCGAGGATGTCGTCGGGGCTGGTGGGCTCCTCGATCCAGTACGGGTCGAACTCGGCGAGCGCCTTGGTCCACCGGATCGCCTCGTCGACGTTCCAGCGCTGATTGGCGTCGATGGCCATGCGGATGTCGGGGCCGACGACCGCGCGGGCGACCCGGCAGCGCCGGATGTCGTCCTCCAGGTCGGCGCCGACCTTCAGCTTGATCTGCCGGAAGCCGTCGGCGACCGCCTGGGCGGCGAGCCGGGTGAGCTTCTCGTCGTCGTAGCCGAGCCAGCCGGCGGAGGTGGTGTAGGCGGGGAAGCCACGCTCCAGCAGCCGGGCCCGGCGCTCGTCGGCGCCTTCGCGGGCGCGCCGGAGGATACCGAGGGCCTCCTCGGGGGTGAGGGCATCGGTGAGGTAGCGGAAGTCGATCTGGCGGACGATCCACTCGGGTTCGGCGTCGGCGAGCAGCTGCCACAGCGGCTTGCCGGCCCGGCGGGCTGCGAGGTCCCACACCGCGTTGATCACCGCCCCGATCGCCATGTGCATCACGCCCTTCTCGGGGCCGAGCCAGCGCAGCTGGCTGTCGCCGATCAGGTCCTGGTAGAGGGTTCCGGGGTCGTCGCAGATCTCGTCGACCGAGCGGCCGAGCACATGGTTCCGCAGCGCGTCGATCGCGGCGACCTGGACATCGTTGCCCCGCCCGATGGTGAACGTGAACCCGTGTCCCTCGTGCCCGTCGGCCGCGTCGGTGCGCAGCACGACATAGGCCGCCGAGTAGTCGGGGTCCGGGTTCATCGCGTCGGAGCCGTCCAGCTCGCGCGAGGTGGGGAAGCGGATGTCGTAGGTGTCGACCGCGGTGACGCGGGCAGAGGGACCGGGGCTCGGGGACACGGATTGCCTTTCCGTCGAGGGGAGTTCGGGACGCGGGTCGATCAGTCCTGGGCCCGTCCCGTGGTGACACGGGCGATCATGAGGGCGACGAGGATGATGCCGCCGTAGATCGCCTGGATCCAGAACGACGGGACCTGCGCCAGGGTGAGCAGGTTCTGGACGACCCCCAGGAGGAGTACGCCGGTCAGGGCGCCGAACATGGTGCCCTTGCCGCCGTCCAGGCTGATCCCGCCGATCACCGCCG
Source organism: Streptomyces sp. NPDC031497 (assembly GCF_055580905.1). NCBI lineage: Bacteria > Bacillati > Actinomycetota > Actinomycetes > Kitasatosporales > Streptomycetaceae > Streptomyces > Streptomyces sp. NPDC031497. Next base: position 125,358 of record NZ_JBVIKO010000028.1, read on the forward strand.
CCGCCATCACCGTGAAGATCATGTTGTTGCCCTGGTTGGCGCTGATCGCGCCGACGTAGCCGGTCTGCATGATCCCGCCGACGGAGGCGAGGACACCCGCGACGACGGAGACGCCCAGCACCACCCGGTCGACGCGGATACCGGCCGCGCGGGCCGCCTCCGCGTTGCCGCCGATGGCGTACAGGGCGCGGCCGACCCGGTGGTACTTGAGGATCAGCCCGGCCACGCCGAAGGCGACCGCGGCCAGCCACACCGACAGCGGGACCCGCAGGAAGGTGGAGGTGGCCAGGGAGAAGAACGCGTCGGGCATGCCGAACAGCGTCTTGCCCTTGGTGGCGCCGACGAGCAGCCCGCGCAGGACGATCAGCATCGCGAGGGTGACGATGAAGGCGTTGAGCTTGAACTTCACCACCAGGACGCCGTTGAAGGCGCCGATGACGCCGCCGACGACGAGGACGGCGACCAGGGCGAGCCAGGCCGGCCACCCGGTGCCCCAGCCGGACTCCGCGGTGGGCAGCACCAGCAGGGCGCCGACGGCGGGGGCGATGCCGACCACCGACTCCAGGGAGAGGTCGATCTTGCCGGTGATCAGGATCAGCGACTCGGCGAGGACCACCATCGCCAGGGCCGCCGAGGCACCCAGGATGGAGATCAGGTTCCGTTCGGTGAGGAACGAGTCGTTGACGATCGCGCCGAGGATCAGGAGGACCAACAGCGCGGGTACGAGGGCGAGTTCACGGACCCTGCGGAGCAGCACGGTCTTGGCGGCGCGGGCGTCGGGCACGCGCACGGGGCCGGCGGTCGAGGCCGACGGGGCCTTCGTGTCAGCCATGGTCCGCTCCTTCGGCCGGGGAGTCAGCTCCTGCGGGCATGGAGTCCACTCCTTCTATGGAGGCGATCAGCTCATGGTCGCGCCAGCCCGCCGGGTGCTCGGCGACGACGCGGCCGTGGAAGAGGACGAGGACGCGGTCGCAGCGGCGCAGGTCGTCGAGTTCGTCGGAGACGACCAGTACGGCGGTGCCGTCCTCGCGGGCGTTGTCCATGCGGGCGAGCAGCGACTCCTTGGACTTCACGTCGACGCCCGCGGTGGGGTTGATCAGGACGAGCAGCCGGGGGTCGGAGGCCAGGGCGCGAGCCATGACGACCTTCTGCGCGTTGCCGCCGGACAGGTCGGAGACGGGCTGCTCGGGTCCCTCTGCGTGGATGTCGAGGCGCTCGATCAGCTCGTCGGCGAAGCGGCGCTTGCGGTCGCCGGCGATGAAACCGAAGCGGCCGAGCCGGTCGAGGACGCTCATGGTGGCGTTGTCGCCGATGCTCATGCCGAAGACCAGTCCCTGTCCGTGCCGGTCGCGCGGCACACAGCCGACACCGGCCTTCAGGGCGGCCTGCACATCGCCGAACGGCAGCAGCTCGCCGTCGAGTCGGGCGGCTCCCCCGGTCGGGGTGTACAGCCCGGCGAAGGACTCGGCCAGCTCGATCTTGCCGCTGCCGCTGGATCCGGCGATCCCGACGACCTCACCCCGGCGCACGGTGAGGTCGATGTCCCGGTACGACGGTGCGGTCAGCCCCCGCGCGTCCAGCACGACGGGAGACCCGTCCGCCACCGCCTCGCGGCTGTGGTCCTGCTCGGCGATCGACTCCCCCGCCATGGCCTCCACCAGGGCCCGGCGCGGGAGTTCGGCGACGGGCGCGGTGGTGATCCAGCGGGCGTCGCGGAGCACGGTGACGGTCTGGCAGACCTCGTAGACCTCCTGGAGGTGGTGCGAGATGAACAGGAAGGTCACGCCCGAGTCCTGGAGCGCCCGCATCCGGCTGAAGAGCCGTTCGATCTCCCGGTTGTCGAGCTGGGCGGTCGGCTCGTCGAGCACGATGAACCGGGCGCCGAAGCTCAACGCCCTGGCGATCTCCACCATCTGGCGGTCCTCGACCTTGAGGTCGGCGGTGCGCGCCTCGGGGTCGACATGGACGTCCCAGGTGTCGAGCAGCGCGGCCGCCTCGCTCCGCAGCCGCCGCCAGCTGATGAGACCCCGGTGCAGCGGCTGCCGGTTGATGAACAGGTTCTCGGCGACCGTCAGCTCCGGTACGACCGTGGGCTTCTGGTAGACGCAGGCGACCTTGCTCCGCCAGGCGTCGCGGTCGGCGAGCGGGGGCGCGGGCTCGCCGTCGAAGTGGACCGTGCCCTCGTCGGGGGCCTGGAGGCCGGTGAGGACGCTGACCAGGGTGGACTTGCCGGCGCCGTTGCGGCCGACGAGGGCGTGGGACTCGCCGGGCAGTACGGTGAGCCGGCCGTCGGCGAGGGCGACGGTGGGGCCGTACCGCTTGACGATGTCCCGGGCCTCAACAAGTGGCGTGCTCATTTGACCGTGTTGCCCCACAGCTTCGGGTCGTCCACGTTGTCCTTGGTGACCAGGGGCGCGGGGAGCTGGTCCTCCAGGATGCCGCTGGGCAGCTTGACGATCGTGGAGTCGTGGTCGGTCGGGCCGGGCTTGAACGTCTTCCCCTCCATCGCCGCCTTGATGTAGTACATGCCGTACTTGGCGTAGGCGTCGGCGGGCTGGGAGACGGTCGCGTCGATCTCGCCCTTGCGGATGGCGTCGAACTCCTGCGGGATGCCGTCGTTGGAGACGATCGCTATGTGTCCGCTCTGCCCGGCCGTCTTGAGCATGCCCTTGGACTTCAGGGTCTGCAGGGTCGGGGCGAGGTAGACACCGCCGGCCTGCATGTAGATCCCCTTGATGTCGGGGTTGGCGTTGAGGAGCGTGTCCAGCTTGGACGCGGCCGTGTCGGACTCCCACTTGGCGGGGATCTCCAGCACCTTGAGCTTCGGGTACTTCTTCTTCACGCAGTCCCGGAAGGCCTCGGAGCGGTCCCGGCCGTTGACCGAGGCCAGGTCGCCCATGATCTGCACGACCTTGCCGCTGGTGACGTGCGAGCCGAGGTAGTCGCAGGCCTTGGTGCCGTAGGCGACGTTGTCGGCGCGCACCACCATGGCGACCTTGCCCTTGTCGGGCGCCACGTCCACGGCGACCACCGGCACGCCCTTGCGCTCGGCCTGGTCGAGACCCGCCTCGATGGCCGCACTGTCCAGCGGGGCGACGACCAGCCCCTTCACACCCTGGTTCAGTTCGTTGTTGATGTCGGTGATCTGCTGGGAGGGGTCACTGTTGGAGTTGACCGTCTTCAGCGCCTCGACACCTTCGGACTTCGCCATCTTGGGCACGTAGTCGTTGTACGACTGCCAGAACGGCGAGGTCAGCAGGGGCAGGATCACCCCGACCTTGCCGGTGCCGCCGCCTCCGGCGCTGCCGCTGCCGGTGTCCTTCGTGCTGCCGCACGCGGCGAGCGCGAGCGAGGCGCCGACGGCCACGGCCGTCGCGCCGATCATCCGGTACCTGTTCCGCTTCCCCAGTGTTCTGCCGGGCATCTGGCAGCTCCTCATCGAGCGTGTTCGAGCAGATGCCCGCATACTTATCAGACCACTCGATGCCGTCAACACCCTCTGGACGCGATTTTTCGGCGATTCGAGCCGTAGTGGTCCGACCACATCGCTGGTTAGACTGCGGCGCACCGGCGACAGGAGGAGCGGTGTGGACGAGAGCGGTGTGGACGGACCGGCCCCGCAGAAAGGCACGGTGACGCAGCGCGCCATCGAGCGGATCAAGGCGATGATCGGGGAGGGCCGCCTGGAGCCGGGCCAGCGGCTGCCGACGGAACGGGACCTCGCCGTCCAGCTGGGCATGTCCCGCAGCTCGATGCGCGAGGCGATCCGCGCGCTGACGGTCCTGGGCGTCCTGGAGGCCCGGCACGGCTCCGGCATCTACGTCACCCAGCTGGAGGCGGGTGACCTGCTGGAGACGTTCGGGGTGGTCGCCGATCTGTCACGTGGACCGCAGCTGGTGGAGTTGCTGGAGGTGCGGCGGGTCCTGGAGTCGACGGCGACGGCACTGGCCGCCGCGCGGATCACGCCCGACCAGCTGGCCGAGGTGGAGAAGCATCTGACGGCGATGAACGCGACGGACGACCCGGAGGAGATCCTCGCGCACGACCTCGCGTTCCACCGGGTGATCGCGGGCGCGGCGGGGAACGACACGATGGCCGCGATCCTGGAGGGACTGTCGTCGCGGACGTTCCGGGCGCGGGTGTGGCGGGGGTTTCAGGAGGAGGGGGCGTTCGCAAGGACGCGCCGCGAGCACGCCGCGATTCACCGGGCCCTCGTCGCCCGGGATCCGGAGGCGGCGAGGGCTGCGGCGGCTTCACACGTGGGTGAGGTGGAGGAGTGGCTGCGGGTGCAGCTGAGGGGTTGAGACCGGGGACTTCGGCCGCGGGTGCGTTGTGGCTGGTCGCGCCCACGCGGCGGTAGCCGCAAAGGGATACAGCCCCGCGGCTCCTGAAGGGGCGCTCAGACCCGCGCCAGTCGCAGAGTCACCAACTCGAACGGTCGTAGGCGCAGAGAGACGCGGTTTCCCGCCCACTCGGGAAGGTCCGGCAACGGTCGTTCCAGCAGGTCCGTCACCTCGACTCCCGCGACCTCGAAACCCGCCGTCAGCGTCGCGCGGGCCCGGCCGCCGTGGGCCTCGTGGAAGCGGACCACCACATCCCCGCTGCCGTCGTCCGCCAGCTTCACGGCGGTGACGACGACCGCGTCGTTGTCGACCGTGACCAGCGGAGCCACCTCCCGCGCACCCGTCACCCTTCGCTCCGGCAGGTTGACGCGCCACCCCTCCCGTACCGCGTCCGCGATTCCCGCGCCCGGTACCAGTGCGTGCCGGAAGCGGTGGACGCCCTGGTCGGTCTCGGGGTCGGGGAAGCGCGGGGCGCGCAGTAGGGAGACGCGGACCGTGGTCGTCGTGCCCCGGTCGCCGTCCGTGCGGACCGCGCGGGTCACGTCGTGGCCGTACGTGGAGTCGTTGACGATCGCCACGCCCCAGCCCGGCTCCTCCAGGTGGATGAAGCGGTGGTTGCAGGCCTCGAACTTCGCCGCCTCCCATGAGGTGTTGGTGTGGGTCGGGCGGTGGAAGTGGCCGAACTGGGTCTCCGACGCGTAGCGTTCGGCGTGCAGGTCCAGCGGGAAGGCCAGCTTCAGGAACTTCTCCGTCTCGTGCCAGTCCACCTCCGTGTCGATCAGCAGCCGGCTCTCGCCCGGCGACAGCGACAGCACCTGGGTGACGCGGGAGGAGCCGAAGGACCGTGCGATCCGGACCGAACGGCCGTCCTCGCCGACCGACAACTCATCGATGTCGATGAGGTGCGTGACCGCGTTGCGGTAGAAGGCGTCGACGTCCCAGGCGTCCCACATGTTCGGGAAGTCCGGGTGGAGTTGGAGCAGGTTGGCGGCCGTACCGGGGGCGATGGTCTCGCGTTCGGCGGCCAGGTCGTACGCGGACACGACCAGGCCCCGGGCGTCGATCTCGATCCGCAGCAGGCCGTTGGAGAGGATCCGGCCGCCCTCGGGGCGCTCCGAGATCGTCACCTGCCCGGACGGCTCCTCCTCGCCGGCGCCCCCGGCGGGGATGCCATGGCGACTGTGCGGTGCCGGGTTGAAGACCAGGCTCCGCGCCCCCTCCCCCGCCAGGGCCCGCTGGGCCGCGTCGATGATCCCGTCGAGTTCGGCGGCGACCCGCTGATAGGTCGCCCGGGCCTCACGGTGCACCCAGGCGATCGACGAACCGGGCAGGATGTCGTGGAACTGGTGGAGCAGGACCGTCTTCCAGATCCGGTCCAACTCCTCGTACGGGTAGGGGAATCCGGTGCGGACAGCGGCTGTGGTCGCCCACAGCTCGGCCTCCCTCAGAAGGTGTTCGCTGCGCCGGTTGCCCTGTTTGGTCCTGGCCTGGCTGGTGAGGGTGGCACGGTGGAGTTCGAGGTAGAGCTCGCCCACCCAGACGGGCGGGTCCTGGTATTCGGCCTCCGCCTTCTCGAAGAACTTCTCCGGGGTCTCCCAGACGACCGTCGGCGCGCCCTCCAGGTCCCGTACCCGGGCCGCCTTCGCGACCATCTCCCGGGTCGTGCCCCCGCCTCCGTCACCCCAGCCGGTCGGCGCCAGGGAGTGCCGCGCCCGGCCCTTGTCCTTGAAGTTGCGCGCCGCGTGGGCGAGTTCGCTGCCCTTCATGGAGCAGTTGTAGGTGTCGACGGGCGGGAAGTGGGTGAAGATCCGGGTGCCGTCGATGCCCTCCCACTGGAAGGT